>LDAQ01000007.1 GCA_001028025.1 Faecalicatena fissicatena | reverse complement strand
CGCTTAGCATTTCAGGAAGGCGTCCCTCCGCCCCCTCAAACTACCCGAGTCGTCCAACGGGTGCAGTCCCAGACTTCCTGGACGATATCCTGATAGAATTCAGGTTCATGGCAGATCAGCAGGATTGTCCCTCTGTATTCCTTCAGCGCCTCTTTCAGCGCCTCCTTTGCCTCCACATCCAGGTGGTTGGTCGGCTCATCGAGCATCAGCACATTGTTCTCCCGGTTGATCAGTTTGCACAGACGCACCTTTGCCTGCTCCCCGCCGCTCAAAACCCGGACCTGGCTCTCTATATGCTTCGTAGTCAGGCCGCATTTTGCCAGCGCAGAACGCACTTCATACTGGGTAAAGGAAGGAAATTCGCTCCAGATCTCTTCGATACAAGTTGTCCTGTTGTTCCCGTCCCCTTCCTGTTCAAAATACCCGACAGATAGATTTTCACCCAGTTCACAGCTTCCCTTCAGCGGTTTCACAAGTCCCATAATACTACGGATCAACGTTGTCTTACCAATCCCATTGGCACCGGTCAGCGCAATCTTCTGCCCTCTCTCCAGGGAAATATCCAGCGGTTTTGATAATGGTTCATCATATCCAATCACAAAATCTTTTGTTTCAAATATATATTTTCCCGGTGTGCGCCCCTGTTTAAAATGAAATTCCGGCTTCGGACGTTCTGCTGCCAGCTCTATAACTTCCATTTTATCCAGCTTTTTCTGGCGGGACATTGCCATATTCCTTGTGGAAACCCTCGCCTTATTACGTGCGACAAAATCTTTCAGCTGGCTGATCTCCTGCTGCTGCCTCTTGTATGCAGCCTCCAGCTGAGACTTTTTCACCTCATAAACTCTCTGGAAGTCCTCATAATTTCCCACATAACGGTCCAGACTCTGATTCTCCATATGATAAATAATATTGACTACTTCATCCAGAAACGGAATATCATGTGAAATCAGTATAAACGCATTCTCATACTCAGTCAGATACCGTTTCAGCCAGTTGATATGCTCCTCATCCAAATAGTTTGTCGGCTCGTCCAGCAGCAGAATGTCCGGTTTTTCCAGCAGCAGTTTCCCAAGCAGAATCCTGGTCCTCTGTCCGCCGCTCAGCTCCGTTACATCCCGCTCCAGTCCCAGCTCCAGCAATCCAAGGGCACGCGCCACTTCTTCCACTTTGGCGTCAATGACATAAAAATCATGCAGTGTCAGCGTATCTTGAATCGTTCCCAGTTCCTCCATCAGACGCTCCATCTCATCCGCATCCGCCTCTCCCAGGCTGTCACAGATGTGATTCATCTTCTCCTCCAGCTCAAAAAGATAAGAAAATGCCGTCTTCAGGACATCCCGAACCGTCATTCCCTTTTCCAGGACCGTATGCTGATCCAGATAGCCAACTCTGATATCCTTTGCCCACTCAACCTTTCCTTCATCCGGACGAAGTTTTCCAATCACAATATTTAAAAATGTAGATTTGCCTTCCCCATTTGCCCCAATCAGACCAATATGCTCGCCCCGGAGCAGTCGGAATGAAACATCCTGAAAAATAGCACGATCCCCAAACCCATGCGAAAGATGCTCAACATTTAAGATACTCATACAAAATCTCCTTTACAATTCCTAATGAATCCGGTTCATATCCCAGGCAACATGCACTTCTGCAATATAACTGCAGACCCACCCGCTGGGCATGAATTACGGGGTGCTATCAGGTATATTATTTTGCCCTCACCCCAAAACCCGTCTATCCATTATATATGTAAAGCGGATCGAACTCAACATGAATCTATGATTATTTTTTCGGATTATTTATCCGGATTATTTATCCTAATATTTTCGCCGGGGAACTCCAAAACAAAAAGGAAGCATTTAAGGTATAAATGAATTCTTCTTAATGTTAATAACTATTACGTTCCCTGGACTGTCCACTATCTTACGGACTTAGCAAACCTCTCATAATACCTCCGGGACTCTTCCTGATTCAATGAGAAGCCCTTTGTCAGCTTATCCAGAATTTTTTCCTTACAATATCCTTCTTCCAAATAATCCTGCACCATTACTTTAATTCCCTTTTCAATTCCTTCTTCTACGCCATCCTGATATAAATCTTCCAATGCTTTACACATATTCACAGTACCTCCCGCTTTCGCCTTTACTGCTTTCAAATGCTGTTCTGATCCCAACATTGCACGAACGGCATTATAAGAATCCTGATCAACCTGTGCAAAATATGATCTGTTATTCTGCACATAGCTTCTCATTCCCTCTTTGTTTTTTCTATATTTTAACATGCCGAATATGATCTGTAAATCTGTTTGAAAACACTCCAGGTTTTCCAGTTTCTTTGGATCTATCAGGTTAATCCTGTAATTTGGCACATATTTTTTCAGCATTCTGTAGTCTATCCGATCCAGTCCCAGAAGTCCATGCAAATCCAGGCTCCCGTCCCATTCATCTTCTCCATAATAAAAAACAATATTCAAGACAGGCGACAATAAATCCATCTTTTTCATCCCGGAAATAAACTCGGCTGATTCTTTTATATCCTTCTTTTCCCTGTGATTTTTCCGCAGGGCATTGACCTGATCCACATAGCTCAAGGCATCATACAGCATCTCCCGCACAGGCATAGCATAATGAATCTCATCCTGGTTCTCACACGCCAGCACCACAATCCTTGTGCCGTCAACCGCTCTCATCATAATGTCGCGGTATCTCTGAACCGCAATTTCTTTCCCATCTGTTTTCTTAAGGACCAGCCCCTGGTCCCCATCTTCAAGCGATATATTTTCTGCTGTAAAGACCTGCCTTCCCTGATAAAGAGAACCGTTTATTAAATCAGCGAAGCGTCCCTTATCTGAGAGCCAGTGTTTCATATATACATTATTTTTCCCCATATTCAATTTTCTCCTTGTCAGTCTTTCTCCGTTGAAAACGCTTGATACCATCGACAAGTATCACTCTTCCAATACGTATCACCTTCCTGTTACTTTTTTATATTTTTCTTTTTCAAACATGAATTATCCGGCGAATCTGCCTGAAAGAATGAGATTGATAATCTCATCTGTTAATGAATATAAAGAATGTTTGAAATGTACCCCCATGATTGTTTTCTGGGTATGTTTACTTTATCATATTTTTTATTTTGTTACAAATAAAATATCTATAAATACGCACATTATATGCTCTAATACAGTTTTTGGATGTACTAGTACATCGTAAAATAAGTAACTGACTCTTAAGCTGAGATAAATTTTTGAGAGTGCTGCTTCACAAACGCAGGCGTAGTGGGCTACGCTGAGGCTTGGGGAGCAGTGCTATCGAAAATTTAGGTCTGCTTAAGTGGCAGTTAATTATTAGACGATGTACTAGGCACTGCTCCAAAAACTTTTGCCAGAGATAGAGAGGAATCTCTCTATCTGACGATTTATAGAATTATGTTCTTTTTCTTAGTATCAGGCCTATCGATGCACTTATTATTGAGCAGGCTTTTAAGCAAAAGAATAGAATTTCATTTACCGAATAGTTAGTAACACCTCCGCTTTCATTTAACAGAGTTTCTATTTAAATATCTGTATGCTCCTTATAAGGCTCCCGCCTGTTCTGGCAGTTCGTTCGTTTACACAAAGAGCAGGTCACAAATTCTTTATCCGAAGGAAACAAAACACCAGACACTGATTTCGTAGGATGCATCAGATAACTGGCCGTCAGTACCACTCCCGTGTCTTCGGTCACATTTTCCAGCAGTTCGAACAGCGGTCTTTGCTGGGCAATGGGCCAGGTATCCAGATTCCCTGAACCGGGACCCATGGAAGATAGTTTTGGAATCCCATAGCGTTCACATAAAGCTGTCTGAAATTGTATCCGGGCTTCCCCCAGAATCATCTCCTTTAAAATATCCAGCCATAGATTGACTATGTAGTCTTTTTCCTTACGACTCCACTCATCCACTTCTGTTCCGCACGTTACCACATAGGCAAATACATGATGTACATCTTTCAGACGCGCAGCAAGAACCTTACTATGGAATTCCTTTCCCTCAATCTGAACAGTATCGTCTTCTATCCCGTTCACCTTGCATATTCTGTACAGAGCCTTGGGGCATGCAATTGCCAGAGCCTCAGCCAGTTTCTTCCGCATCAGTTCCACATCTTCTTCATCAGCAAGACACAGCCTTTTTGTCAGCTCATCTAACGGAATCTGGATTTGAAAACCGTCCATTATAAAGCGTTCCATTTTAAGTACCTCCTGTTTTTGTTTTCTACTGGTTTATCTGTTCCCATTTTAACACAAATCCTAAATAAAATTAGGACGTGTTTGATAATTTATGTATATGGTTCATTGGCTGCTTTTCGTTGTGGCTCCGATGCTGTACAGTACATGCACAGCATGGTCTGAACCGTAACTACTTCTCCCAATTGGCTATATACAAGAATTGTCAAACACGCCCTGATGCTTTTCTTTGTTTAAAGAGTAATGAAGGATATACCTTTTCCTTATTATTTTTCCTGCTTATCCAGGACCTTTCTCCGGAACACCCGTACTGACACCAGATAGATCAGTGTGAATACAACCAGTATGGACGCTGCGCTATACAGATTCACGCGGAGCAAATCTTCTTTCATTACATTTCCCAGCGCCCGGATCGCAAACCAGGAGGACACTGCCATGAGTACGAAAGGACAATAATAAGTGAAACGAATCTCGTTTTTCATAGACTTGTACAGTGTGTCCTCGCCGATCCCAAGTTTGCGCAGAACCCGGTACCTCTCGCCGTCTTCGTAGGCATCATTATTCAGTTTGATGAAGATAATGCTGCCTCCTGCAAGGATCAGTGTTACAAACATGAACACGCAAAGAGAGTACATGACGCGGATCCAGGCCTCTGTGTTGTTCTCAGAGCCGGAAAAGTTGACCCCTACCTGCATCTGTCCGTTTTCATCTGTTTCAGCGAGACTCTTCAGATAAGGCCGGGATGCGTCAGCATTGGAAGTATCCTCAATCTTATAGTTATACATGTGCAGAAGTGTACCCATGGGTTCCAGTTCTTTATATACCTCGTCATTAAGTACATAAATATCCATCTGTTCCTGCATGGTACCCAGAAACGCTGTATCCTCTTCTGCGATAACACGGTAAGTGGAATCCCCGATCTGTACATCCTTTGCATCCTGCCCTGCAAGACTCATCAGTATAATGTGCGAAAGCTTGATCGCTTCATCCTTTTTCAATTCGGTGTATTCGAAAGGCAGGCCTGCCTGTTCAGCAATATTTTTCACCTGGGAAAAAGGTATAATACCGTACGTAAAGTTTGTATATTCGGTATGGAACATACTGGGGTCCAGAATCAGATAGGACGCCTCCGCCTTATATTCCACCTTATTATTCTGGGATATTCCCGCTTCGATCTCTTCCATATCCATCTCATGTGAACTGACTACCTGATATGTGAAAGTATCTTGAAAGTGCACCATCTTATCGTAGCGCTGTTTCATGGCAATGGCTGTCCCCAGTACCGTCACGGAACAAATCATCAGAATCGTTACCATGGCATATGTGCGGTAATTTCTCCGGATCCTGAATGCCAGATTATTCACCCAGAGGCTCCGCTGCTTATGATACAGGAAATGCTTGTTCCTGGTCAGCCTTCTGATAAAAAACGGAATTGCACCGCCAAACAGCAGGTATACCCCTGCAATTACCAGTATGACTGCCATCAGTGTATACCCCAGAGTATCCAGATCACCTGTTTTTATTGCACATACATAACCAGCTGCCAGAACAGCCACACCTGCCACAGATTTTAAGGCGGCCAGCCATACCTTTTCCGGTTTCATTTCTTCCTGTTTTGCGCCAGAAAGCATGTTCAGCACGCTGCTTCTTGTAATTGACACATAACCTTTCAGTATCATCAGACCGAATATGACAAAAAATACAGCCGATGTGATCAGTATAGGTTTTACAGAAAAAGAAAAACGGATATCTACGCTGATTTCCGAAAGTTTCATCAGCAGCATTTGAAATAATTTTGAAAATACAGCCCCTGACAGCAGTCCTGCCAGCAGAGAGAATATGCCGATAAATAACGCCTCCAGTGCATACATTTTCCCAATACGCACGTTATCCAGCCCCATAAATGTATAGATCCCGATCTCTTTTTTCCGCTGATTCAGAAATACATTTGTTGCATACCAGATAAAGAAGAATAAGAATACCCCAAAAACTACGGAAGCCGCATGTACGACCATGTCAATGTAGTCTTTTTTCATGCTGTTCAGAACATCCATGGAGTCAGAATAAAGAATATTCTGAAAGTTAAAAAATATAAAAACGGAAAATGCGAGGGATATAATCAATGCCGCATATTCCCGCACGCTTCTTTTAAAGTTGGAAAATGCCAGTCTGCACAAACTCATCTACCGCTCACCTCCCATGGACGCGAGCAGTTCCATAATCTCTTCGTAAAAGACTTTTCTGTCCCCCATACTGTTCAGCCTGCACTGTACCTGGCCGTCGGAGAGCATGTAGACCTGCTTTGCGTAACTTGCCGTATAGGCATCATGTGTCACCATCAGAATCGTAGCGCGCCCGGAGTCATTTGCCGCTTTCAGACTCATAAGCAGATCCCGGCTGGACCTGGAGTCAAGCGCTCCGGTCGGCTCATCAGCAAAGATAATCTTCGGTTCTGTGATCAATGCCCGGGCACTTGCACCTCTCTGCTTCTGTCCTCCCGACAGCTGATATGGGTATTTGGAAAGATGTTCCTCCAGCTGGAAAAGCTTTGCCATGTTCTGGACCCGTTTCTGCACCTCACGGCTCTTTACCCCGTTCAGGGACAGCGGAAGAGCAATATTGTCTTCCAGAGTCATATTGTCAAGAAGATTATACTCCTGGAAAATGAAACCGATTTTATCCCTGCGTATCACTGACAGACGCTTATTGTCCGCCTTTGTCACGTCCTCCCCGTCCAGAAAGATCTGCCCCCTGGTCGGTTTGTCCAGTGTGGAGAGCATATTTAAAAGCGTTGACTTCCCGGCACCGCTTGGCCCCATGATGGCCACAAAGTCCTGCTCCTGAATATCCAGGTTAATCCCTTTCAGAACCTGGGATTCATATTCCCTTCTTCCAAAACTTTTTACAAGATTTCTGATTTCCATTATTTTCTTCATATTACGAATACCTCCTTTTATCACTAAAATTGTAACAAAAAGAGGGTCGGAAATCCTTTCATTCGGATAACAGTCCCCTCTTATATCTAACATTTCTGCAAGATTGCCGTATCATTGCAATACTAGTGTACTGACACATTGAGATTTAGCCAGAATCCCTCCGCAATGTTTATTCTTCTGCCTGCCTCTTTGCATCAATGTCCATATTAAAATATGCCGTGTTGTTAAAAAACCGAAGTTCAAACCGTGTGCCCTCCCCCTGCCTGGAATATGCCTCCAGCCGGATACCAAGATGCCCGGCCGTCTCCTTCACGAAATAAAGCCCCATCCCGGTAGAACGATAATCCCCGCTTCTCAGGTTGCTTCCAATATAACCTCTGTCAAAAATATAAGGAATCTCGCCTTCTGCGATTCCGATCCCGTTGTCTTTCACTGTAAGCTTCACTTCATCCGCTGAAATACATTTTGCTTCAAAGGTAAGCGACGGCTGCTGCGCCCTGTATTTTACCGCATTTCCAATGAGCTGATCCAACATATAGACAAGCCACCTCCTGTCGCTATACACCGTGGCACCCTCCAGTATCTTTTCAATCTGGAAATGTTCCCGGATCAGAAAATAAGACTGATTCTTCAGGGCCTCATTCACCGCTTCCTCCAGATAAACCTTCTCATAGCGCACATCATTTTCCATATTTTTCAGCTTGCTGCTCATCATCATGGTGTTCAGAAGCTGCTGTATCCGCTCCAGGCATCCCTGCATCTCGCCCTGCAGTTCCCCGTCCGGATTTCTCTCATTCATCAGGCCCAGCGCAGAAAGCGGCAGCTTGACTTCGTGTGCCCATCTTGTAATATAATCTGTCAGTCCGTCCCGCTCCTCCAGCAATATGCTGATATCCTCGGCATTTTCCTTCTCCATCCTGCACATCACATCTGTAACCCTGCTGCCGAGCAGACGACTGGCTTCTTCTCTGTTCTTATGTATCTCATCATCCAGAATGCGGGTTATCTGTTTCCATTTTCTGTATCCAAGTGCAAGGTAAAACAGCCCTGCGGCCAGAAGGATTCCATCCAGATACAGAAGATCCGCAAAGTATACACTATCTGCACACAGCACCCCAAAGTACAGATTTATAACAGCCAGGACCATCACACAGGTCAGAATACCCCCAAGCTTCTCTTTCAGATAATTTTTCATTCTATATAATACCCCATGCCCTTTTTCGTTACAATAATATCGCTTCCGCCCGTAACATCATTCAGTTTCGAGCGGAGGCGTGAAATAAGAACGCTCAACGAAGCATCTGTCACAAATTCATCCGTGTTCCACAGTTGCTGCATGAGTTTTTCCCTGCTGACCACATTTCCTCTTCTGGCGAGGAGCGCAGCCATAATCTTGCTCTCAGATTTTGTAAGATCCACGGTGTGCCCGCCGCATGCAAACTGCCCATTTTCGTAATACATACCGCCATTGAGATATGTACGCTCACTGGTGGTATACTCATAGGCCCGCCGCAGCATAGCACGGATTTTCAGCAGAAGCAGCTCCGGATCGAACGGCTTTTCCACATAATCGTCCCCTCCCGCTGCCATTGCCATTACCTTGTCCGCATTCTGGTCTCTGCTGGAAAGATACAGAAGCGGCACATTGGAAATCTGGCGTACCTTTTCGCACCAATAGAACCCGTCGTAACAGGGCAGATTAATATCCATCAAAATCAGATCCGGCTGACATCTGATATATTCATTTGTAATATCACCGAACTGTTCCGTATAAACCGCGTCAAATCCCCACCGTCTGCACAGCAGCACCAGCTCCTTCGCCAATGTCATATCGTCTTCTACAATCATAATTTTCATTTTCACCACTCCTGAATACAACATCAGACAGCAGAAGTCTGCCGTCTGGTGATATTGTATCATATTTTTTTCGAAGAACCGGCTTATATTACAAAAATGTTAGAAATGCCCCGTCTATTACTTTATGAAAATTCCTGTTCGTAGGACGCCTGCTCCGATATCAGATAGAAGATCTGCTTTTTTCCCTTCCACAACTGATATTCCATACTGCAGGCCGGACTTTCTTTTATAATCCGGTCCATACTCCCCTCATAAGGAGCCCTGAGCCCGTGAGACTTTTCCCCGAGCTTCGTGACTTTCAAAAGCAGTTTTCCCTGCTTCAGTGTCACTGCCCCCTCACGGTATTCTGTAATCCGGGCGCCAAAATAAGTTCCCATACGGTATTCCCGCCCCTGGTAATGAACCGCACAGATACAGCCCCTGAAATGCATTCCCAGAAACGGAATGTCTGCAACAGACGCCATAATACTGTTCATCTCATTCTTACGGTCAGCATTTTCTCTCCTTCTGAAGTCGTTATGTTTTTTTCCGACCTCACAATGCGTTGTTTCCAGTCCGTACCGTTTTTTTCTGGCCTTTTTCATGTTTCCAAATTTATTCAGTCTTTTTCCGGCCCCGAACTTTGCTTTTTGATAATTTCGTGGTCTTTTCCCTGCACTGCCGCGCTTCTTCCTGTCCGTATCCTTTACTTCTCCAAACCCGCACTGGGTCCACAGGTACGTCTCCGGAAATGATTCTCCCCTGTCAGTCTCGATATAACCTCTGCCGCCGGTAAAATCCATCTGTTTTCCGTTCACAGTCAGAGAACCTTTCAGATTATGCGCCATACTTAACACACCGTGGCTGCACTGCATAAACGGGAAAAAACGGAAAGGTCCCATGATATCTCCTCTGATCTTATGAAAACCTGAATAGGCTATCTTTCCCTCTACTGATAGTTCGTCCGTGTGTATACTGACGGAAATCCCTTTTTCTGAAAATAAATTATCACCGATATTAACCTGAAATTCATTATCATGAATCAGGCACATCTCGATTGGATACGTAAAATTCCATGCCCCATGATCCAGAACCACCTGGATAGACGCCGTCCAGTTTCCGTTCTTGTCCGCATGCACTGCCGGAATAAATGCAATGGTTTTCCCCTGATTCTGGTGTTTCAGATACCAGCCCTCAAAATAAGGGCCCTTTTTTCCCACCCCGTGAAAATACTTTTCCTTCATCTAGTTCTCCCTCCTGATATGACATTCCAGATCATTCTGTGCCGGCCCGTCCAGCCGTTTTCCCCGGTAATCAAACCGTGACCCGTGGCACGGGCAGTCCCAGCTTTTTTCGTCCGGATTCCATGCAAGCTGGCATCCCAGATGCGGACACCGAGTGGAAATGGCATAGATTTTCCCTGTCTCTTCCCTGTATACTCCGAATTTATTTCCATCATGCTCCACGATCCCGCCATGACCCGGACGCAGATCTTCCAACTTTTCTTTCGGTATTGACGCGGCCTGCCTGATAAGGCCTGAAACTGCATATCCGCCTTCTTTGATCAGCGTCCCCACAGAAGACTGCAGATGGAACCGCCTTGGTGTAAACACCTCCGCGTACTGGCTCTGCCGTCCGCAGATCAGGTCAGAGAGAATCATAGCCGAAACCATGGAGCTGGTCATCCCCCATTTTCCAAACCCTGTAGCTACATACCAGTCAGGACTGCTTTTGCTGTACTGGCCAATATAGGGAATCCCATCCAGCGTCATGCAATCCTGCGCCGACCAGCGCGCCATTTCTTTGCATCCCGGCCAGTAAGCTTCCGCCCTGCTGCTCAGGTATTCGTAAGAGGTCCCGGTTGTATTTTTCCCGGTTCGGTGTCCCCCGCCCCCGAGCAGCAGATATTCCCCGGCGCTCCGAAAGGATAATCCGTCTTCATCAATGCCATAATACATCCCATCCAGCGAGGCGGCTTTCTTTACAGCGAGCACATAGCTTCTCTCCTGGTGCATACGCATAAAATAATATCCCGGGCTGTTCAAAAAAGGATAATGACAGGCAAATACAACTTTTTGGGCACGTACTGTTCCCTGCGCTGTAACAGCTGCATTCTCCTCCACATGTGTTACTTTTGTATGCTCAAATATGGTCAGTTCCTCCGCAAGCATGTACAAAAACCGAAGAGGATGAAACTGTCCCTGCCCTTCCATTTTCAACGCCAGCTTTACCTGAAAAGGAAGCTCTGTCTTCTCGGTCAGCTGCATGGGAAGTCCCAGCCGTTTCACAGCCTCATGTTCCCGCCGGATCGCCCCTGTATCCTCTGTGGTATACAAATAGGCTGGACACTGGCTCCACCCGATATCCCCCTGATACTTTTTGGCCAGTATCCGGTAACGCTCAACCGCCTCCTGATTAGCCGCAGCATAAAGCCCCGCCTTTTCTGCGCCTTCACTCTGCAGCAGCCTGTCATAAATCATCCCATGCTGGGAAGTCACCTTAGCTGTCGTATTCCTTGTCTGTCCACTCCCAATCCGATCCGCTTCCAAAACAACACATTTCATCCCCGCCTGCTCCAGAAAATGAGCCGTCAGAATCCCGGCCATCCCGCCGCCGATAATCACCGTATCCGTCTCGATATCCCCCTGCAGCGGGGGTCTTTTAGCTGATGCTGCAGAAATATCCCAAATTGACTTTTCAACCATACCATTCACCTCAATACATTCTTCTCAATAGGATGCGTCGGATGCACCTGGATTATACAGAAAATGGTAGATTTGTGGGAGGGAAGGGCGCGAAGTGGGCTGTGGGCGGGAATTGAGAGGCGGGGGACAGTAAATGTATGTTTATGCGAATTGATCCACTGCCCCCGTCCTGTGTCCTCCACCCCAGATTTCATGACTATTTTAAATGTTCAAGACTTCCGGATTTGATTGCGGCTATATTTTCCGCAATCTTTTCTTTGGACCAGTTCCACCATTGTATTTCCAACAGGGAAGCAATTGTTTCCTCTGAAAATCTTTTTTTAATCAGCTTTGCCGGAACTCCGCCCACAATTGCGTATGGCGGAACATCTTTTGTCACTACGGCCCTGGCACCTATAATCGCACCATCACCGACGGTAACTCCTGCAAGTATAACAGCCTCATATCCGATCCAGACATCATTGCCGACTGTAATATCGCCCTTATTGTCCCAGGAATCTGCCACGTCTTTCCTGTCGAGTCCCCATTCTTCGAAAAAAAGGGGGAAAGGATAAGTTGATAGGGAATCCATTTTATGATTCGCACTGTTAAAAAGAAACTTTGCCCCACAGGCAATGGAACAAAACTTTCCGATGTTTAAATGATCCCCGTTGATCGGATAATGATATAATACATTGTTTTTTTCGAACGCCGCGGGGGCGTTGACAAAATCGTTATACATCGTATAGTCTCCTATCTCAATATTGGGATTGGAAATTACATTTTTTAGATAGATGGTCTGATTATCCCCTGTCCTGGGGTATAGTTTTTCTGGTGCAGCCATTTGAATTCCTCCTGTTCTCGATAAATCGTTCTTTCTCTTTTTGCATGAGCGCTTTCTTCATATCAGTATCGCCGGCGTCTGCTTATTATTATCATACCTTTAGAGAACAATCTTCACAATATACCAGATAATACCGCAGTATTTAGTATACTCAAAGGATGTCCCCTAATTCATGCCCTGCATGTGGATCTATAACAAAACTGCGGAATGTAGTATCACCAAAGGACATGCATTACAGTTCTCAATGTAATTAATTCCCTCGCGAATCATATCAATTTTATTTGTTTTCATTCTGACCTTCTGAGAGTATTGTACTGCATTTTCGACGAATCATTTTCACATTTCTTGCTAAAACATCCCATTTTATAAATCATATATCCGTGCCTTGATTTTCGGATGTTAAATGCTTATACTGATAAACATAACACAAAGCACGGCTGCCCGGGAAGGAGGAGCCGTGAAGCAGCGGAGCTAAAAAAAGAACATAAAATACAGCAAGTAGAATCAAGCAGTAGTCTCTCAGTTCTTCTATAATAAATACAGGGTGATTGAAGTGAGGTGAACGGACGAATGTACGAGTGGCAGAAACAGATTCAAATCATCGTAGATGAAATTGACAGATGTATTAAGAATTATAATGATGAAGCATTGACACTGCGTTTTCTTTCACGCAGACTGGGTTATTCCGAATTTTATACAACGAGAAAGTTCAAGGAAATATCAGGCATGCAGTTTCGGGATTATCTGCGGCATAGAAAATTAGCCTTTGCACTAAAAGAGGTGCGTGACAGTGATAAAAGTTTTCTGGATATTGCTTTTGATTATGGTTTTTCATCGCATGAAGCTTTTACCAGGGCTTTTAAGAAAACATATGGTGTAACCCCAAGTGAATACCGAAAAAGGCCCAGGCCAGTCGTTCTTCGTACAAAAATAAACCCCTTCGACCGCTACTTTTTAGGATTTGGAGAGATTGGTATGATGAAATCTACAGAAGACGTTAAAATTTATTTTGTAACCATTCCGGCACACAAGTTTTTGCACATTAAAAACTATGAAAGTAATGGGTATTGGGATTTTTGGGAAAAGCAAAGCCACATCCCGGGACAGGACTGCGAAACAATCTGCGGCTTACTCGATAGTATCAAGGGCAAGCTGGATGACGATGGCGGAAGCGAAACTAACAGCAGCAGCGGCCAGCTCATGGCTTACATGAATGACCCGGACGGCAGACTCTGCGATTGGGGAATTCCACGTACAGAGTGTTACGGCGCACGCCTCCCTGCTGATTACAAGGGAGAAGTGCCGCCGCAGATGCTTATGGTTGATGTTCCCGAGGCAGAGTATCTTGTTTTTGAACACGGGCCATTTGACTATGAACAGGAAAACCGCAGTGTAGAGGAAATGGTTGAAAAGGCAATGTCATCCTTTGATTTTACAGGTACCGGGTATTGCTATGACACAACACCCGGCAGATTAATCTACTTTTATTTTAATCCGGAGCGGTTCTGGAAGTATATCAGACCAGTGAGGAAGTAAATAAAACGAGCAGTATTATCAATGCTATTATAAAATAAAGGAGGATTTGATGATGTCAAATGACAGCAGATTTCAGAAAATTTATTCACAGGGCACACTTTCAGTCGTTGAAATATGGATAGATACTTTAACAGGTGTTAATTATTTATTCCACAGGGATGGAAATGCAGCCGGATTTACACCTCTGCTCGATCCGGACGGAAAACCCGTAGTAACGAAATAATCGATATGGATCTATAACAGGAGAACAAATATGGAACAGGAAAAATTTTTGATAGATCAAATTCCGGTGATATTGCTCGGTAAACCATCGGATAAAATTATTCTTTTTGTCCATGGACAGGGAGGCAATAAAGAAGAAGCCGTCAGTTTCGCGGAAACCGCAGTACAACGCGGATACCAGGTCCTTGGGATTGACTTGCCAAACCACGGCGAGCGGACAGATGATAAGGCACTGCTGCCCTGGAATGTGATTCCGGAACTGACCGGTATCGGAGAATACCTGAAAAAGGGGTGGGGCCACATCGCATTGCGCGCAAACAGTATCGGAGCATGGTTCAGCATGCTTGCATTTGCTGAATATGATTTAGAGAAATGCCTCTTCGTCTCCCCTGTTTTAGACATGGAACAATTAATTACAGATATGATGATGTGGGCTGCGGTAACCGAAGAACAGCTGCAAAAAGAACGGGAAATTCCAACAGATTTTGGGCAGACCCTTTCATGGGATTATCTGACTTATACCAGGCAGCATCCGATTCTTATGTGGAAGGCACCGACAACGATATTATATGCAGGTAAAGATAACATGGTACGGCGTGAAACCGTAGATACATTTGTCAAAAAATTCAACGCCGGGCTTACCGTTATGGAACATGGTGAGCACTGGTTCCATACACCTGAACAGCTCGAAGTTATGAAAAAGTGGGAGAATCAGTTTCTTGGTCCGGGTATACCTCCTGTTAAATAACTCAGAGAAGCCGTCAAATACGGAGGCAGATATGTACGAAAGAATGCTCAACAAACAAAACGTACCAACAGTAGATAATATGACCGTTTACTGCAGTGAAAATGGATAGCTGTTTACTCAGTTTAATGAATGGTTATCAAACTCATACGGAGCTTCTGCCACTCCTTTTTCGTAGGAGTTCCCGGCTGGCGTCACTGTGCTTCATGCAGAAAGCCGCCGGCCGGCGTTTCCCTGGCCTCATTCAGAAGCTTCCGGCTGTCGGCCTCCCCCATGCACATGCAAAAGCTCTTCCGCATTCTTTATGCGCTCCTGTGAAGGCGGCTCCACCCCCTCCAGCGGATATGTCATCCCCAGTTCTTTCCACTTGAATACCCCCAGCGTATGATAGGGCAGCACTTCCACCTTCTCCACATTCTTCAGCGTCCCGATAAACGTATCCAGCTTTCGCAGATACTCATCGTTATCGCTTCTTCCCGGCACAAGGACATGCCTGATCCAGACAGGTTTCCCCATATCTGACAGACAGACCGCCAGATCCAGAATATTCCGGTTCGTGCATCCTGTCAGAACCTCATGCTCCTTCTCATCCATGTGCTTGATATCCAGCAGAACCAGATCTGTATACTTCATCAGCTCTTGAAACTTACTGAAAAATGGTTCATCCCTGGTAAATGGGTTCCCGCTTGTGTCCAGTGTCGTATGGATTCCCTCTGCTTTTGCTTTTTGAAACAATTCCGTCAGAAAATCAATCTGAAGAAGCGGCTCTCCCCCGCTTACGGTAATACCGCCCTTACTCCCCCAGTAAGAACGGTATTTCACAGCCTGTTTCAGCAGCTCGTCAGCCGTATACTGTGTCCCCGACTGCATATTCCAGGTATCCGGATTATGGCAGAACTGGCAGCGCATGGCGCATCCGCTCATGAAAATAATATATCTTACGCCGGGTCCGTCTACAGAACCAAAGCTTTCAAGAGAATGGATATATCCTTTCAGATTGTTCTGCTCTGTCATCTTAATCACCTCTAAAATGAAACTTTCCAAATTATTTTTTCTTTCTATATTTATCGGCCCGCCGGTTATAAAACCTTTTGTATGCGGGCCGGTAAGTTTCCGATTACATATCTGCGTGGCATGTTCTGGAGATTACGTCCATCTGCTGTTCGCGTGTCAGGTCAATAAACTTAACCGCGTATCCTGATACACGGATTGTAAAGTTGGCATACTCTTCTTTTTCCGGATGCTCCATGGCATCGATCAGCTTTTCTTTTCCAAATACATTGACATTCAGATGGTGTGCCCCCTGCTCAAAATATCCGTCCAGCACACGGGTCAGATTCTCAATTCTCTCTGCATCGTCATTTCCCAGCGCTCCCGGATTAATCGTCTGGGTGTTGGAGATTCCGTCCAGTGCCTCCTCATAAGGAAGCTTTGCAACAGAGTTCAGGGATGCCAGCAGTCCATTTTTCTCTGCACCATAAGAAGGATTTGCTCCTGGCGCAAGCGGTTCCCCTGCTTTTCTGCCGTCCGGCATGGAGCCAGTCGCTTTTCCGTATACCACATTGGACGTGATGGTAAGGATCGATGTTGTAGGCTCCGAATTTCTGTATGTATGGCATTTCTTCAGTTTGCCCATGAACGTCTTAAGCAGCCAGATTGCAATGTCGTCCGCGCGGTCGTCATCGTTTCCGTATCTCGGGAAATCACCCTCTGTCTCATAATCAACAGCCATTCCCGTCTCATCGCGGATCACTTTGACTTTGGCATATTTTACAGCACTTAAAGAGTCTACTACATGTGAAAAACCTGCGATACCTGTTGCAAATGTTCTTCTTACATCGGTATCAATAAGAGCCATCTCTGCCGCCTCATAATAGTACTTATCATGCATATAATGGATCATATTCAGGGTATCCACATACAGTTTGGACAGCCAGTCCATCATCTTGTCATATTTGTCCATTACATCGTCGTAATCCAGATAGTCTGTGGTGACCGGCTTGTATGCAGGCGCCACCTGTTCTCTCGTCTTTACATCCACACCGCCGTTGATTGCGTACAGCAGGCATTTTGCAAGATTGGCGCGGGCGCCGAAGAACTGGATCTCCTTGCCTGTCTGCGTTGCAGATACACAGCAGCAGATAGAATAGTCGTCTCCCCATACCGGACGCATCACGTCATCGTTCTCATACTGGATGGAACTCGTGGTAATAGAGATATGGGATACATAATTCTTAAAAGCCTCCGGCAGACGGGAGGAATACAATACCGTCAGGTTCGGCTCCGGTGACGGTCCCATGTTCTCCAGTGTATGCAGGAAACGATAGTCGTTCTTTGTCACCATAGAGCGCCCGTCCTGTCCCAGACCTGCAACTTCCAGCGTTGCCCATACCGGATCACCGGAAAACAGTTCATTGTAAGAAGGAACTCTGGCAAACTTCACCATTCTGAACTTCATAACCATGTGGTCAATCAGTTCCTGTGCCTTAGCCTCTGTCAGAACTCCCTTCTCCATATCTCTCTGAATATAAATATCCAGGAACGTAGAAATTCTTCCAACACTCATAGCGGCGCCGTTCTGTGTCTTAATCGCCGCAAGATAACCAAAGTACAGCCACTGCGCCGCTTCCTTTGCATCTTTCGCCGGCCTGGAAATGTCAAATCCATAGACAGCAGCCATTTCTTTCATGTCTTTGAGTGCTTTTAACTGATCTGCAACTTCTTCCCTGAGGCGGAAATCTGTTCCCTTCATGCCGTGTCTTTCGGTTTCATTATAATCCACCATTTTCTGTTCTATCAGGCGGTCAATCCCATAAAGAGCCACACGGCGGTAATCACCGACAATACGGCCCCTTCCGTATGTATCCGGAAGCCCTGTTATAATCTTATTGTGACGAGCCTTTTTCATCTCAGGGGTATAGATATCAAAAATCCCCTGATTATGAGTTTTATGATACTTAGTAAAAATCTCATGCAGCTTTTCGCTCGGCTGATATCCATAAGTCGTACATGCCTGTTCTGCCATCTTGATACCGCCGTACGGCATGAATGCCCTCTTAAGAGGCTTATCTGTCTGAAGGCCTACTACCGCCTCCAGGTCTTTCATTTCTTCGTCAATGTATCCCGGGCCGTAAGCCGTCAGGCTGGAAACAATCTCTGTCTCCATATCCAGGACGCCGCCCTTTGCGCGTTCTTCTTTCTGCAGTTCCTGCAATTTTCCCCAAAGTTTATCTGTGGCTTCTGTAGGATCTTCCAGAAAGCTCTCATCTCCGTCATAAGGAGTATAGTTATTCTGAATAAAATCCCGGACATTGATATCGTCCTTCCAAAGTCTTCCCCTGAATCCTTCCCACTGTTCATACTGTACCATATTATAAAATCCTCCTTTGATATACCAGGTTATCTTTTAGTTCCCGCCTAGTATAACATCGTGTTAAATAAAAGACAAGAGGATAAATGAGAATACTTTTCATTTGATGCCTTGTATCTAATTTTATACAATATCTAGTGTTTTTTCTAATGCTCATGTGCATCAGTAGTGCATTACCACCGGTGTGCCGCTTGATATCATGCTGAATAATGTTGCAGCGCCGTCCAGCGGCATATTAATACATCCGTGAGAACCGATGCTCCAGTACAGATCGCCGCCGAATGCGGGCTGCCATGTGGCGTCATGAAATCCAACGCCGCCGTAAGTCACCTGCATCCAGTAATCCACCCATGTCCGGTATTCCGGCTCACCAGTCTCCGGCACAATATTTCCCACAAGGGTGGTGCCTTTTGTCATCCATAGGATATCATATACTCCCGCCGGCGTGGAGTGCTCATAAGGCTTCCCGGTTACCACGGCTGTCTCGAAGGCGACATTGCCATCCACAATGTACCACATATATTGTGCACTCAAATCCACCTCAATAAATGTCTTCCCCCAGTCCTGGGCCTCATGTGTTGCCCCGCGCTGTTCATAAACCGGTTCTTTCGTCGTCTGTTCTCCGGCCTTGATCCCTGCAATCAGAGCTTCTGCCTCAGATGCCTCATCAATTGCCCAGCCGTAAGTACCACCGCTCACCTCTGTTGCTTTCCCCCATGGGGTGGTCAGCGGGCGCGTCCCGTAAAGTGTCTCGTATTTTGCAGCAAATCCATTCATATATTCCCTGACTTTATCCTCATGGAAGGTAACGTTCATGTTCTCATCCCAGGACAGCCACGTGGAAATCAGCTGCTTGTCCACCACTTCTTTCTGCGGAACCATGTCGTAGGTAATACTTGCCCCACAGTACTTATTCAGAGTGTCGCACGCCGCAGCAACCTCTTTTGAGTCCGCAGTATACTTTGGCTTCAGATAACATTCTTCCTTCTCCAGGCTGAACTCGGTCTCCAGCCCCTGCACTGCCTGAATCAGTTTTTCCTTCAGCGGATCCTGATCCACTTTTGTTCCCAGCACTTCCGGCTTTACGACAAATTTATCCCCGTCAAACTCCGGCTTTGCACTTTCCGGATCGATCTTTTCTTCATTCTGGAAACATCTCAGCTCCTGAATCTTTTCCTCCAGCTGTTTATGATCATAATCGAAGCCCAGATCCAGCTTTACCGTGTGATCTTTCCAGAACATAGACGGCCAGAGAAACGCCCCCTGCTTCTTCAGTGCTTTTTCCAGCTCTTTGCTCTTCTTATACTTCATGGATATGGATGCCCCGCTGATCTCCTCGCTGTCACCCTCTTTTGGAGTGACCTTCAACGCATACCCGTCAATCTGCCCCGCAAAATACCGTTCGGCCTCATCTGCCGTTTTCATGGAAAAATCTACACCATTGATCCTGGTGTTATGGAAGAAATGACTCATGAAATAAATAGATATACCACCGTAAATACAAATTATAATGCCAGCTGCTATCCCCACTGCAAGCAACGCCTTCTTTTTGCCGCTCATCTTATGTGCCCTCCTCTTAAGTAATATTTTATTCTGCAGTCAAGCTGCAGATCCGCCCAAAAGGCATGTGTTACGGGATTCCCCCTGGTATACACTATTCTGCCGCTTAGCCGCAGCCCCGCCTAAAAGGCATGGATTACGGGGTGCCCTTGGTTATATGATAATATCATTACATTAAATAGACGGATTTTCAAGGCAAAAGGATGCAAATTTTCAGTATTTTTTCTAATTGCTAAATTATTCGAAACGTTTTAAAATAAAATATGTGTGTAATTTATTCCAAGCGCATCAATACCGTCACTAAAATTGCAGATATTTTACATAGTATGCAATTTAAATTTTATAGATTTTATCGCTATAGAAAGGTAATAACAATTATGGAAATAAGAAAAACGAAACTGGCAGACCTGGATATACTGCTGAATATGTATGAAAATGCAAGAATGTTTATGACAAGCCACGGAAATCCCACCCAATGGGGCAACACCTATCCCCCCAAAGCGCTGCTGGCACAAGATATTGATAATGGAAACAGTTACGTCTGTGAAGAACACGGCAAAATCATTGCCGCCTTCTATTACAGAATGGGGCGTGATGATACCTATACCAAAATATACAGCGGCCAATGGCTGGATGAATCCCCCTATGGAGTTGTACACAGGATCACCTCTGATGGCACCATCCGCGGGGCCGCATCTTTCTGTCTGAACTGGGCGCTTGAACAGTGCTCGAATCTTCGCATAGACACGCACAGAGACAATGTAGTTATGCAGCATATGCTGGATAAAAACGGGTTTAAATACTGCGGGGTCATCTTTCTTGAGGATGGAAGCGAGCGCCTGGCCTATCAAAAAAAGTTACAGTAATCAGCTGCCTGCAGACAGGGCAGCTCACAAAATCCACGCCTTCCGAATGGAATGCACAGCATGGTATCTGCCCGCCTCACTGCGTGTACATTCCATTCGGAAGGTGTTTATATTAGAGAATTTTTTTTGCATTGGATTGACATTATAAAAGAATCAGTGCATAATATGATTGTCAAAAAAATAACACACTTGGTTATAACAGGAGGTATACAAATGGCTAATATTTTAATCAGCCCAGGTAAATACGTACAGGGTTCTAAAGAAATGGCAAAGCTCTGCAGCTACGCAAAGGTATATGGGAAAAAAGCATTGGTTCTTATTACAGCATCCGGCTACAAACGTATCGGGAATATTATTGACAGCAGCTTTGCAGGTCAGGATTTTGAAATCATATACGATTATTTTAACGGTGAATGCAGCAAAAATGAGATCAACCGCCTGACAGAGATACTGAAAAAGGAACATTGTGATCTTGTAATCGGGATCGGCGGCGGCAAGATTCTGGATACGGCTAAAGCAGTTGCATATTATGGACATACACCGGTTCTCGTCTGCCCCACCATTGCATCCACAGATGCTCCATGCAGCGCGCTTTCTGTTATCTACACAGACGAAGGCGTATTTGAGGAGTACTTATTCCTTCCGGCCAATCCGAACATGGTATTGATGGATACAGATATCATCTCCAAATCTCCGGTGCGTTTAACAGTATCCGGTATGGGAGATGCTCTCGCTACATATTTTGAGGCAAGAGCCGTACAGGCAAAGGGAGCATCCACCTGCGCAGGCGGCAAAGTAACTTCCGCAGCAATGGCTCTGGCCAGATTATGTTTTGACACTTTGATGGAGGAAGGTGTAAAAGCTAAACTTGCCCTGGAAGCCGGAGCATGCACTACAGCCGTAGAAAAAGTAATTGAGGCCAACACCCTGCTGAGCGGAATCGGCTTTGAGAGCGGCGGACTTGCCGGAGCACATGCGATCCACAACGGCCTGACAGTACTGGAAGACTGCCACCACATGTACCACGGTGAAAAAGTAGCATTCGGAACAATCACTCAGCTTGTACTCGAAAATATTCCGGCAGAAGAGCTGCAGGAAATCATTGATTTCTGCATCGAACTGGGACTTCCTGTAACATTAAAAGAACTTGGGATCAAAGAAGTAACCGATGAAAAGCTCATGGCAGTTGCAGCGGCAGCATGCGCAGAGACAGACACTTTACATAACATGCCTTTTGAAGTCACTCCGGAAAGTGTATGTGCAGCAATCAAAGCGGCAGACGCATACGGACGTTACTTTTTAGGAGAAGATTAGAGCTCCCCTGTTTGAAAGCATAAAATATAATTAAAAAACGGTTAAATGGATATCCGATTGGATCTCCATTTAGCCGTTTTCTATAAGTAATGTACTCAGGAAAAGGGCATCCCCTGTTTCCCGCACTGGGGCAGGTTCACCTCTCAGGGCAGGCGCTCTCTGGCTGCCTGACTTACCGCATCCCCCTGTAAATCTTTTCCGCATCTATAGGCAGTTCACGCACGATGACTCCCGTCGCATTCTGCACTGCGTTTGCAATCGCCGGCGGCGGTGTATTAATAACGATCTCGCCTATGGATTTCGCCCCGAAAGGTCCGGTCGGCTCATAGCTGCTCTCGAACTCCACCCAGATGTCGCCGACATCCAGCCGGCTCGGGATTTTATACTGCATGAAAGAATTACTGTAATTCTTACCTTTTTCATTGTAAACAATGTCCTCGTAGAGGGCCATGCCAATTCCCTGAGCGATTCCTCCTTCTGTCTGGATCCTGGCCAGGTTTGGATTGACTACGGTTCCACAATCTACTACTGCGGCATAATCTATCAGCTCCAGCTGTCCCGTCTCTTTGTCGATCTCCACTTCCGCCATTCCTACCATAAATGGCGGCGGGGATACCGGTGAGGTAAATGCCTCGCTGGCATAGAGCGCTTGCTCGTTATTGCACATAACCCGATTGCCGATATCTGCTCTTGATATGCTCCTGCCATTCTTCAGATCCAGCACTTTTTCTCCGTCGAATTCGACATCTTCCAAAGAGCAGCCCAGATACGCGGCCCCTCTGGCACAGATCTTCTCCCGCAGTGTCTCACAGGTCTTTACGACTGCCATGCCTGTCACGTAGGTGGTACTGGACGCATAAGAACCGCAGTCATATGGAGAAGAATCGGTATCGACTCCATGCACAATGATGTCCTCCAGCTCACACTCCAGACATTCTGCTGCCATCTGTGCCAATATGGTATCACATCCGGTTCCCATATCCGTAGCCCCTATCATGAGGCTGTAAAAACCGTCGTCATTTACCCTGATACCCACGGACGCCGTGTCTACGGCTGAGATTCCTGAACCCTGCATTGCCATCGCGACTCCAACACCCCGGACTTTCCCGTTGCCCATATCGCGGCATGGATATTTGTTATCCCAGTCTATCATCTCTTTTGCCCGTTTCAGACAGCGGTCCAGTGCACAGCTGTTGGCCGTTTCTCCATAATAGGCAGGCATTTTCTGGCCTTCTTTTACCATATTAAGCTCGCGCAGTGTAACCGGGTCCATGCCCAGTTTTGCCGCAAGTTCATTGACAGCGGACTCCACTGCAAAAATCCCCTGGGTAGCCCCATATCCCCTATAAGCTCCCGCGGACATAACATTTGTATAGACCACGTCATAGACAAAGCGGAATGCTTCCGCCTTTCCATAGAGAGGGATAGACTTATGGCCGGAAAGCCCCACCGTAGTCGGACCGTGCTCCCCGAATGCCCCCGTATTTGACAGTGTATAGACGTCAATCCCTTTGATAATCCCCGCCTTATCTGCGCCTACACGGACATGGACCTCCATCTCATGTCTTGGTGAAGACGCAATAAAGGACTCTTCTCTCGTATAGATAATCTTCGCCGGTTTCCCGGTCTTCCATGTTACCAGAGCCGGATAGACCTCGGTTACCACCGTCTGCTTTGCGCCAAAACCGCCGCCGATTCTGGGCTTGATCACACGTATTTTTGACTTCGGCACATCCAGGGCCGTGGCCAGAATTCTTCTGACATGGAACGGAATCTGGGTGGATGAAAGTATATTAAGCCTGCCGTATGTGTCCAGATACGTGCATGTTCTAAATGTCTCCATCATTGCCTGCTGATTTGCTTTGGTATGATAGGTTCTGTCTATAACGTATTCGCAATCCGCAAGCACTGCCTCAATATCTCCCTGGGAATCCTCCTCGTGGGCACACAGATTTCTCTTGTTGTCCGCGCCGACGGGGCAGAGACTCTTCCAGTTTTCCTCCGGATGCACAAGAACTGGATTGTCCTTCGCCTTTCTGAAATCCAGAACAGGCTCCAGTACCTCGTATTTGACCTTGATCAGTTTCATGGCTTTACTGACTGCTTCTTTGCTTTCACCTGCTATAATGGCAACTGCATCTCCCACAAAACGGACACGCTGCTCCAGAATCAGCCGGTCATATGGACTTGGTTCCGGATACGTCTGGCCGGCCATTGTGAAACGCCTGTCCGGGCAGTCTTTATAAGTCAGTATACATTCAATCCCCGGAACGGCCTCGGCCCTTGTGAGGTTTATATCCTTGATCAGAGCATGTGCATGGGGACTTCTCAGCACTTTTACAATCAGGCAGTCAGCCGGTGCCAGATCATCCGTGTATACGCCTTTTCCGGTCACCAGTGCCTGTGAATCTACTTTTGGTACGGGCTGGTTAACGACTCTCATGAACGCACCTCCTCTTTTTTCCACTGTAAATACTTCCTGATTGCACGCAGCTGCCCCATATATCCGGTACACCGGCACAGATTGCCGGCCAGATATTCTTTGATTTCTTCTGTATCCGGATCTTCCAGTTCACGCACCATAGACAGCACATTCATAATAAAACCGGGGGAACAGAAGCCACACTGTTCTGCGCCTTCATTTGCAAGAAATGTTCCAAACTCCTCTGCCTCTTCTTTAACACCTTCCAATGTTGTTACTTCCTGCCCTTCCACGCTCGCTGCCAGAATGGAGCAGGACAGGCGGGATTTTCCGTCGATCCATACGGTACAGAGCCCGCAGTTTGTTGTTTCACAGCCACATTTTACACTATGGCATCCGAGTTCTCTCAATACATCCAGAAGAATGGTATCGCCCGCTGCTTCCACGCAGGCCTGTTTCCCGTTTAAAATAAATTTTACTTCCATCTATTTTCCCTCCTGTGTCCGGTCTGCCAGAATGGACCGCATGGCACGCAAGATCAGTACTTCGGCCAGATGGCGCCTGTAACCTGCACTGCCCCGCATGTTGGTACCGTAAGTAAATCCTGCTGCCGCTTCTTTTGCATATCCAGCCAGTTCCTCTTCTTTAAGGTCCTCCGGGATCTCCCACTCTTTTTCCAGTACTGCCGCTTTCATGGGCCTGGCCCCTACAGAAAAATACCAGGTTTCCTTTCCATGCACCGGTCCGGTTACTACCGCGCAGGAGAGCACGGGGAAGTCAGTTTTCGTCCTGCGGACAGAGGAATAACGGAGTTTCCTGTCACTTTTTCTTATGATAATAGAGACAAGAATATCTTTGTCCCGCTTTTTATTTACAAATTCGGACAGACGGATTGTCCCACCATCATACAGCTCCACAAACGTATCCAGTGCAAGCAGGCATGTCAGCACGTCCGAAAAACCGAATCTGCCGTAAATGCTGCCGCCTACGGTCGCCTGGTTCCGAAACTGCACTCCTACTATATGGCGCACGGACTCTGCAATTGCATCACCATACATCTCCTTTAGCCCCTCGTGGAGTTCCAGCTGACGCAGACTGCACATAGCCCCGATCCTGAATACATGCTCCGTCTCCTCAATCTGGTCCAGCCCCAGGCCTGATATATCTATAATTGTCTGTACCTTCGCATTGCCCAGCCGCATCCACATCATTCCACCCATGATGCGCGCATTCCTGGCCTGGTTCAGCTCGTATGCCTCTTCCAGTGTTTTTGCTTTTATATAATGATTAATCGTAAGCAAAACCGTTCTCCTTTCAACACTCTGTTATCTGAAATTCTCGCTCTGCGCGAAAAAAAGGTGCAAATGCTATCTGTCATTTACACCTCGTACTTTTTTTATTCTAACATATGCTGCGGAATTTGTCAAAATTTCTGTGCTGTACCGCTGTATTTGCTGCCGTAATATTCTGTTGTGTTATGCCGCTGTTTCAACAACCCCCAGAATCCTTATCTGGCTCTATAAAATTTCTCCGTTGCTTTTGATTACATCTTTATACCAGGAGAAAGATTTTTTCTTTTTTCTTTCAAGCGTACCGTTCCCTTGATTGTCCTTATCCACATAGATAAATCCATAACGTTTTTTCATCTCCCCGGTTGTAAAGGATATGCAGTCTATGCACCCCCACGGTGTGTATCCGATTAAGTCCACGCCATCTTGGAGCACTGCTTTTTTCATCTCCCGGATATGTTCTTTCAAGTAGAGAATTCTGTAATCATCTTCTATCGTTCCGTCCGGTTTTACTTCATCCACAGCGCCAAAACCATTTTCTACTATAAATAATGGCTTTTGGTATCTCTCATACAACAGATTCAGAGCGTACCTCAGGCCGACTGGATCAATCTGCCAGCCCCAGTCACTCTTTTTTACAAACGGGTTGCTGACGCTTCCCGGAAAACCGTCCAGACCATTTCCTTCCCTGACCACATCTGCTTTGACTGCGTTGGTCATATAGTAGCTCAGTCCTACGTAGTCGACTGTACCTTCTTTGAGGATCTCCGCGTCTTCCGGCTCCATTTTAATAGAAAAACCTTTTCTCTTCCATTCCCTGTAGATATAGGAAGGATATTCGCCGCGCACATGGACGTCTCCGAACAGGTAGCGGTCATGCATGGCTTCCACGGAGTACATCATATCGTCCGGGTGGCAGGAATATGGATAGACTGGCACACAGGCCACCATACATCCGATCTGAAAATCCGGGTTAATCTCATGACCCTTCCTGACTGCAAGCGCGCTGGCCACCAGTTCATGATGCACTACCTGGTACATACATTCCTCCGGGTTCTCCTCCTTTGTGAAAATCACTCCGGAGCAGGTGTACCCGAACAGAGGATATTTATAATTTTTCTGGTTATTGATCTCATTAAAGGTCATCCAGTATTTAACCTTATCCTTATACCGTTCCATAACAGTTACTGCATATCTTACAAAGAAATCAATCAGTTTACGGTTTTTCCACCCGCCGTATTTTTTTACAAGATGGTACGGCATTTCAAAATGGGACAGGGTCACCACTGGCTGAATGTTGTATTTTAATAGCTCATCAAAAAGGTCATCGTAAAATTCGAGTCCTGCTTCATTCGGAGTCTCTTCATCTCCCAGAGGGAAGATCCTGGTCCAGGCAATGGATGTTCGGAAACATTTGAAACCCATTTCGGCGAACAGCTTAATGTCCTCTTTATAGTGATGATAAAAATCCACTGCTTCATGGTTTGGATAGTAGCAGTCCCGCTGTATATTATCTGTGATTCTCCGGTCTACGCCGTGCGCTCCCCCGGTCAGTACATCCACAATGCTGACGCCTTTGCCGCCTTCATTCCATCCGCCTTCAACCTGATGGGCAGCCACTGCGCCGCCCCAGAGAAAATCATCGGGTAATCTTTCCATCTTAATGCTCCTTTCCTTCTGCAAACATAACCGTTTCCAGTGCTTCTATATTCTGGTTTGTCCTGACCTCCAGATTCGTCACCTGATCCATGTCGGTAATGATATAAATTACGGTCGGGTCATATCCCTCTTTTCGAATCAGTTCCGGATCGAATTCGACCAGGAGATCGCCTTTTTTCACACGGTCTCCCTGCTTCACATGTGCCTGGAATCCTTTTCCGTCCAGCTGAACGGTGTCGATTCCTATATGGATCAGGATTTCTCTTCCTGCCTCGGTTACAAGCCCCACCGCATGTCCGGTCGGGAACACGGCTTCTGCGGTTCCGTCGAGGGGGGCATAGATCTTACCCTCCGATGGGAGGATGGCGAGCCCGTCTCCCATTGCTGCAGATGCGAATGCCTCATCTTTTACCTGTGAAAGTGGAATTGTCCTTCCTTTTACCGGACTTCCCATCTCGATCCTCTGTCCCTGGATTCTGGTTTCTGTTAATTTTGAAGCGCTGTCTGTTTCTTCCTTTGCCTGATTTGAGAAAGCGCCGCTCTTTTCTTCGATTGCATTTTCCGGCACATCCTCATCGAATCCTACGATATAGGTCAGTACAATTCCCAGAACAAATGCTACAACGATGGAAATCAGAAGGCCGGTAAACTGCGTCATGTGACCTGCTTTAAAGTAGGCCGGAAGTGTTGCGATACCCGGCATGTTGTATCCCCATGATACGGCATTGAAAGCTCCTGCGATACCGCCGCCGACGGCACCTGCCACGCATCCGCAGATCATCGGCTTCTTGAGCCGCAGGTTTACACCGTAAATGGCCGGCTCTGTGATACCGAAAAGTCCGGTTACCGCTGCAGAAAGTGATACACCTTTCATGTCTTTGTCCTTTGTCTTCAGGAATACGCCCAGCGCGGCTCCCGCCTGGGAAAATACGGCCGAGGCCTGAAGCCCGGTAAATGTGTCGTACCCCAGGTTCGCATAATTTCCTACGGTAACCGGTGTAATCCCCCAGTGCACGCCGAAGATAACCAGTACTTCCCACAGGCCACCTACGATTACACCTGCCACAATCGGGCTTAAACCGTACAGATAATTGTATGCCCCGCCAATTGCACCTCCGATGGTATTACCGATCGGCCCAAATGCCAGCAGCGTCAGCGGAACCATGATCACGATCGTAAACATGGGCGAAAACAGATTTCTCACTACGATCGGCAGGTATTTGTCAAAAAACTTCTGTACATAGGATGCAATCCATATAGAAAGAATAATCGGGATAACGGAGGATGTGTAGCTTAAAAGCTGTACTTTAATTCCAAGGAAATAAACATCCTGTCCCGCATTTACCATATTGATATAGTCGGGGCTTACAAGTGCACAGGCAATCACGACTGCCACGAATGTATTTACCCCGAATTTTTTGGATGCGGTTACTGCAATCAGGACCGGCAGGAAAGTAAATGCCGTCCAGGAGATGAAATTGAGTATCTGATAGGTCCCGCCCGTTGTATCAATCGCATTCATGGCCACGAATATGCCCAGAATTCCCTGGAGGATACCACATGCCGCGAGGGTGTATAAAAATGGGGCGAAGATACTGGATATGATGTCGATAATCCGGCTGAATATGCCGCCCTTTTTCCCTGTATCTTTCGCCTGTTTCTCATCAATGGATACCAGTTTCAGCACCTGCTCGTATGCATCTTTTACGTGATTTCCGATAACAACCTGGAACTGGCCTCCCGCCTGCACCGTTGTGATAACCCCCGGAATCTTGGATACTTTTGCAGTATCCACAATCGTTTCATCCTTTAAGATAAAACGAAGTCTTGTTGCACAGTGTGCAACATTTGTTATATTTTCATCGCCGCCCAGTTCCTGAACCAGTTCCCTGGCGGTTTTCCCATAATCAATAGCCATTTCAGCTACCCCTTTCTTCTCATTTTCACACCGGTTGCTTTGTAATTTTCATTATACATAATATCTTTCAAATTCATAGTATTTCATGTTCTTTAGAAATTTATATGCATGGAAGAAATTTGTTTCAGAAAAAATACAGGGTGTTTTCTGCTAATGATATATAAAACCGAGTTTCGTCTGCAACGGCCGCATCGCTGAAGTTCGCATCCCGCCGGGAGGTTTTTTCAATTTCATAGAACGCATTTTCCCATGAAATAAAGAAAAAGACGGCTATGAAAGCCGCCTTCCCATGGTCTCTATCAGATACAGCACCGGAACCTGCGTGGTGATGTTATATTCTTCCTTAATCTTACGCTCTGACACATAATATGCCAGAGGACAGTCAGCCATCTTCGCCAGTGTACATCCCGAGCCATTGGTGATACTTACAAGTCTGCAGTGATGCTCCTTGAACCTCCCTGCCAGCTTTACAATCTCCTGCGTCTCCCCCGATTCAGACAGTGCGATCACCACGGTGTCCTCCAGATCCGCCCGGACAGGGTAATAAGGATCTTCAATATACTGGCTGTATTTTCCCAGATTTGAAAAATACCGCGCTCCGTATTTTCCCAAGATACCGGATGTACCGATCCCGATAAAAATAAGCTGTCCCGCATCCTGAATCACCTGAACCGCCCTTGAAATCCGTTCTTCATATTCAGTGGATGTGACGGTATGGAAAAAATTCATGACTTCATCAATATTATCATCCGAAGTCAGCTTCTTTCTACTCTCTTTCTCTTCTTTCAGGAACATTTTAAACTGTACACGGAATTCAGAATAACCATCGCAGCCTGCTTTCTTACAAAACCTCACCACCGTGGATGTAGAAACATGCACGGCCTGAGACAGCTCCCGGATCGTCATATACTGTACTTCTTCCTTGTGCTCCATGATGTAGCTGTAAACAAGCATTTCCAAATCATTCAACGATTGCAGAACCTCATAACTAAACATGCTTCACCTCACTGATGTGTCATGGTTTTATTATAACAATGCAGTACCTGTGCGTCAATAACTTCAAAGGACCTCAAAGAGACCTCAAAGGGGTCAGACCCCTCTGCCGAGGGGGTCTGACCCCTTTGAACTACTCGTCACAATTTAATGTCTTTTGAATGTATTTTCTTTCCATATCATGTCTGGTCTTCCGGGTTTCTATGCTGTCAAATATGATGGAAAAGTCGTAATCTTCCGGATACAACTGATCCGCAGGAACGTGAAGACGTATCCGTTTGTGGTTGATCCATATTTTTTTATCCGGCATCTGTACACGGAGAGCACCTTTTTCATTCGCTGTCTGGCAGATTATCCCAATCTTTCTATCCGGCATTACCATAACGCTGTCACCCAGCTGGTATTTTATTGCTTCTTCCTGCTTTACGATCTTTTTCTTTTTTTGTATCTTTGGATGGGAGGTTTTTTTTAGCTCCCGATTCTCTGTCCCTGTCTCGAATCCCAGATCTGCATCTTCTCCGTAGGCTGCTTTTGCTGCTGTTCGGAGCATCTCCCCCGGCATGCCAAGTTTTCCTGCAATATAGAAAGCGCAGCTTTCTCCTGCTTTTCCGATAACCAGCTGGTATAACGGCCTCAGGCTTTCTTTATCAAAGGTCATTCTTGCATTTACGATCCCCTCTTCCCGGCTGGCATATTCTTTTACTTCCGGGTAATGTGTGGTAACCAGAAACAACGCCCCGCTCTTTTTCAGTTCCTCCAGTATGGCGATGGCTATTCCCATCCCCTCTGCCGGATCTGTACCGGAGCCAAGTTCGTCCATGATGACCAGGCTTTCGCGGCTGACTGTTTTTAGTATGTCCAATACATTCGTAATATGTGCGGAAAACGTAGACAGATTCTCAGACAAATTCTGTCCATCTCCTATATCGCACAGCACGGCGTTATTCATACATATCTCCGCATGTTCACATGCGACATGCAGACCACACTGTGCCATCATGCAGTTGAGTGCCACAGTCTTAATTGCAACTGTCTTACCGCCTGTATTTGGCCCGGTGATGATAACGCCGTTTATGCTGTTCCCTATCTCAAAGTTCAGTGGAACATTGATTTTTCTGTCCATTAGCGGATGTCTTGCGTTCTTCAGTTTAATATAACGTTCTGTGTTAATCTTCGGCTGTGTTCCTTCATATTCCATACTAAGCTTTGCTTTTGCGAAAATGAAATCCAGTTTTTCTACTGTCCTGTTATTTTTTCGGATAATTTCTGCTTTATCGGACAACATGGCAGATAATGTATAAAGAATCCGGATCACCTCATTTTCCTCGTCAATCCTGAGTTCCTGCAGTTCATCATATAGTAATGCAACCGCGGCCGGTTCCATAAACAGAGTGCTTCCGGTAGAGGATTTATCTATCACTGTTCCTGAGATTTTAAGCCGGTATTCCTTCCTGACCGGTATGCACAGATGTCCATTTTTTACAGTGCTGAAACTGTCGGACATATATGCCTTATTCGCCCGCAGTGCAGCATCTGCCTTCTGGTGCATCTTATCATCTGCCCTGTCAATCGCTTCTCTGAGAGATTTCAAAGCCTTTGAGGCATAGTCATCCACTTCACCATTTCGGATTTTCTGATTCAACTCCTCGCAGATCTCGTCGAGCGAATCCAGGTTTTCTTCGTAATAAGCCAGGCTCAGCTCATACTGCTTTCCTCTCTCAAGATAAGACTTCAGTCTTCTTACAGAAGTAAGAGTCCGGGCAATGTATTCAAGCTGCTCAGCAGTGAGACATCCGCCCTTTCCCGCAAACTCAATCCATTCTTCGATTCCCTGCAGCGCTGTCATCGGCGGCATACCGCATTTTTCAATCAAATCCCTGGCTTCTGTTGTCTCCTTCTGTCTGGCTCTGACCTCAATTTCGGACAAATATGGTTTCAGTCCTTCTGCCTGTTCCTTTGCCCGCTCTGTGCATGCTAAATCTGCCAGTTTTCCTTTTATTTTATCAAATTCTAGTATCTTTTCTGTGTCTAACATATTAACCTCCTGAAAATTATCCTATACCTTTATATGAAACAAAAACGCCACGAAAAGTACCCGCCCATTTCGGGCATACTCTTCCGTGGCGTATAAAATCCCCGTAACAGAAAAAACAGCATGACCATACAGCCATGCTCTTCAAATCTCATCTATCACAGATATCTATCCGAAGCGTATGTTCGCATTTTGTAAGGCAGATAAAAGGATACAGCTGTCCCGTAAAAACGACAATGCTGCGTCCCCACAACTATTTAATTAGCTGTATTCTCCATTACTACCACACGTAACATACACTTACCTCACTCAAAAATTTTCTTCATTATATCCCGGACATGTGCAGATTGTCAACAGAAATTTTTAAGTAGACGTTATTTGAAACACATAAAATGTTACTGTTTGCACTCGCCAGGCGTGTAATGTGACTATAAAATCGCGTTTCCAGACCCTGCTGCCAATGAGCATACCAAAGCGGATACCCGCAAAGCAACAGCTTTTTGAATATCCGCTTTTATGATAATGTGTAATATAGCTTAGTTCTCCCTGGAATTAATTTCTTCTACAATTTCATTATAGCGCTTTTTGTTCAGTCTGTAGAAAATCAGTACTATCCCTGTAACCACCCACAGAACTCCCGGTATTGTTGTAAAAGAATGTTTCATAACAGCCAGCACTGCCGCATTCTGCTGCTGATTTGCCACATATCCTGCCGCACCAAGAACAAGGGCCAGAAACGAAGTCCCCAACGCCATGCCAATTTTATTTCCCAGAGATATAAATGCATACTGAAACCCATCATTCCGCAGTCCGGTTTTCCATTCCCCATATTCCACGCAGTCTGGAATAATCGCATAGATTGCCGTATTAAATCCGGAGAAGAAAAATTGTGTTAACCCGGATACCCCATAAAACAGTATTGGTGACGTCTGTACGCTGAACAAATATAAGCTCAGCATACTAATCCCCGTCAGCAATGCAAAAACAGAAGCTGCGCGGCCTTTATTGTTCGTCCATCTGAATAACAGCGGAAAACATGCCGCGCCAATAATAGACGGAATAATAATACACATGGAGTAGGTGGTAAAGAAAGCCTTATTTCCTTCTACGTATGTAAAATAATACAGCGCATCTGCATTTCTCCCATATAAGGTAAATCCAAATAACATTTGTCCGATTAATGCAAGGATATAGGGCCTGTTTACAGCAACCGCCTTCAGCTGCTTAATAATAGAAATCTTCTGCTTCTCAGGCACTGCCACAACTTCCTTTGTTTTAGAAAAACAAAAAATATGACAGGCGGCAAATATGCAGCCATATATCATTGCTATCATCAGATAGCCTCTCTTATCATCTCCCGCACCCAGCCTGGAAATCAGGGGCACTGTGATAATATTAATGATGCCGATGGCTATCATGGCCGCTACGGAACGAAACGTATTAATCTTCGCTCTTTCCTCAATATTCTGCGTCATAGCGCCGCATAAAGTCCCATAAGGAATATTTACACAAGTATAGCCCAGCACTAACACGCAGTATGTCACTGCCATATATGTGATTTTTGCTGTAGATGACCAATCCGGATGCGCCCAGAATGTCAGTATCAGTATTATCGCCGTAAACGGTGCCGCGATCAACAGCCATGGCCTGTAACGCCCCCATCGTGACTTTGTCTTATCGGTCAGACTCCCGATAACTGGATCATTAATCGCATCCCAAAAGCGGGAAAACAGCATAAGACCGGCTACAGCACTCATACTAATACCAAAAACATCCGTATAAAATATCATTAAAAAGTTACCAACAAACATCCAGCTAAAGTTACATCCCACATCGCCCATTCCATAGGCGATTTTGCTAATAAGTGGTACCTTAACATTTGTATCAGCTTTCTCTGCATTTGACGAACTTTTGCAGACTGTGCTGTTTTTTATATCATTGCTATGTATCCTTGATGTAACACCTGAGCTCAGCTCTACAACTCCCATTTTTTTATTACTCCTTTACTTGTGAAATATCCGATGGTTCTTCGTAGGGGTCAGACCCCCTTGGCAAAGGGGTCTGACCCCTTTGAAGTTCTGTAAACTATTTCTGGACGTTGATAATTACTTTCATAGCAGTCTCCCGGTTTTCGTCAATGTACTGATAAGCCTGCTTATAATCCCGGAATGCAAATGTTTTTGAAATCAGCGGCTGTAAATGTACTTTTCCCTCATTTACAAGACGAATTCCTTCTATATAATCTTCGTTCCGGTACATCATTGTTGTGTTCAGATCTAACTCATGGTCATTAAGTACGGCCAGATCTATCTCTGCCATTCCTGCAAATACAACGACGAGAATTATTACACTGCCTTTTCTTGCATACTTAATTGCCTGCCCCATTGTTATATTATTCCCCGCGCAGTCGTAGATCACATCGGCTTTGTCCGGACCGAAGAAGCGAAGCATCGCATCTCCCAAATCTTCTTCTTTTGTGTTGGCTGTGCACTGAATACCGCATTCTTTTGCTTTTTCCAGCCTCAAATTACTAACATCTGTTATCAATACAGATTCTGCCCCCATTCCAAGTGCTGTCTGGGCAACCAGATTGCCGATCGGACCGGCCCCCAGAACGGCAATTTTCATACCCTTCACATCACCGGCCTGCCTTACAGCGTGTACGGCTACTGCCAATGGTTCGATCATGGCTCCCTCCTCGTAACTCATGTCTTCCGGAAGCGGAGTCACTTTACTGGCATCAACCGCAAAATATTCGGATGCCGTACCTGTTGTCTGAAAGCCCATGACCTTCAGTTCTTCACATAGATTGTACTTTCCATGCCGGCACGGATAACACTCTCCACAGACTACCTGGGGCTGAATCGTTACCTTTGGCATTCTTATTTCATACATCTTCCAAAATAAAAACCACACCGGATTGAAAGATGGAATTCATCCTTTCAAAACGATGTGGTTTTCAATAAATATCATTAGATTTATCTGTGTTTTCTCAAATCAGCCCTTAATTCTGCTTATTTCTTCCCTAACCGGACATTCTCCATTTCATTGACCATTTCCTCAGACATGTGGTCAAACAAATAGTTTCTTGCATTTTCCTGTCTGTTCAGGTACTCGCTGCGGATCTCTTTCTGCATAAGCTCCACTTCCTCTTTCAATCCATCCGCAGACATCCTCTGCGCTCCCTGCCCCAGGATAATCACCTGTTCCAGTGCATCGGATGTGGCAACCGTAACGTCATACCCCCGTCCCATGCGGCGGACCGTCTTTTCTATATACTGGTCAGCAGTCTCCGCCTCTTTGGTGTAAACTACATAAATATTGTGGTACTTCAGGACTTCTCCCAGATTTCCTTCCACCTTATAGGCATCAAACACCAGGATCAGTGTACACTGCTTATACCCCTGATAATTACACAGAATATCCATCAGCTTATCTCTGGCACTCTCAATATTTGTCTCCGCCAGTTCACTCAAATCCTCCCAGGCGAAAATAATATTGTATCCGTCAACAAGCAGATAGGTTTCCCTGTTCTTCTTATTCTTCTGCCGCTCCTCCCATTTTCCATCAGAGAGCTTCTTATCCGGCGCCTTTACGGTAACTGGCCCATTCTGGTTCCTTCTTTTTACCGGATCCGGGGTCCGTCTGTAGATACCATCCAGTTCCTCCTGAGTCAGCTCTATCCGGGAAGATGAGCCGGAAACCGGCGGTATATATACAAATGTATCTTGTTCCGGGGCATCCGTTTTCAGAGTGCTCTCCATATGCATGTACTCTTCCACCTGATTCCATTTTACCACAAAGCCGGCTCCATGTGCACAGAATACGGAGCCTGTCGGATTCTCCAAGTCGGCTTCAGAATCATATCCGGCTGCCTCTATCATTTCCTCCTGGTCGTGGCACGGCTCATACCCTTTCAGGCTGCAGAACATCCGCCCCTGTCCGCCTGTATAGGAAATAAACTCCCGCTGGTATCCCCGCATCGTCGCTACCGGAACTTTCCCGGTAAGCACCGACATCTCCCCATCCATCTCAGAGTGTTCAAAACTGCCGTACATCTTCTGTATATCAGACATCGCGCGCCCGATATTATCTGAGGGCAGTTCCAGTCGGAATTCATAATACGGCTCCAGCAAAATGCTTTTCGCTTTTTTAAGTCCCTGGCGTACTGCGCGGTATGTAGCCTGCCTGAAGTCTCCGCCCTCGGTATGTTTCAGATGTGCCCGCCCCGCCGTCAGCGTAATTTTCATGTCTGTGACAGCGGAACCAGTCAGGACTCCTTTATGTTCTTTTTCCTCCAGATGGGTTAAAATCAGCCGCTGCCAGTTTCTGTCAAGAACATCCTCACTGCAGGTGGAAAAAAACTGCAGTCCGGACCCCTGCTCTCCCGGCTCCAACAGCAGATGAACCTCCGCATAATGCCGGAGCGGCTCAAAATGACCGACTCCCTCTGCTGGTTCTTCTATTGTTTCTTTATATACAATATTCCCTTCGCCAAATTCCACGCGGACTTTGAAACGCTCCCAGATAATGCTCTTCAGAATCTCTGTCTGCACTTCCCCCATCAGCTGCGCGTGGATCTCGCCAAGCTGCTCCTCCCATACAATATGCAGCTGAGGTTCCTCTTCCTCCAGCTGTTTCAGATTCAGCAGCATCTGGTGCACATCACAGTCATTGGGAAGCTGGATCTGATAGGTCAGAACTGGTTCCAAAATGAACATATCCTGCTCCTTTTCTGCACCGATCCCCTGTCCCGGATATGTACTGACAGGTCCTGCCACAGCACATACGCCGCCCGCGGCAACAGACTGAACCGCATCGTATTTTGCGCCTGAATAAATACGGATCTGATTGACCTTTTCCTCCGTATCAGGCAGTATATCCTTCACATGAAGAGTCCCGCCTGTCACTTTGAGATAGGTCAGCCGGTTCCCCTGCTCATCTCTCGCTATTTTATAGACTTTCGCTCCGAATGCATGGGGATAGTCGGTAGCGGCTGTATACAGCCTCAGCCCCTCCATAAACTCTTCCACACCTTCCAGCCTAAGTGCAGATCCAAAATAACAGGGAAAAACCTTTCTGGCACGTACTGCCTGTACTATGGAATTCTTTTCAATACTCCCCTTCTCCAGGTATTCCTCCAGCATGCCTTCTTCACACATTGCCAGATTCTCCAGACAGCTGTCCTCTGCATTTTCCAGTTCGGATATTCCATTAAAATCCACGCATCCGTCACTCAATCGTTTCTTTAGATCTTCTAAAATTAATTTGCGATCAGTTCCTTCCTGATCCATCTTGTTAATAAACAAAAATACTGGAATTTCATACTGTTTCAGAAGGCGCCAGAGTGTAACCGTATGTCCCTGCACGCCATCTGCTCCACTGATCACAAGAACTGCATAGTCCATTACTTGCAGAGCGCGCTCCATTTCTGCCGAAAAATCCACATGGCCAGGCGTATCCAATAGCGTGATATCCATATCTTTCCATGAAAAAACTGCCTGCTTCGAGAAGATGGTAATCCCTCTCGCACGCTCCAGATCATATGTATCCAGAAAAGCATCCTGATGGTCTACCCTCCCCAGTTTTCTGATACTGCCGCCCGTATAGAGCATACTTTCCGACAGTGTCGTTTTGCCTGCATCCACATGAGCGAGTATTCCCACTACCAACTGTCTATTTGTACCTGTTTCCAAAAATAGTTCCTCCAGTTTATCCTTTTTACTCCAGTGATTCAAAATATTTTTCCACAAAGCTCATCGCAATTCCCACCGCTGATACCTCTTTCTGGAAACTGCATGTTTTCAGATAAGTCGTATCATTTTCAAAGCCATTATATTTTATCACTCTTTTACTCAATTCGGCCATATATTTTTCAAGATAGCCGCCTACATAACCACCCAGTATGATATCGCAGTCGTATGCCATCCTCAGATTTGTAACTGTTACCGCCAGATACTCGAGATACTCATCCCAAGCCTGCTTCAGATCTTCATTGCCCCTGTCAAGTCCCTCAAAAAACTGTTCCAGATTATCATTGGTCTTCGCCGCCAGAACCTGGGCGGAACAGTAAGCGTCTACGCACCCCTTTTTTCCGCAGTAACACTGCCTTCCTCCCGGCACAATAATCATATGGCCAAATTCAGAACTCCGATAATCGTCTCCTTCATAAATACCATTATGTATATAGAAAGAACCGCCCACCGAATTGCTCAGGGACAGATATACCGCATTTTTCTCCAGACGGTACATCTCTGCCATGGCAGCACTGTTAGCATCGTTCTCATAGCAGACTTCGCAGGCAAACAAACGGCTCAGGTTCTTCAGGCTGACATCCTTGAGTCTGAGGATATGGGAAATAATCAGGGTCTCATGTTCCTTGTCGATAATTCCGGGAAGTGAAATCCCAACTCCCAGAATTCGCCTTGTCTCAATGCCTGATTTTTTCCAAAACTCTATAAAACCCTGATATACTTTTTCATTATATTCCAGCGAATTCTCAAATACCGCCCGGATCCGCTGTTTTTCTACCAGTTCCCCCGTCAGGTCAATCATCACATAGCTGATGTGATTCCCAGTAATATCAATCCCTACAGCATATTTCAGGCCTGCATTTACCGACAGAGCCTTCGCCTTCCGGCCTCCTGTGGATTCGTATTCCCCGCTCTCAATAATAACACCCTGCTCCAGCAGATCTTTCACATTCTGCAGAACCGTCGGCATGCTCAGGCCAAGCGTCGCCGCAATCTCCGGTTTTGAAGTGCTGCGGCGGTGCAGGATGAACTTTGCGACTTTCACTAAATTTGCTTTTCTCTTATCCATTCCAGTACCTGTGCCCATATACTGCCCTCCTGTAACAGCCCTTGCACGTATATCAGGGCTAAATTACCGCTTTTATAAAGCGTTTTATAAAAGAATCTTACCCCCTTCCAACAAATATTGCAAGTACTAATTGTTCTTCCGCCTTGATGCACTCACCTCTTTCTCAGCGTACCCCTAACGCTCTCCCGTACCGCAAAGTCCTGTAAACAGTCAGTCCGACCTCTATGGCCGATGCGATTATGATAATCCCCAGGATAATATCCGACACCAAATCCGCATTCCACCTATTTATCAGCTGTTCTTTCCAGTGGAATGACTCGCTTAAGTTTAACTCCAGCTCAAAAACAAAATCAGGGTTCCAGATGGGAAGTACTTTTAAAACGAGCGCAGACAGTATCACCTGTATCCCATTGGCTATGATGCTGCTCAGCATCACGCTCCGACAGTAGCATCCTGCAACCAGACGTATTATCTCATCTACAAATGCAGCCATCAGGGCAATCAGAAATACGGGCAGTATCATCCCCCATCTGTCCATATTAAAGATGGAGATACAAGTAACTTCCTTACCGTCTGTCGAACAGGCACCGATAAATTGCGGCACAAAGATGAGAATGCAGGCGAAAATCATGATAAATACCAGAGACGCCACACAATCCCCCCTGCTGATCCTGGCCTTCTTAGCCGGTATCGGATTCAGCATATCAGGAGTCCATGCTTTGTCTTTTTTTAATTCCACCTTTATCTTCTGCCGCTCCATAAACGCAAAGACCAGTGTCACTGCTCCGAATGCCCCCACAGACCCTGTCATTAGTCCGCTGATAAAACGCGCTGTCTCATAAAATATATTCGTGTAATCGATAATACACTGAACGACCATGGATATAAACAATCCTGCCCAGACACAGATTAGCACAATCTTCATCACCCAGACATAATTATCATAATACTCAGGGCTTATGACGTAGTTCTTATCTTCCCTGTACTTTCTGGCAAATACAGCCGGATCTCCCAGTTTTGCAAATACCTGATCCAGCGTCAGCCCTTCCAGCATATCCCCGATCAGTTCTCTCAGCTCCAGCTCAATCTCATCCCTCTGTTCCTTTGGGACACGTCTGGTAACTTCATATACATATCGGTTAATCAGTTCTCTATCCCTGTCTGTCATATCGATCCCTCCCTTAAAATCCGTTCCATATTAACCGAAAGCTGCTCCCACTGAGCTTTCAGCTCTCTGTAAATATCATCTCCCAGAAAAGTTCTCCTGTAATATTTCCTAGGTTTCGACTCTCCCACATCCCACTCGCTGCTCAAAAGTCCCTGCTTCTCCAGACGTCTCAGCAGAGGATACAGCGTATTCGGATCAATCTCCACACCCTTCTCCTCCAGACTCTGGACAAGTGCATATCCATACTTGGCTTCACTCAGCTGGCTCAGAACACTCAGAATCAAAGTGCCCCTGCGCAGCTCTGACGTCAGGTTTGCCATTAAATCTTTCTCTTCTGCCATAGTCGATCCTCCTTTAAATAAATTATACTGTATGTCGCACACTATTGTCAATATCATAATAGTGGGCGGGGGAGTTTTGGAGGAGGTCCGCCTGCCGAAAGAGGGGGTTCTGCCGGGGGCAGGAAACAGGAAGGGGCCTTTCTGCAAGCTGTCCATTTGCTGAGAACGGCTAAGCGGAAGCCCTGCCGGATTTTGAGGCACCAACGGCATTCACTGCACAATCTTGATGATTGTGCAGCTCAGGCCGTTTTAAACTCGGCTTTGTGAGCCGAGTTTAGCCTCAAAACCCGGCAGAGCTTCCGCTAAGCCGTTCTAGCGCGCATTCTATGCTTGCTGAAAGGCCCCTTCCTGTTTCCTGCCCCCGGCAGAACCCCCTCTTTCGGCAGGCTGCGTGCATCCTTGCGGAAGTACGGCCGACACTTGGGTGGGGATCGGCGGGAGAAACGGATCGAGTTGGATGCCAGGGGAATTACGGTGTCGGTTTTAACCTACATTCCAGCGCGTCCTCGCGTCCTCGCGTCCTCACTTCCTCCACCTCTCCCGTCTCAGAATTCATCACGAAACCACGGATTTGGATTTGGGCTGGTATGAGCGGATGTTTCTTCAAAATATCCACGGTTTCCATGACGGACTCTTCTGCGGAGCGGAATCCTTTGAACCATTTGTCGTAATTGACTCCGCATTTGGCAGTAGCCTCCAGTGCTGTTTCGGTAATTCCGCACTCTTTTAGTTTTTCCTGCATTTCGGCGCTGCTGATGTTCTGCACGCCGCAGTCTGTATGGCCGATCACCATGATGCTTGTAACTCCCAGCTCCAGGATGGCGATCAGGAGACTTCTAACTACGCTTCCGTATGGGTGGCTTATGACGCCTCCGGCATTTTTGATGATCTTGGCATCTCCGTTTTTAATTCCAAGGGCTGCCGGCAGTAGTTCTGTGAGCCTTGTGTCCATACAGGTCAGTATCGCCACCTTTTTATCAGGGTATTTGTCAGTACTGTATGCCTCGTACTTTTTCTCTTCTACAAAACTTTTGTTGTAACTGAGCATTTCTTCTATTATGTCCATCTTTTATCTCTGCCTCTTTTCTAACGTTTTTCTGTAACCTGTCCTGCTCAATCATACTCGTATATTTTGTTCCAGTAAATACCCTGGCTTAAAATATGGAAGAAAATAAAAATAAATATCGGTTGACAATTTCCTGCCTTTTGTTCTAAAATAAACTTGCTCATCGGAGGGCGGATACTCAAAGAAGATTATTTGCCGGATAAGATGGCAGGCTGAAATGTCTGCTTTCTTATCCTTTTTTATTTATCAGGAAAATTCTGTAATTTAACCTGTTAAGTCAAAACCCCCGCAATCAGCTGCGAGGCATCAAATTTGCAGTACAGCAGACTGTAGGGAATCTGACCCTCGCAGCAGTCTTCAAGGTCAATCAGACTTGACTTTGGCTCGTTACCCGCGGGAATAAAATATTACATTACTAAAGTTTAAAGGGGATGAATGAGATGAAAAACACTTCAGATCTGACACAGGGGAAGATACTTGGACCCCTGATGAAATTTACGCTGCCCATTATGGCGGCATTGATACTACAGACATTGTATGGGGCCGTGGACCTGCTTGTTGTCGGACAGTTCGCCTCGCCCGCCGCAGTATCTGCCGTGGCCACCGGAAGCCAGATTCTTTATACGCTGACCGTAGTTATAACCGGGCTTTCCATGGGAGTGACGATTATTATAGGACAGCAGTTCGGACAGCATAAGGAACATGAAATCGGCAATACCGTAGGGGCCGGAATCTGCCTTTTCGCTGCACTTTCCGTAATCCTGACCGCGGTCATGCTGCTGGCTGCACCGTTATTGGTACGTCTTTTGCAGGCACCTCCGGAGGCTTATGACTTTACCGTTCAGTATGTCCGTGTCTGCTCTGGAGGAATCTTGTTTATCGCGGCATATAACACTCTGGGAAGTATCTTCCGCGGGATGGGGGATGCCCGCACACCGCTTCTGGCCGTGACAATTGCCTGCGTCACGAATATTGTACTGGACGTGCTCTTTGTCGCGGTACTGCATATGGGCGCTGCCGGAGCGGCTGCTGCCACAGTCGCGGCACAGGCAATCAGCGTACTGTTGTCGCTTATTATTATTAGAAAACGTGGATTGATTTTTCCGTTTTCCAGAAAACAGATCCGCTTTCAGAAAAAGGTAATCCTCAGGATCTGTAAAATGGGCGCCCCCTGTGCACTGCAGGATCTGCTTGTCAGCATCTCGTTTCTGGCAATCACGGCCATCGTTAATCAACTTGGTGTTATTGCATCGGCTGGTGTCGGTGTAGCAGAAAAACTCTGCGGCTTCATTCTGCTGGTTCCTTCATCATATACGCAGTCCATGTCCGCATATGTTGCACAGAACATTGGTGCAGGTCAGCCGCAGAGAGCCAAAAAGGGGATGTATTACGGGATGCTTACCTCCTTTCTCCTCGGACTGATCATGAGCTATTTTGCGTTCTTCCATGGAGATGCCCTGTCACGGATATTTGCAAAGGACAGCGCAGTTATCCTGGCCTCCGCAGAATACCTGAAGGGATATGCTATTGACACACTGCTCGTTTCCTTCCTTTTCTGCTTCATCGGGTATTTTAATGGCTGCGGCTGCACCACTTTTGTTATGATTCAGGGGCTTATCGGAGCTTTCGGTGTGCGGATACCAGTATCCTGGCTGGCGAGCCGGGCGGCTGATGTATCCTTGTTCCACATTGCACTGGCAACGCCCTGTTCCACCGTGATCCAGATTATTCTGTGCTTCTGGTTCTATAAATGGGGGTATCCCAGACTCCAGAAAAGGGGGAGTATACCAGAAAGATGATACATGGGGCGCCTGGCCCCCGTGTACTCCCAGGATGAGAGATCGTGAACGTGTGCAGACAGACATTTGAAAAAAATGATTAAAAAAAGACATATTTCCTTCAAAAAATACTGGAGTTTCCTGACGAAATTTGTTACAATATCAAAGGTGCGTCAGATCAATAACGCACCCCATACGCAGCAGTGGTCGAGTTGGCTGATGGCATCTGCCTCGAAAGCAGAAGAGCGGCAACGCTCCGGGGGTTCAAATCCCTCCTGCTGCGTTTTTCTATTTCATATCAAGTCTTTTTTCTCTGCACTGCATACAGATAAAAATGCAAATCCCAGTGACACAACAATCAGAACAACCGGAAGCACTGCGCTGTCCGCCATCGTATAGTCTCCCACATTAGCCTGTGTTAAAAATACAAGTAAAAAAGAGGACACAATTGTCGCTTTGGAGGATTTCATTGCCAATCCGATAAACAGCGCTATAAAACTCATACTCACAATTACCGCTGACTTCAGAATCATCTGTACATAAAAGGAAACACTTCCTATATTATAATCCAGCAAAAACGACGGTTCTCTAAAATGAGCCACCGCGGCTGCGCACAGATAGATTATAAGTTTTGTAAGTGTAAGTGCCGCAAAATTAAAAATCCACACGGCAAGCATCTGGGACGCCAGTATTTTCTGCCGTTTAATTGGATAGGAAAACATGAGAATCATTGTTTTATTTTTGTATGCGCTGACAATAAAAGTGGACAGCATCACACTTGTAAATATAAGAAACACCATGCTTGTAAACATCTCAACCGGTGCGGACAATACATTATTCCCCGGTGCCGCGTCCAGCTTTCCGTCCGGATCATTTGCAATTCCGAGGAATGCAAGCGCAAATATAAACGCCGCCAGAAGCAGAGCCAGAATCACCGCATTTCTCACATATTTACCAATATTATTTTTGCGGTACTCCAATTTGATTAATTTGAACAGATCCATATTATCTTCCCCCCTCCGTCACCTTCATGAAATAATCTTCCAGGGACTCCGACTGCCTTCCTATTGCTTCAACCTCAATTTTGCCCAGGGTCAGGGCCTTTGAAAGTTCACCTGCCGGGACCGACAGATCGTAGACACGGATTTTATGCTCATCCAATACCTTAAAGTTCTGAAGATTCATCCTGTCTGCCAGGATATATGCTGCCCTTTTGACATCATTTACAGATATTTCTATAAAGGCAAGGTTCTTTTCTGCTATGTCTTTCATCGAGACTTCCCTCTGCATTCTGCCCCTGCTGATCACGCCCACTGTATCTGCTATATTTTCAATTTCCGAAAGCATATGGCTGGATATAAATATCGTAGTCTCATTTTCCTCCTTCAGCCTTCGAAGCAGCTCCCTTATCTGTTTCATTCCCGCGGGGTCCAGCCCGTTTGTCGGCTCATCCAGCACTAACAGTTCCGGTCCGCTCAGGATGGCCCGTGCGATTCCAAGACGCTGCTTCATTCCGAGTGAGTATTCTTTTACCGGTTTTTTCGCCGCCTCTGTCAGATCCAGCAATTTCAGAGAGTTTTCCACACTCCCCTTCTGATAAAAGCCCATGTATTCACAGTGCAGCTTCAGGTTATCCTCCCCGCTCAAGCCTTCATAGAATACCGGAAATTCAATGATGCTCCCCATCCTCTTTAAGATTCCGTATGAATCGTTCCTCAGTTGTTCACCCATGATCTCCACGGTTCCTTCGGTCGGTTTCCACAGGTTCGTTATCATTTTCATAACCGTCGTTTTTCCTGCGCCATTGGGTCCCAGAAATCCGTATATCTCCCCTTTCTTTACATGAAGGCTGATATCGGTTACCAGCTGTCTGCCGCCAATGGATTTTGTCAGTTTATTTGTCTGTATTATATATGGCATAAGTATGCCCCCTTTCATAATTCCATTGTAACGGCTTATGTTTTCAAACCTCTTTCTCAATTCTTACAAATTTCTTTTGGACCAGTATTTTATTGGAAGTGTTTCAGTTTTACTGTAAAAACAGTTTCGGCAAAAGGCTCACTTTGCAGTGTAACCTCCCCGCCCATCTGCACGGCAAGGTTCCTGGCAATTGTCAGTCCCAGTCCGTTGCCCTGAATCTTGCGGCTGCGGGAGTCCTCCATGGTAAACAGCCTGTCAAACACGCTGTCCGCAAATACTTTATCGATCCCCTTTCCATGGTCTTTTACTTCTATATATACCCATTCTCCTTCACACCGCAGGGAGAGACCGATATAATTGCCATCTCCGCCATACCGGATGGCATTGGAAATAAGATTAAACAGGATTCTGTGCAGTGCCTCCCGATTCCCCAATACATAGATGTCTTCTTCCGGCACTGCTATCTCCACTTCGAATCCCTTCTGGCTGAGAATTTCATAAAAATCCAGTATACTTTCTCTGCAGACCTCATTCATATGGATCCGCACTGCCCCGAGCTCCGTATCTCCGGCCTCCAGCTTGGCCAGCGTAAAGAACTGATTCATCATTTCCAATACCTGGCCGGCTTTGTTCTCCACTTTTTTCAGCATCTCATCATCCGGGCTGTCCAGACGCATGATCTCCAGATAGCCCAGGATCACCGTCAAAGGTGTCTTGATATCATGGGAAATGTTCGACAGCATCTTTCTGGAGGCATTCTCCTGCCGCCGATAATCCGCCTTTGCTTTTCTCCTGTCATCCAGAAGCTGGTTAATCTGATCCGCCAGTTCTGTCAGCACTTTATCATCTGTAAAGACCATGACCTTCTCTTCGCTGCCATCTTCCAGTATATGTGCCAGATCCCGGGTGATCTCCTTCAGTTTTTTCTGTGTATGGTTCATCTGTTTTCCCCCAGCTTATACCCAATCCCCCACACCGTAAGAATATACTTCGGCTCCCGGGGATTCTCTTCAATTTTATTGCGCAGCCGGCTGATATGTACATTAACCGCATTCTCATCCCCACAGTATGCATCCTGCCATACCATGGAATAAAGCTGTTCCTTTGTATATACTTTTTTTGGGTTTTTCATCAGGAGCTTCAGTATTTCAAATTCCTTGGCCGTCAGCTCCACACGCTGTCCGTCTTTCATAACCGCATAATTCCCGGTGTCCACCGTCAGGCTGCCGCACACCAGAACTTCCTCCGCCGCCTCTTCTCTATATACCGCGGCATACTGTGTGCTTCTGCGGATATTCGCCTTAATGCGTGCCAGCACTTCGGAAACGGAAAATGGTTTCGTAATATAGTCATCCGCTCCAAGCCCAAGCCCCAGTGTTTTGTCGGAATCTGTATCCTTAGCGGATATAATAATGATGGGAACTGTGCTGCACGCCCGTATCCGTCTCATAACCTCCATGCCGTTGATTTTTGGGATCATCAGATCCAGAAGCACAAGATCAAAGGGTGTTTCTTCGAATATTTTCACAGCCTCTTCCCCGTCACCGGCAGCCGCCACTTCAAAATTCTCCGTACTTAGAAAATTTTGAAGCATATCACTGATTTCACTATCATCTTCAACTAACAGAATTTTCATGTCTGTTTCCTTTCTTGCGGAGATACACCGATGCATGCTGCAAAACCGCACACAGGGCAATCCCTGGCCATGATTCATCCTTTTTCCCAAATTATACTACACCAAAACCCACAAAACAATTAAAAGTACCGGTGCTGTGTGCTGCCGCACAGCCCCGGTACTTGTAGTTTCATTCCCTTAGAATTTCCATTTTTCAGCCTTTTTCTGTGTTTCCATCATATGGCAATAGATCCCCGCCCTCTGTTTCAGTTCTGCCGGGCTTCCGCATTCTGCCACCACACCATCTTTTAACACAACAATTTTATCTGCATTCGCAACGGTACGCATCCTGTGCGCAATAATCAAGACCGTTTTATTTCTGATCAGTTCTGACAGGGACTCCTGAATCAGTGTTTCATTGTCCACATCAAGCGACGCGGTTGCCTCATCCAGCAAAATAATTGGCGCATTCTTCAAAAATGCCCTTGCTATGGACAGCCTCTGCCGCTCCCCGCCCGATAATTCGGAACCATTTTCACCAATCACAGTATTCCAGCCGTCCGGCAGCTTCTCCACAAACTCATCGCAATTCGCAAGCTTTGCAGCGCGGATCACTTCCTCGTCGCTGGCATCTTTTCTGCCGATCCGTATATTTTCCATAATCGTGTTATTGAATAATGTGACCTCCTGAAAAACAATGGCATACAAAGACATCAGTGTTTCCGGGTCAATCTTACCTACCTCCATCCCCCCAACTGTAATTTTTCCGCTGTTGATATCCCAGAATCTGGCGGCCAGTCTGGAAATCGTTGTCTTTCCGCCCCCGGAGGGTCCGATCAAAGCTGTAACTTCCCCCTGTCTGGCAGTAAAAGAGACATCCCGAAGGACAAGTTCATTTTTGTTGTAAGCAAATTTCACATGTTCAAATACAATATCGCACCCCTGATTTGCCAATTCTTCTTCACCGGTCTGTGCTTCACTTGAGAGAATTTCATCCATTCGCCTGCACTGGACATCCGTTGATATGATAGCCGCAAGATTTTGCAGTGACATCTGCATCGGATCATATAATCTGGACACTAATAGAAGAAACATAAAAAAGGTCAGCACATCAAGGCTTTTGTCTATCAAAAGCGCACTGCCTACAAGCGCAGCAGTCGCGATCCCGAGCTTCAGTATCATCTGCGCGGAAGATACAAATACCGCAGTTGCAAGTTCATTTACAATCGCATGTTTTTCAATGGCAACGATTTTTTTGGTCAATCCGCGCATATAGGTTTCCTGTGCATTGTTAGCTTTCAGATCTCTTACCGTCTCCAGACATTCCTGAATTCCATCCGCACACTCCATCTTTAATTTATTGTGCCGGCTTCCCAGCTTATGCTGTACCTTAGAGGAGGCCAGAACAATCCCAAAGGATACCGGGAGCACCCAGAGCGCTGCCAATGCCATGCGCCAGTCAAAGAAGAACAGGCTGACTGCAATCATGACTGTTGAGATAATGGACCCAACCAGTGCCGGAATCCAATGTGAAGACGCAGTCTCTATTTTGGCACAGTCTGCCATAATTGTGCTGGTAAGGTCAGACAAATCCTTTTTTCCAAAGAAAGATAACGGCAGTTTCCGCAGTTTTTCTGCCAGGGCTGTTCGTCTGATTCCGCTTTCTTTATACGTGGCAAAATAGGTTGTATTATATTGTATATAAGTAGTCGCTGATATGAGAAGAAGGCATATCACGCTGCCGGCGAGATAAAATGTCATTCTTCCTTCCATTCCTCCAGTCATATAATCCTTCACCAGAGAGTATAAAAGTCCCACCGGAAACATTAACGCAAGGTCAGAACAGGTGACTGAAACAAATGCTTTTATCATGTCTTTTGCGCCCTGTTCAGAGAGCGCGTATTTATGCTGCAATTTTACCTTTATGCTCATGCTTTCACCGCCTCCTTTCCAATCTTCCAGTTGACAGACTCGTTATATGCACTCCACATATGTGCATAGCTCTTTTTATTTTCAAGGAGCTGTTCATGATTTCCTGCTTCTTCTATGCATCCGTCTTTTAAGACATAAATGGTATCGACCCCCGTTATCGTTGATAATCTATGGGCAATCATAATGACCGTCTTACTGCCGGAAAGTCTCGCAAAGGCAGTCTGTACCTTTGATTCATTATCCGGATCGGCAAAGGCAGTTGCTTCGTCCAGAATCAGTATCGGCGCATTTTTCAGCATTGCCCTCGCTATGGAGATTCTCTGGGCTTCGCCGCCCGATACATAAGTGCCTTTTGAACCGATTACCGTATCCATACCCTGGGGAAGCTTTTCGATAATATCCCAGCACTGTGCATCTTTAAGTGCCTGTGCAACTTCCTCCCTGTCCGCATCAGGCCTTCCCATCCGCACATTTTCTAAAATAGACATTTTAAGGAGCTTACTGTCCTGAAATACAAAGGAGACGGTATCCATCAGCTTTGTGGCGGAGATATCCTTCACATTAACTCCCCCAATGGTAATCTCCCCCTCTGTTACATCAAAGAACCTCGCCGCCAGGCTTGCCAGTGTGGTCTTTCCTCCGCCTGAAGGGCCGACAAACGCAACATGCTCACCGGCCTTGATATCCAGATTTACATTATGGACTGCATCCTTTGCGGCATTCTCATAGCAAAATGATACATTTTTAAAAGTAATGGATGAATCCGCCGGTTCCTGCGGCCGGCTGCTTACACTGAAGGGCTTCCGCTCCATAATGCTGTTGATTCTTTTCATAGCATCCTCCACAATCATAGCCTCTTCACTGGAAAACATGATTTTATTCAAGGTGACCGTAATGATTGGAGTTATGATGATATAAAACATTAAATTCAGTAAAAATACAGAGTCTGCCCCATTGCCGCCAAAAGCAAATGCCGCGCCAATAAGTACGGCAAAGACTGCATTGATGATTGTGGTGTAGCATACCATTGGTATCCGCAGATCCTTTGTATAGGAAATGACCCATTTTTCATAATTATCAATGGAGGCCTTGAAACGCTTAAAGGAGAATACGGACTGTCCAAAAGTCTTTACAACCGGGATACCTCTTACATATTCCACGGCCTCATTGGACATTTCCCCTAATGAATTCTGATATTCCTCCATCTTTTTTTTCATCTTGTTTCCGGTCATCATTCCCATGATCAAAAATGCCAGAATCACCGGAATCAGGCTCAGAAGCCCCAGCCTCCAGTCAAAAACCAGAAGCAGTACCAAAAGCCCGAACGGAGTCGCCAGTGCTCCCGCCCGGTCCGGCAGCTGATGTGCCAGATAGGTTTCTGTCGCCTCACTGGATTCATTGACGATCTTGCGAATCCTTCCGGTTCCTTCACTGTCCAAAAATCCCAGCGGCAGTGTCAGAATATGTTCCATCGCTGTGATCCGTATCTTTGTCTGCACATGAAATGCCGCAATATGGGAACACATCAGTGCCCCAATATAAATCAGCATGGAAACTGTTGCAGACAATACTGCCATCCATCCGTAATGTGATACCCCCTCTGCCTTAGAAAAATCGGGTGATACTCTTAATACTTCCTGTATAATCTTCCAAATATAATAAAATGGAATCAATGCGGCTAAGGCACTGAGCGCTGACAATACCCAGGAACTGATCGTCAGATATTTGTATTTTCCCGCATACTCAAACAATTGCTGTATGGAACTTCTCGCTTTCATTGATTTCTACTCTCCTTTCTGCTGTCTGTTCATCCAGTTTCATTATGTGTGCATCAATCGCCTGGATGAATTCCCAGTCATGGGTAACTACAAGAATGGTTTTCCCCATATTTTTAAGGCGTTTCAGCACCCCGGCTACCTGCAGCATATGATGGTAATCAAGACCGCTGGTGGGTTCATCAAACAACAGAATCTTTCTCTCTGAAGCAATTGCGGTTGCCACTGCGACTCTCTGCTTCTGCCCCCCGGACAGTGAAATAGGATGTCTGTCTTTATATTCCAAAAGATCCAGATCATACAGAATCTTCTCTGCCTTCTCCTGATCCTCTGTCTTCATGCTGATCAGCACTTCCTCCAGCACACTTTCCGTAAAGAGCTGGTGATTCACATCCTGCATCACAAGAAACATCTCCTCCAGGCGCTTCTTTCTTTTATAGACCTTCCCTTCATATTCCATGGTACCTTTGCACTTCTTTTCCAAACCACAGACGCACCTTAAAAAGGTTGTTTTTCCAATACCGTTATTGCCGGTCAGCGCCGTTATTTCTTTTTCCGGAACCAGCATTTCTCTGATATCCAGTACATTTTCTTTTTTCTGATATCCATAGACAAACTCCTTAAATACAAGCGGTTCCCCAGATTTCAAAAAAGCCGCATGATTTATATTATGCTTTGTCTCTGTGCTTGCGCGAAGCCCCATATCATGAAGCTGATTTTCTGTAAGCCGGCGGAAAACGTCTGGTTTCATGTCTTTTTCTATCTTCCCGTTTTTCAGGTAAACTGCCCTGTCAATCAGTTCCCATATGTAGAACAGCCGGTGCTCTGCAATGACGATTGTCTTTCCCTGGCGCTTCCATTTCTCTATCATAGTGCGAAGCTGTGCAATAGACTTCATATCCAGATTCGCGGACGGCTCATCCAGGACAAAAATATCCGGTGAACCGGCCGAAACACATCCGCACGCTATTTTCTGTTTTTCACCGCCGGACAGTTCAAAGATGCTCCGGTCCATCAGATATTCCATCTGATATTCCTCCACCGTATCATGGACTCTTTCTATAATATCTGCTGCTTTCATTCCACGGTTTTCGAGGCTGAACGCCAGCTCACTCCTGGTATCTACATTAAAGAACTGAGAACGCGGATTCTGAAACACGGTCCCCACATTTTCTGCCGTATCATAGAGAGGCTGATCCTTTATTTCCTGCCCGTTGATCCTGACCTCACCGGTCAGTTTTCCATCATAAAAATGCGGTACCAGCCCGTTTATCAGCCTTGTAATAGTAGTCTTGCCGCATCCCGATTCCCCGCACAGCAGTACCGTCTGGCCTCTTGGTATAGTAAGGCTGATATTGCAAAGCGCGCCCCTGTTTTCTGCGCTGTCCTCCTCTCCATATTGAAAGGATACATTTCTCAGCTCAATCATATCTGCACATTCCCTTCCATCGTCACAATCCAATATGCCAAAATAGCCGCACAAATCACAAAAAATGATATGTCCCATACGCCAAAGCCTATTTTACAGATATTGGTTCTTTTCACGGGTGCTCCTAGTCCTCTGGTAAGCGCTGCCGCAGATAATTCTTCCCCTATCTTAACAGAACAGGTCATCAGTGGTATCAGACAATATTCCAGCGTTTTTCCCGGATGCTTTCCGCTAAAAAAAATCCCCCTCATTGACATGGCATCCCGGATATTACCGGCCTCCTCCCCTACTGTGGGGAAAAACCGGAACATAACGGACAGCGGTATGGTAACCTGGTCCGGAACGTGCATTCTTTCCATTGCGGCCACAAATTCGCTGACCGTGGTCGTTGATACCGCATAATATCCCATTACAAGTCCCGGCAGAAACTGGGTCAGCATTCCAGCCGAAGCAAGCACAATAAAATTCAAAAAACCATTCAGTTTATTCAATAAGAAATACTGAAGGAAACACCCTGCCACAAACACAGATACAAATATTACGCACGTTCTTACTCTTCCGCTGGCAAATAGCAGCCCGACCGGTACACATGCAAGCAAAACTCTCGCCCATACAAGTGCACTGCCCCCGGCTCCCCCCAGCACAAATACGGCAATCATAAGCAGTAATAAAATCTTTGTTCTTGGATCCAGACCGATTCCTTTTCTATCCTTCGTGCTGCTTACTATTTCCGTCTTCATCAGGCAATTCCCGCTTTCCTGAAGTGCTTTTTCAAAAGCGCTTTCCCAAGCAATCCGCCTGCAATACCAGATGCAAATGCCACAATCAGTAGAATCGGGCATAACCAGGACGGCATCAGGCTGTTCAGGGTTGTGATGTATTCCTCGCCAAAGCTCTGTCTGCTTGACCAGTAATTCTGCCGGTCGATAAACAATGGCAGAAAGTTCCCCCATACCCACATACTGAATATCCCGCTGGTAAGAACTGCCTTGGACTGGCTTTTATAATTGCCGCTTTTATAGACAAACTCCGCAATCAAGCCAGTAAACAGGCCAACAATCAGTGCATAATGTGCCATACCGGTAAGAAGCATCATAATCCCCATAATGATACTCATAATCCAGATCATTCCAAACTTCTTAACCTTCGTCAAAAACAGCATAAACGGAATTCCGCCTATCACCGGGACAAATACACACAGCAGAGGCATCATAACCGGTATATACCCCATCATTGCAATTGCAAATACAATCACAAAATAAATTGCAGCATAAATACCTATATTCATTAAGTCCCTGCCCTGTAATTTCATACTGCCGTTTTTTTCCATACTCATATTTCATTCTCCTTCCCTTTTGTTAGTTCTAACTAACCTATATGTAAAATATAAAGCGGGTGTTATATGATGCACCCGCCAAACACAGGTATCATTATAGTGCAGTTTCCCCTCTCTTTCTACTCCAAAAAGCAGCCAATGCTCCATTCAGACACCTTTTCGATATTCATTTGGATTAATTCCAATGATACTTTTAAAACTTTGCGCAAATTTACTTGCATTATCATACCCTGTCATTCCGGCAATTTTAGAGATTTCCATATCCGTATTCCGTAATAATTCCGCGGCCGAATGTATCCGGTATTCTTTCAGATAAGCGTAAACACTGTTTCCATACACTTCCCGAAAATGCTTTTTCAAATTGGTTGCAGATATATGATACCGCTGCGATAACTCATCAATCGTAATTTTTTCATCCAGATGCGTGACCATATAATTACGTATTTCTTTCGTCAGAGCCACCTGGTTCTTGTTATAATACTTATTCTGCATACATTCATGTTCGGCATCAACAACCGAGAGAAACAGCAAAATCTCTATGATTTTTATTTTATAATATTCTCTGCGGATTTTCTCCGGCACACAATAAAGTTCAGAAAAAAGATGTTCAAACTGCTCCTTTTCCCTGAACACAAAACACTGTTCTTTTGTGCAGAATCTGTCCTTAATGTCAGATAGCCTGATTTTAATATCCTTCATGATCTCTGGCAAACATTCCTGCGCAGCAGAAAGATCTATTTCAATTGTCACTCCGTGATAATGACAGATCGGAAAATACGAATAATTTTTCAAGCCAGCCTTTGTATTAATTGCCATATCCCCTTTCTTGACATATATGTATTCGCCTTTTATTGTTTCAAATTCAATCCTTCCCTCTCTGCAATGATTGATTTCAAATATCTGATGAAACTTCCCTGTTTCTTCAACTGATATTTCCTGCATATGAACATCATTGTAGATTAATGTAATGCCGGGAAACACCTCGTATCTTGTAAGAATGGCGCATCCTGTCGAATCTTCCAGGCGAAATATGCTGCAGTCGCCTTCCCTGGATGCAACAATGACCTGCTTGCCATAATACTCTTTTTCCCTTTCACTTGCTACCACAAGACCACCCCTTTCCACGGGTCCGGCTTTTCTTTATTTCAAGCCACTTTTATACACATAATGAATGTAATTATAATTGATATATATTACTGTAACTGTTCAGCCCCCTGAACAGTTACAGTTTATCTATAATTTTCCAATAAGGCAAGCACGGCAAATGATAATTTTTATCACTCTACATTTCGACGGACTGGGACACTTATAAACTAGGAAGCCTGCTCCCTGCTGGGAGCATATATCTCATTTTAAAAATCCGCTCAGTTTAGCAAGAGGCCCTAAAGGAAAAAATATAGAAAATGGCAGGTCACCGTATTCTATGTCTTTTCCTTAAGGACCTCTAACGTAAACTCTAAGACTTATAAAATGAAATGTAAGTAATTGGCTGATAGTATTATAGCTATGTTCTGCATGTATAGAAGGACTTTAATTACCCTTTCACAAACTGTCCCAGCAGACCGGGAATCTTACTCTTTAATATTACAATATTCATGCTCTGCGGATTAATCACAATTCCTTCCACATTCTTGCCCAGAATCTTTTCAATATTCGCAAATTCGATCATATTCGCCTGGAATTTTCCCTGTGCATTGAACTTTACAAACTCGTTATAATCCGTGAAAATCGGCTGGAACATCTTACCCTCCTGATTTTTCACACATGGAATCTTGATATTAGAACCATCAGGCAGTCTCTCTTCTCCCTCTACCTCTACGCCGATTAAAAATCTGGACCTCACCAGGTTCACCGCCATCTCTTCCTCCAGCTCACGGAGTTTCGGTTTTTCATTATTGGGGATACTCCTGTGGACCTCCTGCATAAAATAAAGTCCGGTCAGCTGCATCTGCGGATTCAAAAGCGGCTGCTTATTCTTGGGAAGCTTGGAATAATCTTTCTGTACCACCAGCTGTTCCAGCGGAATCTTAGATACCTGAGCCTCCTCCGTATACACCACTTCATTCACGCCCAGAAGATACAGGCTGCTATAGAATCCCAGAAGCTGTTTATTTTCCAGTTTCACTACCATCATAAAGTCCTTATTCTCATCCTTGCGCTTTTGAGCAAAGTCCTTGGCCCCCTCCTCAGTAGAAAACACCCAGATCTGATCATTAAAAGACTCCCCATCGCAGATCAGATAAGGCATCTTTGTACCCTGTCCAAAAATCACATATGTAGTTTCCAGCCTCTGCAGTTTCTTAACTTGTATTTGAAATTCGTTTTCCATGTCAGACCTCGATTCATTCGTTTTCTAAAATTATACTACACCACCACCACCAAGGCAATCAAAAAGTATGAGGGGGAAGAGGGGGCGGTCCTCCTGAAGCTCCACTATGCTTCCTTACCCTGCCTTAGCCGTTGACAGAACGGTCATGGACGGATTCTTCCGGATATACGATTCCAGGAATTCCCGCACAGCATTTGCTGGTGCTGGAGCAGTTCACGGTATTCTGAGTGCAGGTAGTAAGCCTCGAGCACCATAACAGTCTATTTTTAACATATAATAGGGGCGGAAGTGAATCAAAATCATCACCTCGCCCCATTCTACTTTAGGAGTTTATATGCCGGCTTTCGCCAAATTACCTTATTTACATTTGGTGAAGTACATGGATATCCCCTGTCCTCCGCCGATACACATGCTGATCATAGCATCTTTTTTATCTGTACGCATTAATTCATACATTACTTTTACTGTCAGCATGGTACCTGTTGCTCCGATCGGATGTCCGATGGAGATACCGCCTCCATAAATGTTTACTTTCTCCGGATCCAACCCCAAATCTCTGCTGACTGCAAATGCCTGACTTGCAAACGCTTCATTGATTTCAAACATATCAATTGATTTAAGATCCAGTCCCAATTTTGCTGCCAGCTTTTCACTGGAGAACTTCGGTGAATATCCCATTAGCTCCGCATCAAAACCTGCAACTGCATAGCCTTCAATTATCAATTTGGGGATTGCGCCCAATTCTTCCGCTTTTTCCCTGGACATTACAACAACCGCTGCCGCACCATCATTTAAACTAGAAGAGTTTGCCGCTGTTACTGTGCCGTCTTTCACGAAGCATGGGCGAAGTTTCGCAAGTTTTTCCATGCTTTGGCCCTCTCTAGGCCCTTCATCCGTATCAACTATTGTTACATTTCCTTTGCGGTCTTTTAACTCAACCGGAAGGATCTCTTCTTTAAATTTGCCTTCCTTGATAGCCGCACAAGCTCTCTGATGACTCTGCATGGCAAATTTATCCTGTTCTTCTCTGGTAACATGATACTCTTTTGCAACATTTTCCGCAGTCACGCCATTGTGGTTACCATCAAGAGGCCAGGTCAGTATATCGATTACTCCGTCTTCAAACACTTTGTGTCCCATTCTTGCACCCCAGCGCGCATCTTTTACGTAATATGGTAGCTGAGAAATACTCTCAGTCCCCCCCGCTACCACGACATCTGCCTGCCCTGTCTGGATCTCCATCACAGCTTCAACAATCGACTGAAGACCGGAACCACACTGACGATTTACAGAATAGGCGCAAGTCTCTTTCGGCATTCCTGCCTTCAAGCTGATCGCTCTTGCCGCAAATCCGTTTTCTGCAACTTCTCCGACCTGGCCGATGACAACCTCATCCACGTCAGACGGTTGAATTCCTGCACGTTTTACTGATTCCTCAACAACCATTGCTCCCATATCAATCGCTGAAACACTCTTCATACTTCCGCCGTAACTCCCCACCGGAAGTCTTACTCCACTTACAATTACTACATCTTTCATCTTCATTCCTCCTGTCATCCATCGGTACTTAGGCCACATTCCAGCTGGAATCCACTTGTCACTTACCCAATGATGCTGCCGTCCTTGTCATACCGATAAAAACCCTGGCCTGCCTTTTTACCAAGATATCCTGCTTTTACCATATTTTCAAGCAACGGACACGGTCTGTATTTGCTATCAGAAAATCCTTTGTAAAGTCCCTTCATTGTACCAAGCATGATATCCACGCCCACAAAATCAGTCAGTTCTAAAGGGCCCATAGGGAAATTGCAGCCTAATTTCATCGCATTATCCACGTCTTTCGGCTCACAGCCTTCCATTACCATGAACGCCGCTTCGTTCTGCATAGGAACCAGGATGCGGTTTACTATAAATCCCGGAAATTCCGGTGCATCAACCGTTGTCTTTCCAATTTTCTGTGCCATTTTTTTCATGGTATTGTATGTCTCATCGTCCGTTGCGATACCCCGAATCAGTTCTAATAATTTCATGACAGGAGCGGGATAAAAGAAATGCGCTCCCATAACCTTGTTCGGCCTATTTGTCGCGGCTGCAATTTCGGAAATACTAAGCCCCGAGGTATTGGATACAATGACTGCCTCTGGATCTGCCAATTTATCGATTTCTGCAAACACACTCTTCTTCAGTTCTATTTTTTCCGGAACAGCTTCAATAATAACTGCAGCGCCTTTTATATCTTCCATCCTGGGCGAATAAGTCAGCCTTCCCAAAATTTCATCTTTTTGCGCTTCCGTAAGCTTTCCTTTAGCTACTTTCTTTTCAAATAACTTTTTTACATTTTCATCTGCCTTTGCCAGAGCATCTTTAAAAGTGTCAATATTCTTCACTTCATATCCCGCCTGGGCAAATGTCTGCGCAATGCCGCTTCCCATCAAGCCAGCTCCAATAACAGCAACTTTCATAGTCTCTCTCCTTTTACTTTCCTAAATAACCTCCATCAACTGGAATAACCGCTCCTGAAATATAAGCTGAGGCATCAGATGCAAGAAACACAGAGATTCCGTCAAGATCCCCCGGCTCTCCCCACCTTCCAATAGGAATACGTCCTGTAATCTCCTCATACCCTTTTGGGTTCACTTCTTTCATATTTTCCGTTAATTTTGTAATCATGTACCCCGGTGCAATTGCATTTACAGTTACTCCCTTACACGCCCATTCATTAGAAAGAGCCTTCGTCAGCTGAGCAACGCCGCCTTTGCTGGCCGTGTATGCAGGAATCATTGTACTTCCAAAAAAAGAACACATAGAAGCAATATTAATGATTTTTCCATACCCTTGTTTTATCATCTTTCTGCCGACTTTCTGTGCCATAAAAAATACCGAGGAAAGATTAATGCGGATGATACTGTCCCATCGGTCCTCTGGAAAATCTTCTGCATTGCACCTGAACTGAATGCCCGCACCATTCAAAAGGATGTCAATGTGCCCGCCAAGTTTTTCTTCACATTCATTAACCAAGTTCTGCAGGTTCTCCGTGTCTGTCAAATCGCCTTGTGCATAGTAAACCGGCGCATCTTCTGAACTCATAGCCTGAGCAGCATCTTTTACTTTATCACATACATCTACCAGTACAATGACAGCGCCTGCATCATGATACGCCTGTGCGATTGCATTACAAAGGCCTTGTGCAGCGCCTGTCACTATTGCTGTTTTTCCTTTCAAACTAAAATTTACCATATTCAGTCTCCTTTGAAATTCATCTGTATTATTTCTTGATCATCCCAAAAACTTTATCGAAGACATCCAGTGTGTACTTCACATCTTCTTCATTATGAGCTGTGGATACATAGCTGCGGCCTCGGAGCGGATGCATTCTCACTCCTCTTCTAAGGCATTCTTTATAAACAAACTGATATGTTTTCTTATCCACCATGTGGTAGCTATCACGTAAATCTGAAAGGGGCTGGCCCGTTCCGAACTGAAGCAGCCAAATGGAACCCACATTCTTACAATAAATATTAAGACCATACTTCTCAGCAATTTCGCATGTGCCATTCACTATCATCTTAGTAATGCGATTCAAATTATCGTATACACCTGGCCTGCCAAGCTGCTCTAATGTATTGAGAGACGCCGCTACAGAAATCGGGTTTCCATTGAAGGTTCCAGAAGCATTCAGATTTGCATCCATAATTTCAGCCTTACCTGCAATACAGGACATCGGGAAACCGCCCGCAATTGCTTTTGCATATGTGGCAAGGTCAGGAACAACACCAAAATATTCCTGTGCACCACCACGTGCAATCCGAAATCCAGTAATAACCTCATCAAAAATAAGAAGCATATCATTTTTCTCTGTAATCTCACGGAGCCCTTCCAGAAAACCTGGTTTTGGAAGTGTCAGCTCAGAATTGCAAATAAAAGGTTCTGTGATGATGGCCGCAATATTATTTCCTTCTCTTTTAATCGTTTCTTTAACCAATTCCAAATCATTCCATGGAAGTATAATCACGTTATCAGATGCCGCCCGCCGCTGGCCCATGCTATGTAGAACTCTCCACGGATGTTTTCTCGGTCCAAGAGCAGATTCCGTATCGGCACTGCAGCTTACACGGAGCTCCTCGCCCCATCCATGATAATGTCCCTCAAATTTGATAATCTTCTCTTTGCCTGTATATGCCCTTGCGGTCTGTACTGCATGCATATCTGCTTCTGTCCCTGTACTCTCGAAGCTTACCCTCTCCGCACAGGGAATAATATCAACCAGTCTCTCGCAGAGTTGAGTAAGTGAAACCGTCGGGGCTGCAAAATGGGAACCCAAAGTGAGTTGATTTGCAACTGCATCATTTAGTTCCTCATTCGCATACCCTAAAATCATAGGGCCAAAACCGCCCATGTAGTCCACATACATGTTTCCATCAACATCATAAAGGCGAGAGCCTTTGGCATGATCAATAAAAATTGGGAACTCCTCATAAGGGGATTTGTGTAGTGTACTTGCAACACCATTGGTAAGATACCTCTTATTAATCTCATATAACTCCCTTGATTTGTCTGTCTTGTAAGTTTTCATTTTTTTCTCCTTTCTTTCTCTCCTCTTCTTTTAATTGCATATTTTCATATATCTTCTATGTCGATTATACTCTCCTCATTATTTCTTTGTCAATATTATTTTGCAATATTTTCATTTTTAATGATATTATTACGGCTTTTTATTAAAAATTAATTGTCTTATTTTCATTTTCTCTTTTCTTAAAGCATTTATATCAGCAAGTTTTTACTTGCTATATTTTTGTTTCTATTTTATTATATATACTAGACGTAATGTGGAATTAGTGTCTATAATTAAAAGAAAGGATTTTATTATGACTAGAGAATCTACTATCTTATGGACAGAAATTACTGACTTTCCCAAAGGTTGGGGAATTAAAAAACATTTCCATAAAAATTATTTTCACCTTTTTTACTTTGTAAAAGGCACTGGTGTATTTTTGATTGACGAAGAAAAATACGATATCACCCCTGGAATCTGTTTTCTGCTTCCGCCTGGTATCATTCACGGACTGGAAACTTCGATGGTAGATGAACTTGTATCATATGAAATCAAATTTACGATCACCGATCCTTATCTCCTTGAACAGATCACTAAAGAATTTATTCTTACTGACGGAGGGGATTTTCTGCGGGAATGCGTGGAATTCATCCAGAAAAACGGACTTTCCCACAAACCAGATAAGATGAAAAGCACTAACCATTTCATGTGTGCCCTCCTCACAACAATAACAGAAAAATACAGCAACACGGAGCAGAAAGAGTCCGAACTTATTGACACAACCGACTTTTCCCCGACAGTCATAGGCATAATTACCTATATTGAATCAAACTATATGCACCATATATACTTAAATGACATTGCCGAATATATTGAGTATAATCGAAATTATATGTGTTCCATTTTTAAGAAAGAAACAAATGTTACCGTAGTCGATTATTTAAACTATGTCCGTATCCGAAAAGCATGCGAATATATTCTTTACAGCGATATAGGTTTTTCCCAAATATGCTACCGTGTTGGTTTCCTCAATCTCAGCCATTTCAACCGTACCTTTAAAAAACTGGTAGGCGCTACTCCAAGCACCTACAGTAAAATGGTTAACGTTGACGACAATAATCTGTTTCCAAAAAGCAATGATGACCCTTCTGGAGCTCAATCTTTGTTTCCATCTCTAGACAAGGCTTTGGCTGCACTAAAAGTCGGTACTTCATCATAACGAAACACAACTGATATACAGGCCAAACCTTTTTATACTCACTAGAAGAGGGCATATCTGCAACAGATACGCCCCTTTTATTTATAACAGCCTATTCAAAACAATTTCTTCATATTTTTCTTATCATATTTTCCGTTTGGAGTAAGCGGAATCTTATCGGCAAAAAGAATTTTCACTGGTATTTTGTAGCTTGCAATTCTTCCTCCAAGATATTTCTGTATATCCTCTTCATCCCATGCCACATCTTTTTCCATCTTGATTACCGCTACAGGAACCTCCCCAAATACTTCATCCGGAATCCCCACCACCACAGCTTCCTCTATTCCATCCATCTGAAGAAGTTCTTTTTCTACATCAGAACCGATAATCTTCTCTCCTCCACGATTAATCATGTCTTTGATACGCTCCACAACATAGCAATATCCATCCTCCGTAAAATATCCAACATCACCGGTATGCAGCCATCCATTCTCGTACAGCGGAGTTTCCAAATTGTAATAGCATTGAAGCAGATTTGTTCCCTTCATAAGGATTTCTCCTAGTTGCCTGGGTGCACATTCTTCTCCCTGTTCATCAACAACCTTCATCTTCATCCCAGGAATCGGAACCCCGTTTGATTCCATTTCCGGGCTTTTAGCAGTATCCTCTGGCAGAATCGTCGCCGGAGATGCCGTCTCCGTCATACCGTAAACTGTCCTAAATTCACAGGAAGGCAACCAGTCATGTACCTTTCTAATCAAATGTATTGAACAACTGCCTCCACCACACGCAAGACACCGAAGACTTTCAAGCTTCGGGAATTCTTTTTGTTCTTTCAAAAGTAATGCATACACTGTAGGAGCCGAATGCATAAAAGTCACTTTTTTTTCCTGCACACAACGCAGCACATCCTTTGCGTTAAAAAACTGTTGCATATAGACTGTGCCTCCCGCAAATAGTATTAAACCGAACAATGCCGACAACCCTGTAATCATATAAATAGGCACTGGAATTACTGCGGAATCTTCCTCTGTAACGCCAAAAATCTTCTGATAGACAGCAACTGCATGCATATAACTATAATTAGCAAGCATAACCCCCTTACTTAAGGAAGTTGTGCCTGAAGTAAACATCATTACCGAAATATCCTCGCACTCCCCCTCCATCTCTGCCTCTGGATATTCTGCCTCTGTCATTTCAGAAAATCCGAATCCGCTTTCAGAGGAGTGGAATGTAATAAGGGAAATTCCCTGATCTCTGTACTTTTCAAAAAATGAAAGATAGTCGGTGTCACAAATAACATGCTGCAGGTCTGATTTCTCCACCAGCGCACAGACTTCTTTCTTCCTGTATTTTGTCGGAAGCATGACCGCAATCGCTCCTAATTTTAAGATTGCTAGAAAAGCGACGCAGAATTCTGTGCTGCTGTACATCATCAAGGCAACATGATCCCCTTTACATACGCCAAATCGGTACTTAAGTACAGATGCAAACCGGTCTGCCGCAATTTTTAATTCCGCATAAGAGAAACTATGTCCGAAGCTGTCTTCTACAGCGAGCTTTTCCGGACTTTTTTCTACTGCTCTTGAAACTGCTTCATAAAGATTTGCAGGAAGTCCGGGATATGTTTCAATCACTTCGCCCGAGCGTATTGTTCTCTCTATCAATTCGTCTGGTATTCGATTTTTCCACAGTTCCTTTCCACTATACATTCTTAACTCCGTTCAATCAATGTTCTAAGTCCACATGCTCCATCTCTATAAAAAATTGTACTTGTCTCTTTTAAATCTTCTGCAATAATCGGTACGAACTCCATCTGATCCAAAACATCCTTTTGCAAATCAATTCCTTTTGCAATTTCAATTAGCTCCGGTCCTCTTTCTGTAAGTCTGAACACAGCCCTTTCAGTCACATATAACATATTCTGCCCTCGTGCTATTGCAACTTTACCATTATAGGAAATCTGCTGAACCCGTTTCACCAGTTTCTTGAATTTTCCTTCCTGCTCTATCCGGACGCCATCTTCTGTAAAGCTCGTTTTCAAACCTCCGCCTGTAAAGGTAGCACAGAAGATCACATTTTTGGCCGTAGCTGTAATATCTATAAATCCGCCGGCCCCGGGAGATTTATTTCCCATCCTGGTTGAATTGACATTGCCGTACTGATCCAGCTCCCCCGCTCCCATAAATGTATAATCGATACCCGAGCCATTATATAATTCAAATTGGCGGTCATGTGGTATCAGTGCCTGTGCATTTCTGGCAATGCCAAAATCAATAGTTCCTGCCGGTACACCGCCGTACACACCGGATTCCACCGTAATCGTTATAATATCCGCCAAATTTTCCTCTGCAATAATAAAACCAAGATTTTCATTGGGTATGCCTGTTCCGGTGTTAATAATCTGATTAGGTATCAGCTCTGCTGCCGCACGTCTTGATATTATCTTTCTGATGTTATTGGAACGGGGAACTATTGCCTGTTCCGGCGCCAGTGCTTCCCCTGAATACGTCGGATCATAATACCAGGAATATGTCTGTCTGTGTTCTTCTATCGGATTTTCACATACCACAACTGCATCCACAAGGACGCCCGGAACTGTGACCTCTTTTGCCCCGATGCATCCGTTTTTCACAATTCGTTCCACCTGGCAGATAACTTTTCCACCCCAGCGCTTTGTTGCCATCACAGCAGGAAGCACTTCCAGAACCATTGCCTCCTGTCTTGTGGAAATATTGCCGCTTTCATCAGCACAAGTACCACGAATCAGCAATGTATCAATCGGGATATGGTGATACCGAATATACTCCTCCCCGTCTATTTCGGTCAAAGAAACCGTTTCGTACCCGCTGTCTTTCGCCATCTGATTCATCTTGCCGCCCTCATATCTCGGATCGATATAAGTGCCAAGGCCTACCTTACTGACTTTTCCCGGTTCTCGAAGCGCCATACTGTGAAACAGATTCGCCATCTGTCCCTGGGGAAGATTAAACGCTTCAATGCGGTTTTCGGCAATCAGTTGCATCATATTGGAGGACTGTCCCCAGTGCCCGCCGATGACACGCTTCAGCAATCCTTCATGGGCAATATACTGTAAACCTCCCGGCCGCCCTTCTGAAGCCTGTCCGCATGTATGAACATAAGTAAGATTCTTTGGATATCCCTGCTCCAAAAAACTTTTTTCTATTTCTTTTAATATGGAGGTGCATGCTGATATCTGTGTCATCGCGATCGCACAAAGCGTAGTGTCATCCCGGATCATTTTTACAGCCTCGGGAGCACTTATTACAACTGGTCTTTTCATTACGCCAAAATCCTTTCTAATCATTATTTACAGCCGCACTATTTAGAAAGCAGCTACTTCATATCCCGCTTCCTGAAGCACTTTGCGGAGAGCCTTTACATTATCAACCGCTGTAGGATTATCTCCATGGATACAGATAGAATCACATCCAAACTCGAGGATTTCTCCTGAGCCTATCTTCAATTTTCCGGTTTCAAGGAAATCCAGTGCACGTTTTGCCAACTCCTCAGGTCCAGGAATCTTTTGTCCTTCATGATATCTTGGAGTGATTACGGCACCGTCTGCAGAATAGTCTGTATCAAAATTAAATTCCCGGACATAGGTCATGCCCTTCTCCATCACAACCCGCCCTACCTCGGCATCAACAAGCGAACCCGAATGGTAAATCGGCAATTTGGGGTCTATGTCATATACAGCATCAGTAAAAGCCTTTGAAAGTTCCGCATCGTGAGACATCATGACATAGAGTTTTCCATGCGGCTTTACATGGTGAAGCGGCATATCAAACACCTCACACATTGTTTTTAGTGCACCCACCTGGTAAATCGTATAGGCATAGCACTGTTCCGGCGTAAGCGACATTTCACGGCGCCCAAATCCCATCAAATCAGGGAAACCGGGATGTGCACCAACTGCAGTACCATTTTTCTTCGCCAACTCTACTGTTTTCTTCATAACCAGTCCATCTCCTGCATGAAAACCACACGCTACGTTGATAGCAGGTATGAACGGCATTACAAATTCATCATTTCCAATCTTATAAATCCCAAAACTTTCTCCCATATCACAGTTGATTTCCATTTTATTCATCATAAACCATCCTCCTTTTATTCATAATGATCTTCTCTTAAATAACCATCAACTTCTTCTCGCAGTCTGTCTGCTTCTTCCATGCTTATCAGCTTAAATTGAATTTCTGTCCCTATTCTGCTCTGCCCAACCTTCCACTGCGCTCCAAGAGGTATACAGAACGGGCAAAAATACCCGCCTGCACAAACAGATTCTTTTGTCAAAATAATGGAGGTATCACCGCACATATTCAGTGCATAAGTGGGGTACCCGGTATCCAGAATGTTACTTGGGTCCGAACCTGCCTCTTCCCCCTTATTGCGGGCTTTATCACTGAATTCTATATGAGGGCCGCTGACTCTATAACCGCTCCGGCTGGAATTGAATTCTATTTTCCAGTTTGAGTTGAATATCTGTTTGATGTCTTTTTTTGTCAGGAAATCCAAATAATACCCCGGCATTAATTCTATAACCATTGGCGAAGTAACAGCCGGGATATAACATTTTTTTAACTTTTTTCCTTCTGCTGCATGTGGGGCAGGTTCCCCGACAGGGATTTCATCGCCCCCCATCAGTTCTCTTCCCTTGAAGCCTCCTATTTCGCAGAACGTAAAAGTTGCCTTACTCCCCATATATTCCGGTACATCAATTCCGCCGGCAATAGCGATATATCCCCACTGTCCAATAAAAGATTCTGGAACTATTTTCAGCTTCTGCCCTTTCCGCACAGCAATTGACTGCCACATAGGATATTCCACATCATTCACTAATAGTTTTATCTGCATTCCAGTAACGGCAATCAGCGCATCGTCAAAAAACTGCAGTTCCGGTCCACAAAATGCATATTCAATCCCTGCTTCATTTGTGTCGTTTCCAACCAAAAGATTGCCAATAGTAAGTGCCAGGTCATCCATGGCGCCTGAAGTCGGAAATCCCATGTACGTAACTCCCCGCCTTCCCTTTACATCCTGAACCGTTGTGAGCAGCCCCTTTTTTATCACCTTAAACATAACATCGTCCTTTCACATTCATCATGCATTCAATTTCGCATTGTATTCTGCAAGATTAAATTCTGAATCCGTTATCTTATATCTATATGTTCCGGCTTTACAAGCGTCTTTGATTTCAAAGTACTCCGGCCTGCCAATCGCCCTGAACTGAAAACGATCCCCCACACGGGCCAGTACAGGCGTTTTTCTAAAGTCAAACAGCTTTTGGTTCAATTCAAGCAGCGGTGCAGACAGAATGCCGAACATCTGAAATCCTCCCGGTGACCCCAGCGGATACAATGAGATATTCGAACCTCCCATGCCAATTGCCAGTGGAGGGGTTGACGTCCTCGGCGGATTATATTTCGGTACATGTAATGCATACTTGGGATCCAGACAGGTACAAGATGGAAGACCGGGGCCAAAGCTCAAATAGGTCACAATATACTGCGGTGTCGTCACATACCGTATCAATTCATCCAAATCTTTTAATCCATTTCGTTCAATGATAAAGTCTACATCATAGGGTTTTTCCTTAATGTTCTTACAGTATTTCGCAATTGCCGCCTTTGTCCAGGGATCTGCGAAATATACTGGAATTTCTATAATTCTGGACGAGATCCTGATTTGTTCGTTATTTTCAACTTCTTCAACTATCTTTTGAACTTGCGCAATTACTATATGGGCCTGAATCTGCCGGGGTTCAAATGTAATCAGAAGTGAACTATTGCAGGGAATCATATCAATAATCCCCTGCAGGTTCTTATCCGTGAGAAGCCTTTTTACCATAATGGATTTGACCCCCGCCTGAATAGATCTGACCTGGCCGTAATCTAACAGCAGATTAGCATCTCCACACATATATAAACGATAATTCGTCGTCCTTATCATTTTTTCTCCTCTTCAATAATATTTGTCTCTTCATTCTTGTTACTTTCTTAGTGACAATCATTCGGCCTGATTCAATTCTTCATACGTGGGGCCGGCTAAAGCCTCTGCCCGTGCTTTCTCATCGCACCATTCATTGTAATTTACCTGTTGTCCAGATATTTTACACCCGATCCAGTGGAAAAAAGCCGTCATCACAATACAGTTGACTGGAGGAACCAAAAACGATGTTTTTTCACTCACTAAAAGGGTCACAATACCAACCACATATCCCAACACAGCCCCCCACTTCACAGGAGGGATCGGACTATCTTCAGCCACCGTCAATTCCGGTTCCGGATATCGTCCTTTATTCACCAGAAAATAGTCAGAGAAAACAACGCCTACAATTGGTACCATAAATGCTGTCATAGCTGTCAAATAGTGTTCCAGGTAATACCCTGAACCCAACAGTGCCAGAATGCCTCCTACAAAGGCAATGCAGATTGTAGCGGTTTCTCTTTTTACTCCCAAAGCTCCGGCAAATGACAGGGACGCAGTGTAATAGTCCGCATTGATCGTACTCCATGCCAACAGGAATACTGCAATAAATCCCGCCGGCAGCATATGCAGAGCATCATAAGCCTCCACGAAGGCGGAGGCACCTGTTGCAAGTGCGATGAGAGAGGAAACGAACATCAGAAACGGATAAGCAACACCAAATGTAACTACGGAAACGACCCAAGTATAAGATTGCTTTTTACAGAACCGCTGGATATCCGGGGATGCGCCCCCTGCACCGCAGGCGAAAGACCCCACCATGGCAGTTACACCGGCAGCAAAAGTCAGCGAACCTGGATTATTTGCCGGGGCTGCAAGGACCTCCCCCATAGTTCCTAGTATGTTTAATGACCGAAGGCCTGTGATGCCCAGCAGCGCCAAAATAAGCGGCACCGCAAAAAAGCCAACATATGTAACGGTATTAATACCTTTCACAGCAGAACCACCAATAAATAAAAGAGCAACAATGACCGCAATATAGTATACCGGGGTCAGACCACTTCTTCCTACAATAAGCTGACTGCAAAACATGCCGACAGTAAAAAGGTGGATGCTGCTCCACCCGATCAAGCCTATCGGAATAATCAGAGCAGCAATTCTATATGCTTTCGTCCCCCATGCGTAACGGCATATCAAAGAAAACGTCATTCCTTCCCGCTGGCCTATCCACCCCATCACCCCACTGATGCATATCAGCAGCAGGCATCCCACAAAAGTGACCAGCATCATTTCTGTAAAAGTAAATGCACCTGAAACCATAGCTGCGGAAGTAATCGCGACCGGGCCAAATGCATAGCCGAACCATACAGCCAGCGGCTTTATCAGTCTTTGGCGGCCTTTTTGCGGCACACGTGCTACGGTATATTCTTTATCTAGTGTGATAGTTTCCCGTTCACCCATCCGATAATTTCCCATTATTTATAGACCTCATAGGTTTCCTCTATGTATGCTTTTATCTCCTCAATTCTCGGATTTCCGGGGGCATTGGCAAAAGCTCCGTCATATTGGAACAAATCGGCTGCTTGCATACAGTCTTCAAGGGTATACCCTGATTCCCTGATGGAAACAACTCCGAGTTCTTTCATGTAAGCAACAATCCTGTCAGAAAGCGCCTTTGCGATAGACATTGCATCGTCCTGATCAGTATAAGAAACACCCATGGCATCCGCTGTCTCGGCCACGTCCTCCCTGCGTCCGTACCTTGCCGTATAGGTCATGCAGCTTGGAAGAGCCCAAGCACAGCCAAGTCCGTGTGGAACATGATTCATTGCCGCAAATGTCTGGCTGAAGCTATGTCCAATAGAGCAGCCAGTTTCCGCAATAGCCATTCCCCCTAAATTAGAGGCTAGAGCCATTTTTTCCCTTGCCGTCTCATTCATCGGATCTTTGCAAGCCATAGCAAGATATTTCATAGTAAGGCGGATTCCCTCCTTCGCAACAATATTGGCATATGCATTGTAATTTCTGTTAGTGATAGCTTCCGCACAGTGAGCCAGAACATCCAATCCCGTAGCCGCCGTAACCTTTGCTGGTACAGAATAGGTCAGTACCGGATCGACAAGGGCAAGATCCGCTTTAAACACAGGGATTTCTTTCCGTCCTGTGGTTGCATCACAGATTACTGCACCAGGTGTATTCTCGCTTCCCGTTCCAGACGTAGTAGGAAGCGCAATCAGTTTTACCTTATGAGGTGCTTCTTGGCTATGATAATAATCAGTAATAGTCGTTCCGCCCATCCCAAGGATAATTCCTACAGCCTTCGCCGTATCTAAGGTACTGCCGCCGCCAACCGCTATAATACCGTCAATTTTATTCTTCCGGGCAAATGCAGCTCCTTCATCGCAGATATGGCTTGGTGCATCCGCAATACACTTGTCATAAATAAACACTCCGAGCCCAGTCTCTATCAAAATATCAATTACTTTTGTTGCCACACCAAAATCAATCAAAGCTTTTTCTGTACAAAGCATCACACGGGTAAACCCAAGCTTCTTTGCCTCTTCACCGATTGACTCAGAAACCCCTGTACCAAACTTCGTCTGACAAAATGTATTCCAATAATATGATGTACTCATGTTATAGACTCTCCTTTTATTTAGAAAATACTTTTGATATAGTTTACCACTGCCTCCATGTCATAACCATACTTATGGTAGAGTTCCTGTGCATCTCCGAACCCGGGGTAAACCTGAGGAATTCCAAATCGTTTGAAAGACTTGAGATTTACGGTATTGTCAACTAGCACATCTGCCACTGCAGTACCAAGCCCATTCTGCATCAGATGGTCTTCCCAGGTAATAATCCGCCCAGTCTCTTCTGCTGCTTTCAAAATTACTTCCCTATCGATCGGTTTCACGGTGAACATATCGACCACTCGTACACTGATTCCCTCTTTTTCAAAAAATTCATGTACCTTAATTGCCTCATGTACCATCTCACCGGTAGCAATGATCGTAACATCCTTTCCCTCTTCTGCGACATAAGCCTTTCCAATCTTAAACTCCGTTTCAGGAGAGTACAAAACAACATTCGTCTTTCCCGGATCAATACGGATAGAAAGCGGCCCAGTATAATCAAGACTTTCTTCAATTATCCTCCGAAGTTGATTAGGGTCGGAAGGCGCACATACAGTCATATTTACTAAAGAGGAAAATAACGCCATATCCTCCATTGCATAATGTGTGGAACCTCCATTTCCGGTTAACCCAGAATAATTTGCAATAATTCTCACCGGAAGATTGGGATAACAGCAATCTGTACGCACCTGCTCCAGGCAACGCATACTCATAAATGGCATCATACCAATGATGAAAGGAATTTTTCCTTCCAGTGCCAGACCGGCAGAAATTCCTACAACATCCTGTTCTGCAATTCCTGTATCAATAAAACGGTTAGGATATTTTTCCTTAAAATCTGCACATCCGAATCCAACATCCGGGGTCAAAAGCCATACTTTTTCATCCTTATCCCCCAAAGCCGCAATTGCTTCTCCGATGACGGTACGGGCGGAATTATAATTATCCATATTTACTGTTATTGACATAACTGCGCCTCCTTTTTCTGCTCTTCAAAAACGGCCTTTAAATCTGCCAAGGCCTGATCAAGATTTTCTTTACTAAAACTTCCTGCATGCCACTTTATTTGTTTTTCCATGAAGGAAATATATTTCCCCTTCACTGTATTAGATACAATCAACGTTGGTACGTCGGAATCGGAAGACGGAAGATTATCAAACGTATCCACAATCTCATTCATATCGTGTCCATCAATCTCAATGACATTCCAGCCAAAAGCTCTCCATTTATCGGCGTAGGATTCCATTTTCATAGACTCCTCACTGAAGCTGGTCATCAACTGCTTGTTACGGTCAACAATTGCAACAAGATTTCCAAGCCCAAGGGCATGGCCTCCCATCGCCGCCTCCCAAACAGAACCTTCACAGGTCTCGCCGTCTCCCATCATGCAAAATATGCGATGCTTCTGACCAGCTTCTCTGGCCGCCGCAGCCATACCTACACAGATAGAAAGTCCATGTCCTAAAGAACCAGTGGAAGTTTCTACACCGGGAAGCCGAACTTTACAGGGATGCTGTCCGTATGCACTGTCCAATTTACCATAGGTTCTCACAATTTCGTCATAATCAAAGAAACCTCTAAGTGCCATAGCTATATACATGCAGACAGCACCGTGACCTTTACTTAAGATGAAACGATCTCTTGTGGGCATTTTGATATTGTCTGGATCTACAATCATTGTGTGATGGAATAGACAAATAAGAACATCTGTCATAGACATATCACCACCCATATGAATATTTCCATCATAGGATTCACAAAGCTTACACAGGTTTACTCTCTCCTGATACGCGAGTTCCTGCAAACGTAATACTTCTTTTTTATCAGCCATTTCTACACTCTCCTTTTTATAATTTTTTTAGCTTATTCAGGGATAACGACCACCTTAACGCACTGGCCACTGCGAGCTAAATCTAACGCTTTTCCGTACTCGGAAATAGGGAAGGTATGCGTCACAATTTTCTCCAAAGGCAAAACACCACTCTCTATGATACGCGCTGCCTTCGCCATATAATATTTTCCAAGAAATACACCGTGAATCTCCACTTCTTTCTTAAGAACCTCTCCTACCCGTACAGGTGCTACTGCAGTTTCATCATGACCGCACTGGAGCACTTTTCCTCTTGCACGAACACATTCAATGGCATCCATAAGCATTGCAGCAACCGCTTCAATACAATGATCTACTCCAACACCGTCTGTCTCTTCCATACAAACCTGGACAATATCTTCCTTATTGGGATCCACTACCCTGGTAGCCCCAATCTCAAGAGCCTTTTTCCTCCTGTATTCAATCGGTTCAGAAACAATAATTTTAGAAGCACCGTTGGCTTTAGCCAACGCAGTATACAGTTGTCCAATCGGTCCTGCACCCAACACACACACTGTATCTCCCACATGGATATTCAGCTTCTCGATAGAATATCCACAGCATTCCAGCGGTTCTGCCAGAGCCATCAACTCAGCAGGTGTATCGTCAGCAATCTTGTAGGCAAATTTATTTGGAATAATAGTATAACTGGTAAGGCCCCCATCTTTAAACACACCCATGGCATTCGCCTGTCCCTCAAAGCCTGGCTCATGTAAATAGAGATTCTCACACCTCTCTGGCCAGCCAGCAAGGCATGCATCACAATATCCGCAAGGTCCATGAGGATCCACGATAACTTTATCCCCTGGTTTTAAATTAGTAACAGCACTTCCAACCTCCACAACCTGACCACAGAATTCGTGGCCAAAAATAATTCCAGATCTGCATGGATGTTTTTGAGGTGTTGCGAAAATATTAATATCCGTACCGCAGATAGCAACACCAAGCACTTTAATTTTTATATCATCTACATTCTGTATAGATGGTTCCAGACGATCTTCAATTGTAAATTCTCCAGGTCCCTTGTAAATTACAGATTTCATTTTCTTTCCTTCTTTCTTATTTTAAATTTATTTGTTACTCTTCAATTTCAATCCATTTTGAATCATTGTCACCGCTTTCAATTACCGCATGTACAAACTTGACACCAGAAACACCTGTATTCACATCCGGAAAATCCAAATCTTCTTCCAGTAATTCTTCACCGTCCCGCATTTTCATCACCGCACTGATAAATGCACGGTAAATATTAGCCTCTGCAACATAATATCCTTCCGGATGTCCAAAAGGAATACGGAACTTTGCTTTTGCCGCAGCTTCTGGGTTTATTCCCACACCTGCACGAGAGAGTATCCTTGTAGCCTCACCTCGTTTGTTAAATATCACATCATCAGGTCGAACCTGATACCATTCCATGGAGCCTTCCGTACCATATACGCGGAATACCATCTCGTTAGATTTCCCGCAGGCTACCTGAGAAAACCAATATGCGCCGTGTGCACCGTTGTCAAATTCAACCAAGATATTGTCATTGAAATCCAGTGCTTTACCAAATCGGTCAACTGTAGCCGCCACGCGTTTTACTTTCAATCCTGTCACATAGTTGACAAAATGTTCGATATGTGTACCATCGTCGGCCAATGTATTGGATATCCCTGAAAACTTCGGATCAGAACGCCAGAATTTAGAAGTCTCGCCCTTTTCATGAAGCACATCCAGAAAACATCCTGCACTATACTCACCAATTACAGAAATAACGTCTCCAATTTCGCCCTGCGCAATCATCTCTTTCATGACCTTTGCCATAGGATAACCAGAATAGCAATAATTCACTGCAAACAAAAGATTCTTCTCCTCTGCAATAGCCGCTAATTCTTCCGCTTCCTCAACAGTAAAGCAAAGCGGTTTTTCACACATTACATTGACGCCTGCCTCCAAAAACGCTTTGGAAATTTCATAATGTACAAAATTCGGTGTGCAGATGGAAACAAAATCAATATTACCAGCTTCCTCAGCTACCATATCCTTATAATCGAAGTAAACCCTATCCTGATCCACACTATAGTAGTCGGCACACTCCAGATTCAATTCATCAATTGCAGAAAAACAGCCGCAAACTAATTCAACGCGAGGATCAAAAGCAATCCCCTTTCTATGTACTTCACCAATTAATGCTTTCAAGTCTCCTCCGACCATTCCATATCTTATTTTTTTCATATCCGTTTCTCCTTCCTAATCTTGCATTTCTGCTCTATCATTATCAAAGATACCTATCCAATTTTGTTGCTTAATTCCTTCGCCACCTTCAGCGCTTTTTCTGTGTCGCCCTGTGGAAAAAACTCATAGCAGACAATTCCATTAAATCCACTTTTCTTCATTTCACTCAAAATAAACTCATAATTAATCTCGCCTGTACCCGGTTCAAAACGGTCCGGTGCATCAGCTATATGAACATAAGGGACAATATCCATATTTGTCAGGAAATTTGGCAATAAATTTCCATGCATCAGCTGCATATGATAAAAATCACATAACAACTTTATATTTGGCGATCCCACTGTTCGAATGATATCTGCCCCTTCCTTCGTGTGGGTAATACTCATCCCCTTATCATCTCCCTGATTATGAAGAGGTTCCAAAAGTAATGTAATTCCTTCTTTTTCCAGTATGGGGGCAAGAATCATAAAATTACGGACAATGCTTGCTGCCATCTCTGAATGACTGTAATATTTTCTAAAATCCGCTGCCCCATACTCTGTAAAGTGATTCGGAAATACAATCAAAGTATCACATTCCAAATGCTTTGCGGTTTGTATAGTCTCTTTTACCCAGTTAACAGCATTATCTGAATTTGCTCTGTCACACATGGAATAGGTCGAAGTTGCACAAAAAGCTGAGATTTTCACTTCATTTTCTTTACATATTTTTTTAATCTGATCCACATCTCTACCATACCATCCCCAAAACTCAATTTCATCAAAACCTGCCGCTTTCACACGTTTGATTTTTTCATAAAAGTCTAAGTCGGGATATAATGGTTCAATATTAATTGCATATTTCATAGTCTCGCACCATACCTTCTAAATTTTCTTCTTATTTTTTCTCATATCCAAAACAACAGAACCGATAATAATAGCACCTTTCACAATATTGGTCATATTATCATCAACCTTCATCATAACCAAACCATTGTTTACAACACCCAGAATCAAAATACCACAAAGAACACCAGAAATTCTGGCAATACCGCCTGTATGGGACGTACCTCCAACAGTCGCCGCCGCAATGGCATCGAATTCATAATTAAGGCCTGTACTAGAAGGGTCTATAGAGCCCGCTCTTCCTGCAAGGCATATTCCCGCAACTGCCGCACAAATACCACACCACGCATAAGTAAGAACAAGCGTTTTTTCAACATTAATGCCAGCTGCTCTGGCAGCATTATCGTTCCCACCAACAGCATATACTCCTTTGCCAAATCTGGTCTGCGTCAAAAGAATTGCCGAGATAACAAAGAAAACAAAGAATACAATGACAATAACAGGAATCGGTCCAGCATATCCAGAACCAAAGTATCGGAAACTTTCCGGCAGATTGGATACTGGGCGGTCTGCAACCACCTTGGCTAGCGCTCTTAAAATCAGCTGCATGCCCATCGTAGCAATAAAAGGAGGAATATGGGTATAGGCAATCAACGCACCATTAATCACGCCAATGATAATTCCAATTAAAATACCGGCCAAAATACCTATCCAAATACTAGTCGCACCAAAGTTCCCAAAAATACGTTGTGCATAATCTGAACGCTGCACAAGAGCGCCTGCAACTACACCGACAAACGCCGCAGCCGAACCTGTCGATATATCTATTCCTTTTGACAAAATACAAAACATAATACCAAATGCAATAATTCCCTTACATGCTTCCCCCGTAAGAAGCGTAACCAGATTATTTGCCGTCAAAAATTTAGGATTTGCAATACTCATCACAATGATAAGCACTACCAGAATCAGCCAAATTGCATTTTGAGAAATAAATTCTTTATTTGTTACTGCTGTTTTCCTATTGTTCATTGCCTTCCTCCTTCATCGTGCCTTCCTTGATTGACAGCCCCATAATCGCTTCCTGAGAGAACTCATCACGCCTCAAAATACCGGTTACTTTCCCTTCATGCATGACAACGATTCGATCAGCTACACTCATGACCTCCTGCATTTCTGAGGAAACTAGAATCACAGACTTTCCCTTTTGCACGACCTCTGAAATTAATCCATGAATTTCTGCCTTGGCACCGACATCAATCCCTTTTGTTGGTTCGTCAATAATCAATATCTCTGGATTTACGAGCATCCATCTTGCCAACAAGACTTTCTGCTGATTCCCTCCCGATAAATCCTGAATTTTTGTTTTTTCAGAAGGCGTCTTTATGTTAAGTTTTTTTATGTATTCCTTTGTATCTGCAATCATCTGTTTATGTTTCATTGGAAAGCCATAAGCCTTCCAGTTGACCACTGTACTATTATCTATAAGATTCAGAAGACCAAAAATCCCATTGCCTCTGCGATCTTCTGTCAACATCCCTATCCCATTTTTTATAGCGTCTTGTGTAGATTTAATAACAATTTCCTTGCCTTCTTTAATAATCATCCCACCGGTTTTTTCCCGTAAACCAAAGATTGCCTCCATAGCTTCTGTGCGTCCAGCACCTACCAGTCCTGCAAATCCCAGAATCTCTCCTTTATGCAAATCAAAAGATACATTCTGTACCGCCCTTCCTGAATTAAGATTCTTTATCTCCAGTACCGTTTCACCAATTTCACACTCTGTCTTCGGGAACATATTACTTACTGTACGTCCAACCATATAGCCGATTACGCTTTGTGTATCAAGATTCTTAGCAAGATCACTGTGTACAAAATGTCCATCACGGTAGATTGATATTTCATCACTAATCCGGAAAATTTCTTCCATTTTATGTGAAATATAAATTACAGCAACATTCTCTTCTTTTAATTGTTCTATAATCCGGAAAAGATCTTCTGTCTCTGCAACCGTCAATGCAGAAGTAGGCTCATCCATAATAACAATTTTTGCATTTCTGGAAACCGCTTTTGCAATCTCAACCATCTGCATTTTTGCCACGGAAATCTCCTTCATCTTGATTCTTGGATTAATATCCATGCCCAGTTCTTCAAAAATCTTTTCAGAATCTTTCAACATCTTTTGGTGATCTACAAGACCCATTTTCCTCGGTTCCCTTCCCAACCAAAGATTTTCAATAACAGAGCGTTCCAATACTGGTGACATTTCTTGTGGTACCATAGATATTCCATCTTCCAGAGACTGCAGTGCATTTTTGTAGTTTGCCTTTTTGCCATTGTAGATGATTGTTCCAGAATCCGCATGATATAATCCAGTCAGACACTTCATCAGCGTAGACTTGCCGGCTCCATTCTCTCCCATAAGTGTATGCACAGTTCCTGGTTTAACCATCAGCTGTACTCCATCCAATGCTTTCACACCTGGAAAACTCTTGACGATATCTCTCATCTCAAGAATATATTCACTCAAATTCATTCCTCCTTTCATATTCGTGAAACGTATGTCTCCGACCAATAGGATTCCAGTCGGAGACATCACATAAATAAGGTTTTATTATTGATAATCCTCTACATTATCAGGATATACTGGCTGGAAAGGAATCCATACGATATTAGGGTTTTCTTCATCCACTCTATAATCAGTACCCTCTGCAATATTGGAATTACCTTTTAGCATATTGACTGCCGCAGCAATAGAACCTGCCCCCTGCCCAATAGCATCCTGATATACAGTCATTGCAAGAGTGCCGTCCGCTACCGCCTGAAGGCCATCAACGGTTGCATCAATCCCTACTATAGGAATGGACTTCGGATCGATACCTGCGGCAATAATCGCCTCCGCCGCACCAAGAGCCATAGCATCATTATTTGCAATTATACAGTTGTAATCAGCAGTTGTAATCAGCGGCTGAATCATAGTCAGCGCTTCTGAACGTTCCCATTTTGCCCCTAATTCATTGACAACCTCCACGCTAAGTCCTGCATCCTCAAGAGCCTGTTTGGCGGATTCTGTACGTGCTGTCGTGTTTTCAGCCCCCACTGTGCCCAAAAGGATGATAGGTTTTGCAACAGTCTCTCCTTTTTCTTTTAATGCTTTGGCAACAAATTCACCTTGAAAGGTACCAGCCTCACGTTCATTTGATCCAACGTATGTAAGATTGCCAGAGAAAACGGACATATCTGCTGGTGCGCGATTCACAATAACTACTTTCATGTCACCTGCTGATTCAACAATCTGGGGGATTGTTTCACTGTCAATAGGAAGAACTACCACCGCATCATCTCCTTGATTTTTAGACGTCTCTACATACTGAATTAACTTGCTGCTGTCCTGGTTTGCATCCTGGCTTACCAAGGAAATTCCATTTGCTTTACAGTACTTCATCATCCCATCTTCCATAGCAGTATTAAATTCATTTCTCGTTGGCATGATGAATGTCATATTATAAGTTCCATTTGTCTCCTTTGTGGTTCCTTGTTCTCCAGCATCTCCAGATTTCCCACATCCAGCCATGGATAATGTCATAGCACTTGCAAGAAATACTGCAATTAGTTTCCTGCCATTTTTCCTCATAATATTCCTCCATTTAAACTTATTTTTTAATACGACACTATTAAATTTTTCTATTACTTTAAAGATGTTTTTTGACAGCTGCCATGCTTTTCATCTGATATTATTTTAATATTTTAAGTAAACATCATTCAACATAAATGCTCTCACTTTTTTGTAAAATCATCCCCAAAAGGATTTATGCCGATTTTTTTATATTTATCCTTACTTCATTGTATATTTTTTATCAATCATTTAAATTTTATAAATCTAACGTAAAAATAATGCTATTTTTCATTGTAAAAAATGTGATTATATGTTACATCTTTTACTTCAATCACCCTCCTTTCTAATACAATTTTCAGCTTATTCAAAAAACAAAAAGGAGCAACTCTATAAATTGAACTACCCCTTTTCTTCCACATTGTGCTATTATTCTTTTTTCGTCCTTGAAGTAATCACCTGCATGAATACAGCGAGTATGATGATGATTCCTTTGATTACCTGCTGTGGGTAAGGAGGCAGCGCCATCAGATTCATGACATTCTCCAGCATTGCTAAAATAAATACGCCAAAGATGGTACCCAAAACACTTCCCGAACCACCGGTCATACTAGCTCCACCAATTACAGCTCCCGCCAGGGCGTTCATCTCATAATCTGTCCCCGCTGTCGGGGAGAATACATTTGACCTGGAAGAGAGCATAATCCCCGCAATGCCGCACATAAAGCCACTGATCACATACACAGAAATCTGATACTTCAACACATTGACCCCGGCTAAGCGAACTGTTTCTTCATTGCTGCCGGTTGCCAGAATCATCCGGCCATAGCTGGTTTTCCTCAAGACAAATCCTAGCAATATTGCCACAATCAACACAAAAACAAAAGGAATGGGAATCCCTAAAAATTTTGCATTGGGATTAGAAAAAGAAACCAACATTTTGTAAGCCTCCGTCTCGGTAAGAGCCCTTATCGGCTGGCCATTAGAAATCATATTGGAAAGGCCTCGTAAAGAAAACTGCATTGCCAGCGTAACAATAAAGGGCGGCAAATGCATACAGTAAATAACCACACCACTAACACTTCCTACCAGACAGGACACAAATACCGCAAGAACCATCGCGCCAATCAGTCCGCCAAAGCCATCCCATCCCCATTTCACTATAGCCATACCGAGGACAATACCGGAAAGACATGCATTTGCGCCAACTGCTAAATCAATACCACCGGTTGTCAGTGTAAAAAGCATGCCAAAAGCTACCAACAAAGCTGCTGCCTGCTGCTTCGCCAGATTATTAAAATTTGACACTGATAAAAAGTTGGGAGACAACAACGCCGAAACCACAAGCAATATAATAAATGCCACTACAAAATTGTTGTTAATAACAAACCTTTTTATGGATTTTCCATTTATTTTACTGTTTTCCATCACACTGTTACCCCCATCGAATATTTAATCAAGTTTTCTTCCGTAATATCTTTTTTATCTAGTGATGCCATAACTTTGCCTTCATGTATCACGATTACTCTGTCACAGAGTCCAATCAATTCCATCATTTCGGACGAGATAACAATCAGCGTTTTTCCCGATTCAGCTAATTGATTAATGAGCCCAAAAATTTCAATCTTCGCCCCTACATCAACTCCTCTTGTCGGTTCATCTAACAGAAGAATTTCACAATCAGAAAGTAGAAGTTTGGACAAGGCTACCTTCTGCTGATTGCCCCCAGATAATTCTGAGACATGTTGATTAATGTTATTATATTTTAGGTTCAAAGAGGTGCATATTTTTTTCACCGCTTCCGCCTCTTTTACAAATAGAATTTTCCCGAACCGGCTCGTATAACCCTTCAGACTGCTCAACGTTGACGTAATTCTGATTGCCATATCAAGAAGAACTCCCTGATGCTTCCTGTCTTCTGCCAGAAGACCAAGTTTATAGCGCAAAGCGTCCTTGGGTGAATCAATTTTCGCCTTTTCCCCATTTATGTAGATTTCTCCAGCGTCTTTCTTATCCGCACCAAACAAAAGGCGGACTGTCTCTGTCCTTCCCGCACCAACTAGCCCATACATCCCCAGCACTTCACCGCTGCGAGCCTCAAAGGAGATATTTCTAACCTTTTTCCCTCTGCAAAGTTTTTCTGCTTTCACGGTCACATCACCAATCCTGGCAACTCTTTCAGAAAAGAGCTCTGAGGGTTTCCTGCCTACCATCATGAGCATCAGGCTTTCCTCGTCGACTTCCTTTGTGCTTACTGTGCCCGCCAACATTCCGTCCTTCAAGACCGTAATACGGTCCGACAGTTCAAAAATCTCATCCAAACGATGTGAAATATAAACAATACTACTTCCTTGTTCCTTTAACTGCTTTAAAATTTCAAACAACTTCTTCACCTCTTGCGTAGCCAAAAGGGCAGTTGGCTCGTCCAGAACGAGCACGTTTGCTTTTCTGCTCAGAGCTTTACAGATTTCCACCACCTGCTGCTGCGATGTACTTAATTCTCCTATTCTTGCTCTTTCATTAATATTCTGGTAACCCAAATCATCCAATATGGCTCTCGCCCTTTTATAAAACTTTTGCCAGTTGATAATTTTCTTCCCTGAATTCAGGTCATCAAGCAAAATATTTTCCGCAACACTAAGATCCGGCATGAGTGAGAATTCCTGCCAGATAACCGATACACCATTATCGATGCCATCCTTCGGCGAACGCATATTCTTTTTCTCTCCATTGATGAAGATTTCTCCTTCTTCAGCCTGATAAACCCCTGAGAGGACTCTCATAAGAGTGGATTTTCCCGCTCCATTTTCTCCCATCAGCGCATGAATTTCACCTTTACGCAGCTCAAAATCCACGTTATCCAATACACTTATGCCGGCAAAAACCTTTTTAATTCCTGTCATTTTCACTTTGATTTCATTGTTCTTTTTTCTTCTTTCCATAACATATACCTTGCAAAAGAATTTCCGCTAATTGGAAATTGCTTCTGCCTGCTCCTTGTTATACTTGGAAATACTTTGTGTCTCGCTTGGCATTCCTCTCGAAAGAACTGCACCCGCAATGTAATATTTATCCATGTTCTCATTCGTAATCGGTTCATAAGCGGAACAGGTCAAAGGAGTCAAGTCATTTGCGTCATACCCATTCAGCAGAACATCGCATAAGAGCGCCACTGCTGTATAGCCATTTGCATAGGACCCCCCATCGCAGGTAGTTAGATATTCTCCGTCCTTGATCATGTCAAGTGCTTTAATATATCCATCGTTAGCTGATACAACCCAGCATCCACCCTCGCCCAGAGTAATGTTCATGTTTCTTGCGCCATTTGTGACACCTACACCTTCAAAATCATTGTTTGCGAAGAACGCATTAATATCATGGTGAGCCGTAAACGCGTTTTCTGCTGTTTTTTGTCCCCCCTCCTCTGTATTGTTAGATTCCCCCACAGAGCAAATTTCAAAATCAAATTCTTCCGAGGATGCACTTCCGTTTTTACGGACCTCCTCCCAAAACTCCACTGCCTTTACTTTGCACTCTGTCTCGGTGTAACCTAGATTCATTTCCTCATTCCGATAGGTAAATACTCCCGCAACAAATCCAGCCATGCGGCTTTCTGCGTTTGTCTCGCCCCAGTAAGACAGGGAACAAGCCGCTTTTATATGCTCTCCGGACAGCTTTTGTGCAAGAAGATCTCCACAGGACATTGCAGACCCGAAATTGTTGGTGGTACAAGAAGTCAGTACGCCCGTTTCAGCTCCTACCATGATTCCCGCCCCTACGCTCATAACTCCTGCCTCTGTACACATATTAGCCAACTTATTATTTACATCCAAGGATACCGCATTGAGAAGAATTCCCTGACACCCTTGAGTAACCAGGTTTTCCACTGCACGCAGGCATCCCTCGTCTGTACCTTCCGCACTGACGATAACCAGTTCTACACCGTAGTCCTCCGCGGCTGCCTTGGCTCCCTCAGCTATTTCCGTAAACCAGTCATTGTCATACATATAAATCTGATATCCTATTTTAACTTTATCCGGTGTATAAGAACCTGCATCCTCCGGAACCGCCTTGTCGATACCTGCTCTGGAATCGTACACAGGAGGAAGAATACCATTTGTACAAGTTGGATCGTTTATACAAAAATCAGCATACAATGGATTCTTCGCCGCTTCAATTAATTGCTCTGCAAGCGCGGTATCATCCACTCCCACTACACCGTCACCTCCCACTTCCGTATCCGCAGCGACCTTAGCTGATTTTTCTGCCGAACCACAGCCACAGCCTGGCACCATCGTTGTAAGAAGTGACACAGCCACCAACAAAGAAATGATTTTTTTGCTTTTTTTCATTTTTTACTCCTCATTTTCCTCTTTTTTTTATTTTTAGTATGATTATTTTAATATTATATATTTTACATCTATATGTCGCAATCCCTCCATATTTAGAATTAGGGTGAAGATTTTTACATCTTATTTTCATATTTTCAAATAACCATATATTTCTTTTCTGACATTCCAGAACTGTCCTTACCAAGATTGCCAAAATGGCGCATATTCTTATTGCCGTACGCTCTCCAGAACACTATAAAAGGTTGGAATCCTTCCCACACCAAGGATTCCAACCTTTATTCCTATCCCTCTTAAAAACCAAGCTTATAACTTTAACTTTATGTCCGTTATCCCTGGTTTTTAGAAGGAAGGATGTAATTTTAAGATTTTACACTTTATCTCAGGAATGCTGGACATATCATTTGTCTCCAACAACACTCCAATCCCTATTTTATTTAGCTCCAGAATTTTACAACTAAGCAGAGCCCTTGTCGCTTCATCACTGTAAGCAAGTGGATTTTCCATAATAAATAGCCGGGGATGGTTCTTCAGATTTATATAAAACAGCAACTCATATCGCTCTTTTTCATCCAGCTCTCTTACCTTTATATCAACATCATATTTTATTCTGGATTTTTCCGGCAGAGTCGCAAGAAATTCCTTTGCTGTAAACATAGAGATGCGCTTCCTTATATATCGGAATCCCCACTGTCCTGCTGCCAATTTCATCAGCAACACGTTATCTAAAATTGTCATGTTTTCAAGCAGCCCTATTTTAGCCGCATTTTCCGGCATAAAAGCAGTCCATTTTTTCATAAAATATTTTTTGAAAGTAATGGGAACCGCTTGCTGATCTACGTAAATCTTTCCAGAAAGATAGAAACTGGCGTCTTTCCCAGACAATATACTGGTAATCTCATTCCCCCGTTTACCCTTTTCGTCCAGAAGAACCACTGTTTCCCCTTCACAAATAGAGAAATCAACTGGAACATTATTACTAACCGTACAAAGATTCTTCACACGGAGAATTTCTTTTCCTGAAACCCAATTAGCATTTTCCGGAACAATATTCTTCGGCTGTCCCAACATATCTCGGACAGATCCCATATCGGTAAAATATTTCTGTTCATACTCTCCTGCCGTTACTCCTCCCCGAAGAAATGTCAACTTATCCATATATTTCAACATATAGCTGTCATGATAGTATTTACAGACATAAGATATTCCCCGTCTCGCTGTCCTGCGTATCAACCATCCAAGCATGTCTATTTCGCACCGCGAATACTGCCGTTGGATGTTCTCCAGCAAAATAATTCTATCCCCTTCGTAAACAGCCCGTGCAATCAGGATCATATGCTGTTGAGCCAATGTCAGCCCTCTCGCCTTTATATGCACGGGTATTTCAATGCCAAGAGAATGCAGCAGGTGGCTTACCTGCTCATTCATGACGCGCTCCCTCAGTAATCCAACTTTTTTCTTCAAATGGTTTATTAATATGATATTCTCTGCAACTGTGAGTTCCTGATTCAAAGCAGAACTGCAATGAATGACTGCAACCCCTAACAATTCCGGATGTGTAAACGCATAAGGGCGCATCAACCTTTCCTCCAGATATATACTTCCACCTTGATACACATCTTTCCCGGACAAAATTTTGAACATTTCCGAAATCCCAGAATTGCGCAGTCCGATTACTCCCACAATTTCTCCCTGCAGCACAGACAAGCTGCAAGAATATAACTCATACACACCGCCTCTGCACGACACATGCTCCATACGCAAAGCTTCTTTTTTCATGCTTCACCCGTTTCCTTCACTCCCTTTGGTATTGCAAGCCTTACATCAGTCCCATACCCCAAAGTGCTATAAACCCTCAATCCATACATTTCGCCAAAATAAAGAGCAATCCGTTTATTCACATTCAGCAGGGCAATCCCAATCTGTTCCTCACCCATCTCTTTGGGCATTCTGCCCTGAGCAAGCCAAAGATTCAATTGTCTCAATCTTTCATCCGTAATTCCAGACCCGTTGTCCTTTATAGCGATTTCTATCCGCCTTTGGTATTCAGTTATTTCAACAAACACAAGCCCTCCCCCTACTTTTGTTTCTAATCCATGGTAAATAGCATTTTCTACCAACGGCTGGATAGACATTCTGGGCAGAAGAGCTGAAAGCAGCACTGAATCTTCTATAATATAATGCACCTCAAATTTATTATGGAACCGGTGCCGCTGAATCAGAAAATAATTGTCCAAATTGCACAGTTCTTCCTCCAGCGTTACAAGATCCCCTTTCCGGCTGATGCTGTAACGGAACAGCGCCGACAGTGCTTCTGCCATTTCTGCCACAACCTCACAATTCTCCACTAGAGCGCGTCCCCGGATAGATTCAAGTGTATTATATAGAAAATGTGGATTGATCTGGCTTTGTAAAGCATCCAGTTCCGCCTGCTTTGCCAAAAGTTCCACTGCATGATTTTTATCGCTTGCCTCCCTGTATCCGTCCAGCATTTCATAAAGTTCATTTCCCAACCGGCTTCCCCCCGGTTTTATTTCTGTCCACAGCCGTATCTGCATCGGTCTTTGCATCTGTCTCAGAACACAGTTTATCTCTTTTAAAACATTCAAGAATATCAAAGCAATCCCAGACAAAATAAAAAGGCATATCAAACTCACCGCTTGTGCTACATATCGTTTATTCCCGTCTATATCCAATAAAAAAAAAGGCTCTGCTACAGCAAAACATGTTCCCACACCCGCTGTAAACAATATGCCAATCCGGTACAATCTCCAGTTTCTCTTTTCATTTGACAAAGTATTTTTCAGAAACTCTTTCATTTTTCCCATATTAATAGTTTAACTTCCTGAATTCATTAGGTGTGATACCTACGTTTTTCTTAAAGACTTTGCTAAAATGCTTATAATCCTTATATCCAACAAGTTCGGCTACCTGGGCAATCGTATATACCTGATTTCCAAGCAACCTCTTTGCATTTTCTATCCTCACCATCAGTAGATAATTGCTGAAATTTATCCCTTCCTCCTTTTTAAACATCGTACTAAAATAAATTGGATTTAAATAAATCTTTTCCGCTAAAAGTTCCAAAGTGATATTTTCCTGATAATGTATGTTTATATACTTTTTCGCTTCCCGGATCGGACGCACTGCCCTCATTCTTTTAAACTCCAGATACTTTTCAAAATATTCCAGAATTGTATTTTTGGCAAATCTAAGCAACCATGCTTCATTCGTATATTCAAATACTGCATCTCCTAATTTTTTAATTTGATCTGCGGAAATCTGCAGTTCTCCTCCAGATTTCTCATAGAAGCAATACAACATCTGTTCCAGGCAAGTCCTCAGTGTTACGAGTAAACCATAGCTGCTGTTTTCTTCACTCAGCATCTCTTCCATTTGTTTTTCTATCCAGGCCTCCATCTCTATCTCGCTGCAGATTTCCACAATAGACTTAAATTCGTCTATATATTTATCTGCGGGATACACATATCTCCCCTGATCCCATCCGCTATCCAATGACAATAATTTGTCCGTCCCATCTCTTAATCTTTTATAAACCGTCGCTCTTGCCGTATCAAATGCATACATAAAGGCATCTGGGACTCTTGCCTTGACCCCTATCCCAACTGACACAGAATACGTAGGATATCTCTCCATAGATATGTCAATTTCTCTAAACATCATCTTATATATCTCTGGGCTCTGCCCCTCTTTTATTTCGATAACTAAATATAGTAGTTCCCCGCATGTAAACTTTTCCGCATATATCCCCTTCTTTTCCAGAAAATCCAACGCCTCATCACCAATCTTTTCATTGACAAAACATTTTTCCCGAACCGGATTTTCCTGTGGATACCGCCAGTTTACCACATCCAGCTTTACCGCTAATACCTGAATATAATCTCCACAATAATGACACCGACACTCTCTGTTAAATTCGTCAATCGTATTTATTTTCAGTTTTCCTTCCAGAATCTGATCCACGAACATAGATTTCAGGCGTTCCAAAGTATATTCCAGTTGTTCCGTTCTTTTCAGCTTTTCCTGTTTATCCTCTGACCTCTGTGTCAGCTTTGCTGTAATTCTGGCAAGGACCCTGTTCAATTTTCCCCGGTTAATCGGCTTTAAGAGATAATCCTCTACTCCATATTTAATAGCGCTGTAGGCATAATCAAAATCTTTGTGCCCACTAAAAAGAACAAAAAAACAAGCAGGAAATTCTTCTCTCATCTGGCGTACCATTTCCAAACCATCAACACTGGGCATACGGATATCTGTTAACACAATATCCGGCTTAAGTTTCCTAATCTTCTCAATGGCCTGCCTTCCGTTATCCGCCTCACCTACACAAGAGAGGGCAAGGTTTTCCCAATCTATAAGCCTTTTGATCATTTCACAAATATAAAGCTCGTCATCCACTATCATTACCTTAAACATCTTATGTACCTCTTTGCAACCGTATCGTTTATGTATGTCCCAATATGCCGCGAAAAGAATCTGTCCTCCAAAACAAATTCTATTACATCCACTTATAGAATTTGTCAGCCTTCGTTCATGTTCAGATGGACAATATTTCCGCTTTGTTTTCTAAAAGCTAATGGAGAAACCCCATAATTATTTTTAAAAAATTTACTGAAGTAACTAGTACTGCTGAACCCACAAGAGTTGCTGATATTTGAAACAGATTCACTTGACTCTAATAATTTTCTTGCTGCAATATGCAGACGGTATGTATTTAAATAATCAATAGGAGAAGTTTTTCCAAAAATAGAAAAACAGCGGAAACACTCACTGCGGCTGATGTTTGCTGAGGCCGCAATGGAAGTTGCTGTAATAGGGTACATGTAATTATCGTGGATATACAAAATCATATTACGCATTCTTTCTTCACGAATTGATAGAGAAACCGGCGAGATAACCGGAAAACTCGTGAAAAGATTCGGGAGATACTGCCAGATATGAAGAATAGCCTCCGCCTGGATCAGCTCACAGGTATTGCTCAGAGTAGATTCCTTAATCTTTTTTAAACTATTTAGAATTTCATTTTTTTCGGGTACGCTTTTGTTTAAAAGACATCCCCTATTAAACCAATCCGATGTCTGTGATGTATATTTATGAAGGGCAAAATTATAAAACATCTGGCTCAGAATTCTGTTCGGAAACAAAATATTAAAAACAACAGAACCTTTAACGATCTGTTTCGCAGAATGAAGTACCCTTGGTCCAATAAAAATTCCATTTCCTTCTTTCACGATATAAGGGACTTGATTCAATAAATATTCTACAGTTCCATGCAGCACTACTGCCAGTTCGACTTCTTCATGCCAATGACAAAAGAAGGAATTGTCAACAAAAGCATCAAACACATCACAAAAAATAGCAATGGGAAAGTCTTTAAATTTATAATTTACCTGTTCCTGAAGTACATCAAATGCATCTATTTTATTGTTCATTTTTTTGATCCACTCCTTTCGCTTTGCTCTAAGCGCGAAAGTTATATGGGCCTTCTTCAAAGTAACTTAATGCAAGTTACTTTAGCATGGTATGGATAGGCACTATTTTGGCATCACATAAATAGTAAAGTATTCCTATGTTGTTTAATACTGTACCCTTTATTGCGCTTTCATTTAGTAATTAAAAACTATTATTTCACTTTATTTTAGTAGATTTTATTTATTGAGTCAACAGAAATACCCTTTTATATTCAGTAAGTATTTCCTATATGCGAGATACTTACTGAATATAAAACAGGTGGTAACCAGCTCCCCCCCTCAGACTGTCCGAAAACTAATTTCACAAGGTCTGCCTTCTCCATATAGCTCTTATTTTTCCGACAAATTGTGTTGCCGCTCTCCACTTATAAGCAAATTATAGATTCCAATTGTGTATTTATCTCCACTTTCAAATTTGACAAAGTAGATTTCGTACAGTCTCCCCTTAAGCTTTGTTATCACTTCCGAGCACATCAAGAATTTTGTGGCTTACCAATGTCTTGATATTTGCTCTGCCCTCCTGCAGATACGCTCTTGGATCGAATGCATCCGGCTCATTATAAAGCACCTTACGGACTCCTGCTGTAAACGCAAGCCGCAAATCCGAATCAATATTAATCTTACAAACCGCCGATTTTGCGGCTTCTCTTAACATCACTTCCGGTATACCGATGGCATCAGCCAAATTACCACCGAACTGTTCAATCTCACAAACATACTTTTGAGGAACAGAAGATGCACCATGAAGCACAATTGGAAAGCCCGGTATTCTTGCTTCAATTTCCTTTAAAATATCAAAACGAAGCTGAGGCTTCTGTCCTGGTTTGAATTTAAATGCGCCATGGCTTGTTCCTATAGCTATAGCCAATGAATCTACACCTGTACGTTTTACAAATTCTTCTACCTGATCCGGGTTAGTATATGCCGCATCTTCAAAGGATACCTTCACATCATCCTCAATGCCTGAAAGCTGCCCAAGCTCACCTTCTACTACGACGCCATGTTCATGGGCATACTCTACTACCCCCTTTGTCACCTCAATATTTTTTTCAAAATCATAATGGGAACCATCAATCATAACGGATGTAAATCCACCATCGATACAGGATTTGCAGATTTCAAAGTCCGCTCCATGATCCAAATGAAGGGAAATCGGAATATCATTTATTTCCAATGCTGCTTCTACAAGTTTTACCAGATATTTATGGTTTGCATACTTTCTTGCACCTGCCGATACCTGTAGAATCAATGGGGACCGTAGTTTCCCTGCCGCCTCCGTAATCCCCTGAATAATCTCCATATTGTTCACATTGAATGCCCCAATTGCATAACCTCCATTGTATGCTTTCTGAAACATTTCTGTCGTTGTTACTAATGCCATACTTTTCCTCTCCTTCTTTTATTCGTTCTATTGCTTTTCCAAATCTTCTGAATAATACAATCTTCTTAAAAAGCCGTTCTATCTCCTAATACAATCTCAAATGCTGAACAATTCCATTTACGTATGTCTGTTTCATCTCCCCCTGTACAAGAGGAATCAGATAATCCATCATCTTTTGTGTTACATCATTTTTTTCTTCATCAATATAGGAGGATGGAACCTTTTTTTCCTCATTAGAAACTTTAGATACAGGCACGGCAACATATTCTATTTCATACGGCGCATTATTCGTACGGACGATAGCTGCCATCATACCAATTTCTCTGTCAACCACACATTGGCATGCTTTTATACCAAGCATTCTAGATTCCGCAATATCTGTTGCGCTTGACACATGTCCTGAACATCTCTGCATCAGATTTAGCTCAATGGAACGTACCTTACAACCGATTTTTTCCCTCACCATTTCTTCCAGCACTTTTGCCGCACCAGCAATATACCTATGTCCAAACGCGTCCACTTTATCACTCTGTACCTGTTCCGATATGTAATGTCCTTCACCATCCTTGATGCCTTCACTAATTGCTACTAAGACTGAATTTTGTGTCTTAAGACGATTCTCTACATCCTTAACAAACTTTTCGCAGTCAAATGCGGATTCGCACAAATATATAAAGTCAGGTCCCTTTGCACCGTTAACCCTAGCAAGTGCAGATGCTGCTGTCAGCCATCCCGCGTTTCTTCCCATAACTTCAACAAGAGTAACTGCTTTTGTAACATACACATTGCAGTCTCTCTCCAATTCTGCAAATGTCACACCAATATATTTTGCCGCAGAACCAAATCCCGGACAGTGATCCGTTCCCACCAGATCGTTATCAACAGTCTTTGGTGCTCCAACTATCGCTATATCCTGTATGTCCTTTTCCAAACAATACTGAGACAGTTTATCAACCGTATCCATAGAATCATTACCGCCAATATAGATGAAATAAGCAATTTCATGCTTGCGGAACACCTCTATAATTTTCTTAAATTGCGCTCTGTCTTTATCCAGATTTTTTAATTTCAAACGGCATGAACCCAACGCTGCTGCTGGTGTTTGGCAAAGCAGTTCAATCTCCCTGCTCCCTTTTATTTTTTCCCGCAAATCAACAAAATGTTCTTCCAAAACACCCTGTATCCCATTGACAGCTCCTAACACGCAATCCACTTTATTACTTGTATATGCGGCCTCTACGATTCCTGCAACAGTTGCGTTTATCGCCGCTGTAGGGCCGCCTGACTGTGCTACTAGTAAATTCTTCATAAATTTCTCCTATAGGTTTAAAATCTCAAACAATTGTTACCAGTTCTTCTCCCATATCTACAGGTTCACCCTCTTTTACCCTAACTTCATGCACAACACCCCCACATTCCGCTGCGAGTCCAGTCTCGATTTTTATATCCTCCATAATAACAAGTAAATCACCTTTCTTTACCGTTTCTCCAGCACTTACCAATACCTCTAAAATCGTCCCCAACATGGGTGACATTAAACTCCACTTTGCCATAATTATAATCCGCCTTTCTGCGAAAGGCTTCAATGCGGCCATGAAACCCATTTCAGACTTTCGCTTATCCTGGATTAGACTACTTTAGTCTCTCTAATCCTTTTTATTTTATATAATCATATTTTCATTAATTTGTAAAGTGTTAATTATGAAATAATATGCATATATTTATATTTTTGATTATATTTTTATCATATTTCAAAATAATTATATCTTATTTTCATTTTTTATATTTCGCTCAAAAATATATTTTTGCATATTTTCACTTTACAGTAAAAAAGCTGTATGTGGGAGGCTCCCACATACAGCTTTCACATAGTCCCTATTTCAGCCAATGCCATTTTCATAAACTCTACCATACTTCTCGTCAAGTATTTATTCTTTCGGTAAAACAGATAGACTTCCCTAATAGCTTCCGGATCATCAATTTTATAATAAATAATATTTGGATCTGGCGGAAGATTTTTCACTACGGTGTCACTTACAAAAGAGGCTCCCATACCGTGCTCCGTCAAATGATATGTGGTCAACAGTTGATTCAGTCTCAAAGAGTAATTTAGTTTCACTCCTGCCCTCCTGCAAATAGCCTCAACCCGCTCTCTAGTATCGTTATGCGCCCGAAGGACAACAAAAGGATCCTCCTGGAACTTCCGCAAAGGCACTCCCAAAAAATCCTTTTTCAGATGTACATTGTTCCTGACATCTTCCACACTTAATTGATATTCTTCAGCTTCGCCATTACTAGCAAAAGAAGATGGCACAGCCAGCAGCAAATGCTCTTCCATAAAAATTTTTTTATCATAAATCGACTCACTCAATGAATAATTGTCTATGATCATATCGAGTTCTCCTGCAAATAGCTTCTGCTCCAAAAGTGACGTATGCCCCTCAAACAAACTCACTTTAACATGCGGAAACGCCTTCCGAAATCTGGAAATGAGCGGCGGAAAGATAAATGAAGAAAAAAGATAAGTTCCGCCCAAAGAAAGATGACCGCTGTTCAGCTCATGAAGATTTCCAACATAGTAAGCAAATTCATTCTCCAGATCCATAATTTTTTCCGCTGTCTTGATATATTGCTTTCCGCATTCTGTAAGTTGAATCGGTGTTGTGCTCCGATCAAACAATGGCATTCCCACTTTGCTCTCTATCTTTTTTATCATCGCGCTCAAGGCAGGCTGCGAAATGTAAAGGTTTTCTGCCGCTCTTGAAAAACTTCTTGCTTTATGTACTTCATATACGTAATTCATCCCAATAAACATAATATCCCCCTCCTATAATCATTTGGTTATATTAGACATACATAAATTAATATTTGATTTATTGTATGATATTTTTATAATTAAAGCAAGAAAAATAAAAAGGAGGAGAATCATGGAACAGCACTATAACCCTTATGACAATGTATTAAAGGTTGTAAAAGAAGCAGCAGATATTTTAGGATACTCAGAAAGTGACATTGAGGCAATTAAACACCCAGAGCGAGAACTTAAGGTGGCAATCCCTGTCCGTATGGATAACGGAACTACACATGTTTTTGAAGGATACCGCATCCAGCATTCCACTTCCCGGGGACCTGCAAAAGGAGGGATCCGTTTCCATCCGGATGTGAATCTGGATGAAGTAAAAGCGCTGGCAGCCTGGATGACTTTTAAATGCGCAGTTGTCAATATTCCCTACGGCGGCGGCAAAGGCGGCGTTATATGTGACCCGAGCCAGCTGTCCGAAACCGAAATCCGTGCTATCACCAGGAGATTCACTGCAGCAATCGCCCCACTAATCGGTCCGGAACAAGACATTCCTGCTCCCGATGTTGGAACAAACGCAACAGTTATGGGATGGATGATGGATACTTACAGCATGATGAAAGGACACTGTGTTCATGGCGTTGTTACAGGCAAACCGATTGAACTTGGTGGGGCTCTTGGCCGCAACGAAGCAACGGGTCGCGGTGTCACGCTGACAACTAAGAATATATTGAGGAAAATGGGATTGAATACAACTGCAACCACCGTTGCAGTACAAGGCATGGGAAATGTAGGAAGTATCACCGCAAAACTTCTCCACAAAGAAGGAATGAAGATCATTGCTGTCAGCGATGTCTCCGGCGGGATCTATAATCCTGACGGTCTTAATATTCCCGCAATATTAGAATATCTGTCCAAAGACCGTAAGAACCTGCTTAAAAATTACGAGGAAGAAGGAATTCAGCGTATATCTAACTCTGAACTTTTACAACTAGATGTTAAAGTTCTCATTCCAGCCGCTTTAGAAAATCAGATCAATAGCTTAAACGCCAAAAATATTAAAGCCGACATCATCGTAGAGGCTGCGAACGGGCCAATTGCTTCTGAAGCAGATGACATTTTAAATGCTAAAGGAACTGTAATTGTACCTGATATTTTGGCAAATGCCGGTGGTGTCGTTGTGTCCTATTTTGAATGGGTGCAAAATATTCAGTCTGTCAGCTGGACTGAAGAATCCGTGAATGAAAAATTGAAAAACATCATGGATCCAGCATTTGAGGCAGTATGGGCCATCTCCCAACAAAACCATGCCACACTTCGAACTGGTGCTTATTTGATTGCTGTGAAACGTGTCGTGGAAGCCAAGAAGGCAAGGGCAATATGGCCTTAAGAGTGGTTTGATTATAACTCTCTATAATCTTAGTATTTATTATCTGGAAGACCATAAAGAAGCCTTGGTAAAACCATAAAGGACATTTACCAAGGCTTTCCAGGCCTTTGCTCACAACTATGCTTATATTGGCTTCGTCCGTTACTGGCAGACAGTGCATTATCAACCATTTTTCATTGAATACTATATGAAAGACATCACAAAAGGAGGGCTTTTCATGGCTGGCATTCAGATGTCAAATCAGGAGGTTTCATTTAATATTTTCAGGGAAGAGTGTGAGCATTTTTGTAACAGGGACTGTGTCCAACTGCTGTATGTTTTATCAGGTACTGTAATGATTAAATATGGCAAAAAACACAAGTCATTTACCCCCTGTGCACTGCTGGTTATAAACCCCCTGGAATGGTATTTCTGTGATGCACAAACCGGAACATTCATTACTTTAACAATTCCCTTAAGCTGTCTGCGATATGCAGGGATTGAACAGTGTGGGAGAATTTCCTGCTGCGTACAGGATGATTTCCCAGGTATCAATTCTGAATTCCAGAAAATCCGGACAGCTTTGGCAAATCTCTGGCAGAACTGCTTCGATGGTTCCTCCAGAGGTTCTTCTGTTCTGCTGCAGAATGTCCTGAAGCTTTTTACACTTCTGCGGGAACATTTTTCCAATAGTATAGGCTATAATATCTTTCAGCCTGATGCAGGAAGCATAGACTATCGTTTAAATTGCGCCATAGACTATATACACCGGCACTGGCAGGATTCCCTATGTGTAGCGGATATTTCCAGTTATATATACATCTCTCCCAATTATTTATCACGATTATGGCGTAAATATATGGACTGCACACTGTTTGAGTATATTTATGATGTTCGTCTGGATTATGTTGAAAAACAGCTTCATGGGACGAAAAACATTACAGAAATTGCATCTTTTTGCGGCTTTCAAAACACTGGTTCCATGAACAAAAAATTTTTTCAGCAGTTTGGCGTCACTCCTAAACAATATCGCAAAAGACTTAAGATTCACAGTGAGAGGATTCCGCTTTCCCTTCAAGGTGACAGTCCTGATTTAACTGCACTGTTATTATATGCAGATGCACCTGATGATTCCGCGAAACATACTGTAGAGCAAAGAGAGCTGGTCATTGACGGAGATACACCAGGAATTCCGCTTCGACATACATGGCGCAAACTTGTCAATATAGGCTATGCCCGAGAAGGGCTGGTGGAACTGGTGCAGGAGCAGTTAATACGTGCACAGCGGGAAATAGGATTTGAATATGTGCGTTTTCATGGTATTTTCGACGATGACATGCATGTTTTTTTTGAAAATGGAAACGGTGAACTACAGCCCAATTACATTTTTACAGATTTGCTTCTGGACTTTCTGCTGTCTATTGATTTAAAACCTTTCATTGAGTTTGGCTATGTTCCGAAATCACTGACAAGCCATCCGGTTCGGGTGCTCGAACGAGAGACTTATTTTTCAAAGATAAATGATCAGGATAAATGGTGTAAGCTGCTCAGCCTTTTCCTTTATCATGTGATAGCGCGGTATGGAAAGGAAACAGTGCTTAAATGGCGTTTTACGGTGGGGGGGAGTGAGCTTAAACTGCAGGGATATCTTACTACAGAGGATTACATGGTACATTATGTCTCCAGTTTCCGTGCGGTGAAGTCTGTTTGTCCATCTTTACAGTTCGGCGGGTTTGGTGGTCATTCCAGTCTAATACAAGAGACAGAAGAATTCAAAGAATTTGTAGAGTACTGTATACATGAAAACTGTGTGCCGGATTTTTTCTGCATTCAGAATTTCCCTGTCAGCTATATCAAAAAAGGAGACGCAGCAAACCCGGTGCTGCTTCAAAAATTGTCTCCTGTCACAATCAGTTCTGACATTCATTACAGTACACATTTACTGAAAAAGGCACAAAAAATCCTAGATCATCATCATCTGGAGGAACGGGAAATATGGTTCGAGGAGTGGAATGCTTCTATCTGGCAAAGAGATATGGCCCATGATACTTGTTACAAGGCTGCCTGGCTGGTAAAAGATATCTGTGAAAATTATGACAAAGCAGAGGCTTTTGGATATTGGCTGCTTACAGATTTTATCGAAGAGCGGCTGCCGCATGATGGTCTGACTTACTTTGGAGGAAACAGTCTGATTACTTACAACGGAATCCCAAAGGCTGGATGGAATGCGATGTGCCTTCTTCGGAAGCTGGGTGATTTCTGCATTGCTTCAGGCGATGGGTACTACGTTACCCGCAGAGGGTCTGTCATTCAGATATTACTTTATCAGTATGTTCACTATGGGGATATGTACCGTTTCTGCAATCAGGCTCCAATCAATATCGACAGAACCTATGATATATTTTTAAGCAGAGCAGACAGGCAGTATCATATTGTTATTCACAGAAAACAGGACGCCGTTTGCCGGATCAAAAAATATACAGTGAACCGCAGTAATGGCTCTTCCTTTGACTCTTGGGTTGCAATGGGAAAGCCTAAATACATGGAGCCGGAGGAAATCGAATATCTGAAATCCATTTCCGCTTATGCTTTGGAGGTGCAGGAGCTGCACCTACAGGAAAGTATCTGCTTAGATGTGCTGCTTTCAACTCATAATGTGGTATTATATGAACTTACCTTTTCACAGTAAAATATAGACTCTGAATATTGAATGCGGCAGAAAGGCTTCAGTTCTCATAAAGAAGCGCTGAAGCCCCAAAATACATGTTTTATTCGTAATCAGCAACATTATCAATGGTTACAGGCTCGAATGGAACCCACATAACCTTGGAATATTCGGTATCGGCAAGATAATCAGTTCCTGCATAGAGTTCCTTACCTTCAAGCATGTTTACAGCTGCGGACAGTGCCCCGCTCCCTTGACCTGAGGCGTCCTGGAAAACGGTCATTTTTATGCTTCCCTCCTTAACAAAGGCGCGGGCATCATTATCTGCGTTGATACCAACTATTGGTATTGTACCAGGGTCGATACCAGCAGAAACGCAGGCTTCAACAGCACCGCATGCCATAGTATCCCCATTAGAGATAATGCAATTGTAATCAGAAGTATTAAGCAGAGGGGAAATTTTAGTAATAGCTGTTTCACGATCCCACTGACATGCCAGCTCAGCTACAACCTCCACAGTCAGCCCTTTGTCAATCAAGCCCTGTTTTACAGACTCGGTCCGTTTAGTCGTATTTTCGGCGCCGAGCGGACCCAGCAGCATGATAGGTTTTGCTACCTCGATGTCACGTTCCTTAAAATATTGTGCGAGATATTCTCCCTGAAAATATCCGGCTTCCTCTTCCTTAGAACCCACATACGCAGAATTGCCGGTCAGATATCCAAGATCATCGGGTGCGCGGTTGACAAAGATGACCGGCATATCACCGGCAGAATCTATAATAGTTGGAATGGTTTCACTGTCTATCGGAAAAACAATAACTGCGTCCTCTCCTGAATTTTTAGCAGTTTCTACAAACTGGATTAGCTTTCCAGTATCATTCGCGGCATCCTGCATGGTAAGGTCTACACCTAGCTCATCAGCACGTTTTTCCATGCCCTCCGCAAGTGTGTTGGTAAATTCATCACGGTTGTTCAGTACAAACATAATGCTGTAGTTACTTCCCGTTTCTTTTCCTGAGGAATCCTCCTTCTCTTTTACATTCCTGTCACAGCCGCTAAAAAGCATAGATATTGACAGCAGCATTACCATTGCCATAGTTTTCTTTTTCATTTTCATACCTCCTGGTTTTTACAATAATTATTTAGTAATTATCTGTTTTATTTCTTAGAATTGGATTTGACATTTTGCTTATGCATTCAATGAATCGAGAACAGCCCTGGTTTTAAGATATCCTTCATGCAAAAAGGTTTCCGGATCCAGTTTCTCAAAAATAGGATTAAACAGTTCAAGAGAAGCAGGTCCTGTATATCCTATTTCTTTTAGGAGTTGACAAATTTTTTTCAGTGGTATGATACCATCTCCCGGATACAAACGGTGTTTTTCAGGCTCTAACTTTTCAATCGGAACATCCATGGAATCATTTATATGGAAAACATATATTTTCCCCTTTGGAATTTCACGCAAATCATCCATATCTTTTAATCTGTCATAGCAGTATAGATTCATTGCATCGATTGTCAGCCCCACATTGTCGCGGTCGACCCCCTTTATAATTCTGGATGCCTGCCGGATGCTTCTGACACACCATCTGCGGTTTCCGATAGGTTCAAAAGCGAGCTTTGCCCCATATTCAGTGGCAATACCCGAGAGGGTACGCAGAACCTCTATGGAATCAGCAGCAATTTCATCAGGATGTTTTTCTGATAATTTTTCATCCTCTGTCGGTACCACAACAATGTATGGATTATCCAGCTCTCTGCACATTTCGCAGGCAAATAGAAATCGTCCCAGAATATCTTTCCACTGTGGCGCAGTACAGAAATTAATATTATCTACAGAGTTTAAGGCCAGCGGACGCAGCCCGCTTTGTGCAAGTAAATTCTTCAGTTCTTCCACCGTATGTGTTTCCAGATATTCCTGAAGATATTCAATACGAATCTCTATACTGTCATATCCATATGTCTTACACAGCATGATATCCTTTGCAAGATTTGAATGTTGCAGTGTCTCATTATAACAAATTTTCATACACAATACTCCTCAATTATTTTTCCCATAACCCCGCGGCGGTAATAGAGATTTTAATTAGTCCGACAATCTCATCGTTATGGAAATTATATCTCGCAAATTAAAAACCAGATATGAATTTAATATCAAAAAAATATTGAATTACTTGCAATAATTGATTGTGCTTTTTAATTGGATAGATTTTAAAGAGTATTTGGCAAGAAAATGAATGATTTGCTTCTGATCGTTCAACTCAGAATGCAGGCTATTTCCATAAGCTAAGGCAGACTAGGGACTTTAATCCTTAAGATTGTGCCCTTGCCGGGCGTACTAAAATAGACAGATATGCCATTAACATATCTGCCACAAATATTTCGTTTTTCTTATCTTGATGACATTGGGAGGGCAACGGGGGCAGCAGATCAGTCTGGCTTTGAGACAGAATTATCTTGAGGTGAACTTATATGTTTTCTTAGTTTTTATATGAAGAATATACCTGCTATATAAATTATGCACCAGATACCCAAGCCAACCAGGCTAACCTTGATATAGCGTATATACATCACGTTCAACCGTTTCAGTGCCCGCTCATTTCTTGACTTTGTGCTCTCTTCTGGCTGTCTGGTTTCAGTGTCTTTCTTCCGTTTCCAAAAGGCTTTCCGGTTTTGGTGCATTCCGGTGCAGCTTAGTAGTAGTATTATGCAAGAGAAAAACATCCAGCCAAAAAAACCGGTCGCGGTAATGTTTTTGATTAGATGCCCGATCCCCAGATGGATATCATAGCGGGCGAATGCGTTGATATCTACGAGGAGCATGGCGGCCACCAGAACAATCATAAGCCAGAAGATGATTCTGGTCAGTGCCGGAAGAACTGGCTGTCCGTAGATTTTAATGATGGAATTTTCCTTTCTGACAACCGCATTGGAACGGGTTGCTTCTGCCTGATCTGCCGTTTCTTTATTGCTCCCAAACATCTTTTCACACCTCTTTTTTGTATGTACTTTCCAATTGCTTCTATGGATTGCTGCATTTTACTTCATTATACATATATTATCTGAAACTGTCTATTCCGTTTCATCGGAGCATTCTTTTGTTTCATGCTGGCTGCTGCCTTTTACCTTCTTTTTGACTGTGCACCAGAGTGCTGTTATGATGAGTGCAGTCAATGCTCCCACTAAAGTTCCTGCAAAACGGCTGATGGCGTAGAAGATCCTGCCATTCCCTTCTGCCAGCAGAACCACCAGGCAGAATGTAATTGCACTGACCCGGTCCGTTACCGGCGGCATATGCAGCCTCCTGCATAGAAACAGGTTCAACACAATCCCAATGCCGCAAAGGACAAAAAATACAGAATCTACTCGTATCACATTATCCAGGAGGACAACGGCTATGCCTGCCACTCCGCCGCAGATAACCCCTTTCAGACGCATCAGGCCGGATTTTAGTGTGGCCTGGCTGATTTCCTGGGTACACATTACTACAGCAGTACACGCCGCCAGGCGCTGTATCTGTGGTACAAAATGAGAGAGAAAAAGGCAGACAATAATTCCTGCGCCTATTCGGATCTCCTGATTTCCTATTCTTAGATTTAGTTTCTTTTGGCCGGCAGTGTCCGCTTTTTGCCCAGGCTGCTCTCTGCGATCGGCGGCTGTTACATATCCATCCATATACTTGCTCCTTTATACTGCATTTATTTTTTTAATCCATTTCTTACTTTTCAGCCGGAGAATGCACCATACCGTTTTCAGCGGATTCTCCATCTTCAAGCACACATAGACCCAGAAAGGCGGACAATGGAGCAGTAATCCTGCTATAAATCCTAATGGAATAGATACCACCCAGAGAAAGATATTGTCTGCAACCATCAATACTTTTGTGTCACCGCCTCCACGCAGTGCGCCTTTTGTCAGAATGTGATTGGCAGAGAGAAAGATTACCATCAGGCTCATGGCCCATAAAAGCTGTCTCGTTATATCTGCCGTCTCCTCCGACAGCCGGTAGATATGTATGACCGGCTCTTTTATAATCAGCAGTATTACCGCGGATGCCAGCCCCAGCACGATCCCGATACCGAGAAAAGCCCAGCCCTGGCGTTCCACATTTTCCGTTTCTCCACGCCCTAAAGTATTGCCGGTCATAACAGCGCTTCCCTGTGATACACCCATTATGAATATATTGCATAACCGGTCTACAACCGCAGTAATTGCATTTGCTGCTACAAATGCAGCGCCCAGACGTCCGATAATCATCATAACCACGTTGTTTCCAAGCGCCAGTACAATATCGCTGACCAGCACCGGAAATCCGATTCTGATATATTCCGGGAAAAGATCCCCTGTCTTCATAAATAAGTCTTTCATCCGGAATTTCAGTACGTTCTCGACTGTAAATAAATAGCCGCATATCATAATAAACTCAAAAATCCGCACGAAAAGCGTACTCAATGCCGCCCCGCTTATTCCCATTGCAGGAACTCCCAGTTTTCCAAACATCAGGATATAGTTTCCTGCAATATTGATGAGAAACGACAGAACAGACACAAATAAAGGGAATTTTACCTTTTTCATACTGCGCAGGATGATCGTTGTTGTTAATGACATCCCGTAAAAGAGATAGCTCCAGGTACAATATTTTAAATATTGCACCCCATATGCAATCACATCCGTCTCTCCCGTATACATATACATAATCTGGTCCGGGATCAGAAGTGTCGATGCTGTAAAAAACAGCACCATCAAAAGGCAGCACCGAAACATAATCGTAATGGTTTTCTTCAGGGAACGGAGTTCTTTCATTCCCCAGTACCGGGAGGCGAGTACGGAAGCCCCCATACTAAGCCCCATACAAAAGCTGTGGAACATATTCAGGTACTGCGTCGCCAGTGATGCTGCGGATAACTGCCTCTCACCCAGCATACCGATCATCAGGGTGTCGGCAATATTGACCCCTATTGTAATCAATCCCTGTAAAGCCACCGGAATCGCAATGATTGCCACCTCTTTGTAAAACTTCCTGTCCGGATAAATCAAATATGCCATCAGTCCGCATCGATTGGCTGGTCATGGTATTCTTCGTATAAATCATTGATATAATCCATAAGATGATGCCATTCCAGCAGAGTATGGTAAGCCACCTTGCGTAAATAGTCTTCGTCGCATTTCGTACGTGTTTCGCGGATGAGCTTGCCCCCTTTTGCCGGACGCCATCCAATCCACTCCACAGACCTTCTTTCATATCCTCCATCAGGGCAGGGACGGATCTGTCCAAGTGTCAGGTGGGCTCCCGGTTCATCAAAAGACTCCCAGTCCGAGGTTTCATTTACATTACATCCAGATGCTTTGATTTCTTCGATCCTTTCATCGGTCAGGCCAAATTCCCTCAGCTGAAAAGAATGCCGGATTGTATTATACTTTCTGTCACCTTCTCCAAGATCCAGGCTTTCTGTCGTATGGATTCCATCGGACTTGTCTGTCCAGTTCACGAAATAGTGATCCCAATGGTCTGCCGGGTTCCAGATTTTGTATCTCAGATTTCCATGTCCAAGTACCATACTTTTTGAATGGACATTCAGCCAGTTCAGGTACCAGAAGATCTTTTTCGCCTCAATTGATTCCGGTATTTTCATATAAGTGCAGATATATCCGGTTCCATCCTCCAGCATACAGTATCCGTTTTCGACCTTTTCATACTCTCTGCATGGTTTCAGCCAATCCAGAAAATTCTCCGGCTTTACCGCATCTTCTGTATCCATAGGTGGTCCGAAAATTTGACGCTTTAATTCCTCCGGCAGATCTTTCATCGGGTAATCATAATAATATTTTGCCAGCGGCATTGCTTTTTCCTCTGCAAATAATTCAGGTAATTTTGAATAACTCATATCTATATCCTTCTTTCTTTTATTTATAAATGCTCTTTTATTCCTGTTTCCCTATATTTACTCTTCTACTACCAGCATCCGGATCGCCGAAGGCGACACTGCATCATACTTCATTCCCGTATATTCAAGGGTTCCGTCATCCAGTACTTTGAACACCGTTATGTCTCCTGAGACCATATTTCCTGACAGTAAAAATCTTTCATCCGGAGACAGGCAGATTCCTCTCGGCAGATTCCCTTCGCTTTTGATATGCTGTCTCAGCTTCGGCCTGCCCTCCTCATCCAGGGTTACCGTAACAATATCATTCAGCCCGCACAGGGTTACATACAGTGTCTTTCCATTGGGGTGCACCAGTATATCCTGCGCTCCGACTGGTTTTCCATCTATCATCCCAACTTCTTCAAACAGCAGGGAGATCTTGTCAAATAGTTCCAGCTTGCCGTGTTCGTCATAGCGGAAACAATTCAGCAGTGCCAGGTTCTCATTATTAGAGTAGAATACCGGAAGGACTGGGTGGAAAGCACCGTACCGTGGAAAGCTTGCCACTTCTTCTACTGTGTAATCGTCCAGCTTTACCAGTTTTCCTTTCTCCTCATCTACCTGGAACGTGATCAGCTTATCCATCCCCTTATCGCAGGCCACAAAAAAATTCTTTCCCGGAGCTCCAATGACAGCGTGCAGCCTGGAGATCACTTCTACCATCTGTATATGGTTTGTCACAGGATCCACATTTCGCTGCGAATTCGGCCCGATCCCTCCGTTTCCCTCTGTAATCATCACATCGCAGGGTGGTCCGATTGTCCCGTCTTCCAGAATTGGGAATAAGACCAGTGCCGTATCGTCAAAAAGCACTTCATTGCTATAGCTGCCGTCATCCTGCCGCACGATTTTTGTTACATGCCAGGGATCTGCACAGTGGCATGTAATCAGGTATTTTTTATTCCGGCTCATACAGAGATAGGATGGCTCTGGTGAGAGGGATGGCTGTTCATTCATAAGCGACAGTTTTCCCGTTTCCGGGTCAATGGAAAAAGACAGCACATATCCGCCTCCTCCGATCTCTCCCCTGCGTTCTCCGCATTCGTTCACCGCATAGAGAATCATTCTCTCCGTGTCCAGGCACAGCTGCCCGGCCGCAATATCCGGATGTACCGTCTCAATTGCCTCAAGAATCCCCTCCTCCATATTATAGTGAAATGTGGAAATTCCTTTTGGCGCAGGTGCAAAGCCCCAATTTCCCACAATTGTATATACTTTTTTGGACATAAATTCAAGTCCTCCTTTTTTAGTTCTATGCAGTATCAGAATCTGTCTGTTACTGCCGCAGTGTTCTGTCCAGGTAATCTAAAACCATATCCGAAACCCAGTCCTCATGCCACCATTTCCGCCCATGATGCGGAGCTTCATCCGCTATAAACAATTCTGCCCGGTCTTCTCCCGCAATTTTACAGATAGTTTCCGCGAACCGAATCGACTGCTCTACAGGTACAATGGCATCCTGAGCACCATGCATAATGAGAAACGGAGGCATATCTTTATTCACGTAAACACAGGGATCTGCCATCCGTACTAATTCCGGCACTTGCTCAAGCTGAGCTCCAAGAAGCAATGACTCCCCCGAATCTGCAAGATTGTGTTCTGGTTTACCCACGCGGCTTTTCTTATATGCTTCATCCATTTCCAGAAATCCGCCGCAGGGCCCGCACCAGTCAACGACTGCGGCAACGCTGCTGTCAACCCCTGCATTTCCCATTTCCACTGCTTCAAAGGCCGGATTCCCCGGTGTCAATGCTGTCATTGCGGCAATCCAGCCGCCTGCGGACGGCCCCCATAATGCAATTCTGCCTGCGTCTAAATTGTACTCATCAGCATGATATTTTAAAAACCGTACCGCCGCTTTTGCATCATAAAGCATAGCCGGAAAGCGGGCCTCCCCGCTCTTTCTGTACTCCACGCTTACCACTGCATATCCCCGGTCTGCTGCCCTGAGCATTGGTTCTAAACTGTCTTCACGGTGACCGCCCATGGCGAAACCTCCGCCATGAAAGTGAACAATGACAGGATATGGCTTGGGGCCCTCTCTATTGGGATACCAGATATCCAATATTTGAGAGGGAGATTGGCTGCAGTAGGGAATATCAAAGAGCTTTTTCTTTATGTATTGTTCTATTTTCCTTGAAATCTTATGGTCATTCATCCTTCTTCTATCTCCTGTTGCTTTCCTTCTAAATTGATTATTCCGGCCCTTTTTCCGGCTGCGCCTCTAATAATTCATCTATGCATTCTGCAAGAGAATCCGCAATATAGCCCGGTTGGAGCCATGTGTGGTTCATTCCGACAATTTCGCCCACATATTGCTCCTTCAGGGCGAAAATTTCATCTCCATAGATATATCCCGTATTATAAAGAAGGCTGGCATCATGGTTCACAAGAATCAGATTCTGTTCACCGCTTCTCTGCTTCAGCTCCTTTCCCAGGCCGGAATATAATTCGCCGCTGAATCCCATAAGAACTACCGTCCCTATACGCAGCTTGTGAACACGTACTTTATATGGAACCGGGTTCCCATCTTTTTCTTTTCCCGGTGTAACTGTCCATTTCATACCGGCAGAAAGCTCAATGTCCTGCCTTGTATTCTGAATCTTCCTGGCTGTTCTGCGGATATCTGCAAAATGATGCGCCGTCAAAGTCTTTAGCATAGATAAGGCAACACTGCCCTCTTTTTCATAATACTCAACAGGTACACCGCCTGCGAAGTCTTCCCTGTAAACCTGGTTTGACATAACCGGATTGAGATCCCCTGCTGCACCGCTGGTCCACATGGCTACACAGCCTTCATACGCCTTTTCCATATATTTGCTTACATTCCCCCCCAGATCACTGGTAATCCCCACTTTTCCTTCTTTCCCGCACCCATTTAATATCATAACGGTATTATGAACAGGATAATTCATAAAGTAAGCAAGAGGCTTCCCTTCCAAAGTCTCGAATTTCATAACAAATAACGTACGGTCCGCTTCCCGCTCAAAATTTGTACCTGTCCCAATCTGGATCTGAACCTCTCCTGATGGTTCTGCAACTTCATATAATCCAATGCGGTTTACATTTACAAAGCTTTTTCCATAGCCATATCCGCAGACAGCAGGCACGAGCCCCTCCAGAGCCTTCTTTGCAGCAGCCAGCATTTTTTTCCGAATCAGCTGCTCATATTTCTTAGTAGCCTCCTGCACTACAGCAGGTTTTCGTGCTATATAGTTCGGCCCTTCATAAGGACGGTCACCGGTCACTGGAGCGGAATGTGTGTGAATGCTGGTCAGCAGAATGTAGTCCTGCTCCACCTGGGTGTGTTTCTCAAGAAACTCCAGGTTCTCCTTTGGGTCCGGAACCTTATCCAGATCAAAGGAAAGCAGCAGCATCCTTCTCCCTCCGCTTTTTAGCGCAATCGCCCTTACATACAAATCATCAACAATCCCTCCAAATTTCGAATCCATCAGTCCGCGCAGATCCTTTAGCAGGTTTTCAGGCGGTGTTATTTTCTCACGTGCAGCTCCGCAAAAAAGCTGATTATCCATCTATCCTATCTCCTTATCATCCATATATCTGTACAGAACAATACTACTGTGATCCTTCTGTAGAGAAAAATTATATGTTAATTTCTTTTGCCCGGCAGCAGGATACAAAATGATTCGGGCTGATCTCTTCCAGCTTCTGCGGCTCATGACATTTTTCACATGCGTATCCGCAGCGGGCGGCAAACCGGCATCCTGGTTTCGGATCTATCGGGGAAGTAATTTCCCCCTTTAACACAATCCGGTTCATCTTACGTCTGATATCCACCGAAGGTATGGCCGAGAGAAGCGCTTTTGTATAAGGGTGATACTGTTTTTCAAATAATTCATGAGAAGAACAGGTCTCAACCAATTGTCCCAGATACATAACGCAGATATCATCGGAAATATGTTTCACTACTGACAAATCGTGAGTAATGAACATATAGGTCAGATTATGCTCCTGCTGGAGTTTTTTCAGCAGATTCAATATCTGGGCCTGAATCGACACATCCAATGCAGATACAGGTTCATCGCATACAATGAATTCCGGGTCCAGGGCCAGGGCACGTGCGATACCTACCCGCTGCCTGCGTCCCCCGTCCAGCTCATGGGGATAGGACAGGCGGAGCCTGGGTGCAATTCCGACCAGATCCATTAATTCCTGTGTCTTAGCCAGCGCCTGTGTACGGTTATATTTTCCCGAAATCATCAGAGATTCTTTAATAGAATCTTCTACCGTGTAGCGGGGATCCAGAGAGGAATAAGGATCCTGAAAAATCATCTGCGCATGCTCACGGAACTTTTTCATATCGTTTTTCCCAAGCTGCGTTACATCCTCATCATTAAAAATGATCTGTCCGCCCGTGCTCTCCTCCAGATGCACAAGCATTCTTCCCAATGTCGATTTGCCGCACCCGGATTCCCCTACGATCCCCATAGTACGCCCTTGTTCAATGTGAAAGGTTACATCGTCTACCGCATGTACCATGCCCCGTCCGGTCTTAAAATATTTTTTCAAATTTTGAATTTCGATTAATCTGGACATCTCAGTTCCCTCCTTGTTCCAGCAGGCAGCGGCACTTATGCCCCGGTGTGATTACCTTAAGCTCTATACGGGAACATATGCACTGCTCTTTGGCATACGGACAGCGTGGGCTAAATTTACACCCCTCCGGAAGATTCGTAGGGTCAGGCGGCATACCGTCTATAGGACTTAACCATTCCACATCCTCATTCAGTTTTGGCAGTGCCCCAAAAAGCCCGATCGTATATGGATGTACCGGATTTTCAAAAATATCTTCCAGCGTGCCGGACTCTACGATTTCCCCTGCATAAACAATGGCAACCTCATCGCACATCTGCGCGACCACACCCAGATCATGGGTAATCAGAATTGTAGTTGTATTATTTTCCTGATTCAGTTTCTGCATCAGTTCCAATACCTGGGCCTGAATGGTCACATCCAGCGCTGTGGTAGGTTCATCTGCAAGGAGAAGCTGAGGATTACATGCCAGCGCAATTGCTATTACAACGCGCTGTTTCATCCCTCCGGAAAACTGATGAGGAAATTCATCATACCGTTCTGCCGGAATCCCGACAGTTTCCAGCATGTCTTCTGCTTTTTTGCGTATATCACTCTTGGAAATCTTATCGTGCAGGGCGATCACCTCGGCAATTTGTTTTCCAACCGACATAACCGGATTCAGGGAAGTCATAGGATCCTGAAAAATCATTGTGATTTTCTCACCCCGCACACTGCACATCTCTTCCTCTGTTAATTTCAGAAGATTCCTTCCATCCAGCAGTATTTCTCCCTTTTTCAATACTGCCGGCGGTTCCTGCAGTACGCCCAGGATGGAACGTGCAATCGTTGTTTTTCCAGCACCCGTCTCCCCTACCAGACCCAGTACCTTACCCTTTTCAAGCTGAAAAGAAACCCCGTTAACGGCGGATACTGTCTCCTGCTTTGTCACATATTCCACGTTTAAATCTTTTACCTGTAAAAATACTTTTTTCTCGCTCATATCGTTTCCACCTATTTCTTAAGCTTAGGATCTAATGCATCCCGAAGGCCGTCACCAAGCAGGTTCAATGCCAGAACAACCAACATGATACAGATACCCGGTATCAGACACATATAAGGGAACTTCATTAAGAAGTCGCGGCTGTCTGCCAGCATTGCTCCCCATTCAGGGGTCGGCGGCTGGACACCGATTCCGATAAAACTCATGCTTGCCGCAAGCATGATTCTTGCCCCAACGCCCATAGTTGACTGGACCAGAATAGGTGCAAAAGTATTTGGAAATACATGCTTCAAAATAATACGGTAACTGCTGCAGTTACTTGTACGCGCCGCATCCAGATATTCCATTTTCCGCACATTGAGAATAGAGGACCGCATCAGCCGGGCAGTTCCTGCAATGCCTTCGAATCCCAGGGCAAGAATGGTATTGAATACGCCGGGCCCGAGAACACATGCAAGTGCAATATTAAGAATCAGACCTGGTATGGACTGTATAACATCACAGATACGCATAATCAAATTGTCAGCCCATCCGCCATAATATCCTGCAATTGCCCCGATGATGATTCCAAAAAATGCACTGAAGATAACCGAGCCAATTCCAATCAGAAGCGAATATCTTGCGCCAAACAGAACACGGCTCAAAATATCCCGCCCCATATGGTCTGTTCCAAACAAATGTGACAAACAGGGGGAAAGAAAGCGGTCCTGTATGTTGATTGCAGCATAGTCATACGGTGCAATCAAAGGGGCGAAAATTGCCAGTAGCAGGACTGCTAAAAACAGAATTCCGCCAAATACAGCGCCTTTATTATAGGAAAGCCTTTTTAAGACCTCTAAAAACTGGCTTTTCTTTTTTACAGTTTCCTGGTTTGTTTTCAAACATATCGCATCCGTCATTTTTTCTTACCCCTTTTCTTACCGCCGGTAATCTGTGCTTTTACACGTGGGTCAACAGCAGCTATCAGAAGATCCGTGAGCAGCATGATGATGGAGAATGTAATCGCCAGAAGTATTACGCCCCCCTGCACAACAGGATAATCCCGGTTATTTACTGCATTGACAATGTAAACGCCAACTCCGGGGATTGCAAATATTGTCTCCGCAATCAGCGTTCCGCCCAGTGAGGTTCCGAAGCTCATGCTCGCTACTGTGATAACCGGTATCAGAGCATTGGGCAGGGCGTGTTTATATATGACAGAACGTTTCTTAACCCCCTTGGCCTTTGCCATGGTAATATAGTCCGAATGTATGACTTCCAGCATTCCTGAGCGCATCTGCCTGGCCATGGTCGTAATCCCTGCAAACGCAGTCGAAGCAATCGGCAGAATCCAGAACTTCAACCCGCCGATCCCGTAAGCCGGAAGCCAGCCTAATTTGCCGTTAAAAAACAGAATAAGTACCAGTGCAAACCAAAATCCCGGCAGAGAGGTGCCGATGAGTGCCAGAGTCATAGAACCATAGTCCGCCATGCTGTTCTGGTGTACAGCTGCGGTCACGCCAAGAGGAATGCCGATTACCAAAGACAGGATCATCCCTGATACAGCAAAAATGAGGGTCTTTGGAAAACGCTGTGCCAGTTCTAACGTAATGGATACGTTGCTGATATAAGAGGTTCCAAAGTCAAAACGGATAAATACATCATACATGTACCTCCCAAGCTGTACGATATACGGATCATTCAATCCCATTTCCTGACGCAGTTCATGAATCTGCGCATCTGTAGCCGTGGTTCCCAAAATGACTTGGGCTGGATCTCCCGGCGTTAGCTGCATTAAGGTAAAAACTAAAACTACAACACCTAAAATAACAGGTATCATCAATAAAATTCTCTTTAAAATATATTTACCCATAAAATCATTACTCCAGTTTTCTTGTACTGTATCTTTTTGCAAAGTGTCCGGTTTTGCTTCTCTTTAAAAGCGGGATATGGTCTATAAGGTTCTCCCATATCCCGTTTTTGCAGGCTTATACTGCATGCCCAGGCATGCTGCACGTTTGCGCTGCTGTTCAAAGCCATGAACGATTACTTATTTACAACAATTGTATTCGCACGGATAAACCTGTTCCAGTCTACAAAATAGTCGCTGACAACTTCTTTATTGTAAGCCGCATACTCCGGAAGGTCATAAATCCTGTAATAGTACGCGTTCTCGGTAATATATTCATAGAATGTATTTACATTATCCTGTGTATAGCCTTCTGGTGCCGCAAGCTTATCGTATAGTTCCTGAAGCTTCTCATCTTTTGCACCCGCCCATGTTGCGCCTGATGCATAGTTCTTGCGGTTGAACAGTGTGTTCCACAAATCAGAGGTTGCATACCCACCGTTGCCCGGTCCTGCATATGCCAGCTCATACTGTCCGCTTGTACCGTCACGGTATGATCCATAGGTTGTTCCTTCACAGACGTTCAGTTCTGCATCAATTCCTACATTCAGCAGGTTCGCCTGGATAATCTGCCACATTGTAGTAATTGTTTTATTATTATTGCAAAGCAGTCTGAGGTGTAATTCACCTTCGTCATATCCAGCTTCTTTTAACAGCTCTTTTGCTTTCGCCGGATCATAGTCATATGGCTTCGTCTCCCATGAAGAATCATAACCAATTGTCAGGTCCGCATTGCCGCAGGTTACAATGGATGGAGAACCATAACCATATCCACACGCTTCTGCAACTGCTTCATTGTCTATTGCATACAAAACAGCCTGTTTTAGGAGAAGATTATCGTAGAATGGGCTGTCTTCTGTCATGCACAGCATAATACCGCGGTCTTCGGAAGAGGGAACCATACATAATTCCAGATTTTCTTTTGCAGAGACCTCATCCAGAAGGCTTGGGTCAATATACTGGGCAAACTGGATTCTGCCTTCCTCCACTGCCAGAGCCATCTGGGTCGGCTCCTCCAGAATGTCAAACTGAATGACATCCGCATTTGCTACACTTCCCGGGTAAATCAGGCTCTCATCTGTCTGCCAGTAAGTGCCTGTTTTTCTGAGAACAATTTTCGTCCCATTCACATAATCCTCACCGCCAGCCACGGTATATGGCAGAGTGCCGCAGGAAGTAGATGCAAACTTGTCGGGGCTGTCATTGTATGCCTTTTCACTGGCAATGGGCACTTTACAAACAATATATTCAAATGCTCCCGCAGCCGTTGTATTCAGAGTTAACTCTACATGATAATCATCGGCTGCCTTAACCGATTCTACTGTTGTCGCCCAATTCTGCATATACTGTTCAAAGCTGAAGACCACATCTGATGCAGTAATCGGATTGCCTGCAGCATCCTTTACATAGTCGTAAATTTCAACATTAAATGTGTTATCATTTACCTTTTCATATCCCTTCATCAGAATATGATCCAAATTTTTGGACCCGCTCTGGCAGCTTGCCAGCGTCTCATAAAGCACATATGTAACCATATCCTTTGTGATCCGTCCGCTTGTCCATGGATTCAGGGAGTCTAATCCCCCATAAATGCCGACCACTAGGGCTCCTTCTTCCCCTTTTGCCGCCGTGGCCTCCTGGCTTGCCGCTCCACTTTCGCCCTCTTTGCTGCTGTCACTGTCTGTACCGCCCTTCCCACCACAGGCCGCCGTTGAAACAATCATTGTACCGGCCAATAAAACTGCCAGCAATCTCCTAACCTTTTTCCCTACCATACTTGTACCTCCACTTTGTACATTTTTCCTTTCTGTTTTCACAGCATAAATTTAAAAAATAATAAACTGCATATTAAGCTTTCACTTGCAATAAAAAATCTTCTGATGTTACAATAAACAAAACAGTTAAGCAAAGGATGAATCAACATGAATTTTCTAAACATCAAATATTTTATAGCTATTGCAGAAGAAGAGAGTATCAGTGCTGCCGCGCGAAAATTATTCGTCTCGCAGCAGTCCCTGAGTGAACATCTCAAAAAGTTGGAAAATGAAATTGGCGTACCGCTTTTCAACCGTGAGACTCCCTTAAGCTTAACCGTTGCCGGTGAGTGCTTCTTCGAGGGCGGCAAGGAACTACTCAGCGCTTACGAGCGTATGCTGTCCAACATTGACAATGTCACGACCAAAAGACGAAGCAAGATTACAATTGGAATCTCCACATATGATGTTCCGCCGTTCCTGCCTGACCTGCTGATCCGCTTCTCCGAAAAATATCCCCAGTATGATGTCAGTGTTGTTAAGCGTCTTCATACAGATATCAGCCATAATATGCTGGGGGTTGACCTGTATATCAGTTATCTGCCATTGGATGAAGACCTGGAGCACGTTATACTGATTGACCATGATCCGTACCAGGTCATTTTTCATAAAACCCTGGCGGAAAAAATTTACGGTGACCACTGGCCCGCCCTTGAGGAAGAATTACGGATAACCCGGGACCTTTCTCTTTTGAAGGAGATGCCATTCCTCGTCCTGAAGGACAGGCAGGGACAGTTGGCACGGGACCTGAACAGTATCTTCCGCCAGTACCAGTTCACTCCTAAGGTAGGCTTCCTGTCTGAAAATGGAGACCTCAATGCTGAAATGTGCTTAAAAGGAGCCGGATGTCTTCTGGTTCCGAAGGATTTCATGAACCGCCGCTTCTACTCTTTGGCTTCACGGACTCCGGATGACTTGCTTCACTACCCCATTGAGATTACCGGTTTTGAACCGAAACTTGCCATCTGTTATGAGAAGGGAAAACACTTGCATACTGCTGAAATATGTTTTCTTAAGGAGGCCCGCGCACTTTTTGCAGAAGCAAAAGATACGTAATTTTCCTTTATGCATTTTTACTATTTTCTTAATAAGATAGTACCCTTTATAATGCATTTTGTCTAACACAGAAACGCTTTTCGAGGCACAGGCAAATGCCTGTAGATATAATTTACCTTGTCCAATCCCAAATCCCAGCCCCATCTGCCTCCCCCGTCAAGCCTCCCCCTAATAGCGAATCCGATCCGCCCTGATATCCCAGCCCCGGGAACCGGACACAGGGGTGGCTGGAAACGTCTTTATGGCTGTTAGGTGGAGTTAAGCAAAAAAGCAGGACAGCAGGGGTGAGAACTGTGATCACAAATCACAGTTCTCCCTGGACCCAGTATGAGAAGTCATCAAGACTTCTCGTGCTGTGTCCAGGTTTGCCCCTGATGTCCTGCTTTTTTACTTTACTCCACCTTACAGCCGTATTCCGTTTCCAGCCACCCCTGTGTCCGGTTCCCGGGTCGTCCCCATACCAGCCAACTATTCCGCCATCCTAAGCTGTTCCACCACGCTTCCTTTATAGAACATTCGCATGGCAATCCGCGGTATTAGTACGGATATTACAATCAGCACGACACTGAGGATTACCGCCGGTACAATAGTCATTCGGTAAGTGAAGGACCACAGTGACGGACTGGACAGAATACTTTTTACCAGTGTCTGGTCTACGACTGCCGACAGCAGGATCCCAAATACTGCGGCTCCGGCTGCATACATGCTGCCTTCCAGCATAAGCAGATTACGAAGCTGTTTTTTCGTCATTCCGATGCTCTGCATGGTGGCAAATTCTCTGCGCCTTGCCAGAATACTGGTACTCATCATGTTGATCAGATTCAGAATACCTGTGATTCCGAAGATAAAGGCAATGATTCCGCCCACCACATAAATCATAGTCCTGGATGATTCTGCACTTGCCCTGGCCTTATCCGCTGACAAAACAGTCATGGATGGATTCTCCTGGATATACGAGTCCAGGAATTCCCGCATCTCTTCTTTGTTTCCGTCTTCCACATCGAAAGTATATTTCATCATTGCAGGATCCTGATAGAGCTCTTTCACCTGCTCCTGCGGTAAATAGAGGTACGGTGCATCGATTCCCACATGGATGGAACTGCTCACACTGAATCCGAATCCTTCATCATCGCTTGTAAGCGCCGCTTTTGCGATGACTGTATAAGTCTTAACTTCTTCCCCGTTTACACGGGCTGTTATGGTATCCCCCACATTCAGGTAATTATAGTACTCATCCAAAACCTTTGTTTTTCTGTCAGCCTGCATTCCCAGGATCACGCTGCTGCCTTCCATCAGCTTTTCATAGAGCTTTTCAAAGTCCTTCTCGCCTTCTGCAATCTGAAGATGGGCAAGCCCGGCCTTATCCATTCCATATACATTACACATCGGGTAGTCATCCTCCCCCACCGAGACAAGGCGTCCGTCCGGATCCTCACCGGCTTTCTGCGCGATTCCCTGCTCATCATACACCTCAATATCTGAGATCTTCATTCCGTAATCAAAGGTAACCTGCAGGTCCTCCAGGGTATTTTTATACACGACACTCCCCCCTGTAACACCAGGCATTCTCTGTATAGCTTCTACGGCCTCTATAGGAACACCCTGATCACGTTTTATATAACCTTTCAAATTGCTGCCTGTATCCACATGGGCAATTTCGAAATCTGTGCGCACCATTTCGTTCACCTGGCGCTCCACGTCAACACTTCCGGCTGCAGTGCCCACCGCATTCAGCATAACCACACTGAGCATCAGAGAGACTATGATAAATGCCGAACGTCTTTTATTTCTTCCAAGGTTGGCAAGTGCCATCTGTCCCAGATGAACTCCCCTGGAACGTCTTTTCATTTTTCCATGCTTCCGCTTTTTCCGTTTCTCCTCCACATACCGAAATGCCTCCATCGGGGAAATATCAGATGCCACTCTGGCCGGTTTTCTTGTGCTGATGAATACGGTCAGCGCTGTCAGAACTGCCGCGGCAATAAAGATAACCGGATTCGGGGAGACGGAAATCTCAATATTCTTATATTCCGTCGACAGAATATCCATAATTTTCGGCAGCGTCATTTTCCCCGCGAAAAATCCTGTCAGCAGGCCCAGAGGAATTCCCATGCAGGACACCCACACCGCCTGTCTGTTAATCAGTTGTTTCACCTGCTTTTTGGACATTCCAATCGTCCTGTACAGCCCGTAGCGCCTCACTTCCTGCATCACTGCTATATCAAATACGTTATAGATCAGCAGATAACCGCAGAAGATAAAAAGAATCACTAATACTGCAAATGCCGCCAGCATTTTACCATCCATCCCCGGATTTGTCTCCTGGTTTACAATCGCCGGGATGCTGTTCGGCGCATCTATTTCTCTGGAACCGCCCAGGGATTCCACCAACTCATCCAGCTGCCCTTCCATATCTGTTTTATCTGCCATCATAAAATCGGCCCAGTATGTTCCTGCCAGTTCTGCATCTTCCCGGTAAGTATACTCAAAAATTTCCGGATACTCTTCCTGAAATGCCTCTGATACAGTCATTACGCTTAACTCATCGTGTGAACTTTCATACCATCCCGATACGATCATCGGAAGCTGATAATCCCTTCCGTGTGCAGTAAACTCTATCGTCACCTCTGCTCCCACTTCCGGCGATGCGCCAAGCTCCTCCAGCGCTTTATCAGATGCCACAATTTCATTGGCTTTCACAGGCTCTTTTCCATGGCTTGGCTGACAGAAAGTCAGCTCACGCTGTACAGAATCCGCAAGATCCAGTTCAATTGAATGCCGCACTGTATTCGTCAGAAAACTGATGGGCATCCGCAGTCCTGATTCGCTGGCAATACCACTTTCTTTGAAGTCCTCATACTGTTCTTTTGTCAGATTCCGGATATCTGCATCGGATTTGCTCATTTTCATAATCTGCTGTGTCATCTGCATGGATTCCATTGTCCCCATACCGATCGTAGTCACCGTTGTAAACAGAACCGCCGTAAGCGCAATGGCCAGTACTGCCACCAGATTGCGGAATCGGCTTGCCAGAAAGCTTCTCTTCGCCAGCGTCTTTACAATTTTCAGATTATCATTTTCAAAAGGTAATACCATCTTTCAAGCCCTCCTATGCTGTGATTCTGCCGTCTTCGATCCGTATGATCCTGTCCGCCATCTGGGCAATCTGGTCATTGTGGGTAATCATGACAATCGTCTGGTTCAGCTCATAACAGGTTCTTTTCAGCAGCCCGATCACATCGGCGCTTGTTTTGCTGTCCAGGTTCCCGGTCGGTTCATCGGCCAGGACGATGGCCGGCTTTGATACAAGGGCACGTGCAATCGCCACCCTCTGCTGCTGTCCGCCTGACAGATTGCCCGGCATATATTCCAGTCTGTCCGTGAGGCTCAGCAGCCCTGCCACTTCCTCCACATAGCGGACGTTCACCCGGTTCCCGTCCAGTTCCACCGGCATTATGATATTTTCATAGGCATTCAGGATCGGAATGAGATTATAATTTTGAAAAATAAATCCGATATTTCTCCTTCGGAAAACTGTAAGCTGTTCATCATTCATTTTGGAAAGCTCTTTTCCTCTCACTGTAACACTGCCGGATGTCGGCACATCCAGGCCGCCCATCATATTCAAAAGCGTGGATTTTCCACTTCCGCTTGTTCCTACAATTGCCGCGAATTCGCCCTCTTCTACACAAAGATCCACACCGTCCAGTGCCTTTGTGATGTTTGGCTCCTCCCCATAATATTTTTTTAATTCAGTCACTTGTAATATGTTCATTTCTCTGTCCTCCTTCAACTTTCTGAATCCTATTATAATCGGCAATTGTCCGGGAATCCTCCGGGCTGGATCTGCAGATTTAAAAATTCCCATAGAAAAAGTCCCGGATTCGGGACTTTTCATAAAACTGTTGTCATATTACGCATTCGTTGGGCAAAAAAATGGAAAAAACAGTGCCCTCTCCCGAACTTGAACTGACCTTGATATAGCCGCCCTGGAGGGAAATAATCTCCCGTGTCAGGTACAGTCCGATTCCTACGCCATCCTCGTCATGCACCTCTTTCTCCCGGTAAAAACGCTGGAAAATCAGGGCATAATGGTTCTCCGGGATTCCCTTGCCTGTATCTGCAATATCTATCTTGGCATAGGCCTCCCACCGTTCCACCGACACACCGATCCGTCCCCCCGGAGGCGTATATTTCACTGCATTATCCAATATATTGAAAATGGCTTCGGTGGTCCATTTTCTGTCATGGGCTATCATAAATGTCTCCGGACAGTTCACCCGGATATCCATCTGCTTCTGATCTGCCTTTGCAAAAATCCCTGCCAGGGCCTCCGCCAGTGTATCGTACAGATTCTGTGTTTTCTTTTCGAGCGTAATCACCCCCGTCTCCAAACGGGAAGTTTTCACCATAGCCTCCACAAGAAAATCCAGCTTGTCAATCTGGGACTCCTGGGCTTTCAGAAATTCTTTTCTCTCAATATCCGTGAGATTTTCCTCCTGCAGCGTCTCCTGAATCATCTTCAGATTTGTGACCGGTGTCCTTGTCTGGTGGGAAATATCTGATACAAGAGACTGCAGCTCCTCCCGTGCCCTGGCGTTCTGTTCTTTCTGCCTCAGCATGACCCGGTATAGTTCTCTGAGCCTGTGCACGATCCTTGCCAGAAGTGTTTCTTCTTCCATGTACGGCTTTTCCTGCACATTATCCTGTATCATTTCCTCCAGTGTAGAACAGATCTCCACTGTAAATGAAGATAACTTCTTCTGAAAGATAACGGTCAGCAGTATTCCCCAGCATATACTGCCCGCTGCCACTACTGCACCGCATATAACAGCGGTACGGTTTCCGGTTAAAATATAGACAGCCGCCACGATGGCCGCATCAGTCAGAATCACGCCGCAGCTGATGTGACGAAGGATTCTTCGAAACGACAGACTGTGATAATTCATCGTGCCTCACCGCCCGTCCACATATATCCCATCCCGTAAATAGTCTGTATATAGGAATGTTCTTTATTCTCAATCTTCTTCCTCAGTGCACTCAATGTTGTTGTCAGCGTATGGTCATCTACGAAATTGCCGTCTATATCCCACAGTCTGTCCAGCAGGATCTGTCTTGTAAGAACCTGCTTTTTGCTTTTGGCAAAGATTTTCAAAAGCTTCCATTCCTTCGGGGTAAGCGCCACCACTGCCTGTCCCGCCGTGCAGCTGTTCTCTCCAAAATCAATCGCCAAATACCCGTCCTCGAACACATCCGATACACTTTTTTTCTCGATGCGGCTCAGGATTGCTGCCACCTTTTTCTGAAATACTGCCACAGAAAATGGCTTTGTCACGTAATCGTCAGCCCCGCATTCGTAGCCTTTGAGCATGTCGCTCTCCATATCCTGCGCCGTTACAAATATAATGGCCGCGTCCTGTTTCGCCTTAACGGCCCTGCATATCTCGTACCCGTTCCCGTCCGGCAGGTTGACATCCAGCACAACCAGTTCATATTTCTTTTTCTCTATTATTGCCTTCGCAGCCGCTGCATTCGTCACCGATTCCACTTCATAGCCGGCACTCTTCAGATTATATGTCAGGGTCATGTTTAAGATCCTGTCATCCTCTACGACCAATATTCTATCCATTCTAACCTTACTCCTTCAATAACTGCATTCCTTTTTTCCTCCGCCCAGTTGCCCGACAGAACCTTTCCTGTCAGACCGTCACTTCGCCCGCCAGTATTTTTTTATAATCTTCGTAATTCCTTTTCAAAAGATTCGGTGTGTCCAGTTCATAGGGACATTTCTTCCTGCACTGTCCGCACTGCAGGCATCCCTCAATTTTCTTCATCTTCTCCTGCCACTCCTCACTCAGCCAGCCTGAGGATGGCGCACGTCTGACCATCAAAGACATTCTGGCACAATTGTTAATCACAATCCCTGCCGGACATGGCATGCAGTAACCGCAGCCGCGGCAGAAATTTCCGGTCAGTTCCTTTTTCTCCTTCTCAATAAATGCAGACATCTCTTCGTCCAGAACCGGGGCATCTTCCATGTATGCGAGCCACTCCTCCAGCTCTTCCATCCTCTGGACGCCCCAGATCGGAAGCACATTATCGAATCCTGACATAAAGGCAGATGCAGCGCGGGAGTTATTAAGCAGACCGCCTGCCAGCCCTTTCATTGCAATAAAGCCCATATTTCTCTCTCTGCACATCTCCACCAGTTCCAGCTCTTTTTCGGAGGACAGATAGCTGAATGGATATTGCAGCGTCTCATAAAGCCCTGATTCAATACATTCCCGCGCCACGTCCATCTTATGTGATGTTACACCGATGTGGCGGATTTTCCCCTGTTCCTTTGCTTTTAACATGCATTCATACATACCTGTACCATCTCCGGGACGGTAACAGACATCCACACAGTGAAACTGGTAAATATCTATATAATCGGTCTGAAGCAGTTCCAGAGACTGATCCAGCTGCTTTACAAATTCTTCCGGCGTATGTGCCATTGTCTTGCTTGCTATGTATATTTTCCCGCGAATTCCAGCAAAAGCGTCCCCCATCTTTTCCTCACTGTCGCTGTATGCACGGGCTGTATCAAAGAATGTCATGCCGCCTTCGTAAGCTCTTCTCAGAATCTTCACAGCAGTTTCCATGTCCACTCTCTGAATCGGCAGCGCCCCAAAAGCATTCTGCGGGACAGTTATACCTGTTGTACCTAACGTGATTTCTTTCATCTTCATTCTCTGTTCACTCCTTACTTTCTCATAATGTTATTATTATACATGTTTTTCTCCTATAACAAAAGTGTTCTCCCCATATAATCGGGATTTAGTCAACCAGTAAACGAGCTTTAATCTCGTTGACGAACGGGTACGCAAATAACAAGTCAAGTCCGTTGCAGCGGATGAGTAAAATCAGCAGGAGTTGTATCCCCCACATAGTCTTAAAATAAGTAATATCGTACTGGAGATATTCAAGATCCACCAATTCTATCCATCCCTTCCTAGACCTCGTTTTCTAAATCCTTGACTGATTTCCCGGCTTTGTGGTACATTTTGATTAGATAAATGAAAATGAAAGCGGGGCATCTGTATGGCTTCTCAATATACTTTAAAAACAATTGCACACATTCGTAGTGATTTTCCCGAAAAATTTGGAATTCCCCGGCAAAGCGGGCTGGTAGAATCTCTAAAAGCGGAACTTATCTTTGAACCGGCCTACCGCAATGCGGATGCTCTGCGTGGTCTGGAGGATTACTCCCATATCTGGCTGATCTGGGGATTTTCAGAATCCATCCGGAAGGAATGGACTCCCACTGTACGTCCGCCCAGGCTTGGGGGTAACCAGAGGATGGGGGTTTTTGCAACGCGTTCCCCGTTCCGTCCCAATCCGGTCGGTTTGTCATGTGTACGGCTGGATGGTATCAATACCTCCCCGGAATCCGGACCGATTCTGCACATAGCGGGGGCAGACCTGCTGGATGGCACACCTGTATTTGATATCAAACCCTACCTGCCTTATGTGGACAGTTACCCCGAAGCAGAAGGAGGGTTCGGCAGCCGGCACAGCGGTTACCGCCTGGAGGTAGACTGCCCTCCCGAATGTCTGGAACTCATACCCGTACAATACAGGGATGCGCTTCTTGAGATTCTGGCCCAGGATCCCAGGCCTTCTTATCAGGAGGATCCAACCCGTATCTATGGCATGAAGTATGCGGGCATGAATGTGCGGTTTTTTGTTGAAAATGGATGGCTTCATATATGCAAAGTGGATAAACTCTAGACGGTGAGACACCTGGATAAGAAAAAGACGGCCCCCCTGACAGGAGAGCCGTTTTGTTTTCCTTTCAATCATCATTTTTACTCTTTATCGCTTATAGTTGTTTTTACTGAATCGATCCATGCTTCTATTGCATGGGCCAGGATAAGCTGCTGCTGCAGAACGGCTTTTCCGGTTTCGGGGATTTGGGGGTTGTTTTCTTTTACTGTTATATTTTCTTCCAGATAAGATTTCAGTGTTTTTATGTTATTTTCTATGCTGGTAAGGCAGGATTTTTGATCCTGGGCAGAAAGACTGTCCAGATTTACTATGACAGCGTTAAAGTCCAGGAATATATTGATTGGCTTGGACGCTATTTTCTGCATCAGGTTTTCGAATTCTGTTTCTCCTGACTCTGTTAATGAGTATACGGCTTTTTCTGCCATTTTCCCTTCTTTTACCATGGTGCCTTTGATATAACCCTTTTGCTCAAGCTGGATGACTTTTTTGTAGATGGATGGCGTACTGATCTTTACCCATCTGGATATGTTACGGTACTCTACCAGTTTCTGAATATCATATGCGCTTAGCGGTTCTTTTTTTACCATTCCTAATACGATCAGATCTATTGTTGCCATAAATAACCTTCCTTTTCGTTTTGCTCTTGACAAGTACTATAAATTATAGTATTATTCTCCTCGTCGCCGCAATTACTATAATTTATAGTACTTTATTTAATAATTCATGTCAAGTGGAAGGAGAATTATTTATGAATGAGCAAAACACAAAAATGGAGCTGCTGGGGAATGCGCCAGTGCCAAAAGCACTTCTGGCACTGGGGCTGCCTACTATGATTGGTATGATGATTAATGCGCTGTACAGCCTTGTCGATGCCTACTTTGTAGGAGGGCTGGGTACCAGCCAGATGGGTGCAATTACTGTGGCATATCCCCTTGGACAGGTTGTCGTGGGTCTGGGACTGCTTTTTGGAAATGGGGCCGCCTCCTATCTTTCACGGCTATTAGGGCGCGGAGATAAAGAAACCGCAGACAAAGTTGCCAGCACCGCCATATACAGCAGTATTTTCGTGGGAACGGCGGTGATTATATGCATACTTATTTTTCTAAAACCCATTCTAAAACAAATAGGTGCAACAGAAAGCGTTATGCCTTATGCAGTCACTTATACAGGAATTTATACTGCTTGCTCAATTTTTAATGTCTTCAATGTCACCATGAATAACATCGTATCCAGCGAAGGCGCTGCTAAAACAACCATGTGTGTACTGCTGACAGGTGCCGTGATCAATGTTATTTTAGACCCCATTTTCATTTATGCCCTGAACCTGGGAGTAGCCGGTGCCGCAATCGCAACGGCCATTTCACAGTTTGTCTCTACTTTGATATATCTGATCTATATACGAAAGAAAAAAAGCATATTCAGTTTTAGTATCAGGAAATATTACTTATCAAAAGAAGTGATGTCAGAGATTTTAAAAATAGGGATTCCCACTCTGGTATTCCAACTGCTGACCAGTCTTTCTATGTCAATGACCAACGACGGGGCGAGAGCCTATGGCGATTCTGCGCTTGCCGCAATGGGACCTGTGACAAAGATCATGTCGGTGGGAAGTCTGATGGTATTCGGTTTTCTGAAAGGACTGCAGCCAATCGCAGGGTACAGCTACGGCGCGAAAAAATTAGACCGATTAAAAAAAGCAGTCAGAATTTCCATCGTCTGGTCAACCGTATTTTGCTTCCTTTTCGGTCTGACTGCTGCCTTATTCGCACCAGCCATTATATCTCAGTTTACGAAAGGGGACCTGGAGATGATCCGGATCGGGCAGACGGCTTTGAGAGCAAACAGCCTTTCTTTCGTACTTTTTGGCTTTTATACCGTATATTCCTTCCTTTTCCTTGCCATGGGAAAAGCAAAAGAAGGCTGTTTCCTCGGTGCCTGCCGGCAGGGTATATGTTTTGTCCCCGTAATCCTGTTACTTCCAAAGATTCTGGGACTGAACGGGATTCTCTATGCACAGCCGGCCGCGGATGTTATCTCAGCCGTCATCACTGTATTTATGGCCCTCCGCCTGCGAAAACAGCTGCAATAAATCTCAGGAGCCGTGTGCCTGTGCATGTAGGATTCCCTGTCCGGTGATGATCTCAGAGCCCCGGAACTTTTTGAGGTCATCTCCCACAGGACAGACATTCATTTATCTTTCTCTTTAAAACAATGGATCGGACATGCCCGCGGAACATATTCTTATCAGATCAGCAACAAGATCTTTTGATTTTGAACAATTTGATCCTTGACTGATTCTTTCTTCCTATTCTTTTCCCCCTGTCGTTCTTCTATATGTAATAAACACCGCATTCAATATATAGCCTATTTACTCTCACCTACATACAAAATAGCATACACCTTCTCAATTCTTGCCGGATCGCCTTCTGCAATATCCCCGTCATAGTACACAGCCACTTCATCACCGATTTCAAAATCCGTGAAACTGTCTTTTCTTTCCACATCTAAAGAAACCAGAATCTGCTGATTCTCTGCATGTCCTTCCCCATCTTCACTTACCGCTGTCACAATATATTCGTCTTTTATTTCCTGCACCGTCCCTTTCATACACGGCTCATGCTCTATGATATAATTGATATCTTTGGCACAACCTGTAAAACAAATGCATAAGGCTATAGTTAACAAACCTGATAATACCTTTCTCATAGCTTTCCTCCCCGAATCTCTAACAATTACATTACAGCAACATCTCAGTTTTTCTTACATTATTTTATCATTTTATCACCGCTGGTTGTAAAAGTCATTTCTTTTCTGACTTCCGTGAAAAAGCTTTCGTCACGTTCGCGGATGGGAACACGGACATGCACTGACTACTCATAACAGTTCATCTGCCAAAACCCAAACACATATTCAAAATCCCATTTTAATTGTTAAAGGACCGTAAATAATAACAATATATCCCACGAATTTATATTTTTTCATTTACATTCGGACTGCAAGCCTTTATAATTAGGGACAAGTTTTGCTTATGCAACAGATATACAAATGAATGGAGGAAAATAAATGTTTAACAAATATTTATATGTATTCTTAATTTCAATGGTACCACTGATTGAACTGCGCGGAGCTATTCCATACTCTCAGCTGTTTGGGCTCCCTCTGCTGCCGTCCTATATCATTGCAGTTATAGGAAATATGCTGCCTGTTCCTATTATCTTCCTGTTCGCCAGAAAAGTTCTGGAATGGGGCTCTGATAAGCCGGTTATTGGAAAGTTTTTTACTTTTTGCCTTGAAAAAGGACATAAAGGGGGACAGAAGCTGAAGGAAAAAGCTGGAAGAGGTCTCCCTATTGCTCTTCTCATCTTTGTGGGAATACCGCTGCCGGGCACAGGAGCCTGGACAGGAACGCTGGCAGCCAGTCTGCTGGATATGGACTTCAAATCAAGCGTTATTGCGGTAATGCTGGGCGTTCTTTTGGCAGGAGTCATTATGGGGGCTGCCAGCGCTGGGCTGTTTGGGGCCATTGGGGCATTGTTCGGATAAGTTAACGAGCTTCAGTTTCGTTTACGGATGGAGACGCTCTATGAATAAATAGCCGT
>LDAQ01000069.1 GCA_001028025.1 Faecalicatena fissicatena | reverse complement strand
TTTTTTATGGCTATTGCAAAAGAGCAAGTTCAACAAATTCTCTCACAAAATGACATCCAGAGTGTGTCTGATCTCTATTCACTCATGAAGGATGGGTTTAAGGACGTTCTGCAAGAGCTTCTTGAAGCAGAGTTGGATGCCTCCCTCGGATATTCAAAAAATCAAAAGGGAAAACGTTCTACTACCAACAAACGAAATGGACATACGACTAAAACACTCAAAAGCCAGTTTGGGACATTTCCTATTGAAATCCCTCGGGATCGGGAGGGGGATTTCGAGCCCATGCTGATCCCGAAATATCAGAGGGATGTTTCAGAAATTGAGGGGAAGGTCATCTCCCTGTATAGCAGGGGCATGAGTACACGAGATATCCACGATCAACTTCAGGATCTTTATGGGATTGAAATGTCTGCCGAGATGGTCAGCCGGATTACTGATCGGATTCTTCCAGAACTTCAGGAGTGGAAATCCCGTCCTCTGGAGCCCATGTATCCATTTGTCTTTATGGATTGCATCCATTACAAAGTACGGGACGAGGGCAGAGTCTCCAGCCGAGCCGCTTATGTCATTCTTGGTGTAACTGTGAGCGGGCATAAGGAACTTTTAAGCATTACCGTAGGGGTAAATGAAACCTCCAAGTTTTGGATGGGAATGCTGACTGATCTAAAAAACCGAGGAGTGGAGGATGTCCTGTTCTTTTGTGTGGATGGGCTTCCCGGCTTTAAGGAGGCGATTCAGGCAATCTATCCACAGTCTGAGGTTCAACGCTGTATTGTCCACATGCTGCGCAATTCTTTTAAATATGTTAATGATAATGACCGAAAGAAATTTGCTGCTGATTTCAGAAGAGTTTATCAGGCTCCAACGGAAGAGATGGGCCTGACGGAACTTTCTTTCTTAAAGGAAAGATGGGGGAAGAAATATCCCTATGCGATTTCCAACTGGGAAGCAAACTGGGAGGATTTAAGTGCTTTCTTTAAGTTCTCCAAAGAGATCCGTAGAATTATGTATACTACCAATGTTATTGAGGGGTTAAACCGTCAATACCGCAAGGCAACAAAAACTAAAAGTGTATTTCCAAGTGACAGATCCCTGGAAAAAATGTTGTACCTGATTAGTGAAAATGTAACCAGGAAATGGACCCAACGCTATACAAACTGGGAT
>LDAQ01000068.1 GCA_001028025.1 Faecalicatena fissicatena | reverse complement strand
GAATGTCCTGTATCATAAAAATTCATATGGAGTTGAAAGCAGTGTGTTTGCTTTGGTCTTAGAACGGATTTAAAGAAATTGTTAAAATGTTATATATGAAACAAGAAAAATGGAAAATGTTAACAAGACAACTAATTATATGAAATAAATCGGTCATTTAAAGGTGAAACAAATGTAATAAAAATAACAAATGTTATTGACAAAACAAAAAAGGCGTGATATATTAACATTGTAACAAACAATATATTGAATATGCGCATCAATATAACAGAACACCTCTGTCACTGAGGTTCTAAAGGATCATAATCTGAGCAGACAGGTGTTTTACATTATTAGGAGGAGAGACAATGTTAACAGTAAATGAGTTTGCGAAACATTTGGATTTGGCCTATCTGGCACCGGACTTACAGAAGGAAGATATCATCAAAGCATGTGATATTGCAAAGAAATATAATGTAAATGCGGTAAATGTGAATTCCTGCTGGGCAGAACTGGTTGTGGAAGAATTAAAAGGTACAGATGTAGGGCCGAGTGCAGTTATTGGATTCCCATATGGCGCGATGTGCACGGAAGCAAAGTTGTTTGAACTTGAGAAGATGGTAGAGCTTGGTTGTACCGCATGCGATATGGTGGTAAATATCGGAGCTATGAAGGATAAAAATTATGAACTGGTACGCCATGAGATTAGCGAGTTTGTGAGGATCTGCGGCGAAGGCTGTGATACAAAGCTGATTTTCGAAGTGGGATTTCTTACAGATGAAGAGATTGCAGAGCTGACCAGAATCTGCTGTGATTGTGGGGTTACCTATGTAAAGACTGCCACCGGTTCACAGGCATTTCCAACTTTGGATCAGGTGCAGATAATGAAGGACAATCTGTCAGGTGATACGAAGATTAAAGTTTCCGGAGTGCCGAGAACATTTACGCTGCCGGCTGCGCTGTATATGTTTGAACATATGGGTGTAAGCCTTGTGGGGACAAGAAGCGCAGGCAAACTGGTAGAAGAATATAGTAAGTACTTAGAAGAAATCGTATAGGGAGGATGTTATGCAGACAGTGAATTATAGTTTAGCTTCCCTGGTGGGCAGTGAGATTCAGATTATTTCTTGCGATGCGGGGTATGTAAGAAGAGCCCTCCATCTGAATATCAGTCTTGAAGAATATGAATTTCTGCAAAAGGCCGTGAAATACATAGGCGTAAGTGACAGATTTAAAGATATCATTGATTTATTCAAGGTACCGGAAGGGGAGACCCCGGCAGGCTTCAAGATTGAGTACAATATGAAAGAGAATCAGATATTGGAAATTGACCTGGTGAGAAATATATCGTACGATAAAAACGGTAAAAAAAGGCCAACAAAGTTTATCTTTTCAGCCGATACTGCGAATCCATATGAAGTCGAGCCAATCAAGGATTTAATTGGTAACCTGACCTGCAACCCGGGAATCATTTATGACCTGTTTATCAACAACCCACAGGCAAATATAGGGAAGAAGTTCAAGACGAGAAATGAAGTCATGGCAGAGATTTCGAATATCCTGGGACCAGGCTGTGATATCAGCGTGGAAGTAAATGATCCGTTTGCTGATTTTAATAAGATACTGGAAGAGGCAGAGGAATTCAGAGAGATGTTTTCAGATTACCGGATGGTTATTAAAGTTCCCCATACAGGTCCGGTCAATGCAGGCAATGTGGGGGAATTGCTTTCCGGGGACAAGAAGCTGTCCACACGCTGGAATCAGGCTGCTACAAGGGACTATCTCTATGGGCACAACCTTGCATTAAAATTAAAGGAACATGGATTCAGGGTGAATTATACACTGATGTTTGAGCCGTGGCAGACGGGGATGGCATTGCAGGCTAAACCGTACTTCATTAATAGTTTTGTGCGTCAGCGCTTTGGTGTGACTACATATATTAATGGGTTGCTGAATGCATATCAGCAGACATATGATGACAGATTCCTGCAGGATCTCCGCAGCTTTATGATTGAATGGGATTTTCTGTCTAAGAATGACCAGGATGCGGACTTACATATGGTTGAGAGAATCGCCCGTGAGACGGTAGAATATAGAAAAATCAATGAACGCGAAGGATTTGACGGCATGGATGGTGTAAGGCATAATTTACGGATGCTGCGCAACTCCAATTTAGAGGACACCAGATTGATTATCTGCAGCATTGAAGGCTCCAGAATGTATCCGGAACTTGACAAACTGATGGCAGAGGATGAGTTTAAGGATATGACAGACAAGATTGTTATAACAACAGAACCGAGTTATTTAGCACAGAATACATCAGCACCGCAAGTTATTACATATCAAAGAAGGTTTATGAATGCTGCCAATGGTGAGAAGTAATGTGGGAAGGAGGCACCAGAGCAGAAAGGGTGCCTCCTTTCTGATATTTGCAGTCTTTGTAGGGGTGCAGTCCTTTCTGCTGCAGCTGGCGGACCAGCTGATTGGCACACGTCTTGTAGCCGGGGGGCACAGTGGGTTTGTATTTATAGCATTCCAGGGCTGGGCTTTGTATTTTCTTCTGGGAAGCAATCTAAAAGGTGCGGTAAAAGGTTTCTGCGGATATGTGCTGGGTATCATTTTTGCGGTAATCATGATCAGGTTGTCAGCTTTGATTCCTGGGATTGGGATATGGACGGTGCCGGTTGTTGCACTGATTGTTGTCCCATTTATGATGTGTTTTGAATTAGCTCCGTGGTGTATCAGCAATGTGGCTGTGTTTTTTGTAGGAGCAGGTGCATTTTTCGGAATTAACAGCTATGTGGAGGGGATCAGGATGATTCAGTCAGCAGGAGTTGTCCTGATGTATTGTGTATTCGGGCTGGCAAGCGGCTGGATGAGCATTGTTTTCAGAACATGGCTGGAAGAAAAATTTTTAGTGGGAAAGGAAACATAAATGAGTAAATTAGAAAAGCTTACAAAAATAAACGATATCTGCTTATTTGTTAAGGACTTTCAGGGCGCACTTCAATTTTATACGGAGAAATTTGGGTTTAAGGTAAAACGTCTCCAGCCGGATGCAGAGCACGCGAACTATGCGGAATTTGAATTCCATGGGACAGCCATAACGCTTTGGGATAAAAAAGGGCTGTGCGAGGTTGTAGACCACAAATATATTGACGGGGACGGCCATCATTTTATGATTGCGGTTAAGGTTCCGGCGATACAGGATGTGGATGATATTGCGAAAGAGCTTATAGACAACGGGGTGAACTGCATTAAAGAGCCGTATACCTATGTGTTTGGCTCCCGTGCTGCGTATTTCCAGGACTTTGAAGGAAATGTGTGGGAAGTGTTTGCCTGGGAGGAAGGAAACGGACCGGGGCTTTTGGAGGAAAAGTAACATAAGCAGATGAGGTGAAAAATATGCCCAGATTTACGATAATTGTGTTGGACAGTGTGGGAATCGGCGAATTACCGGACGCGGACGAATTTGGAGATGCCGGAACCAATACTTTAAAACATGTGAATGATTTCCGGGGAGGGTTAAATATCCCCAATTTGAAAAAGCTCGGAATCTTTAATATCAGAGGAACCGGGCTGCCTGCTGTCGATGATCCACAGGGGTGCTTTGGCAAAGCGGCAGAACGTGGAAAGGCAAAGGATACTACAAATGGGCACTTCGAGATTGCAGGTCTGACGGTTAAGACTCCGTTTAAAGTCTTCGGAGAATCATTTCCGTCCCGGATTATAGAAGAACTGGAGAAACGTATAGGAACCAGGGTCATTGGGAACTATCCGGCATCTGGAACGGAGATAATCAAAGTGCTGGGAGATGAGCATGTAAAAACAGGGTATCCTATTGTTTATCTTTCTGCTGACAGCCTAATGCAGATTGCCATGCACGAGAGTGTTATCCCACTGGAACGTCAATATGAAATATGTAAAATAGCCAGGGGGCTTCTTACAGGAGATGACACAGTAAGCCGTGTTATCTGCAGGCCATTTACCGGGGAGAGCGGTCATTATTACCGTACTGAGAACAGAAAAGATTTTTCGATTGATCCGCCCGGGGTTACGGTACTGGATTTGTTGAGTGAGAAAGGGAAAGATGTCATAGGCGTTGGTAAAATAGAGGATATCTTCAACAGGAGAGGGCTTACGGAAATTAACCATACAAAGAATAACAGAGAAGGAATACAGGCGGTGCTTTCCTACTTGAAGACAGGGTTTGATGGGCTTCTGTTTGTGAATCTGGTTGATTTTGATATGCTCTATGGACATAGGAACGACCCGGAGGGGTATGCAGAAGCACTTGAATACTTTGATTCTTATATACCTGACATCACGGGACTGATGGGGGAAGAGGATATCCTTCTGGTCACGGCGGATCATGGATGCGATCCCACAACACCGGGTACCGACCATACACGGGAATACATTCCTATCGTAGTTTATGGAAAACAGCTGCAGGCTGGAACGGATTTGGGAATCCGAAAAACTTTTTCCGATATAGCGGCAACGGTTGCTGAATATTTCGGATATCAATTTCAGTCGGGCACTTCTTTTCTGAAGGATATGAAAGGTTAGGTAAAATTATATGGATAGTTTTGAATTTATGTCACCGACAAAGTTTATTCTTGATAAGGATGCAGATAAACTTTGCGGGCAGGAAATAAAGAAGATATCAGATCATGTTTTGTTTGTACATTATGGAGATGGATATATATATGATTCAGGACTTCATGGAAGAATTGTAGAGGCGCTGGAATCAGCAGGTGTAACATATTATGAACTGCCGGGAGTTGAGCCAAATCCCAAAGTGGATTTGGTTAGGCAAGGGGTTGCAATATGCAGGCAGCATCCGATTGGATGCATTCTCGCTGTAGGCGGAGGAAGCGTAATTGATACTGCAAAGGCGGTTGCACTTGGCGCTAAATATGATGGAGATGTATGGGATTTTTATTCGAAGAAGGCAGTTCCCACGGAAGCGCTTCCCGTAGGTACAGTCATGACACTGCCGGCTACCGGAAGTGAAGGAAGCAACGGAAGTGTACTGAACAATCCTGAGACAGGTGAGAGTGCAGATGTGATGGCAGACTTTTTAAGACCGGCATTCACACTAATGAATCCGGACCTGACCCTTTCAATACCGAAAAGGCAGACTGTATTTGGGATTGTGGATATGTTTTCACATGTATTGGAACGCTATTTCTCCAGTTCTAAAGATGTGAATCTGACAGATTATATGTGTGAAGGCGTTATGAAAGCGATTCTGGTGAATGCCCGTGCACTGATGGAAAATATGGATGACTACAATGCAAGGGCAGAATTTATGTGGACAGCGATCGTGGCGCATAATGGCCTGCTTGCAGCAGGAAGGAACCAGGATTGGGCAACACATGCAATGGGGGCTCAGTTAAGTGCACAGTATAATGCGGTGCATGGATCCACGCTCTCCGTACTGTTTCCAGGCTGGGCAAGATATGTATACAAGGAAAATCTCCCCAGGTTTGTCCAATTTGCCAACAGAGTATTTGGCGTAGAGGTTGATTTCTACAATCAGGAAAAAACGGCTTTGGAGGGTATTCAAAGGCTTCAGGACTTTTTCAGGTCCATGGGGGCACCGACAACTCTTAAGGAAATAGGTGTTGATACAGACGAGAAGTTTAGGAAAATGGCAGAGGACGCATGCAGATTCGGTAATATTGGAGGGCTGAAAGTCCTGAATGCCGATGATGTGGAAAGAATTTATCTGGCATGCAGATAGCCGCCGGCGGATGGCAAAGGCACACATATGGATGATGTCATGCAGAGCACGACGTGTGCCGCGCCGCAAATACGCCGGGGCGTACTTGATAGAAGGGCACAGTAGGTGGGTATATGAAATATGAGACAGGTATCAGCGGGGCAGTCATCGTCTCAGCGCACAATGGATACCGGCCGTTTATTGGTTCGGTAGGTGTGCTGCATGGACGGATAGAAACCGTGGCAGAAGGACAGATAAAGAGTGAGGAATGCGAAGTATTTATAGATGCAGACGGGAAAATTCTGATGCCCGGACTTGTCAACGGTCATTGCCATGGCGACATGACTATGGCCCGCGGGCTGGGGGATGACCTGACTTTGCTGGAACAAAATCATAAATTTGCTGATACCGGATGGTTTTATACCCTGATTCAGGATGAGGACAGATATTATTCCAGGCAGCTGACTTACTGCGAAGCGCTGCTGTCCGGTACGACATTTATTATGGAAAATATGTACTGGGGGCTGGGTGCAGACTCTGTCCGGGCAATGAAGGAGGTTGGTATAAGAGGCGCGTTGGCAGAGGATGTCCGTGTAGATTTTCAGAAACCGGATGAATTCATTTCGGAAGAAGCTCTTACTGATTTTATAAATCTGTGCAGAGAAAATGATCTGATTCCGGTATTGGGCGGGATTTCAGAGGAGGATTATGAAACCAAAAGGCTGAAAAAAATTCAGGCTATTGCAGAAATAAGGGGGATATCCATAACCAGCCATATGGCTGAGAATACCTGGAGGCAGGACATTGTGAGGGAGAAATATGGGACATCTGCCATAGACTATCTGCACAAGAACAGTCTGCTTGGGGAAAAGGTGATAGGCTCCCATGTGGTTTATGCATCAGCAGAGGAGGTTTTTCAGCTGGCAGATACGCAAACGAAAGTTGTAAATACGCCATTGTGTGAAATGAAGATTCAGGATGGTATCGCCCCGATCCCTGAAATGGTTAGAAAAGGCGTAACTGTCTGCCTCGGGACGGATGGGGCAATGTGGAATAATTCAAATGATATATTCCGGGAAATGAAAGGGATGTCGCTGCTTCATTCTTTAAACAGCGGAGTCCGCAGCCTGAAAAAAACGGATATCCTTGATATGGCTACGAGGAACGGGGCAAAATGTTTTGGACTGGAAAAAGAATACGGAACAATCGAAGCGGGAAAAAAAGCAGACTTTATTTTGATCGAAACGAAGGTACCCCATATGCAGCCCATGCTGATCGGGGAAAAGGAAACAGTGACATCTGCACTTGTTTATAATGCGACAGGGCAGGATGTGACGGACGTATTTGTGGATGGAAGACATGTTGTAAAAAACAGAGAAATACAAACAGCAGACGTTTCCGTAATCATGAAAAAAGTGCAGGAGACATCCGAGAAGATTGCAAAGCACTTCCTTCATAAAGAAACTGAAACATCTATGTCGCTAAGGTCCGGAAAGACTGGACCAAAGTCGGCAGGATGTACTTAACAACGAAGGTTCGAAAAGACCAAACCTTAGTTTTTATAAGCAGGGAAAGGAAAATGATATGAAAAAAAGAGTATTGGCAGTTATGCTGGCAGCAGTGATGGTAATTGGACTTGTAGCAGGGTGCGGGAAAAAAGAGGAATCATCATCTTCTGATAATGGCGGGAATGACAATGGTAACAAGAAGTTAAAGGTTGCACTTGTTGTAAACCAGAAATTTGGAGATAAGGCTTCAATGGATGATCTTGCGAAAGGTGCAGATAAGGCGGCAGAAGACTTTGGCGTTGAGATTAAAAAACTGGAATCAGCAGAGGCGTCTAAGTTCGAAGAAGATGTCCGCGCGATGTCCAAGGCTGGATATGACCTGATTGTTACCACATATCCATATATGACAGATGCAACAAAGCTTGTGTCTAAGGAGTATCCCGATACAAAGTATGCGGCTGTATTCCAGACAATTAACCAGGGAGATGAAAAGTTTGAAAATGTATGGGATACAGAATTCCATGGTGAGGGCGCATTTTATCTCGGCGGCTATATTGCTGGAAAGCTCACAAAATCAAATCATATAGGTTTTGTGGTAGGCGGTGAGGAACCAACTCCAAATGCAGAAGGAAACGGATTCATGCTCGGGGTCAAAGCGGCAAATCCGGATGCGACTGTAGAATTTTCTTATGTAGGAAGCTATGAAGATCCGGCGAAAGCAAAAGAGATCACAAGCGCAATGATTTCTAAAGGCTGTGATGTCATTCAGACAGATTCAGGCGCATCTAACGCCGGGGTAGTAGAGGCGAGCAAAGAGGCTGGTATTTTATGTGCAGGCGAAATTTCAGATTATTATGATACATACAATGGATTTTATGGGATTGAGGGAATTGGATTTGGAGATACCGTCTATAAAGCAATTGAAATGGTGCTGAATGATGAATTCACAGGCGGAGAGCACGGTATCCGTGACCTTACTAACGGCGGATATTTTATGGATTGGGATTCCTTCAATAGATTTGCTGATGACAACGCAGAATATAAAGATGTGATGAAAGCGGCAATTGAAGAAGCGAAAAAAATGGAAGAGCAGATTAAAGATGGTTCATTAGTAATACCTTTCAATACAGATGTTCCGAATTGGGATAAAATTAAAGCTTCGGCAGAGTAAGTAACGCGAAAACCTACATGCCGTATGAGTGTGCCTGCTCATTCGTGTGCCTGACTGTCCCGCTTAGCGGGGCAGTACAGGCACGATGAATGACCGGGCAGGCTCGGGGAATAGTTTACCGTAAAGGCGGGGCTCTAACCGAAAAGTTAACATGGCAACTGCGTAAGGATGAGAAAGGAGACAGTTATGGAAGAAAAAGTAAACAAGGCATCAGCTCCTAAAGCTGAAAACGAGGGTGTATACCACCTTCAGTTAAAACCAGGTGATGTACCGCCTTATGTGATTCTTCCGGGAGCACCGGAACGGACACTAAAAATTGCAAAAAACTGGGAGGATGCAAGGGAAGTAGCGTCCTACAGAGAATATAAAACAGTGGCAGGAAAATACAAAGGCATGGAGATGGCATGTACTTCAACCGGCATCGGCGGACCAAGCTCAGAAATCTGCCTGCACGAGCTGAATACCTTAGGTGTTCACACCTGTATAAGGGTTGGCACAACAGGCTGCATTGTGCCGCAGTTTGATTTAGGTGACCTTATTATACCGGTAGCATGCGTGAGAAAGGATGGCACGTCAGCTACTTATATTGAACCGGAGTTTCCGGCCTTTGCGAATACTTATGTAGTGATGGCCCTGATGGAAGCCTGTGAGCGGCTTGGTTTCCGTTACGGACTGGGGCTTGATTATACAGTAGGATCCTTCTATATCGGACAGGGACGCCCGCTGGAGGAAGACGGGAGCGGATATTGGCCGTCATTCGCAGAGAAGATTGTGCCTGATCTTCAGACTGCAGGTGTTACTAATATTGAGATGGAAACATCCGGACAGTTTGTGGTAGGCCATCTGCATGGCATGAGGATGGGCGCAATCCTTTCTGTTATTTCTAACAGGGTTCTGGACCGCTGGGGGGATAACGGCGGTGAAGAAAAAGCGTGCCTGGCAGCGGCTGAGGCAATGAAGATACTGAAAGAATGGGACGATACAGGCAAAGTGGAACTGAAGTTAAAAAAGTAGAGGATGAACATTATGGCAGTAGCAGTTGAAATGTTGAATATATCAAAATTCTTTCCCGGTGTGGTTGCAAACGACGATGTTTCTCTCAGTGTGAAGGAAGGCGAGATACTTGGCCTTATCGGAGAGAACGGCGCCGGAAAATCTACAATGATGAATATGCTATATGGAATGATGGAGCCGGATCTGGGTGTGATCAAATTATTTGGAAAGGAAGTCCGGATACAATCCCCAACTATGGCAATCAAATTGGGTATTGGAATGGTACATCAGCATTTCATGCTGATGCCCAATTTAAGTGTGCTGCAGAACATTATCTTAGGAAAAGCACCAACGAAAAACGGCCTGATTGATACGAAGGCAGCAAAAGATAAGATAACAGAGATTATGGATACATATGACCTTCCGGTAAAACTGGATGAAAAAGTATATCAGTTATCTGTAGGGGAGAAACAGAGGGTGGAGATTATCAAAGCGCTGTACAGAGAAGCTAAAGTGCTGATCATGGACGAGCCGACAGCTGTGCTGACACCTACAGAGACAGATAAACTTCTGGATGTTTTAAGGCTGCTGAAATCAAAAGGATGCGCAATTATTTTTATTACCCATAAGCTGCGCGAGGTTATGGCCATTACCGATAAGATAGTGGTCATGAGAAAGGGGCTGGTAACCGGCAGCCTGGACACAGCAGAAGCAAGCACGGAAGGGCTTTCCAATATGATGGTAGGGCGCAAAGTAAATCTGGAAATCCCAAGGAAAGATTATAATCCGGATGAAAATGTTTTGGAAGTGGAAGCGGTCAGGGCATTGAACCAGAGAGGGCTTCCGGCATTAAACGGAGTCAGCTTCCAGGTCGCAAGAGGTGAAGTTGTTGGTATTGCCGGAGTAGAAGGAAACGGGCAGACGGAATTGATTGAAGTGGTTTCCGGAATGTTAAAGCCAACTGCAGGCCAGGTACATTTTAAACATCAGGATATTACTGCACATACTGTCCGTCAAAGGAGGGAGGAGGGCATGTCCCATATCCCGGAGGACCGGTTAAAGATGGGAAGTGCTGCAAACTGTACTATCCGTGACAATCTGATCCTGAACCGTTACTATCAGAAACCATATTGTAATGGAGGGATTCTTGATAACAAAAAACTTCATGCCCTTTCTGAGGATTTATGCAGGGATTTTGAAGTAAAGACCCCGGACTCTGACTATAAATTAGGAACTCTTTCCGGCGGAAATATGCAAAAGGTTATTTTTGCCCGTGAGATGGAAGCAGATCCCGATCTGCTGATTGCGGCACAGCCTACCAGAGGAGTAGATATCGGTGCGATTGAATCTATTCACCACAAAATCATAGAAGTCCGTGATTCGGGAAGGGGCGTGCTGCTTGTCAGTGCTGAGCTGGATGAGATTCTTTCCCTTTCTGACAGAATCCTGGTTATGTATGAAGGTGAGATTATGGCAGAGTTCAAACGCGGCGAAGCAGATGAAAAAACCATTGCAGTCTATATGACAGGTGCAAAGAGACAAGGCGGTGACCATGATGAAAAATAAAGGGAATAACAGAATTTTATCTGCAGCAGGTGTCGTGGGCAGGCAGGCGGGCCTGATAATTATAGCATTGTTACTTGCAACACTTTTCCTTGCAGTTTCAGGCTATGAGCCGCTGGCAATCATAAATGGTATTATTGACGGACTGACGCTGGATATCGCAGGAACCATTCGTTGGGCAACCCCGCTGATACTTGCCGGTCTTGCAATTTGTGTTACTTATAAGGCCGAGGTGTTCAATCTTGGCGTTGACGGCCAGTTATATATGGGGGCTGCCGCTGCCACTGCAGTTGCGGTTAATATCCCCAAATCCATGAATCAGGCTGCATCATTAGTGCTGATATTTCTTGCGGCAATGGCTGCAGGTGCATTATTTGCCATGATCCCTGCATTGATGAAGGTGTATCTGAATACAAACGAGGTGGTTTCCACGCTGCTTCTGAACTTCATTGCGGCGTTATATATTGAATATCTCGTAATAGGCCCTTTACGTGATCCTGAGGCAGGAACCAACCTGAATGCAAGTGCTGTCTTAAATGAGAATACATGGCTGCCGCGTATTTCATTTTTTGAGCCTTCTTCTGCAAATATTGGATTTTATATTGCAATCGTCGTTATGATTATCCTGACATTTGTTTTCTTTAGAACTGCATTCGGACATGAAATTAAAATTGTAGGCGCCAATCCAACTCTGGCAAAATACGCTGGTATGAAGCCGAAGAAGACGATTCTGCAGGTTATGGCAATGAGCGGTGCTATTGCAGGAATCATAGGGGCTGTAGAAGTGACTGCTGTGCAGCACAGGCTTCTGGCAGGCTTCAATCCTGATTTTGGTTTCGATGGCATTGTTGTTTCTCTGCTGGCAAATAATAATCCGATTGGAGTTCTGTTTTCCGGGATTTTCTTCGGTGCATTAAAGAACGGTGGAATCAACATGGAGCGTATTACAGATGTGCCGTCTGCGGTGACGGACATTGTGACTTCAATTATATTTATCACAATCAGTGCAAAGTTTGTACTGCCGAAACTAAAGAGGAAATTAGCTGGAAAGACACCGGCGAACGAAGGGGGTAAATAAGATGAGTATAGCAGTTATTTCGGATACACTGGCATCTATGATAAGAATTGCCACTCCTTTGATGCTGATGGCGCTTGGCGGTCTTTTGTGTCAGCGTGCGGGTGTCTTCAATATCGCTTTGGAAGGATTCTCGCTGGTAGGGGCTTTTGCAGCAATTGCGGTTGTACAATATACTGGAGGCAGCGTGTGGGCAGGACTGATTGGTGCAATGCTGATAGGAACTATTTACAGCGCGCTGTTTGCATTATTTGTTACCAAATTCAAGGCGGATAATATTATAGCCAGTATTGCGATGAATACATTGGGAGCCGGGCTTACTTCTTATCTGCTGCGCGCGATGTTCGGAGTGCAGGGAGCATACAGTCCGGATCAGATTCATAAACTTGCGATGATTCATATCCCGGTGATCAAGGATATCCCTATCCTGAACTGCATCAGCGGACAGAGCATTGTCACTTATTTTGCCATTATTTTAATTGTTGTGATTTACGTTATGCTATTTAAAACAAAGATGGGGCTTGCTATCTGTGCAGTTGGTGAGTCGGAGGTTGCGGCTAAAACAGCAGGCATCAGGCCCGCACTGATAAAATGGCAGGTGGTTCTTATATCAGGTGCACTTTCGGGGCTTGCAGGAGCGTATCTGTCAACAATATCTGTTTCCCAGTTTTCAGAAGATATGATTCAGGGGCGGGGCTTTAACGCTTTTACAGCTCTTGTATTCGGCAATGCACATCCAATATTCTCTTCACTGGTTACATTAATGTTCGGGTTTGCAGATGCTATTGGAATAAGGATTGAACTGGTGGGAATGAATATTTCACCATCCATCATTAAAATGTTCCCGTTCCTGTTTGCAATTGTGGCACTGGCAATCAGCTCATACACCACAAAGCTGAAGGTAAAGGGAGTGATCGGACATAAGCAGAGAAAGGTAAAAGAATAGAATGAATGAACAATTAGAACAATTAGCAGTAAATGCGATCAGAATTTTATCCGCAGACATGGTTCAAAAAGCAAATTCCGGGCATCCGGGCCTGCCTCTGGGGGCAGCGCCTATTGCCTATGAGGTGTGGGCACATCAGATGAGCCATAACCCTGCGGATCCGAAGTGGATGAACCGTGACAGATTCATTTTGTCGGCAGGACATGGCTCCTCTATGTTATATTCACTTTTGCACCTGTTTGGATATGGAAATCTTGGGATTTCAGACCTGAAGGATTTCCGGCAGTTAGATTCCCTGACCCCGGGGCATCCGGAATATGGGCATACGGCAGGTGTGGAGGCGACGACAGGTCCCTTGGGGGCCGGGCTTGGCATGGCAGTAGGGATGGCAATGGCAGAGAAACATCTGGCAGCCAGGTTTAACCGTGAGGGGTATCCCGTTTTTAACCACTACACATTTGCATTATGCGGAGACGGATGTTTGATGGAGGGGATTTCCTCCGAGGTGATGTCCCTGGCAGGTACAAACAAGCTGGATAAGCTGATTGTGTTGTATGATTCCAATTCTATAACTATAGAAGGAAGTACGGATATTGCATTTACCGAGGATGTGGAAAAAAGGTTTGAGGCATTTGGATTCCAGGTTCTTGCTGTTGAAGACGGCAACAATCCGGTGGAAATCGGGAAGGCAATTGAACAGGCGAAGGCGGAAAAAGAGAAACCATCGTTCATCAAAATAACAACCAAAATCGGTTATGGAGTTCCTGCAAAAGAAGGAAAAGCAAATGCGCACGGGGAACCTCTGGGTGAAGAGAATGTGAAAATATTGAGGGAATCTTTGGACTGGCCGTTAAGTGAAGCATTTGCAGTGCCGCAGGAGGTATATGAGCATTACCATACCCTGGCACGGGGCGGTGCAGCCAAAGAGCATTTTTGGCAGCAGATGTTCGAAGAATATTGTAAAACATATCCCGGCCTGAAATCTGAACTGGATGAGTATTATAATGAAAGCAGCCCGGCAGGACTGCTTGAAGATGAAGCATATTGGACAAAAACAGGAAAAGCAGAGGCGACCAGGAGTATTTCCGGAAAAGCACTGAATTATATCAAAGATAAGCTGCCGAATGTGATAGGCGGTTCTGCGGATTTAGGCCCATCCAATAAAACAGTTATGGAGGGGGAGGCTGATTTTTCAGCAGACTGCCCGGAGGGACGGAATATCCATTATGGTGTCAGGGAATTGGGAATGACCGCCATAGCAAACGGAATTCTGCTGCATGGAGGGCTGCGTACCTATGCTGCAACATTCTTTGTGTTTGTAGATTACATGAAGCCGATGCTGCGTCTTTCTTCTCTGATGGGGCTGCCGATGATTTCTGTACTGACCCATGACAGCATTGGCGTGGGGGAGGATGGACCAACCCATGAACCTGTAGAGCAGCTTACTATGCTTAGGGCGCTTCCGAATATGCATGTATTTCGGCCTGCTGATGAGGCTGAGACGAAGGCAGCCTGGTACTCTGCCCTTACTTCGCTGCACACACCGACATGTCTTGTACTTTCCAGACAGAACCTTCCGGTATTGGAGAATACCGGGAAAGATGCCCTGAAGGGTGGATATATCCTGAAAAGGGAATCGGGTGAAACTGCAGATATCATTTTGATTGCCACTGGTTCAGAAGTCAGCATCGCCTTGGAGAGTGCTGAGAAATTAGAGCTGGAGGGGGTATCAGTCAGGGTAGTGAGTATGCCATGCCTGGATTTATTTGAGGAGCAGGATGAAGCTTATAAAGAGGCTGTCCTGCCGGAAAATGTGAAAAAACGAGCGGTTGTAGAGGCCGGAAGCAGTATGTCATGGGGAAGATATGTTGGCCTGGATGGCTGTTATATAACGATGGATGGATTTGGAGCCTCCGCACCGGCAGCACAGCTGTTTGAAAAATATGGGTTTACTGCCGGGAACGTTACTGAGCATTTGCGGAAAGAACTTTTATCATAACAAGTATTTATATATTTTCGGGTATTTTTGTATACAGTAAAATATAGTTATAGTTCAGCCTTATGGCTGAACTATAACAAGATGTATCCTAAAACACATGGCCAAGTCTTTTCCGGGGCATAAGTTTATGCTATAATAGAAGTGGTGTGATAACGCAATCTCGGTAAGAAATGAAGAGTGAGAGGTAATTCTTTGTGAGTAAAAAAGATGAGAGATTAAACCGGTTAATAGAAATTTTAAAAATACAGAACGGTGCTACAATCCGGGAACTGGCACAACTGTTGGATGTGTCGGAGATGACAGTGCGCAGGGATTTGGATACGCTCAAGGCGAAGAATATGATTTTGGACATTCCGGGGGCCGCTGTTCTGAATACCCAGTATGTATATGAGGGGGAAGATGATGGATATCAGCTGTCTATGGCAACCCACGCCCATGTGAATGAAAAGGAACGCATAGGCATGTTTGCGGCATCTTTGATTCAGCCAGACGATTGCGTGATTATTGATAATGGCTCTACTGTGGAATATTTGGCAGATAACATCGCGAAGGATACGAAGATGACTATCTTTACTTGTAATCTGAATATTCTGAATAAGATATGTAATAACCACAATATCTCGATTATTTTTGGGGGTGGGTACTATCATCCGGACACGACCTTGTTTGAATCCTCGGAGAATATTACTTTAATTAAGAATATCAGGGCAACGAAGGTATTTGCATCTGCGGCAGGTGTCCATGAGACGATGGGGGTTACCTGCATGAATAATTATGAACTGGAGATTAAGCAGGCGATTATCCAGTCTGGTGCAGAGAAGATACTGTTGGCTGACTCCAGTAAGTTTGGGGTGATAAAACCTTGTTTTATCACAGATATTGATATATTTGACAGAATTATTACTGATACAAATATTTCCGAAGAATGGATACAGCTTATTCGGGATAAGGGAATACATTTGGATATCGTCTGATGTAATGAAGGGCATTATGATACACCGGAGGATCCTGATAGTAACAGAAGGCTGTATATATAAAGATACACTGGGGATAGTAAGTATAACCAGATGATATTAAGGAACCGCATTTTATGGGAAGCCGGGATTTAACGGGGGTGGACCATGGGATGCGGTGTTTTTGGATGTGAATTATTGCAAAGGACCGTTTTTATGCGAACAGCAGGCAATTTCTGCGCGTATTCTGCGTATAAAGTTGCATTTTTAGCCCGGAATATAGTATACTATCATAAATCGAGGTGAGCATATGGAACCATTATTGGACTTATCGAAGGAATATGGGATTGTACTGGATGGAGGAGGAGCCAGAGGGGCTTATCAGATCGGAGCCTGGAAGGCGTTGAAAGAAGCTGGTGTAAAGATTAATGCAGTCGCCGGTACTTCGGTTGGCGCTTTAAATGGAGCCCTTATCTGTATGGATGATGTTGAGAATGCGGAAAAGATATGGACCGGCATGACATTTTCCAAAGTGATGGATGTAGATGATGATTGGATGGAGAGCCTGTTCAACCACGAGAATAAGTTTACGGAAGTGATAGCAGAGATTTGGAAGCGCCTCTCAGACGGCGGTGTGGATGTTACTCCATTGCGCCAGCTGATCCACGAGGTGATCGACGAGGAGAAGATCCGTAGTTCCGGGAAGGAATTCTTCCTTTTGACCTTTTCACTGACAGATTTTAAAGAACTGGATCTGAGCCTGGATGATATTCCTGAAGGGATGCTGGAAGAGTTTCTCCTGGCAAGTGCTTATCTGCTGGGATTCAAGAATGAGAAGCTGCATGGAAAGCGCTATATTGATGGCGGTGTTGTGAATAATGTGCCGTTAAAGTCCCTGGTTAAACGTGGATATACTAATATAATTGAGATCCGCATTTACGGGCCGGGCAGAGAGCCGCGAGTGAAGCTCCCGGAAGGTGCACAGAAGTACCAGATCGGTCCAAGGGTCGGCCTGGGAAGCATTATAGAGTTCGAGAGTAAGCGAAGCCGCCAGAACATGAAAATCGGTTATTTTGATGCAAAACGGGTGCTCTATGGCCTGGAAGGCTTCATTTATTATGTGGAGCAGACACATGAGGACGACTGGTTTGAGGAACAGCTGGCGGATATTCCGGATATAGAAAGAGCGGAGATGGCATTTGTGCTGAAGCTGCCGCTGACATTTAACGTTAAGGAATTGTATATGGCGATGCTGGAGGCCAGTGCAAAACAGCTGCGTATTCCAAAGTATCAGATATATACGACGGATGAATTATATGACCTGACAGCCGGGCGGTATGAAGAGCTTGCTGACAAGATTCATCTGCCGAGATTTACACACGTACTAATGAATATAGGGAGGGAAAACACAATGAACTTAAAAGGAAGAAACTTTTTGACGCTGAAGGATTTTACCCCGGAAGAGATTACCTACCTGCTTGATCTTGCGGCGGACCTGAAAGAGAAGAAGAAAAACGGAGTACCTGTAGATTATTATAAAGGGAAGAATGTGGCTCTTATTTTTGAAAAGACAAGCACCAGAACACGCTGTGCATTTGAAGTGGCTGCCCACGACATGGGAATGGGCTCTACTTATCTGGATCCCAGCGGCTCACAGATCGGGAAAAAGGAAAGTATCGAAGATACAGCCAGGGTGCTGGGCAGAATGTATGACGGTATTGAATACCGCGGATTCGGACAGGATATCGTGGAGGAGCTGGCAAAATATGCAGGAGTCCCTGTGTGGAACGGCCTGACAAACGAGTATCATCCGACCCAGATGCTGGCAGATCTGCTGACCATTCGGGAGCATTTCGGCAGACTGGAAGGAATCAAACTGGTATATATGGGAGATGCAAGATACAATATGGGCAATTCCCTGATGATCGCGTGTGCAAAGATGGGAATGCACTTTGTGGCATGTACGACATCCAGATATTTTCCGAACGAGGAGCTGGTAGAGACATGCAGAGGATATGCGGCTGAGTCCGGTGCCACGATTACACTGACTGAGGACGCTATGGCCGGCACAAAGGATGCAGATGTAATATACACAGACGTCTGGGTATCCATGGGCGAACCGGATGAAGTATGGGAAGAGCGCATCAAGGAGCTCTCCCCATATAAAGTAAGAAAAGAGATCATGGATAATGCGGGAGAGGGAGCAATCTTCCTGCATTGCCTGCCGGCATTCCACGACCTGAAAACAAAGATAGGGAAAGAGATGGGGGCAAGATTCGGTATTACAGACATGGAAGTCACAGACGAAGTGTTTGAATCCGCACAGTCTAAAGTCTTCGATGAGGCAGAAAACAGAATGCATACCATCAAGGCAGTCATGGTAGCAACACTGGGAGAATTTTAAGAATATTCAGAAAATGGAGAGCATGGGGGTCAGACCCCTTTGCCAAAGGGGTCAGACCCCTTTGCTCTCCGTTTGAATTTGGGGTGAAGTTTTGAAGGCAGAAATATTAAAAATGCTGCGAGAAAGCAACCATTATGTTTCTGGTCAGCAGTTATGTGAAAAACTTGGTGTTTCCCGGACTGCTGTCTGGAAGGCAATCAACCAGCTGAAGGAAGAGGGATATCAGGTGGAAGCGGTTCGTAACCGTGGTTACCATATCGTGGAAAGTCCGGACGTGATCTCAAAGGAAGAGATCGTCAGTATGATCGACACAGACTGGGCTGGACAGGAAGTCTACTATTATAATATAACGGACTCTACCAACATCCGGGCAAAGCAGCTTGGGGAAGAGGGAGCCCCCCACGGGACTCTGGTTACAGCCGATCAGCAGAGCGCCGGCAGAGGACGCCGTGGGAGAGGCTGGGAGTCACCGTCAGGATGCAACGTTTATATGTCAATTCTGCTCCGCCCTGAGATCCCTCCGGTAAAAGCCCCCATGCTGACTTTGGTAATGGCCTTAAGTGTTGCCAGAAGCCTGAAGCATTGCACCGGTCTGGACGTACAGATTAAGTGGCCTAATGATATCATCCTGAACGGAAAAAAATTGGTGGGTATTCTGACAGAAATGAGCACAGAAATTGATTATATCAATCATGTGGTAATCGGTGTGGGAATCAATGTGAACATGGAATATCTTCCGGAAGAAATACGGGATAAGGCAACCTCTCTCCGCCTGGAAACCGGACATGTTGTAAGACGCAGTGAACTCATTGCGTCCACAATGAAGCAATTTGAAAAATACTATGGATTATTTCTCGAAAGCCAGAATCTCGAAAGTATGCATGAAGAATACAATCAGCTGCTTGTAAACCGCAGTAAAGAAGTGCGGATTCTGGGAGGAAAAGAAGAATATAACGCTGTGGCGCTGGGAATAAACTCAGAAGGCGAATTATTAGTCCGCCGTGAGGACGGATCCAAGGAGGCTGTTTTTGCCGGAGAGGTATCCGTACGCGGCGTGTATGGGTATGTATAAATTTTAAGAATATTCAGAAAATGGAGAGCAAAGGGGTCTGACCCCTCTGCGGGAAAGGACGAATCATGGAAGAGGAAGTTGTTCTGTGCGGGGCCAGTTCGTATGAGCAGAAGTTCTATCTGAACCCCGAGTTTGAGACGCTCCCGGATAATATTCAGCAGGAGCTGCAGATTATGTGTGTGCTGTACACGGAGGATGTGGGCGGTGTGCTGATGGTGGTATATGATGAACAGGGAAACCTGGAACTGAGGGTGGACCACCGGGAGGATGATTTTACGTTTGATGAGATAGGCAGCGTGTTGAAGATCAAAGAACTCCAGCGTACGAAGTCAGAGCTTTTCGAATCGCTGGAGCTGTTCTATAAGGTATTCTGCTTAGGGGAGGATATGGATGTTACTGACGATTGATGTGGGAAATACAAACATTACATTAGGTATATTTAATAATGATAAGCTGCTCGGAACTTTCCGCATGACTACGAAACGGTCAAGGACTTCGGATGAGTACGGTTTTACGATCTGCGGTATACTGGAGCACCGGGATGTGGGGGCGAAAGATGTAGACGCTGTGATCATAGCGTCTGTAGTGCCGGATATTATGCATTCGCTGATGAATGGAATTATCAAGTATCTGAATGTAAAACCGCTGGTTGTTTCTGCCGGGATCAAGACAGGAATTCGTATCGTGACCGAGAATCCGAAGGAAATCGGACCTGACCGTATTGTGGACGCAGTAGCTGGATATGAGCTGTTCGGCGGCCCGGTGATCGTTGTGGACTTCGGGACGGCGACAACCTATGACCTGATCGGGCCAGGCGGTACCTTTGAAGCAGGTATCACTGCACCGGGGATCGAGACTGCGGGACGTTCCCTCTGGGGCGGGGCTGCCATGCTTCCGGCCATCGAGATCAAGAAGCCATCGTCCATCCTGGCAAAAGAAACCATCTCCAGTATGCAGGCGGGCCTTGTCTACGGGGCAATCGGTCAGACTGAGTATATCATTCGAAAAATCAAAGAAGAATCCGGTTACAAAAATGCTGCTGTAGTAGCCACAGGCGGCCTTGGCAAAATCATTGCAAAGGAGACCGATAGTATAGACGAATACAGGCCTGATCTGACACTTGACGGACTTCGCCTGATTTATAATAAAAACAGAAAATAGTGAGATAATAGTCATGAAACAATTGAAAATCGGCAATGTGCAGTTACAAAATTCTTATATACTAGGGCCCATGGCAGGAGTAACAGACCTGCCATTTCGCTTGCTCTGTAAAGAGCAGGGCGCGGGCCTTGTCTGTATGGAAATGGTAAGCGCCAAAGGGATCCTTTATAACAATAAGAATACAGAAAGCCTTCTGGAGATCCATCCGGATGAAATGCCCGCCTCACTGCAGCTGTTTGGTTCCGACCCTAAAATCGTCAGTGAGATGGCAAAGAAGATTGAGGAACGTCCCTTCGCTATTCTGGACATAAATATGGGATGTCCCGTGCCAAAAGTAGTCCGCAATGGAGAAGGCTCCGCATTAATGAAAAATCCAAAGCTGGTCTACGAGCTGGTGAGCGCGGTTGTAAAGGCGATCAAAAAGCCGGTGACCGTGAAGATCAGAAAAGGCTTTGACGAGGATCATGTCAACGCAGTCGAGATTGCAAAAATTATTGAGGAAGCGGGAGCAGCCGCCGTAGGTGTTCACGGACGGACAAGAGAACAGTATTATTCTGGGAAAGCAGACTGGGAAATTATCCGAAAGGTAAAAGAAGCCGTCTCCATCCCGGTTATAGGGAACGGTGATGTTACATCAGGAGAAAAAGCCATAGCCATGCGGGAACAGACAGGCTGCGATGGAGTCATGATTGCCAGAGGCGCCCAGGGCAACCCGTGGATATTCTCTGAGCTGACAGTGTATGAACAGTCAGGTACACTTCCTCCCAGGCCCTCACTTGAAGAGGTTAAGAAAACCATGCTGCGCCATGCAGCCCTCCAGCTGGAGTACAAAGGTGAGTATCTTGGAATCCGGGAAATGCGGAAGCATGTTGCCTGGTATGTAAAAGGCCTTCACGGTGCTGCAAGACTGAGGGATGCTATTAATAAGGTAGAGACGTATGAAGAACTTGAAAATATCTTGACATCGTTATAGGGATTGGGTATAATATTGAAATTGTGAAATATAAATTTAAACAGGACAAGAATCAGCGTATTGTGATGCTGATCGGAAGCAAGCTTAATAAATAAAAGAACAGAACGAGAAGAAAGAAATAGAAAGGAAAGGGAGCAGTTAACATGGCAGAAGCAAAGAAAAGATTACTTACTTATGCAGGCCTGAAGTCACTGGAAGACGAGTTGGAGAATCTGAAGGTTGTCAAACGAAAAGAGGTCGCAGCTAAGATTAAGGAAGCGAGAGAGCAGGGAGATTTATCTGAGAATGCAGAATATGATGCGGCAAAAGATGAGCAGCGCGATATCGAGGCCCGTATCGAAGAGCTGGAAAGCATCCTTAAAAATGCAGAGGTAGTTGTTGAGGATGAAGTAGACTTCGACAAAATCAATGTAGGATGTAAAGTAAAAGTATTTGATATCACATACGATGAGGAAATGGACTTTAAAATTGTTGGTTCAACAGAAGCAAACAGTCTGGAAGGAAAGATCTCCAATGAATCTCCGGTAGGGCAGGCATTAATGGGCAGGAAGACAGGAGACTTAGTAGAGGTGGAGACACAGGCCGGACAGATTCAGTACAAAGTGCTCGAGATCAGCCGTTCAATGTAATAAACCAATGAAATGCAGACCCCTTATCTACAAGGGGTCTGAATTCGCATATAAAGGAAGGAGAGAAAACAGTGTCCGAACAGAAAAATAACAAGAACACACAGCAGAACAACGCACAGGAGCCAGACCTGAATCAGCTGAGAAAGGTCCGCCGTGAAAAGCTGGCTGAACTGCAGCAAAACGGCAAAGACCCGTTTGTAACCACAAAATATGACCAGACACACCATAGCCAGGAAATCAAAGATCAGTACGAGGAACTGGAAGGAAAGACCGTATCAATCGCAGGACGAATGATGTCCAAGCGTGTCATGGGAAAAGCTTCCTTCTGCAACGTACAGGACCTGAAAGGCAACATCCAGTCATACGTAGCAAGAGACAGTATTGGTGAGGATGTTTATAAAGAATTCAAAAAAATGGACGTGGGCGATGTCGTGGGAATTGTGGGCGAAGTGTTCCGGACAAAGACCGGGGAGATGTCTATACATGCATCCTCTGTTAAACTGCTTTCAAAGAGCCTTCAGATACTGCCGGAGAAGTTCCACGGCCTGACAAACACAGACATACGTTACCGTCAGAGATATGTAGACCTTATCATGAACCCTGAAGTAAAAAATACCTTCATCAAGCGTTCCAAAATTCTGAGCGCCATCAGAAGATACCTGGATGCAGATGGTTTCATGGAAGTGGAGACTCCAATGCTCGTCAGCAACGCCGGCGGCGCTGCGGCAAGACCTTTTGAGACACACTTCAACGCACTGGATGAAGACTTCAAACTCCGCATCTCTCTTGAGTTGTACTTGAAGAGACTGATCGTGGGCGGTATGGAACGTGTTTATGAAATTGGACGAGTCTTCCGCAACGAGGGACTTGACACAAGACACAATCCGGAATTTACGCTGATGGAGCTGTATCAGGCATATACAGATTATCACGGCATGATGGACCTGACAGAGAACCTTTACCGCCATGTAGCACAGGAAGTTCTGGGCACAACAACAATCGTATATAACGGTGTTGAAATGGATCTGGGCAAGCCATTCGAGAGAATCACAATGGTTGATGCTGTTAAAAAATATGCGGGCATTGATTTCAATGAGATCCAGACAACGGAAGAAGCAAAAGCGCTTGCAAAAGAAAAAGGCATTGAGTTTGAAGACAGACATAAAAAAGGCGATATCCTGAGCCTGTTCTTTGAAGAATTTGTAGAAGAACATCTGGTGCAGCCTACATTTGTTATGGATCACCCGATTGAGATCTCACCCCTTACAAAGAAAAAACCGGAAAATCCGGACTATGTGGAGAGGTTCGAATTCTTTATGAACGGATGGGAGATGGCAAATGCATACTCTGAGCTGAACGATCCCATCGATCAGAGAGAAAGATTCAAAGCGCAGGAAGAACTGCTGGCGCAGGGGGATGAAGAAGCCAATACTACAGATGAAGATTTCCTCAATGCGCTGGAAATCGGAATGCCTCCTACAGGAGGGATTGGATTCGGAATTGACAGAATGTGTATGCTGCTGACGGACTCGGCTGCTATACGTGATGTGCTGCTGTTCCCGACAATGAAGACACTGGGTGGATCTGACACAGCTAAAAAAGTTGAAAAAGCCGAAACACCAGTAGAACAGACCTCTGAAAAGATTGATTTTTCAAAGGTGCAGATTGAACCACTATTTGAAGACATGATTGATTTCGAAACTTTCAGCAAGTCGGATTTCAGAGCTGTTAAGGTAAAGGAATGTACAGCGGTACCTAAGAGCAAGAAGCTCCTGAAATTTATTTTAGATGACGGAACAGATACTGACCGCGTAATTTTAAGCGGTATCCACGATACCTATGAACCGGAAGAACTGGTAGGAAAGACATTGATTGCAATCACAAATCTGCCGCCTCGTCCGATGATGGGAATTGATTCCTGCGGTATGATAATCTCTGCTGTTCATCACGAAGATGGTGTGGAAAAGCTACACTGCCTGATGGTAGATGAGCATATTCCGGCGGGGGCAAAGCTGTACTAATTCATCTTCAATAATAGGGTGAAAAAATACATCTTACATCAAACGATGCAGCAATTTGTACCAAGATAAAAAAATCGCATAATCAGTATAGAAGACCTTGAAAGATACAAATCTTTTAGGGTCTTTTTTGGGGCTGTCTCTAATTTGCAAACTATACATCATTACAAAATCCTCTTATACTATGGGCAGAAAAGGGGCTATTTAAAGAGTGTTGCAGGCAGTTTGAAATTATGTGACAATCCAAGACTTAAAGCGTTGGGATATCATCGAATGAATTTCCTTGGTCATAGATATTTTATGCTGTATCGAATTGTGGAGAAGGTTGTATTTATTGATAATATTTTTCACGAACTGCAAGACTATGAAAATAGGATGATGTAGTTTTTAAATCAACTACTGCAATGTTCACAAGACGCTGTAGTGGAGGAACTAAAGGACAGGGAGAAACGGCAGTGCAGCCGTTTCTCCCTGTTTTCTTTGTATTAGCAGTAAAAATAAACCACCTGCTATGCAGGTGTGTTCCCAAATAGCTTTAGTTTCAAGCATGAAAAACCTCCGTGGTGTAATAAGTGCAGGTTCGCCAACCGCACAAAAAATATCAAGGAGGTGCCCAAGATGGACAAAAATAGTTTAGCACATACACAATGGGAATGTAAGTACCATATTGCATTTACAGAGCAAACCACCAGCTAAGCTGGTGGTCATGATTATTGCTCATAATCTTAAGGCCATTTTTGATGCTAAATGTCTCCAAAGTAATAAAAACGGATAAAATATTAATAAAAATAGAGAAATACAGAGAATAACTAATAAAAATAGAGAAAATATTCTCTGTTTCGCTTGACTTTTTTCTCTGAGTTGATATAATGTAGCTATATCAAGATGAAAAAATTATTTAATAGTTTGTCTGCATGACTTTAGGAGGATAAATATGGGCACCATAAAAGACGTAGCAAAAAAAGCAGGAGTTTCGGTATCTACGGTTTACAAGGTTTTTAATGACAATTACAGCACCCGTCCCGGCATAAAGGAGCGTGTACTTGAAGCCTGCAAAGAGGTGAATTATACTCACCATGCGGTAGTCCGCAACCGTAAGCTGTTAGGATTGATGTTTAGTGAGGCGAAAAACCCTTTTACCAATGATCTGATCCAGATGATTATCGAAGAACTGGGAGACGAATACGAGATCATTGTTTTATTTAGTAATGAAGACACAGACAGAGAAGAGCAAAATGTTGCCTGTCTGGAACGTCTGGGGATAGATGCATTGATTTTTGCTGCGGTGTCTAATTACAGCTATCCGGAAATAGAAAAAATGGTAGAGGATGGCAAACCGGTGATTCAGATATTTATGTGCACTCACCAGGGAGCAGATACCATCCTTTTTGATGATGAACTGGGAACATACCGGGCGGTAAAATATCTGCTGCAGAATGGTCATGAAGATATTTTGATGCTTTACAAATACCGGGAAGATTTTCCGCAAAGAGGCGATGGCTACAAAAGAGCCTTTGAAGAGGCCGGGCTGGAAGTAGATTCCCGCTTCTTATATGACATTCCCTATAATGACAGCATCCGGGGAATGATACAGAGCCATATTCAGGAATTGCAGCCTACGGCTATTTTAGCAGTGAATGAAATCATCGCTACTGCGACTGTGGCTGCGCTCAAGGAAATGAAGCTGTCTTTCCCACAGGACATTAGTTTAATCGTTTATGATGATTTACCCTGGGCGGCAGCTTCGGGAATCACCACGGTTGGACATGCTTTTGATTCGGCAGGGATGCTCTGCAAAAATATCCTGACTAAGGCGGGCAGTGCCGACAAACCGAATCATGCGGTCAAACTTGTGATTGATCCAATGCTCATTGCCCGGGATTCGGTAAAAATATTAGACCCTAAAGAATTGGATTAGGGACCCAAACCAGTTATTAAGTCATTGCATCCGGAGGCGATGTCTAATAATCAATATGAACAAATATAACCATGTTTAAAAGGTGAGGAGAAAATAATGAAAAAACGTGTAATTAGTGTATTGGTTATGAGCGCGTTGCTGCTGGGGTTAACAGCGTGTGGCAGCGCTGGTAAATCTGCAGATCAGAAAGAAGAAAACAGCGCAAAGGATGGAAAAATAACATTTACCTTTGCCGAACATGTGGCGGATATCGAAGAACAGGCGCCCCAGGTTTATGCGGTGGTTCAGGAATTTATGAAACAGAATCCGGATATTGTAATAGACATGACGGGTTCCGCGCAGGATGAACATACTCAGAAAATAAAATTAGCTTCGCAATCAGATACTCTGCCAGATCTGTTTTATTCGCTAAAAGGTGATGCTGATGCTATGGCGGAGGCAGGATTACTTGCAGATATTTCTGCAGACATTACGGATGATCAGGAGTTTGTGGATGGTTTTCTGCCGGGAATGCTTGAAGTAATGGAGGACGATGGAGCCATTTATGGGCTGCCGGCTGAGATTTTCTGCAATGGCATCTGGTATAATAAGGCGCTTTTTGATGAATGCGGACTGGAGATCCCTGTCACATATGATGACCTGATGAAATGCGCCGAAGTATTTAATGAAAAAGGAATTGTTCCAATGGCCAGGGGGACAAAAGATGTCTGGAGCAGCTGGTCATTGATGACCATGCATTCCAGATATGGATTTTTCGACCATATAGATGGTATACTCAATGGTTCGGACAAGTGGCTGAACGACGACTATCTGCTTTTCTACGAAAAGCTTCAAGATATGGCGGATAAAGGGATGTTCCCGGATAATGCAGCTTCACTTGGTTACTGGGAAGCAACGGAGATGTTCCTTGGAGGACAGGCAGCCATGTTCGACAGCGGTGCCTGGGATACCAAAAAGTTTGATGAAAGTGACCTGAAAGAAAACATTGGTTTCTGGTGGGGGCCGACTTTCAGTGACGGTATTGGCAATCAGGAGTTGTCTATGAAAGCGCCTTCTCATCCTTATTGTGTGTCGGCCAAGACAAAAGAAGAAGACCCCGAGAAATATCAGGCAATCATCAAGTTCCTTAAATTCTACTATGGGCCGGAAGGTACAGCCATTATTGCCAGAGATAATCAGAGTGTGCCGGTAACCAGATATGAAGGAGAAATCGATGCAGAAACATATCCGGTGTTTGCGAAGGTAATTGCGTGTATGAATGATGATTGGGAAAGCCCCAAAACCTGCCCTAATATGACTCTGCCGGGTCAGTTTGAGACTACCTATTTTGAAAGTATGGCAGGGGTAATTAACGGGATATATACGCCGGAGGAAGCACTTCAGTTCATGGATGAACAAACAGAAGCACAAGGCCTTATTAAATAAAACTGCCCACTCGCCTGATGCCGCCTGGCGCAGGCGAGTTTTTAAATGAAACAGAAAAACCATTTTCTTTTAGAGAGAGGAGTTTTTAATGCATTGGTTAAGCAAACGAAGTACTAAAATCATCATGGTGCTGCCGGCTCTGATTCTTTTCGTGGGGTTTGTTATTATACCTATTTTTATTAGTGTTTACTATAGTGTTACGGATTTTACCGGGATCGGAGAGGCACAGTTTATTGGCTTGAAGAATTATCAGGTGTTATTTCATGACAGGTTCTTTTTTGTTGCCCTGAAAAACACATTAATCATATTAATAGGTATTACAATCACAGTTTTACCGATATCTTTTCTTGTAGCTTTGCTGCTTGAAAAGCCATTTAAGGGGAGCGGAATCATTCAATCGATGGTTTTTGCACCAAATGTTGTGGCGCCGATTTTGGTAGGCTTAATATGGCTGTTTATCTTAGATCCGAAAATGGGCCTGATCAACGCTATCCTGAAAGGGATCGGGCTGGGGAGCTTACAGCAGCAGTGGATCGGCGGGCGGACGCTGACGCCTTATGCAGTAGCATTTGTTTATTTGTGGCAGGTTCTGGGGTTCTATACAACGATTAATATGGCGGGGCTGCGCAGCATTCCTGCCGACATATATGAGGCGTCCCAGATTGATGGAGCAAACCGGATACAGCAGGTATGGCGGATTACAATTCCCATGATGAAGAATACCATTGTGATTAACACGATTTTGATTATTACCGGCGGCTTTAAAATATTTGAGACAGTTCAGCAGTTAACAAATGGCGGTCCTAATCATGTATCGGATGTGCTGGTTACCTATATGTACTACACCACTTTTACAACTTCGCGTTACGGCTATGGCATGGCGATTGCTACAGTCTCGTTTGTATTTTGTTTGATTTTCTCAATTATATATCTAACCAGAGTGAATAAGTCTATGCATCAGGAGGAGGGATAGATGATGTCAAAAACACGCAGATGGCCAAAAGCTTTAAGCCGTATTGTGCTGATCATGATTACGGCGTTAACCGCATTTCCATTTTTGTGGCTCTTCGTTCTATCGTTCAAAACGGATACGGAGATTCTGAATAGCCCGTTTTCTTTACCGGAAAGCATTGATTTTTCCAATTATGAGCGGGCGCTTGATACGCTGCCTCTGGTAAAGATGTTCGGCAATACTCTTTTTGTTGCTGTTTTTGCCCTGCTTATTAGTCTGGTCTGCACCTTCATGCTCTCCTATGCGATTACACGTCTGGAATTTAAGTCAAAGCGTCTGCAGAATGGACTGTATCTGCTATTTGTGGCAGGTCTTACGATACCGCCTTATATTGTGATTTTTCCAACTTACCGTATGATTGTTTCTATGGGACTACTGGGAAATCGGGTGTCACTGATCTTGCCGCTGGCGGCAACAACTATGGCTCTGGGAGTCCTCTTAATGGTTGGATTTCTAAGGGATTTTCCAAAAGAGATTGAAGAGGCAGCGATCATCGATGGCTGTAATATATACCAGATGTGTACAAAAGTAGTCCTTCCTGTCATTAAGCCGGTACTGGCTACTGTGATTATATTTAATGTTTTGTATTTTTGGAATGAATACCCAATTTCGTCCGTTTTGGTGAATGATCCTCAAATGATGACAATTTCACTGGGAGCTTCTATGTTCAGAGGGCGGTATAGCATGGATTACAGCGGAATGATTGCCGCTACCGTAATTATAATTATTCCACAGCTGCTGTTTTACCTTCTCTTCCAGAAAAATATTGTGGAAGGGATGACGGCGGGGGCGGTGAAGGGCTAAGTGCGTCCGGATAATCAGGTCTGAGAAAATGATCGAACATCAGGAAAGACAGATGGCTGGTAAATAAGTAAAAATTCGTAGTAAGGAGATTATGAATGAAACATTTAGTATATCCCACAGAAGAGCTATTCTGTGATAATGAACAAAAAAAGTACCCGGGAACTGCCGGGTGTGTCGATTTTCTTTTAGGAGGAATCGGAACTGGAAATGTATCTTTGGGAGCAAGGGGCAATTTAACGACCTGGCAGATTTTTAACCAACCGGGACAGCTTAATAGAATGCCCTATACTTTCTTTTCTATATGGGCAAAGCCCGAACAGGGAAAAGCGGTCGCAAGGGTATTGGAAAGCAGACTCAACCCTCCATTTGATAAATCCCAGGGCTTCTTCCGTAACGAAATGGCTGGCCTGCCTCGTTTTGATGGTGCGGAAATGTGCGCAGAGTATCCTTTCGTCAATTTCAAATTTACGGATGATGAAATGCCGGTTCAGGTGAGCCTAGAAGCATTTACACCATTTATCCCATTGAACGCGGATGACTCAGGGATACCTGGAGCGTATTTTCAGTACAAGGTAAAAAACCCGGGAAGAGAAAGGGTAGAAGTGTCCATTGCCGGTTCCATGAATAATGCCGTAGGATTTGAAGGGTATAATAATTTCTCTTTTATGCAGCATGCCGGAGAAAGAGTGAACGAATATCGCGATGAAAAAGGGATCAGAGGAATTACATATACAGGCCGGGCTTTTTCTGACCGGCATATTACCTGGGGTGATATGGCACTCACAACTACGGCGCCTGCAGAAAACATAACAGCGAAGCCAATTTGGTATCAGGGGCAGTGGACGGATGGAGGCGAGGATTTCTGGCAGGATTTTGCCGATGACGGCAAACTGGGTGAAGCAAGTATTTACGATCAGATTGGCAGTACCTGGGCGGAAAATTCAAATTTTAGTTTTCTGCATTTTACAGATAGGGTTGGCTCTTTGAGTGTTACTCATAGCCTGGAACCGGGGGAAGAAAAGATATACACATTTATTATCAGCTGGTATTTTCCAAACCGACCAAAAATGTGGATTGAACTGGACAAGGATAGAACCGATATCAATGCGGGCAATTACAAGGTAACAAGAAACTATTATGCGACACTTTTTGCTGATGCATGGGAAGTAGCTTCTTATATGGGAAATGAAAGAGAGCGGCTGTTTCATGAGAGTAAAACATTTTCAAAAGCCTTTTTTGATACCACTTTACCGGGATATCTACTGGAGGCGGTGGCGGACAACATAACGGTTATGCGCAGCCCGACCTGCTTTAGAATCGAGAATGGTGACTTCCTTGGATGGGAAGGGGTTGATAATGCTCTGGGGTGCGGTCCCGGAAATTGCACTCATGTCTGGAACTATGCTCAAAGTGTGGCAGTATTATTCCCGGAGCTGGAGCGAACCATGCGCCGGATCGAGCTGGCCGATGAAATAAGAGAGGATGGTTACATGCCTTTTAGGGCATACACACCTTTTGATCTGCCTCAATGGGAAATGACACCTTCAGCCGACGGACAATTGGGAAGCGTGGTGAGGCTGTATCGGGAATGGGTGATCAGTGGTGACGATGCAATTGTCAAAGAATGCTGGCCAGGAGTAGAAAAGACCATGAAATATACGGCAGAAATGTGGGATCGTGACGGCGACGGATTGTTGGAGGAGCCTCAGCATGTGACTTATGATACTGAATTATACGGCATATCCAGTATGACCGGCAGCATCTATTTTGCAGCATTAACTGCGGCGGCAGAGATGGCTGAGCATATGGGGCATGCAGAGGAAGCCGGGAAATACCGGGAACTCGCTCAAAATGGCAGAGAAAAACTGGATGAAATAAGCTGGAACGGTGAATTTTATGAGCAGATAGTTGACGATGTGAATGCATACCGTTATCAGTACGGAAAAGGGTGTCTTTCAGATCAGCTGCTGGGACAGTTCATGGCCTTTAATGCACAGCTGGGTTATGTTATGTCTGAGGAGCATGTGAAGGAAGCGGCAGCATCCATTTTCAAGTATAACTTTGTTGAGCGTGCAAAAGAGAATGTTCACGCAGAGCGGGCATACATTTTAAATGATGAAAAAGGTCTGACGCCCTGCACCTGGCCGAATGGCGGCCGGCCCATATTTCCTTTTGTCTATTATGGGGAGGTCTGGACCGGAATTGAATACGAAGTGGCAGCATTACTGGCGAGAACCGGGCAGGTAGAAGAAGCCTTGACAATCGTGAAAGCGATTCGTGAACGGCACGACGGCTTTAAACGGAATCCTTTTAGTGAAAATGAATCGGGATATTACTATACAAGGGCTATGGCATCATGGTCAGTATATGAAGCTTTCCTGGGGCATGAGTATGACATGCGCAGCAACAGGCAGTCTTTTGCTCCCAGGCTTAATACGGAAGATTTTACCGGTTTCTGGTGTAATGGGAAAGCCTGGGGAGTATTACGACAGAAAAAGAATCAGGATGGCCGGCTGATCCAGGAAGTGGATGTATTGTATGGTGAGGAAGGGACCATGCCGGAACAATCATCATAATTAATTGTAAAGTGAGGTATATAGCCATGAACAGGGAGAATAAGGACTGGTGGAAAAGTGCCGTTGTTTATCAGATATATCCCAGAAGTTTTCAGGATAGCAATGGAGACGGTATTGGCGATTTAAAAGGCATAATCCGGAGATTGGATTACCTGAACACACTGGGAATTGATATCATATGGCTGAGTCCTGTTTATGATTCGCCAAATGATGATAATGGGTACGATATATCAGACTACCGGGGCATTATGTCTGAATTTGGGACAATGGAAGACTTTGATTTATTGCTGCAGGAAATCCATAACAGAGGCATGAAATTAGTTATGGATATGGTCGTGAATCATACTTCGGATGAACATGCATGGTTTCAGGAAGCGAAAAAATCAAAGGACAACGCTTATAGAGATTATTACATCTGGAGAAAAGGAAAAGACAGTATGCCCCCAAATAACTGGATATCAATGTTTGGAGGAACGGCCTGGGAATATGATGAAAAAACAGAGGAGTATTATTTGCATCTGTTTGGAAAAAAGCAGCCGGATCTGAACTGGGAAAATGAAATAGTCCGAAAAGAAGTCTATGAGATTATGAACTGGTGGGTGAAAAAAGGTGTGGACGGCTTTCGGATGGATGTAATAAATTTTATTTCTAAAGTTCCGGGTCTGCCGGAAAGTGCAGATGGTAATGGAAAGCCCTACTATGAAAATGGCCCCAGAATACATGAATATCTGCGTGAGATGAACCGGGAAGTGGTTGAAAATAACGGGCTGGTTATGATTGGGGAAATGCCGGATGTGTGTACGAAAGATGCAGTATTATATACAAACCCAGCCAGAAAAGAACTCGACATGGTATTCTCTTTTGAACATGTTGAAGTGGGGTATGGTGAGTATGGAAAATGGTCCGTCGGTCCCTGGAAACTTACAGAGCTTAAAGGTATCTTTGGCAAGTGGCAGAATGAGTTAAATGAAGAAGGGTGGAATAGCCTTTACTGGTCCAATCATGACCAGCCCCGGGCAGTATCGAGATTTGGTGACGACAGAGAAGAATATCGGGAGGTCTCGGCAAAAATGTTAGCCGTGTGCCTCCATATGATGAAAGGGACTCCTTTTATTTTCCAGGGAGAAGAGCTTGGGATGACAAACACCAGATTTACATCGATTCAGGAACACCGGGATATTGAAATCCTGACGGGGTATAAAGAATACTGTAAGACTGGTCTTATTCCGGAAAGTGAATTTATGCAGGCAGCTTATGAACATGGCCGCGATAATGCAAGGGTTCCGGTCGCCTGGGATGATACAGTAAATGGTGGTTTTACTGACAAAAAACCATGGATTAAGGTGAGTGATAAGTATAAAACAATTAACGTCAAGAAGAATCTCGAGGCCCCGGATTCTGTATTCTATTTTTATAAAAGACTGATTGAGCTGCGGCACAGCGAAAAAATCATAGTAGATGGTGATTTTAGAATGCTTTGTGAGAAGGATGAGGACATCTTTGCTTATACCCGGAGCCTGGCGGATAAGACATGGCTTATTGCATGTAATTTTTCTTGTTATAATAGGAAATTTACGATACCGTTAGAGCATTTCGATGATCCTGGGGTAATAATTGCGAACTATACAGACTTTACAGTCCAGTCATCTGTGATTGAATTACGGCCATATGAAGCAGTAGTTCTGGAAATTCATATATAATCAATGAGAGAGTAAAAGAGAAAGATGTTTCCGATGCAGGAGCAAGGGGAGAAGTCAGACGCTGAAAGGCAGGGCTTCTCCTTTTACAAAATATAAAATTTCTACTTACAAAATTCCGGGATGTTATCTACACTGCCATCATGTATGCTGTTTCTTGGATTTGCAATACAACGCATATCCGTCTATCAATCCCCGATGCCGGCGTAAACAGATCGAACTTCTTTACATTCATACAAAACTATGCTAAATTTGATAGGAGCTATAATATTAGACACGAAAGGTTCTTTGCTGGTGCCGGAAAAACGGAACGTACTTCCGTTTCGGTTAGGTTACAGCAGAAAGGCGACCGGAGTATTATAGTCAAATGAAGCTATAGATGCAACTGTAGATGAAGCTCAAGGGGGACATGAAATGTTTAACATGCGGGATGCGGGCCGGCTTATGGAAGAATATATACAATCTCATCCATTTTTTGAATATTACCGGATCGTAGATATAGAGACATACACCGTTTATGAGCTGAAAGATGGGAAGTTAATTCCTTATAAGGACAAATGCTATAATATATGGAATCGTGACTATGCCTGCCAGAACTGTATTTCCAGACTGGCAGTGAACGAAAACCGCCAGATCATCAAACTGGACATGGTGGATGACAAGGTCTTTTTAGTTGAATCAATGCCCCTGCCTGATGCGGGGGCAACGCTTGCACTGGAGCTGATCCGTGATGCCACGGACAGCCTTCTGGTCAATGACGTTAATCAAAAAGGGAACAGAGCACTGGCGGAGATGATTCAGAGGCTGAACCATCTGGCTACGCACGATTCTTATACCGGGCTTTATAACAAACATTTCATTGAGCATGAACTCCAGAGACAGACCATGGAGTGGAAAGAGACGGAGCCTCTAGTGATTGTTTTGCTTGATATTGACCAGTTTAAGCTGATTAATGATACCTATGGCTATTTGATGGGAGATCAGGTGATACTGACCCTTGCGGATAAAATGAAAGAATGCACCGGACAAAACAATGGATGGGCAGGCAGAGTCGGCGGAGATGAGTTTATCATGGTTTTCCGGAGCATGGATATAAAAGAAGTAAATCTGCTGATTGAAGAGTTCAGGAAAATGGTACTTGGCATTGAGTTCCGGTTTTTAGATCAAAGCTTCAATATCTCGATCAGCATAGGGAGCGCCGGTTACGGTCCGAATGTAGGTGACTGGAAGTCTTTGTATGCGCTGGCGGACCAGGCGATGTATACAAACAAACAGCAGCAGGAGACTTGCCATATCAGTTAGAGAATATGGGGAATGTTTATTATACATGGTGCCAGAAAAAAATAAAAAATAGTAAAACCAGTTCTTTCATGACTCCAAAATGAAAGGACTGTTTTTTGATTTCACAGGAAATTGCATGTGAATTGTAGATAAAATAAAGGTGCGGTGGGACATTTATATGATATAATTCTTTAGAGAAGTAT
>LDAQ01000067.1 GCA_001028025.1 Faecalicatena fissicatena | reverse complement strand
CAAAGGGGTCTGACCCCAATGCTTACTGTCTTGTCACCTGTAAAGTTATGTGCTATAATGGTGAGAATTTACAACAGACAGTCCTAAGGGACAGGGAGAGGTGTGAAAAAGATGACAACAGTTGACGAGATTAACAGATTGAAAAAGGAAAAGAATGCTGTGATTCTGGCTCACTATTATGTGAACCCGGAAGTGCAGGATATCGCGGATTACATAGGGGATTCTTTTTATTTAAGCAAGGTCGCGGTAGACCTGAAGGAACAGACGATTGTATTTTGCGGAGTCTCTTTTATGGGAGAGAGTGCTAAGGTTCTGAATCCCGAAAAGACGGTGCTGATGCCGGATGCTTCCGCGGATTGTGCAATGGCACATATGGCAGACCCCGCTGCAATCAGAAAGGTGCGGGAACAGTATGAGGATCTGGCCGTGGTCTGTTACATTAATTCCACAGCAGAACTTAAGGAACATTCCGATGTCTGTGTGACATCTGCAAATGCGGTGAAAATCGTCAGAGCACTGCCAAATAAAAATATTTTCTTTATCCCGGACAGAAATCTGGCCCATTTTGTGGCTGAGCAGGTACCGGAAAAGAATTTTGTATACAATGAGGGCTACTGTCCGGTTCATGAAAAAATGAGTGTGGAGGAGATTAAAAAGGCGAAGGAAAAGTATCCGGAGGCAGAGATTCTTTCCCACCCGGAATGCCCAAAAGCGGTGCTGGAGATATCGGATTACATAGGAAGCACCACTGGAATCATAGACTATGCAGGTAAAAGTGACAGCAGGGAGTTCATCATCTGCACAGAAAACGGTGTACGCCACAAACTGGAGAACGATTATCCGAAGAAAAAGTTTTACTTTACAGAGACCGAACCTGTCTGTGAAGACATGAAGACGATCACACTTGAAAAAATCCGACACGTGCTGGAGACCGGTGACAATGAAGTCCAGGTAACAGATGAACGGAGAGAGAATTCCAGAAAACCTCTGGAAAGGATGCTGGAATTGGCAAAATAGGAAAGGCTGTGGGAGCTGTTATGAAAATGAAAACAGAGATCGTAATTGTAGGGACTGGCGTGGCAGGGCTTTTCTGCGCGCTGAATCTGCCGCAGGATAAAGAGATTTTGATGATAACAAAATCAGACACTAAGAGCAGTGATTCCTTCCTGGCGCAGGGCGGGATCTGCGTTCTTCGGGACGAGGATGATTACGACAGTTATTTTGAGGATACGATGAAGGCGGGGCATTACGAGAACCGGAAGGAATCTGTGGATATTATGATTCGGAGTTCCCGGGAAATTATAGGAGATCTGGTAGGTTACGGCGTGGAGTTTGAGCGCAGCGAAGATGGATTTGCGTACACACGGGAAGGGGCCCACTCCAGGCCCAGAATTCTGTATCATGAGGACATTACCGGAAAAGAGATAACAAGCCGGCTTCTGTCCCAGGTTAAGAAACTCAAAAATGTTACAATACTGGAATATACGACCATGACTGATATTATAGAAGAAAACGGAATATGTGCAGGTATTCTGGCGGAGTCAGAGACGGACGGCAGCATGGAAATCCGTGCGGACTATACGATCCTGGCAAGCGGTGGAATCGGCGGAACGTACATGCATTCCACCAATTATCCTCATTTAACCGGGGATGCCATCGAGATCTCGAGAAAGCACGGCATCCGTCTGGAACATCTGGACTACGTGCAGATTCACCCGACCACGCTGTACTCCAAAAAACCTGGCAGGCGTTTTTTGATTTCCGAGTCAGTCAGGGGAGAAGGCGCCGTTCTTTACAATAAAGAAGGCAAACGCTTTGTAAATGAACTACTTCCCAGGGATATTGTGACAAAGGCGATTCATGAACAGATGGAAAAGGATGGAACAGACTATGTGTGGCTTTCCATGGATAATATAAAGAAAGAAACCATACGGAGTCATTTCCCGAATATCTGCCGGCACTGTCTGGAAGAGGGGTATGATGTAACAAAAGAATGGATTCCGGTTGTTCCGGCCCAGCACTATTTCATGGGCGGCATCTGGGTGGATTCCGACAGTCTGACCTCCATGGACAGCCTGTTTGCTGTGGGTGAGACAAGCTGCAATGGCGTTCACGGAGCCAACCGCCTGGCAAGCAATTCGCTCCTGGAGAGCCTGGTATTCGCAAAAAGAGCGGCGGCAAAGATCAAAGCCATGTACGGGGAAGACATCAAAGGCGAAGAGACAGCCTGAGAAATGAGCCGCAGCAAGAAAAGTGTGCGCCCCTTATGAGTGAAAAAATCAGACTTGCGTGAAGAATGATCAAATACAGTTTAGAAAAAGAATTTATTACAACTGAGCATATAGAAGGGAGAACAGGATCAATGAATGATATCACAATGACATTACAGGCGGACCACCTGATTTTAGAGGCCTTAAAGGAGGACATTTCCAGCGAGGACGTGACCACGAACGCCGTGATGAAGGAATCCGTAAAAGGAGAGGTGGAGCTGATCTGCAAGGAAGACGGGATTATAGCGGGTCTCAATGTATTTAAAAGAGTCTTTGAGCTTTTGGATGCCCAGGTTTCTGTAGAATTTTACTGTAAAGACGGCGATGAAGTCCAGAAGGGACAGCTTATGGGAAAGGTAACCGGAGATATCCGGGTTCTTTTGTCCGGTGAGCGGGTAGCGCTGAATTACCTGCAGAGAATGAGCGGAATTGCTACTTATACACATTCTGTTGCGGCGCTACTTGAAGGAACAAAGACAAAATTGCTGGATACCAGGAAAACAACGCCGAATATGCGTATATTTGAAAAATATGCCGTGCGGGTTGGCGGCGGTTTTAATCACAGATACAACCTTTCAGATGGTGTTTTACTGAAAGATAATCACATCGGTGCAGCCGGCAGTGTGACAAAGGCCGTTCATATGGCAAAAGATTACGCACCGTTTGTAAGAAAAATTGAGGTCGAGGTTGAGAACCTGGACATGGTAAAGGAAGCTGTCGAGGCGGGGGCAGATATAATCATGCTGGATAACATGACAACAGAAGAGATGCAGGAAGCCATTCGAATCATTGACCACAGAGCCCAAACCGAGTGCTCCGGTAATGTGACGAAAGAAAATATCGGCAGAATCACCGCTCTTGGGGTGGATTACGTTTCCAGCGGAGCGCTGACACATTCCGCACCGATCCTGGATATTTCCCTGAAAAATCTTCATGCAGTATAAATCGGTTGGAAAGAAAGGCAGGTGAGCGCATCACATGATGACAGGTTCTGAACGCAGGAATGCTATAGTGAGCCATATAAAAAGCAGTGCGGTTCCGGTTTCCGGCAAGACGCTGGCGCAGGAGTATGAAGTGAGCCGTCAGGTTATTGTACAGGATATTGCCCTGATCCGGGCTTCCGGACATGATATCATTTCCACAAACCGGGGGTACATTCTGAATACACCGCGGACATTCAGCCGTGTGTTTAAAGTGAACCATACAGATGATGACCTGGAAAATGAACTGTGCTCCATCGTGGATCTGGGCGGCCGTGTGGTAAATGTTATGATTAACCATCGGGTATACGGGCACATGGAGGCGGAACTTAACATTAATTCCAGAAGAAAAGTCATGGAGTTTTTGGAGGATATTAAGAGTGGAAAATCCAGCCCCCTCAAGAATATAACATCAAATTATCATTACCATAAAGTAGAGGCCGACAATGAGGAGACACTGGAGATGATACAAGATATGCTGCGCAGGAAGGGATATCTGATAGAGCCGTAATTAAAAAAGCCGGGGCTGTGAGCTCCGGCGGAGAAAGGTATGAAAAAGAAAATTTATCTGAAAAAGCACTTCTGCTTTGTATGTTTATAATATAAACAAAGAATGTGACAAAAATGTGTTGTCAGCATTAATAGTTTGTAAAAGAATCATTTAAACTTTATGAAAGTATCTTTAGAAATTATGAAGTCATGCCCTTGACATTAAGAAAATGCTGTGATACGCTTTTTAACAGACCAAACAGAAACGAAAAACGCAGTGACGAAGAGAGTAGTCTGCAGGACATTCCACAGAGAATTCCCATGGTGCCTCACAGAGGACGGATGCTGAGAGGGATGGATGAAGGGCAGATGAATATGGCTTCCGAGTGGCGCACCGAACAGAAAACGGACGGTAGATAATCCGAGGGGATTTGCAGACATCATGCCGGAAGTTTTGTGCTAGGCTGCGATGGGTTCGCCCTTTACAGCGAAGAAGTGCTGGCTGGCACTTACTGAGGCTCTGTCCGCGAGGCCGGAGCGAACTGGAAGTGGTAACACGGAACTGATCCGTCTTCTTATATTTATTAAGAAGGCGGTTTTTTATTTCATAGGAAACTACTCCTATGAAATAAAAGGCCCTCCCGGCGGGATGCGCACTGCGGCGTAAGCTGTGGATGTCGCGATGCGACCGCCGCAGGCGCGAGTTTCGCAAGCGAAACTCTATTTCATTTCACAAACCATTTTATATGTAAAAATAACAACAGTGTCACTAAAGTACAGGTCTGACAGCGTTTTGGTACAGGTCAACGATTAAATTGGATGCCCCTTACACAGACTGGGCGGTGTCCTCAAAGGAGAGAGGATTATGTCAGAAAAACAAAAGTATTACATTACGACTGCGATTGCCTATACATCAGGCAAACCGCATATTGGGAATACCTACGAGATTGTCCTTGCAGATGCAATTGCAAGGTACAAAAGAAGCCAGGGTTACGATGTGTTCTTCCAGACAGGGACGGACGAGCACGGCCAGAAGATCGAACTGAAGGCAGAAGAGGCTGGAATCACGCCAAAGGAATTCGTAGACGATGTGGCAGCAGACATCCGGAGAATCTGGGATCTGATGGACACTTCCTACGACAAATTCATCCGAACAACAGATGAGGATCACGAGAAACAGGTTCAGAAGATTTTTAAAAAGCTGTTTGACCAGGGAGATATTTACAAAGGGCATTATGAAGGCATGTACTGCACTCCATGTGAGTCCTTCTTTACGGAGTCCCAGCTGGTAGACGGAAAATGTCCCGACTGCGGCCGTGAGGTACAGCCTGCAAAGGAGGAGGCATATTTCTTCAAAATGAGCAAATATGCGGACCGCCTGATCGAGCATATAAATACACATCCGGAATTCATTCAGCCGGTGTCACGTAAAAATGAGATGATGAACAATTTCCTGCTTCCGGGCCTGCAGGATCTGTGTGTATCAAGAACCTCCTTCAAATGGGGAATTCCGGTAGAATTCGATCCGAAGCACGTCGTGTATGTATGGTTGGATGCGCTTACAAACTATATTACCGGTATTGGATATGACTGTGACGGAAACAACACAGAGCAGTTCAAAAAAGACTGGCCGGCTGATCTGCACCTGATCGGCAAGGATATTATCCGTTTCCATACCATTTACTGGCCAATTTTCCTGATGGCGCTGGATCTACCGCTGCCGAAGCAGATTTTCGGACACCCGTGGCTGCTGCAGGGCGACGGCAAGATGAGTAAATCCAAAGGAAATGTTCTGTATGCCGATGAGCTTGTTGATTTCTTCGGAGTAGATGCGGTTCGCTATTTTGTCCTTCACGAAATGCCCTTCGAAAATGATGGTGTCATTTCCTGGGAACTGATGGTGGAACGTCTGAATTCTGAACTTGCTAATACGCTGGGCAATCTGGTAAATCGTACAGTTTCCATGACCAATAAATATTTTGCTGGAACCGTATGCGACAAGGGTGTTGCCGAGGAAGTGGATGCCGATCTTAAGGCGGTAATGGAGAGCACACCAAAGAAAGTCGAAGCCAAGATGGATGAGCTGCGTGTAGCCGATGCCATTACGGAGATTTTCAATCTTTTCAAACGCTGCAATAAGTACATCGATGAGACTATGCCCTGGGTACTTGCAAAAGACGAGGCAAAGAAAGACAGGCTGGAAACCGTACTGTGGAACCTGATCCAGGGTATTTCCGCGGGTGCTGTACTTCTGGAATCCTTCATGCCGTCCACAAGCAAAAAGATTCTGGAACAGTTAAATGACGGCCATGTAACAGACAAACCAGAAATCCTGTTTCAGAGACTGGATCTGGAGGAAGTGATGAAAAAAGTAGAAGAGCTTCATCCACAGGCAGCCGAGTCAGAAGATGCGGCAGAAGAAGCCGTGATCGACATAGAAGCAAAGCCCGAAATCACATTTGATGAATTTGGAGCAATGCAGTTCCAGGTAGGTGAAATCATAGCCTGTGAAGAAGTCAAAAAATCCAAAAAGCTTCTCTGCTCCCAGGTAAAAGTCGGAAGCCAGGTAAAACAGATCGTTTCAGGAATTAAGGCATATTACAAACCGGAAGAAATGGTAGGCAAAAAAGTAATGGTACTTGTAAACCTGAAGCCGGCAAAACTGGCGGGAGTCCTGTCAGAAGGAATGCTGCTCTGCGCAGAAGATGCAGACGGCAATCTGGCACTGATGACCCCTGAAAAAGACATGCCGGCAGGTGCGGAAATCTGCTAATTATAGCGTACTTTAGTGCAGTAATGCGTGAAAAGGGGTCAGACCCTTTTGCAGAGGGGACTGTCCCCTCCGGCAAAGGGGTCTGACCCCTTTGAACTACCGAAACCCTTCTTCCCTCTTAACGATATAAAGAGGACGCTTTTTTGTTTCCATGTAATCTTTTGAGATATACTGCCCCAATATGGATATAAACAACAGCTGTATCCCATTTAGTCCCAGTATGAGTAGCACCACAGGCATGATTCCACTGGCTGCGTAGCCTAAGATAAATGTACGTACAGCCGTAACAATACCCAGAATCAGTGCGGCCGCCAGCAGAAGGCTGCCAGTTGTACCTGCCAATGTGACCGGGGCGGTTGAGAAAGAGAAGATTCCATCCAGAGCATACTTGAACAGGCTTTTGAAGCCCCACTTGCTGTTCCCCGCGGCACGCTCCACATTACGGAATGGGATCCACTTTGTGTCAAATCCGATGAAAGAAAAAATCCCCTTCATGTATCTGTTATATTCCTTGAATTCCAGTATAGAGTCTGCCATTGCCCGGTTCATCATGCGGAAATCCCCAGCGCCGTCACTTATGTTTATATCACAGATCCTATTGATGATCTTATAAAATCCGCGGGAAAGAAAGCTTCTGACCCTCCCTTCACCCTGGCGGTCTTCCCGGAAACCGGCACAGCAGTCATAACCCTCATTCTTGAGGACACTGTACATTTCCTTTAATAGTGAAGGAGGGTGCTGGAGATCCGCGTCCATAAATACACAGTAATCTCCGGAAGCATACTGCAGCCCGGCATACATTGCGGCTTCCTTGCCGAAATTCCGGGAGAATGACAGGTATTTACAGCGCTTGTCCCGGTACACCAGACTTTGCAGTATTTCCGGTGTATGATCCCGGCTTCCGTCATCAATAAAAATAAACTCACATTCTGCAGTCTCGATTTCCCCGACTGCCTTCCCGGTCTCCTGATAGAACATGGTAAGTACCTGTTCTTCATTGTAGCAGGGCACGATAATGCTGATTTTATCCATGTTTTACTTCCTCCTTATGGAAAATCTTATATTTGCAAAGTACATAATTAGATAACACGGTTATTACACTTACCATAATTTTTGAGGGCAGAGGCAGTATGCCAAGAGAATCTACCGCAATCCACAGAAGGATATTTTCCGCCAGCAAGGTCAGAAATCTGAGAAAAACAAAGGAACAGAACTCCTGCAGGATATGTTTACGTGAGTGAAATACCAGCCTGCGGTTGAGCAGATAGGCTGTGACAACGGCTCCTGCCCATGCTAATGTATTGGCAGCAAGATATTCCATATGTGTTTTTAAAAGTATAAAGTAAATTAAATAGTTTACAAATGTTGTTGCACCTCCACTCAGGCAGTAGAGTACAAGTTCTTTCTTCAATTTCAGCATACGCAGAAGAAACAGTACTGGAACCCGCAGAGCATAAAGAAGATACATCAGGAAGCTGATGATAGTAATTATAAACCCGACCATCTGTCCCGGTGCATGGAAGCGGATTCTGATATCATGAACGCCTTTCGTCAGCTGAACTCCGGCGAAGGCCTGGTTCAGGGTGAGGATAGGAACATTTTTCCCATCAACCCATATTTCCATACCATTTTGTACCGGAATCGAGGTTACAAAATAACCGTCCTCATCAAGAGTGGCCTGGCAGGATAATATTTCACCGGTTTCAGTCGTCTGATTTTCTACCGCTGTATATTGCTTTTCAAAAAGATTCTGCATGTCATAGGTATGCCAGTTGATATTCTTTAAAAGATATTTCCCCTTGGAAAATGTAATATTAAGAGTATCGATCCCGTTTTGAGAAGAACTGGAAAACTGATAATGAAAAGTATTGTTCCCATTGGGGTAAGGGGCGCTCGGACCGGACAGTTTATTTCTCATCTGATTAATATCAATAACAACTGCGTGTTTCTCCAGATTCTCAACTTCAAAATCCAGTAGCAGAATCTGATCCTTCAAGCTCTGGTTCAGATTTAGTGTAATATTGGTATCCTTCTTAACATTCAGCAGCCATCCTTCATCCGTCCTTTCGGCCTGAACAGTGTCCGGCAGTTGAAGATCTTCAAATGCAGGTGCATAATCCTTCATTTTAGATTCCGTATCAGTGGAATTATTGACGGAGTGTTCCCCACGGGTATTGCCCACAGAAGCTGCCAAGGGATCGGAAGTGCTGTTTCCTGCTTCAGATTTATCATTAACAGCATCCGGGTCACTGACAGTGTCTCCTTCCGGTATAATCGTAAATCTCGTTATAGCATCAAGCCGATCATATGCTCCCAGCTTCTCAAACTGTGATTCACTCATGCAGGAACTGGTCGTATAGGCAACAGGCAGAACACTCCTGTTTTCAGCCAGTACATGCCGGGTGTCGTTATTTCTGCCATCGTTTGTGCTTTCATCCTCTGTATCAGCTGTTTTAACAGTCTGGTATCCGGCAGGAACATTGCCCTGGGTTGTTTCGATATAACGCACCCCCAGAAAATTCAGCAAAAACGGGTTGGAAGAGGGCAGAATCGCCAGCCGGTTATTAATCTGAACGGGGGACAGCAGCGTATCATAGTAAAAACTTGAGTATCCTTCATTAGAAATAGAAGAATACATGGCACTTTTCTGTTCATTACCATCTAACACGAGATTACCTGTATTCAGTATGTTAGTCAGGTTATCGCAGCGGTAGAGCGGAGATCCGTTTTTTAACAGATTACTGTCCAGAGCCAGGTCTTTTGTGAAAACATCTTCTTTTCTCACAAATTGTTCCCTCTGCATCGTCTGATAAAACAGGATACAGGGCATAATGCACAGCAGTATCCGGCTGACGGTATATCTGGCCTGCAGTAAGGATTCTTTACATCTAACCTTATGAATCAGAACAATAAATATCAGAATCCCAAGATCGGCAGCCATCCATGGAAATGTACTTTTAGTACGGAAAAAGTACAAAAATACGGCTGCAATGAAACAGGGCCAGAGCTTCCAGTCAAGGTTTTTCTGCCGCAGTTCATTTAATAGTTTCGCACATTGAAGGACAACAAGCGGAACAAATGGAATCAAAATCTTTGCCCGGGCATATAAAGTCCCGTTGAGTATCCATGCAGCAGCGCCGCAGAAAGAAACAAAGAGCAGCATGGCACTGTCCATCCGGTATTTTTTATGGCAGAGGCCAAGGAGCAGCAGATAAAGGCATATGGCAGTCAGTCCCATTCCATACGGACTGTACAGAAGGGAGTGCATATCCGCATTGGCCCCCAGTATCTCCAAAAGGTTCAGTTTGTCTGAAGAACGGCGGTGCTCCAGAATGACCAGCGCGGTTGGAACAAGAAGAAGCGCAGCCATGCCAATGGAAAGAAATGCAGTTTTCAGATATTGAAGAAATCCATGCTTCCAGAACCCCTTCCCTTCCTGTCTGAGCCAGTACCAGCCAATCACTGCCAGGCAGGCAATGGAGTAGTAAAAGCTATTGAGGTAAATCATAAGCATGCAAAGAGGAAGAAACTGGAAGCGCTTTTTCTTAACGCATATAAGCGCAAGCAACAAAAACGGCATATAATTTACAAACATAATCTGCCGGTGCGTCTGAAAAAAACAAGCCGCCGTCAGGAAAAACAGGCTGCCGAGGAAGGCTGATACCTTATCCTGAGTGTGTTCCCCAAGCCAGTAATAGCAGAGCATAACGGAACAGAAATATCCTGCCAGCATGTATCCGATCAGTAAATATACCATAGGGACAGCCGGGAACAGGCATCCAATAAGGATATCCGGCCGCAGGTAGCCATAATAAGAAAACTGATAGCCGTTGCTGCCTCCTCCCAGCGGCAGAAAAGCCGGAACCAGGGTCTTCTGTTCGAGACAGGCATTGCGGATTGTCTCAGCCAGCCGGACATGCTGGCTCAGCCAGTCCGTATAAGAACCATAGAAATATCCCCCCGGTATGGTCAAAAGTACCAGAATAATGAAGAGCCCGGCCAGTAGTGCGGGGTAGAAATACTTTTTGTGCGTCATACTCTCTCCTTTTTATACGTGCAGCAATAACAGGGCAGGCGGGCATGCCTGGATGGAAATCCGGCGGCAGCACACAGTATAAAAGCCTCATATTCCGCTGTAGTGTGAATTCGATGCCCCGCAGTTTGCCGCGGGGATGTAATTTAACAGTTTTATTGTTTACATCTGTGAATTATACAACCCGTTTCTTAAAGAATTCCCAAAGTGAATCTGAAGAATTCTTAAGAGTAACTATATTTTTTCTGAAATCATGTATAATGGAACTGGAAACAAGGGGGATGAGAAACATGGAAACAGCCAGAATTATAATAGTAGATGACAATCCGGAAATCCGTGAGATTATCCGTATATTACTTCAGGGTGAAGGGTATGACATCGAAGAAGCAAGGAATGGTATGAAGGCTCTGGAAATGCTGGAACAGGGGATGTTTGACCTGATCATCCTGGACATCATGATGCCGGGGATGAACGGATACCAGACCTGTCTGGAAATCCGGAAGCTGAGCAATGCACCCATTTTATTCTTAAGCGCAAAGGGGCAGGAAAGCGATAAAACGCTGGGATTTTCCAGCGGCGGGGACGATTATCTGGTAAAACCATTTTCCTACAACGAGCTTGTCAGCCGTGCCAAAGCTCTTATCAGGCGGTATCAGATTTATAAAGGGAAAGAGAACAGTGAGACGGTGTCGGAACAAGTGATCTGCATCGGTAATACCCAGGAAAAGCAGCGCCTGCATTTCCATGATCTGGAGATAGATGAAGAGCAGGAGGCGGTGTATGCAGAAGGCCGGCAGATAGAACTTACGGACACAGAATATGCCATGCTCCATCTGCTTATAAAATACCGGTACCAGATATTTTCGGCGGAAAGACTGTATGAAGCGGTCTGGGACGAACCTTACTATTACGGAGCCAACAATACGATTATGGTCCATATCAGAAATCTGCGTAAAAAGATTGAAAAAGATGCAAAGAATCCAGTACTCATTAAAACCATATGGGGAAAGGGGTACCGCTGTGATTAAGAAAATGAAGTCCGCAGTAAAAAGCTGGAAAATACGCACGAAGCTTTCTATACTTATGCTGGCTTCTGCGATCGTAAGTCTTTTTCTTTTTTGGTTTGTCTGGTCAAACATGGGCAATGTATGGAAATTTCTGTGCAGATTCCCTTCGATCACCTGGGATGAACAGGCACTGATTGAAGAGCTCGAAGTGAATGCAAAATATTATGATGTCCCGGAACGGGAAGAAAATAAGGAAGAACAGGCAGAAATCAAGTCATTTTTTGCTCCCAAGGATGAATATACCGGAATATATATTTATGAAATCGGAGGAAAAGGCCTATACAGGGCCGGTGCATATCCTGAGATTACAGAACGGGTAGTATACGGCAGCCTATTGGATGCAGGATACAAAGTCTCATCAGGAGAAATTGAAAACTACGATGAGGTCGCAATAGAATTCCGTAATGGAACATACAGTGTGATGATTTACTCCTATCATGCCATGAAAATGGTTTATCCATACCTTTTAATCAGCGTGCTGATCAGTGTCGGTGTATTCCTGGCAATAAATCTGCTGTTTATCAACCGAAGAATGAAACAGGTTCTCTGCCTGAAGGATGAGGTGCTGCAGATGGCCTCAGGCGATTTAAAGCATCCGGTTCCAGACTGCGGGGAGGATGAAATCGGCATTCTGGCTGAAGAGCTGGACAAGCTCCGTACTGCGCTGGATGAGAACATCCGGCAGGAGGAAGAAAGCCGGAAGGCCAATCAGGACCTGATCACGGCCATATCCCATGATCTGAGGACACCGCTGACGATTCTCAACGGATATCTGGAAGTACTGCAGCTGAAAAAGATACCGGAGTCAATGGAAGAGGAGTATCTTTCCAGATGTCTTCAGAAAACAAGTGACATCAAAGAGATGACAGATAAAATGTTCGAGTATGCGCTTGTATTTGAAGAAACAGAGGAAGTTAACATGGAGAAGGTACCAGTACAGGCCGTCCTGGAAATCCTGCAGGAAAACCTGGACTTCCTTAAGCTTGCCGGATTTGAGGCGGAAGTGACAATGGAAGAAAGCCGGGGAACGGTCATCGGCGATGCAACAATGCTCAAGAGAATATTCAACAACCTGTTTTCAAATATATTAAAATATGGAGACAAGAAAATCCCTGTCAGTCTGACCTTCAAAACAGAAAAACAGCAGATGAAAATAACTCTGATAAATACAGTTAAAAAAGAAGTAAATGAGACCGACAGCAACCGGATCGGACTCAAAAGCGTAGGAAAAATGGTGGAACGCCATGGGGGAGAACTGTATGTACTTAATGAAGGGGGGATCTACACCGTACAAGTTAAGATTTAGGAAGCGAGGGGACGAGGAGGGGGCGCCAGTCTGGAGCGGGAGTTCTGCCGGCGGGCGGGGGGATTTTCCGTGCGCTTTCTGTATGCGGTCCGTTTACTAACAAACACTTAAGAAAAACCATGCCGGATGGAAAGGCCCGGCGGCATTCACCGTGCAATTCTGATGAATTGCGCGGCTCAGGCCACCTTAAAATTTGCTTTGGTGAGCAAATTTTATCCTTTCCATCCGGCATGGTTTTTCTTAAGTGTTTGTAAGTGCTCTCTATGCATTCAGAAAGCGCACGGAAAATCCCCCCGCCCGCCGGCAGAACTCCCGCTCCAGACTGGCTGGGTGCATCCGGGCGCAGGGAAAACCGTACGGTGGGAGGATCCGGAAGCGGCGGATTGGGCTGGAATCCCATATAGGTATGCCCCCAGTAATTATTATTATAAGAGTGCCGGAGGCATTCCGCTCAAGTGAAACGACTCAATTCGCTGCCCCCGTCATTATCCCCCCTGATAGTCAAATTTTTTCCGCCCGGATGCACCCAGCTGTGCGGAATTGGAACAGGCATCTCCAGGATGCTGGATCGGGGTGTTAGTGCCGCTTCATCAAAATCGGAGCCGGCATGTGAACTGTTTACAGGCCCACAAGGCCTGTAAACAAGCAGACCCGCAGTGAGAATTCATCAGAATTCTCGCAAGTGTCCGCGGTGTTCACCATGCCGGCTCCGATTTTGATGAAGCGGCACTTACGCCCTGATCCCGCATTCTGGAGAGGCCTGTTCCAATTCCACACAGCGGCCCCATACCAACTACCAAAAAATTCTGACTTTCGAAATAATCTGATAAATATGTGTAATTTGGACAATTATATATTTATTTATTAAAAAAGAATAAAGTGCGTTGACAAATGATAGCTTGTATGATATTATCTAACTAATCCAAACGAGATAAATAAAAAAGAAAAAGATATCTCAAAGGAAATCATCTGAACGAACATAATAAAAATGTTCAATTAGATTAAAATATTTGATCAAGGAGGCAAAGGTCCAATGGACAATGTATCGTCATTTATAGTTCAATATGTTAGTGGTACGGCAAATGGAAGTTCCTGTGAAGAAGAGACCTTTACTGATATAAGATAAAGGAATCCAGTACAAAAGAAGAATGAAAAGGATTTAATCGGAGAGTTCGGAAACTGGATTAAAATCAAAGATTTAACATTTGCAAACGTATTGAATATAGATACCACGTATAACAGAGTTCCTGATATGTGTAAAGAAACATTAACAGGATATCATTTCATAAAAAGTGTACATAGTTATAGAAGAAATAGCTTAATAGGCTGCTGGAATATTGTTATACAATACTGCGGGAACTGAAAGGCTATAGGATGAATAACCTAAGGTTATACTTTACTATTATGAATCGGTACCAGGAGCGAGAGCGATTGGATTCTAGTTATATAATCGATTTGTATATTGAAGGACAGGAGGTTTAGTAAGCAAGTCTTAGTGAACAGATTGAAGCATCAATAAACAAAGCGGTAAAGGTCTTACAGGAACGAAAATCAAAAGATTCCTCCGATTTATAAAATATATAGAATGAGAAAATTAAATAAGTGTTAAAATGCATCTTCAATGTCAATTGAGGATGCATTTTTTTGACATTGGGAAGTGCTTATGGTAAACTAAGGACAGAATTATCTGCACATGTGCGTATAAACGGGCGTATGCCGGATAAAAGATATAAATAATATTATATTAACGAGGTGAGTGCAGTGGACAAGTACGAATATAAGTTAAAGACAGAACAGATGCTTGAACTTATGGAAAGCGGTGCATATAATAAAGCGGCCGAGATTGCGGATACCATCGATTGGAAGAGAGTCAGAAATGCCACTATGCTGACAAATGTCAGTGACATATATGAGAGAAACGGGGACTATCAGAAGAGTTACGAGGTTCTGAATATTGCTTATCATCGTGCGGAAGGCAGCAGGAAGGTTATCTATCGTTTATGCGCTCTTGCACTTAAAACAGGAAATGTTGATGAAGCCATCGACTATTATGACGATTTTATGCAGGTTGCTCCTAAGGATCCAAACCAGCATATTTTGCGATATAAGATATTAAGGGCCAGAAGAGCTCCGGTTGAACAGCAGATTGAAGCGCTGGAGGAGTTTAAGAAGGCAGAATACATTGAAGAATGGGCATATGAACTGGCAAGATTATATCAGGAAGCCGGTATGACTGCCGAGTGTCTGGAGGAGTGTGACGATTTGATCCTCTGGTTCAGTGAAGGAAAGTTCGTATTTAAAGCGATGGAACTTAAGATGCAGTATAAACAGCTGACACCTTCACAGCAGGAAAAGTATGACCACAGGTATGAGAAGATTGAATCCGAGACGGAAGAGCTTCCGGATTTGACAGAATATCAGGCTAGAAAAGCTGCTGCTGCAGAAGAGCTGGACGGTGATGATTCTGGGGATGATTATTCACCGGAAGAAACAGATACGGATCAGTCAGAAGCCGCTGCTAAAGAAGATTCAGATGAAGAGACTCCATTGAAAGAGGAGCCTTTGGCAGAAGAAGCGAAGGAGACTCCGGAGGCTGATAGTGAGCCGGATGACTTGCCAGTAGATGAGACCGTACAAAAACTGGAGCAAAAAGGAATCGGCAGCAGGATGAAGCTGGAGGATGCCCTGCAGAGTCTTTTGCGGCCTAAAAATAAAGATGAAAAAATAGAAACGGAAGAGGAAGAGCTTGACGAAGAAGAGATCCCTGAGCTGGAAGTAGCAATAGAAGAAATCGAATCCGTGATAGATCTGGAACTTGTAAATGAATATGCAGGAAAGAAAAAAAGAGAAATTCAATTTGATAAAGATTTGGAAGAGTTGAAAGCTGAACCTCTTGAGGATGAGATCCCGGATGAAGAACTGTCCCCGGAAACAGCGGAAGAACCTGCAGAAGAGGTGACTGTGGAAGAGACAGAACTTCTGGAAGGTGAATCACTGGAGGAAGTGGAAGAAATTATCGGTGAGGTATTTTCTGAGGAACTCCCGGAAGATATGGAAGAGGAATTTTCAGAATCTGCAATAGAGGCAGAAGGTATTGACGGCGAACTTCTCAATGAAGTACTTGAAGCAACAGAGGAAGAATTGTGGGACGAGGAGCCGCTGGAAGAAGAGGAGGAAGAAACAGCAGAAGACACTGAAGAGGAACTGTACGAGGAAGAATCCCTGGAAGATATCGAAGAAGAACTGTCAGAGGAAGAACCGGCAGAAGACACTGAAGAGGAATTGTACGGGGAAGAATCCCTGGAAGATATCGAAGAAGAACTGCCAGAGGAAGAACCGGCAGAAGATTCCGCAGAAGAACTGTACGAGGAAGAAGTGACAGAAGATTCAAAAGAGTTATTGTACGTGGAAGAACTGCTGGAAGATAACGGGGCAGAACAGATAGTGGATTCCGAAGAGGAGACGTTTGTGGAAGAACCTCTAGCAGAATCAGAAGAGGAACTGCCAGAGGAAGAAGAGTTGGCAGACAGTAAAGAAGAGCTGCAGGAGGAACCTTTCGAAGAGGTACCAGAGAGAATAGAAGATGCAGCCGCAGCAGATAATATAAAGCAGGAGAATAAAAAGCCGGTGGATGACGACCAGATACAAGGTCAGCTCAGCATTGAAGACATTTTAATGGGATTAGGGCATGACGAGCAGGATGAACCGGCAGAAGAGGACAAGATGGAAGAAAAGAAAAAGAGTGCGGAGCCGATACTGCCGCCGGATATTCAGAGATTGATTGACGAGATTGAAGGAGTGCTGCCTGAGGAACCCAAAACTGTGAGGACACCTGCCAGAAGGGATGAAGAACCTCGTGAAAATATGGGGGCAATAACGCAGCAGCTCAGAATTGATGATATCGCGGAGTTCCTTGATGCTTCAGACGATGGTATTGAAGAAGATTTGGAAGGTTTCATTGATGACCTTCCGGAGGAAGTAGACGAATATGCTCAAGCGTCAGACGAAGAAGTATATGAAGATGATTATGCAGACGAGTATGAGGATTCTTATGACGAGGAGTACGGCGATGCAGAAGAATCTTATGATGAAGAGTACGATGATATAAAAGAGTCTCAACTGGAAGCTGAGGAAGAATTTACGGCAGAATATGAAGAAGCTGAAGAAGAATTCTATGATGACGGATATGGTGAAGAGGAATACGAAGAAGAAACATATCCGGAAGATGAGTATGATGATGGCGAAGCATATGAGGAAGACTACGATGAGATCGAGGAAGAATCATATGAAGAGGAATATGACCAGGATTACTACGATGAGTATGAGGAAGAGGAACTTGCTGAATATGATACCGAGGAGCCTGCCGAGGATATAGAAGATATAGCAGCTGGTTTCGAGGAAGAGTTCCGACCGAACCCGGAACAAGTGGAAGAATTTGACGATAGAGAGATCCCGGATGAAGATGATGATATAGATATCATGTCGGCTACAACTCCGTTGAGCCGTAAGGAAACGGCAAAGCTGATTGCAACAGGTAAGACAGCACCTCTTCCGCTGAACGAGATCTCAGATGCGCTTTCCATGTCAGACACGGGATTTGTTGTCCATGGCAGATACGATCTGGAGACACAGAGCGGTATCGGGACACGGGCCGGGCTTACAGATGAGCAGAAAAAGTTATTCTCATACTTTGTGCCGGTACGCGGTATGAGTGAGCAGCTTGTGGATGTACTTGAGCAGGACAATAACTGCACGAACCGGAACGGCACTTCCAAAACTGGCAACCTCCTTATCATTGGTAATAAAGGAAATGGTAAGACTGTTCTGGCTGTGGATGTTGTCAAAGCAATCCAGAAGCAGAGGAATATCAGGCAGGGAAAGGTTGCAATTGTAACGGGCGACTCTCTGAATAAGAAAAAGATCAGCGATATTTTTGATAAATTATACGGCGGCGCTCTGATTATCGAGAAGGCCGGAAAGCTGAACGAAAAGACCGTGGCAAGGCTGAATAAGGCGATGGAAAGAGATACAGGCGAGATGATGGTTGTTCTTGAAGAGCAGAGGAAGCCTCTGGACAGACTGCTTTCCTCCAACAGGGAATTCCGCAGGAAGTTTACGAGCCGTCTGGAAGTACCGATTTTCATTAATGATGAACTTGTAACATTCGGCCAGACATATGCTCAGGAAAATGGATACCGCATCGATGAGATGGGAATTCTTGCACTCTACAGCAGGATTGACGCGCTTCAGAGAGAGGACCATGCCGTGACAGTTGCGGAAGTGAAGGAAGTCATGGATGAGGCTATGGAGCATTCTCAGAAGGCATCAGCAAAGAAATTGGTAAAACGTGTATTTGGAAAAAATACGGATGATGCGGACAGAATTATCCTTTCGGAAAAGGACTTTAATATTTAAAATGTGATGTAATAGACAGATTCTGCGGAGTCTGTCTATTTTATGCCATGAGGCGGATTTCCCTTTCTTTTTCAGGACATATCAAGTATAATTGTACATATAAAATACGAGCAGTGAGGTGGGCTTATGGGAAATAAAAAAACCGTACAAAAGAAAGTAAAGCCTTATGAAATTGGGGAACTGGACCAGTATCTGTTCGGCCAGGGGACACATTATGAGATCTATAAGAAGCTTGGTGCCCACAAGGTGACAGTAAGGGGAAAAGACGGAGTTTACTTTGCAGTATGGGCTCCCAATGCAAGGCGCGTGTCTGTTGTGGGAGACTTCAACGAATGGGATTTCGAAGAGAATTATATGGAACGTCAGGATCCTGAGGGTATATATACCTGTTTTATTCCAGGGGTTCAGGACGGGGATTTATATAAGTTCTGTATAGAAACGATGCAGGGAAAACGGCTTTTCAAGGCAGATCCATTTGCAAATTATGCAGAGCTGCGCCCCGGAACAGCTTCCAGGATTACCGATATTTCACATTTGTCATGGACAGACGGGGAATGGATGGAAGCCAGGAAGGAATGGAGCAGTAAGGAGAATCCTCTGGCAATATACGAGGTGCACCTGGGATCCTGGATGAGACACCCGGGCAGGGAAGATGAAGGGTTTTATACCTACAGAGATTTTGCCAGGGCAATTGTGAAGTATGTCAAAGAGATGGGATATACTCATGTGGAACTGATGGGGATGGCAGAACATCCTTTTGACGGTTCATGGGGATATCAGGTAACGGGATACTATGCACCTACCTGCAGGTACGGTACACCGGAAGATTTTGCATATATGATCAACTATCTCCACAGGAATAAGATCGGTGTTATCTTGGACTGGGTACCCGCACATTTTCCAAAAGATGCGCATGGGCTTGCTGATTTTGATGGCACGCCGGTTTTTGAATACGCAGATCCAAAAAAGGGAGAGCATCCGGACTGGGGTACGAAAATCTTCGATTATGGGAAGCTGGAGGTTCAGAATTTCCTGATTGCCAATGCACTGTTCTGGATTGAGCATTATCATGTGGATGGATTGAGAGTGGACGCTGTGGCATCCATGCTGTATCTGGATTACGGCAAGCAGGACGGTCAGTGGATTGCGAATAAGTTTGGAGGCAATCAGAATCTGGAGGCGATTGCGTTTTTCAGACATTTGAATTCCGTCGTGCTGGGCAGGAATCATGGTGCAATGATGATCGCAGAGGAATCCACTGCATGGCCGAAGGTAACAGGTGCTCCCGAGGATGACGGGCTGGGCTTCAGCCTGAAGTGGAATATGGGATGGATGCATGACTTTACAGAGTATATGAAGCTGGATCCGCTGTTTAGAAAGAACGCACATTATCAGATGGCATTCTCTATGGAATATGCTTACAGTGAGAATTATATTCTTGTACTTTCCCATGATGAGGTGGTGCATCTGAAGTGCTCCATGGTCAATAAGATGCCGGGAGAAGGGTTTGACAAGTTTGCGAACCTGAAGGCGGCCTATGCCTTTATGATCGGTCATCCGGGGAAGAAGCTGCTCTTTATGGGGCAGGATTTCGCGCAGCTCAGAGAGTGGAGCGAGGAACGGGAACTGGACTGGTTTTTGCTGGCGGAGGAACCGCATCAGCAGATACAGCGATTCTACCGGGATCTGCTTCATTTGTATAGAAAGAATAAAGCGCTTTATGAACTGGATACGGATCCGGAAGGGTTCGAATGGATCAATAAGGATGATACATTCCGCAGTATTTTCAGTTTTGTAAGGCATTCAAAGGATAATAAGAAGAATCTGCTGTTTGTGTGCAATTTTACGCCGGTTGACAGGCCGGATTACAGGGTTGGAGTGCCGAGGCGGAAGCAGTATAAACTTGTATTGAACGGTGATGATGAGCAGTACGGCGGAAGCGGTGAGGAGAGACCTCTGATTTATAAGGCTGAGAAGCAGGACTGTGATGGCAGAAAATACTCTTTTGCATATTCTCTGCCGGGATATGGAGTTGCTGTATTTGAATTCTAAGGGATTTAAGTAAAATTGAATTTATAAAGTTTTATCTTGGTGCCGCAAAATATCTGATTGCAGTTATTGTGCGGTACCTCTTTATATGTAATGGCAGGTGTTTTAAGGTGTTCGGAGGGATTTTATTATGGGGAAGAATAAAAAAGAATATGCTGAATTTCGATTTTATGAAAAGCCGGGGAAGGAGCCGGTTTTTGCATTGATGGGGGAAGGCTGGAACCGTGACTACGGGAAAGGAAACGGCGGTCTTCACTTTCATAATATGGTTGAGATTGGGTACTGCCGCCACGGAAAAGGACAGGTGGTATTAAATAAAAACTGTTATGATTACGAAGACGGATCATTTACTTTTATTCCTCAGAACTTTCCGCATACTACGAACAGTGATATACGCAGTCATTGGGAGTTCCTGTATTTTGACGCAGAAGAACTTATACTGGAGGCTTTCAGTGGAAACATATATAAAGGGGAAAAAATAAGGACAGGCATTAATAAGAGTGCATTTATTTTTTCTGCGATAGAGACGCCTCATGTGGGAAATTTGGTATTGATGATTTTTGAGTTGATCAGTCAGGGAGGGGATTATGCGAAAGATTCTATACGATGTGCACTCGTTAATATTATGCTGCAGGTATTACGAATTAAGGGGGAGGATGCACCGCCAATGGATTTGGAGAACATAAGCAGGATTGCGTGTGCACTGGAATACATTCATGATCACTATCGGGAGGATATCTCGATTTGTGGTCTTGCAGAATGTAGTCATTTGAGTGAAACACATTTTCGCAGGCTTTTTCAGGCGGATATGAATATGACACCTGTAGAGTATATTAATTTTATACGTGTGCAGGCGGCATGTGATTACATGAAAAAAGATGACTGTCATATGGAGACAGTGGCTTCCCGGGTAGGCTATCAAACGATTTCTACTTTTAACCGGAACTTTAAGAAGATTGTCGGGATAAGTCCTTATCAATGGAAAAAACAGATTAATACAGCATTAGGAAGAGTGGAAAAATACCAAATAAGTGCAAAGAGAGGATGGGAGTTTTAAAAGTATTAAGACAAAAAAAGGAGCGCTGACCGACGTCAGGCTCCTTTTCTCTGTTTCATTCGCTTTATAACCTTCAGGCGCGTGAATTCCTCGCGGTCCTTCTCCTCCAGTGCATTGGTGATATTATAAACAAGTTGCGAATACATCGGAATCGTAATATTCTGCAGGGCATTTGCACGCTTCTGAGTCTTCTTTATATTAGAGGCTAGGCGGTAGGCTGCATTTTCAACCATAGAAAGCTTTACGGTCAGGTCTTTTACCTTGCGGAATGCTTCCGTTGCCAGGTCGATGGATTCCCGGGTTGTGCTGAAGGAATACGTGGGGGCACTATTTCCTGGGGTATACTTAACATGGGGAATCTCAGTGCCCATAATACTGCGGGTCTGTATTGTAATGGAGTTCTCAATGGGCACGGTGTAAGCAAGCTGAGCGACCATATTGATCCCGTGCTCAATATTAGCTCGCTGCAGGCACTGGTACGCGTAGGTAAACGTGGTGTCGATCTCATCCTGTATATCGCGGGCCTCATTGATCAAATCCATCAGTTCCCGAATGAGGATATTCCTTTTTTTATCCATCAGGTCATAACCCTGCTTTGCCAGGGCAAGAGAATTCTTTGCCAGCATAAGGTTTCCTTTTGTTGGGAAGGTACGCGGATCCATGAAACTCCTCCTTTTTACGTTTGATTAGTCAGAATATTCTGAATACGGTGCTCATTGGGGTCAGACCCCTTTGGCAAAGGGGTCTGACCCCTAATAATATTTGTCGAGTATCTTGGTATCGACGCGGTCGAGTTCTTCTCTCGGTAGCAGCCCGAGCAGTTCCCAGCCCAGGTTGAGAGTCTCTTCCATGCTGCGGTTTTCGTTCTGCCCCTGGCCGATGTATCTTTCTTCAAATGCTTTTCCGAATTCCAGATATTTTTTATCAATGGGGGAAAGTTCATCCTCACCAATGACGGAAGCCAGGTTTCGGGCGTCTCCTACCTTGGCGTAGGCGGAGAAGAGCTGGTTTGCAAGGTCCTGGTGGTCTTCTCTTGTGTAGCCCTCTCCGATGCCGTCTTTCATCAGACGGGACAGGGACGGCAGAATGTTGATCGGCGGGTAGATGGACTGTCCGTGCAGCTCTCTCTCCAGTACGATCTGGCCCTCCGTGATATATCCGGTCAGGTCGGGGATCGGATGGGTGATGTCATCGTTGGGCATGGTCAGGATCGGCAGCTGGGTTACAGAACCGTTCACACCCTGCACGATGCCGGCCCGCTCATAGATGGTGGCAAGTTCGCTGTAGAGGTATCCGGGAAAGCCTTTACGGCTGGGAATCTCTCCTTTGGAGGAGGAGACTTCACGCATGGCTTCGGCAAAAGAGGTCATATCGGTCAGGATAACCAGGATATGCATGTTTTGCTCGAAGGCCAGGTATTCTGCTACGGTGAGCGCTACTTTTGGCGTGATCAGACGTTCTACGACCGGGTCGTTTGCCAGGTTCAGGAACATGGCTACGTGGTCTGCAACACCGCTTTCTTCAAAGGTACGCCTGAAGAAGTCGGCAACGTCATGCTTGACGCCCATGGCGGCAAATACAATGGCAAATTGTTCCTCGGAATTCTCGCCCAGGGAAGCCTGCTTCACAATCTGAGCCGCCAGCTGGTCGTGGGGAAGTCCGTTTCCTGAAAATATCGGAAGCTTCTGTCCCCGGATCAGAGTGGTCAGCCCGTCGATGGCGGAGATTCCTGTGTGGATGTAGTTTCGCGGATATTCCCGCATGACAGGGTTCAGCGGGAGTCCGTTTACATCTCTCTTTAATGTGGATGTAATCGGACCCAGATCATCGATAGGCTGCCCGATCCCGTTGAAGGTACGTCCCAGCATATCCGGGGACAGAGCGATTTCCATCGGATGGCCGGTAAGGCGGGTATGGGTATTCTTCAGGGACATATTTTCGGAACCTTCGAATACCTGTATGACAGCTTTGTCCTCATAAATCTCTACGATACGTCCAATTTTGCGTTCTGTGCCGTCCACGACGAATTCTACGATTTCATCGAAAAAGGCATCCTGGATGCCCTCCAGTGCTATCAGAGGGCCGTTAATACTGCTGAGTCCCAAATATTCTATTGACATGAGATTGTTTTCCCCCTTTAAGCATTCTTTTCCAGTACACGCTGATAGAAAGCATCGATGTCACGTCTGTATTGGGCAAACATTTCCAGCCTGTCGTTAGGCACATCATATTTGATCGAGATGATTTTATCGAAAATGTTCTCTGATTTCAGTACGGACATCGGGTGCCCCATAGTTACGAGTGCACGGGATTGTTTATAAAGATGTAAAATAATGTCCATCATCAAAAATTGCTTCTCCATAGATACGCAGGTATCATCCTTGTGGAATGCATTCTGCTGCAGGAACCCAAGGCGGATGACACGGGCGATCTCCAGAACCAGCTTCTGATCATCGGGCAGCACATCGCTTCCGATCAGCTTTACGATTTCCAGCAGGCTGCTCTCCTGATTCAGGAGTGCCATGAGGCGGTTACGGTAATCTACAAACTTGGGGGAGACATGATCCTGATACCAGGGCGCAAGATCCCCGAGATACTCGCTGTAGCTGGTCAGCCAGTGGATGGCCGGGAAATGTCTGGCGTAGGCAAGACTTTTATCCAATCCCCAGAAACAGCGGACAAACCGCTTGGTATTCTGTGTTACCGGTTCGGAAAAGTCGCCGCCCTGGGGAGAAACCGCACCGATAATCGTTACAGAACCATCGGTTCCGTTTAAATTGTGCATCATGCCGGCACGCTCATAGAAAGCGGAAAGCCTGGATGCAAGATAGGCGGGGAATCCTTCCTCTGCGGGCATCTCTTCCAGACGTCCTGAGAGCTCTCTGAGGGCTTCAGCCCAGCGGGAAGTGGAGTCTGCCATAATTGCCACATCATATCCCATATCCCGGTAATATTCGGCCAGTGTGAGGCCTGTATAAATACTGGCTTCACGGGCAGCCACAGGCATGTTGGATGTATTGGCGATCAGCGTGGTTCTGTCCATCAGCGGATTGCCGGTTCTGGGGTCGGTCAATTGTCCGAACTCTTCCAGAACCTGGGTCATCTCATTGCCGCGCTCGCCGCAGCCGATGTAGATGATAATATCGGCATCTGACCACTTTGCTATCTGATGCTGCGTCATAGTCTTACCGGTTCCGAATCCGCCGGGAACGGCAGCTGTACCGCCCTTTGCGATAGGAAACATGGTATCGATAATACGCTGGCCTGTAATCAGCGGTGTGGATGCGGGAAAACGGTGATGAGTAGGGCGGGCCACGCGGATCGGCCAGTGCTGCGTCATGGTCAGTTTTTTGCGCGTTCCGTCAGCAAGTTCCAGAGTAATCAGCGTTTCGTCGATTGTATATTCCCCGTCTTCTGCGGTGTCCGTTACGGTACCCTCCATATTGGGAGGAACCATGCACTTATGTGTAATAGCATGGGTTTCAGGTACTTCCGCTATAATGTCCCCGGCATGGAGATAATCACCTTTTGAGACAACAATATGTGCGGGCCATTTTCTTGTGCGGTCCAGCGAATCTACGCTGACACCACGGGTAATAAATGCGCCGCCGTTCTCGGCGATCTTCTCGAGGGGACGTTCAATGCCGTCAAAGATATTATTCAGGATGCCGGGAGCCAGCGTGACGGAAACGGCGCTGCCGCTTGCGACAACCTCTTCTCCGGGACAAAGCCCGGTTGTCTCCTCGTAAACCTGTACTGTCGTCAGGTCCTTATCCAGGGCGATTACCTCACCGACCAGCTTTTCCTTACCTACGTATACCATTTCCGACATGCGGAAACCCGTATTGCCCTTCAGATAAATGACGGGACCGTTGATTCCGTATATAGTTCCAGTATTAAGCAATGCCGTCACCTCCTAAAAAGACAAACTTATCATATTCATTCCGAAGTGCTGTCTTAAATGAATTGTCGATCAGAATATTACGGCTTCTGATGACCGCACGCATACCGCCGATAAAATCTTCGGCGCTGATCGTAAGCCTTGTACTTAAAGCGTCCTCCAGATCGGAACGGCGGTTCTCATCAGAGGGGTTGATATATATGACCATTGCTTCTCCGTCAGCAAAATTGATTGCCTTGCGGATGCATTTTATAAGATAGTCTTCGTACGCTTCTGTTTTCATAAAATCATGAACTAACGCAACGGTCTCTGCAAAGATTTTATCTTTTAAATCCTGCTGGACCTTACCCTGCATACGCTTCAATTCCAGCTGTGATTTGGCCATGGCCTGGTTCAGCTGCTGTTTGGCGCTGACTGTTTCAGCCTTGATACGGGTCTCGGACTGGCGGAGCGCCTCTTCTTTGTGATCTTCTAAAACTTTTTCCAGCGCCTCACGGTAAGTGTCTATGATAGCATTGCCCTCAGCCCTTGCTTCCTCCATGGAGGTAGACTGCAGGTGTGCAAATTTTTCTTCCAGAGTCAAGAGGGTACCTCCTTCTTTTTTAATATCCATTTGTTTCAATACTGGTCTACAGCTTCAGACCTATGGCCTCAGTGATATAGGATGTGATAAAGTCTTTTTTACGGCCGGTTCCGTGTCTGTCAGGAATCTCGATCAGCAGCGGCATCTTTCTTTCAAGGCGGAATTCGTCGATTATGTCAGGGAATTCTCTTCCAAACTTTTCCGTCAGCAGAACAATGCCCACTGTCTTGTCCTGCAGAACCTTCTGGAGCGCTTCGTGAAGCTCTGTGCGCTCGTGGACAACAACGCCGTCCACACCTGCAAGACGCATTCCTGTATAGGTATCGACATTATCACTGATTAAATACATCTTCATATTACAGTTTACCCAGGATCATGAAGGAGATGATTAATCCATAAAGACAAACACCTTCTGCAAGACCTACGAAAATCAGGGACTTACCAAGTACGCTAGAATCTTCGCTGATGGCTCCGAGGGCTGCACTGGCAGCGCTTGCCACGGCAATACCTCCGCCGATACAGGATAAACCGGTAACCAGTGCGGCTGCGAGATAGCCAAGTCCTATTGCGGTAAAATTGGCAGCATTCGTTGCCTCAGCTGCATGGACTTCTCCGCCCAGCATCATAATGGATGCGATTGCAAATGCGCCAAAGAAAAAGAATGCATTTACCCCAATCGTCCTTTTATAACGCTTCTTGTTCTTCTGTCCAATTAAATAATAGCCAAATGGAATGATAATACTTAAAATTAAAGCTGCGATAAAAACGATTTTTGTTGCTAAAGTCATAATTAAGGTCCTCCCTACTTCTTCTTGGTATTTTTGGATTTTTTAGTATATGGATCAAAAGCTCTTCCGCTTCCTTTATAAAAACGGCTGAACATCTCGTAGTATTCCAGACGCAATACCTGGATACCCACGATCAGCCCCTCAAAACCGCATACGAATAAATTGCCCAGAACGATTACTACCCAGTTGGGTGAGCCGCTTTCCGCGCCCGACAGGAGCAGGACAACTTCCATAATAGCAGCATGGCTTACGGCGAAAGCTCCGATACGGACAAAGGACAGCGTATTGGAAAAATAGCTGAGCAAAGTCTCAAACAATTCGAAAAATCCCTGGACAAGGAACATCCCGGCGCTTGCCTCCATGGTATCCGCTCGTTTTTGGATCTTTCTTGTGATGGGTTCCTTAAATAATATTAACAACAGCGGAATACCGAACATTACGGCCAGAATGATTCCGCCCGGAGTCTTATGTCCTGTCATGAATAACACGACTGTGACCACCACGGAGAGATAAAATACAAATCCGGCGGCTCCATTTGAGTCAAACCATATATTCTCCAGATCGTGCGACCGCACAGCATTAATGATGTGCAGGATCATGGCCACCAGGATGACTCCCATACCAAAAGCAACGGCAACGATAAAGACGGTATTCAGCTTTCCGATGAAAGGAAGCGTAGTCATATGGTCAATGGGCCTCAGCCACAATGGGGGGATGACATCTTCAAATCCAAAGATACTGCCAAACATGAATCCGAAAATGGCAGAGAAGATTCCTGCCGTTGCTATAATGCCGGCCAGTGGTGCCTTCTTGAAGTGGTAGATCAGACCGCCTCCGATTAAAAGCAGAAGCCCCTGTCCCACATCTCCGAACATGACGCCGAATATAAAGGAGTAGGTCAGCCCCACAAATACGGTTGGGTCCATCTCATTATGAGATGGAAGGCCGTACATCTGAACAAACATCTCAAAAGGCTTGAATATCTTCGGATTCTCCAGTTTGGTCGGAGGCTCTCCGAAGTAAGTATCGTGGTCATCCTCGACAACAACAAAGATCTTCTCATCGTCCTTGATTTCATCCAGGAACATTTCAATATCGTCCTCGGCCATCCAGCCGCACAGGATGTAATAATCTTCTTTCTTGTCCTCCATGCGGGCGGCCATTTTGCGGACATCAAAGTTATTGGCCAGCTCTTCCAGCCGGTTTCTGGCTGCAATCAGCTGAGGCGCCCGTTTGGCGAGCATTTCTCCGGCCTTGTTGTCCAGCTCTTCAATCTTCTGCCCCATATTGTAGATCTCGCGGACCAGCTTACGGTATTCATCAGCGGGTGTTCCCTGGAAATCCGGGGGCAGATCTATTTTTTCAAAATGCAGGGATCGGAAAACAGCATCTGCCTTCTGAGCTTCACCGGGAGATACGAAGTATGCCCCGTACACATAGCTCTCGTCACGTTCGCCCTCCACGAAAATAGCTCCAAGGTCATCCATCAGGTACTTTTCCATCTTGTGGTAATACTCTACGGCAATCCGGCCGAACCGGTAGGCTATATATTTATACTGAAGGACTTCATTTAATTCACATTCCAGAGGCCTGAAGGGGGCAATAATCTGCTGTCTTTTCCGAAGATCCTCAATACTTCGTTTCAGTTTCTCTTTCTGGTCCTGCATGTCCATATAGCTGATATTTGATCTGCGAACAATGTCAAACATATCATTCAGGCCCATGGATTCGTCTGGTTTAACTTCATCTGCATTCTGAAGAAATCCGGCAAATTGTATGGCCTTGTTCAGAGCATCCCGGTAGGGGTTGAGCTCCACGAAAGGCCTCAGATTATCAACTGTCTTAAGCTCAGAAAGAGCGGATTCCAGCTGAATCTCATATCTGGAAAGATAGAGGTCTGTTACACGGTCAATATCATCCCTTGGACCGGAGATATTGACAAATTTCATTTTCACTATCATTGAGTTCTACCTCCAACGTACGCTAACGTCTCGCCCGGAGAAAGGCTGTAACGGATACACTCCATGGCGGTAGTCAGCTTTCTAAGCTCTTCTTCTTTCAGGAATAAATACGTATTAACTGCAGCAATAGAATAAGGATTGCGTCTTCTGTCAACAGTATATAGATGATAAAGACAGTCTGCATACATCTGCTCGATGGTCAGCTTCTGTTCGAAATCATAGTGGCGTGTATACGAAGATTTGCGTACGGCTGCATAAAACTCTTCTAAATCAGCAGCCTCTGCGAGTTCCTTAATAAGATCCACGGAAATCTTGTAGTGGATTGGAATTAAAAGAGAGTAAATATCAGCCGCCGCCATCTTATAATACTTCTTTGCCCTGTATATCCACTGCAGGTTCAGGAGGTCTATCTTAGAACCACAGTCCCTTGTAAAGATGGCGAGTTCCTTTTTCCGCAATACTTTTTTTCTGTTTTTCCACAAGGTTGTAAAATAATATAAGTCCAGGGCCAGATCGTAGTCAAACAATGTTACAGCCTGCGAATCCCGCAGTTTATGAAGAGGTTCATAATACTCCGTATTCTTCAGATTCTCCACAAGCTCATCGGTGGTTCTTGAGGTAATCAGCTTCTCAATGGATATCTGTGAATAGCGATCGAAAAATGGCCGTTTATAGTTCAAATCAAACGGTTCGGCATAATGGTTGATCACAATTCGGAAACAGTAGTTAATCAGATCGATCTCATAGCGTTTAAGATACAGTTTTAAAAACTTCCTCTGCTCCAGACTGGAAAAACGGTAAATCTTAGTATAATCCCTGTACAGTGACTGAATCAGGACTTTCTCAATATCACCGCGGTGAAGCCGGTCTTCATCAATCTCATCGAGGACATCCGCATAGGCGGAATGATCTTTCAGATAGGAATAGACTTCCGGTACGGTGTGGAGATTTGCAATCTCTTCAAATTGTTCGGGTGTCAAAAGTCTGGCTTCCATAGCGCGGATCTTAGTCACGATACCGCTGTAAACTAATATATTTCCCATAGGCTACACCTCTGTGATACGTTTTAAAATCTGCCTGGCGTAGATCGTATGCTTTTCTTCATACTCTTTCTGAAGAGCCTCGATGGAATCGGTGTTTGCTCCGCTCTGGCTGTCGAGAAGCTTTGTCGTGCTGCGTTCCAGCTCATCCCGTATCTTTTTGATCCTGGTCTGCGTTTTTGCCTCCAGCTCATTATCAAACTTGCGGCGCGCTCCCTGGAATTCGTCATCAAGGACTGCTTTGTGCGCTTCTGCGTGTTCTACGATAGCAGCGGCGGCAGATTCTATTTCGGATAATTTCTTTACAATAGAGTCCATAATTTGCCTCCCGTTATTTATTGATAGTAGTTGTATTTATAATACACCTTTTTAAAAAAAAATCAAGTTAAGCAAATGTCGTTTTTGGGCGATTAAAAAGATGCAAAATTCCTTGGTTTTTGGCGATTTATGCGGATTTTAAGAGTGTGCATCTTAAAATTCGGCAGTAAATGCAAGTGCACTTTGACCTGCACCATCAGGCATGATATTATATATAATAGAGAAAAATTTTAATTTTTATAAGGAATAGAAAAAAATAAATTTTTAGCAGTAAGAGGATTGATTTTTGGCTGTACTGTATTATACTTACCATAAACGAAAATAAAAAACATGATTTAGGTGAAGTAACGGAAAAAGAAGCAAAGAAAAAGGAGCTATATATTATGAGACTAAGGAACATACCGCGCGCGGATGGAACAATTCAGAACCATCCGGCAGTGATTAAACGTCCGGAAGCACAGAAAGGCTGCTGGCGTCAGGTATTTGGCAATACGAATCCTATCCATATTGAAATCGGCATGGGTAAGGGCCGGTTTCTGCTAAAGATGGCGTCCCTGAATCCGGACATTAATTTTGTCGGCATTGAGAGGTATACCAGCGTGCTGCTGAGGGCCGTGGAAAAGTTCGATACGGAAGAGTTTAATATGTTGAAAAACGTTCGTTTTGTTTGCATGGATGCCCGCGATGTGGCAGACGTTTTTGCGCAGAATGAAGTGCAGAAGATTTACCTGAACTTTTCGGACCCATGGCCAAAAGCACGACATGAGAAGAGAAGGCTGACATCACGGGAATATCTTGATCGTTACGAACAGATTCTTATCCATGGAGGGGTACTGGAGTTTAAGACAGATAATACCGAGCTGTTTAACTTTTCGCTGGAACAGGTAAGGGAATCATCGTGGACCCTGGAGCATTATACATATGATCTGCATCATCATGAGCTGATGAGCAAAGGAAATGTAATGACAGAGTATGAGGAAAAGTTTTCCGCCAAGGGGAACCCGATCAACAAGATGATAGCTAAGAGAAAATAAAGTAATGGGATCACAGGAGGACGCAACTTAGAGGAAAAGTTACGTCCTCTTTCACATTTCGGCGGATCTTACATATTATAACTGTGAGGAGATGCAGGCCTTAAGTAGGCCGTCAGGAGTATTATGCGAGGAAGAGGATGGAAGAATTTTGTTTGTGGCAAGATGTACTGCAGACCCGATTTGAACCGCAAGCTGATGTGTCTGAAGCGTTCACTTGACGAGGTGTGTGAAATATTGAATAACGGCGGTAAATGCCGTGGTAAATAAATTGCGAAGGAATGTAGGTGTTGTCTATGAAAATCAGAGTGACTGCGAAAAATTACCAACAGGAGGTTCTGAAGTCAGAAACGCCTGTATTGGTTGAGTTTTTTGCTGTCTGGTGCGGGAAGTGCGCCATGATGGAAGATGTTGTGGACGAGATCGCCAGAGAATATAACGGCAGGGTCAAAGTTTGTCAGATTGAGATTGATGAAAGCGAGGTCCTGGCGGCAGAATTTGAGGTTGAGATTGTCCCGACATTTGTTGTATTTAAGGGAGGAAAGCCGGTGTCGGCGGCAAGCGGGGTGCTGGCAAAAAAAGTACTGGTTGATATGATGAGGGTGTAGGGGCGGAGGGACGCCTGTCCGGAACGTGGGACGCATGTCCGAAGCGGGAGCCCTGCGGCAGCCCGGGAAACTTTCGTGCCCCTTTCCGGGGGCTTTCCGTTTGCCGGGACTCACTAGGCAAAAACCGCATCGTATGGGGAGGCATCGACGGCATTCAACGTGCAATTCTGATGAATTGCGCGGCTCAGGCCGTCTTAAAATCTGCTTCGGAAGCAGATTTTAGCCTCCCCATACGATGCGGTTTTTACCAAGTGAGTCCAGCGGCGCTCTCTATGCCCCCGGAAAGGGGCACGAAAGTTTCCCGGGCTGCCGTAGGGCTCCCGCTTCGGACATGCGTCCCGCATTCCGGACAGGCTGGGTGCATCCGGGCGGGAGCTGCGGATGCTGTTAATGCTGTATCGGCAATTGTTCCGGCTGAATTATAATTCCAGATCATGAATCCCCAGGGTGCGCATTTGTTTGCAGGTGTATTTTTGGCATTTAAGACATTGATACAAGTGTCATAATAAGTGCCTCCGTTAAAATAAATTTTTGAAAAAAAATTTGAAAAAATTGGTTGAATTTCAGGG
>LDAQ01000066.1 GCA_001028025.1 Faecalicatena fissicatena | reverse complement strand
CGGACTCCCCTCTCCCTCAGCTGGTGCATCCAATTTGAAAGGTAAAACAGGCTCCCGGTGGGCACTTTACGGGAGCAGCAGATGGATGATGGCTATTCGGACAGCGCTGACTCCAAAAGTTGCAAGTGCTGGGTAGACATCCCCTCCGGCGCCCCATACACCATCACAGGCTGGCGGACACCCTACCGAATATACCCATTCTGATAAGCCAAAGTTCGATTCTCGCTATAGAGTTCTGCCAGTGTTGCCTGATAATAAGGTTCCACATAGAATATTCCAACAATTCCAAATGAGATTGCTTCCAGTATTCTCCAGCCTATAAAGGATAAGTCCAGTACGAATACTTCCCACTTCTGTCCCATCATCATTTTTTTGCTGATCAGAAATGCTTCTTCTCTTCCCATTCCCGGATTCTCGGCCAGGATATATGGCACCATCAGGTATTCATAATGTTTTATGATTCCAGGCACGACAAACAGCAGTGTCCACAAAAAGGTGAACAAATCCCGCAGGAACATGGTAAGGACAATATTTCCATAATGACCGGATTTGAATCCGTATCCCAGGTTCCCAGCCGTTGGCATCTCTGTCTGGTTAAGTACAAAAAAGCGGTAACCGCCGACCACCAGTACGTTACCGACGAAAATTGCCAGCAGAAGCATTCCAATTCCTAGAACAGCAGCGATTCCGGCCAGCGCTATCCAAAGCAGAGAGAACTCAGAAAAGTAACCCCATCCATCGTAATTTCCATGAAATCCTCTGGAGCCGTTAGATCCTGAGGCGGTAAAAACTGCCGCTACAATGGACATGACAAGAGCAACAACAACTGAGGCCCAGTAGTTTCTCTGAAATGCCTGCCTTCCTCTCATTTTTAAATCAAATCTCGTCCACATAATCTTAACCTCCTGTATAATCAGCTTTTCTTAAGCCTCATTTATTATACTCCAATTGGCTGCGGAAATCTACTGATTAAGTGATTCTTAAATCAAAATTAAGCATTTGTGGATTGGAAGACACATGAAGTGGAACGGGTCCCCGTCCCGCTGCCCGAAGCTGCATTTATTCCCTTTCAAGATCAGCGATCGATTCGTATCCGTACATCCTCGCCGAATTTTCTCTGATAAGAGCCGCCAGATTTCTGTTCTGTGCAGCACACTCCTGAATATATTGGGAATACAACATTTCGGTGTGTTCTCCATAGGAATACAATTCCCCTCTCTGATACGTCTCTATCGAAGTTTGGCCGGGTGCTTCCTGGAATGCATGGATCGGGCGCCCACGCATTGCATAAGCCGGATACTCCTGCTCAAATTCTTCCGCCCATTTTACATGGACGGCTACCGTTGCTTCAATGCGCTGTTTCCGCTCCTCTGAAATTACGGGGAGTGCCCATTCCAGTTGTTTGTACTGTTCGGGCGCCGTCCTTTCCATCATAAACGCATACTTATAAAACAACAGATTCTTTCCCTCTTCACGGGCCTTGCACAGATCCCCGTAATAGCTGTCCAATACCTCTTCCGGCCAGACAAGGAACTGGCTTTTTCTCATGATATAGAACGTCTTCCAGTCATCCTGGCATGATGCCCTTCCGCCCTCATTATTTACCTTTTGAAACTGACTCCATTCCTCTTCGACTATCTCTCTTATATTACTCATATTTTTTACCCTACAAGTACCGGCAATGACCGAATCCGCTGATCCTGTATACAGGACATCACTGCATAACCATGTTCTTCGAGATAATCCGATGTGCTGCTGCTTATACCCTGGCTCCACAGTTCTTCTCTTATCAAATCCGCTATCTGCTCCACCATATCAACCATCTGATCAGCCCGGTTCAGTTTATACCGGCAAGCCTTCCATTTACTCGAATCCCAGTGACTTTCGTCCAAAACTCCGGCTGCCATAATCTTCAAAAGCTCTCTGACCCTGCCAAGCTTTGGCAGCTGTTCCAAGCCTCTCCACATCCATTTATAATATGGACAGTAAACACGATTCAGAAGAAATACTATAGCAATGGTATTTCTCATGAATTCATCGAGAGCAAATTTTGCTGCTACAATATCACGCCGCCACATCATGCGTGCATAATTGCACTGCCCGGAATGTGCCATCCTGACTGCACAGGCTGCAATCTTTTTCAGCCGTACATCTTCGGGATAATAATCAAGAAGCTTCCTGCGCACATCAGTAAACATGCCCAGATTATCCTCGAACACCTCTCCGTTTGTAGCAACCGCATAAAAATGTTCCGGTATCCTCAGCCAGTCTAGCGAACTTTCCGGTATCGTATCCCTGGTAAGAAATTTTTGATAAAAGCCCTCAATCTCCAGAATTCCCCGGCGCCCCGCAGACTGCTCTCTGATAATATTTGCGCTGATGCCTTTGTATTCTTTCGGAAGTGACTCATAGATCTCGGTCATACTCTCCCTGGCCCGGGTATATATATTCCTCGGTAACCATACACAAAAGGACGGCCCGTAATCATGGTCCATGGAAATCTGGTCATCAAAACCAAAGCACTCTGATCCCTCTCCCACCAGGCCTACCGCCGCTTTTCCCATATATTCGGGAAACAGTTCCATCAATATGGGTTTCCCCATATTCTCATAATATTCCCGCGACAAATCAAGACCTTTTATCTTAACTTCCAATCCACTCAACTGACTCATCACCTATCCTCTCCATTCGGCAAAGCAACAGTGAGAGAATAATTTCCCCCACCACTGCTATAAATACCAGGTATCCTGTCGTCTACTTATCGCCCCACACTTCTTCTCTGGACGGCTGTTTCACAATATTAACAAACACACATGCTACAAGATAGAATATTACAGAAATCCAGATTGCTACAAAGTAACTTCCTGTTGCATCACGAAGTGCACCTGCAACATAAGGTCCCAGGCCTGCTCCGCCGGCCATACCAACCAGTGAGATAAGTCCCCATGCCGGTGGCATCTCCTTGCGGCCAAGCATAACCCCAACGTATCCAGCCACTGTTGGGATATACATTCCATATACAAGGCCAAAAAGAATAGCATATACCAGGAATGCCCAGTGACTTTGTCCGCCATTTGCCGTAAGCTTAACACCATAGTTCAGCCACAGTGCCATGATCGCACATCCTACATAAGAGAATGTCAGAACTCTCTTACGTGCCTTGACCGGATCTCCCAGTTTCTTTGTAAGATTATCGACATAACCGCCTACAACGATTGCTGATATAATGAACATCAGACCAATGAGACAATAAATATATGTTGCAGATAGTTTATCATAACCAAGATCCTTTGTTACATAGTTAATAGAATGTGAAAATACGATAAACTCGGCAAAATTAGAAAAGAACCATAGCAGTGAAAGCATCCAGAATGTTTTGTGTTTGACTGCCCATTTAAACGGAACATAGAATTCTTCTTTTTTCTGGCCGGAACCAGTTTTTGCCATCTTCGCCATGAAGTTGTCATAACCTAACGGCTTCTGCCCAACTGCCTCTGGTTTGCTCTTAGTAAACTGTGCAGCGATTGTAATACCGATCATCAGGACAATACCGAATACTCTCATCATTACCTGCCATGATGCTGTCGACATCAAAATCATGGACAGGAGAGGCCCAATACTCATTGCAACACCAGCAGCAGCAGTTGTAAGCCCCATTGCAAGACCTAACTTCTCCATGAACCACTGACGTACCATAGAAGTAATAGGTGCCCAGAACGCGCCAGAACCGATACCGGCGATTACACCATAGAATAACCAGTACTGCCATGGTTCTTTTGCGAAACTGCAAAGGAACAAGCCAACTCCCATGATAATACCATGTATGCTATAAGTAAGGCGGCAGCCAAGCTTGTCAATATAAGTACCCACAAAAAATGCAAACAGGCCGTACATGACCATGAAGATTGAACTTCCTGCTGATACAGCGGCGGTTGACCAGCCTGTAGCTTCAACCATTCCATTAATTAATGTTGCAAACGAGCCACGAATTGTCATATGAAATAAAACAATTACAAATGCTGCAGATGTGACTGACCAGCCAGAAAATTTTTCATTTTTTCCACTCATTTTCATTCCTCCTCAACGATAATTTTAAAAAGAGGAGGAGATACTCCCCCTCTAAGCTTAAAATTATATTAAAACAACTTATCTATAATTTAGTTTACACTTGGTTGTACTCAGTACGGGCAATGACCTCATCCTGGATCGGCTTGCCAAGTTCACACCAGTAAGCGCTGAATCCGGCAACACGAACCATCAGTTCACGGTAGTTTTCCGGATGCTTCTGTGCATCACGAAGCATATTGGAATCAACGATATTAAACTGAACATGATATCCACCAGTGTTAAAATATGTTTTAATAAAGTCTACAAAGTTTCTGCTTCCTTCGTCCCCGCGGATCGCATTTGGATGAATCTTCATGTTTAGCTGAACACTGCGGTACTCTGTAGGATCAAGTTTCACTCCGGAATTCAAAAGTGCTATCGGTCCATTTGTATCTGTTCCGGGTGATGCAGAAAGAATACCGTCACAAAGCGTAACTCCTGACAGACGGCCATCTGCTGTAGCCCCGGTAACACGACCATGAGGACCATGGGCAGATATAGATAATGCCGCTGTCAGCCAACGATATCCAAGATATGTAATCTCTGATGCACAGACTCTGTCATAGTCATGCCACAGATCCACAAAAATATTGTCTACATAATCGTCATCATTACCGAATTTAGGTGTCTCAAGGATATCCTTATGGATCATCGCATATTTCATATGCAATGCAGGATCAATTTCCTGATTAAGCATAGAGAAGTTACCTGCAACAGCACCTATCTTATAGCCAAAGTTATTATCAATTGCTTCTTTGAACTCTTCAAAAGTGTATTTCTTTTCATCCCAGATAAGCTTCTTCATAGCGGCCAGTCCATTACAAACATTAACTGTACCAGAATCAAGCAGTGTAACAGACTTATTGTAACGGCAGCCATTATCATCCTGCGGCCGTCCAACTGCTACACAGTCATGCATCAGTACGGAGCCTGCAATCTTTGGATGAATCTCACGGCAGATTCCAATAACGAAATCCCAGTAGCGCATGTAAACTCTCATGTAATGCTCACGGATCATAACAAAGTTATCCCAGACATCCTCATAGCATGTTATTGGTTTACAGCCTGTGAAACAAACTTCACCGGTTCTTGGATCAACACCATTATTTAATGCTAATTCAAAAGTTTTTCCTTCATTATAAAATGCAGGATGGTTGATGCCGTGTGCCATACCCTGCATGCCAATCTCAACACATCCGGCAATACCCACGTTTCTTGCATCCTCCAGTGAAATATTCTCCTCAGCATGACACCAGAGAAGATGTTCCACCTGCTTATCATAATTGAACCATGCCGGATATCCGCATCCAGCCTTCGTAGTTTCCGCTGCTTTCATGAGCAGACGGTCTGAAGTCTTAGAGCTCACAAGAATACCAAGTGTCGGCTGTGGAGTTGGAATGTTCACACCTGCCTCGAGGATCATTTCTTCTAATTCATTATCAACACATTTACCAGTCTTAGGATCCAAACCGCCTACTGTCATATGCTGGAAGGAGTTAGACGATGCCATAGCTGCCCATGCAGATGGAGTGATGTATTCTTCAGAACTAAACTTAATCCTCATGATTTCCCAAAGCTCAAGAGCTTCTTCTTTTGTGATTCGTCCAGATGCAAGATCCGCCTCATATAATGGATATAATAATTTGCCCCAATGTGCAGGTGACAACCCGAGAGAGATGGAATCATTCCATACCATCAGATGACCGAGCCATGCAGCCTGTAATCCTTCTCTGAATGTACGGGCCGGTTTTGCCGGGCTCCACTCAAGACCTTCTGCTATCAAAAGCAGCTCACTCTTACGGGGCTCATCTGCAGTCTCTGCCTGGCGGCGGGCATCCTCAGCATAGTGTTTTGCCCATGTAATGATTGCTTCACAAGTATAGATACAAGCCTGCCAGAAGTAGATTTTCTCTGTACCTTCCTTCTTAATCGGCTGCTCTTCTTCCAGATGACGTTTACATTCTGCTATCACATCGTCCAGACCACGCTCTACGATAATGTCATATGCCGGTATCCAGCGTCCGTCACATCCGGATGCAAGACCGGAACCAGGGAAAATACCAACTTTCTGTGCCAGCTTCAGATCTTTATAATATGGGAAGGATTCTTCCATAACCTTCTCGGATACATCCTCTATAGACCGTGTGCTCCAGTATTTCAGACATTCTCTCATTGGTTCAACTTCTTCTTCACGTATGGAGAACAACTGCCCTAATTTTATCCAGCCTTCTTCTTTGATGTTGTGAGCTTCGTCATCACCACTAACAGAAAAGAGTTTTGCTTCCTCGTCCTCTGCCATATTCAGGAAATCAATCATAAATTTAGTGGAGAACTGAGGATACATTGTTGCACCACGGGTAAAACGTGTCTTGGAACCAACAATCACTTCATCTTCTTTTACGGTTGCATCCATATTTTCAATCATATACTTGTATGAAAGACCTCGGCGGATATACAACGGCATACCATCATATTTTTTCCACGCTTCTGTATATAATAATGGCATCTGTCCATCAAAACGGCACTTGGAATCCAGGAAATGATCAAATAGTCTCTGTGTACGGTCAGTAGACGCCTTTCCTTCAACTTCTTTTTTAACGAAGTCCGCTACTTCACTATCTGACTCAACCGCCAGCGGCCATGTTACAGTTTTTCCAGTTTCCAGCATTTCAAGAACGCGTGATTTTTCTTTTTCCATATTATGTAATACCTCCTCATTTTTGCTTATTTGTCATTCGAAAGTCCGGACTCTTCCTGCGCTATAAGCTATGGCCTTAGTATAGAATGAAATTTCATATATGAAAATTAGGATATTTAGCTATTTTTTTATAATAATTTATCATTAGCATTCCAATTGTCTATTCATTTTCTGATTATTACTATATTGTATAGTTACACCGATTTGCCTAGTTAAAAGTATTAGATCGTTCTAAATTTAGTTCTTGTTTACTACTTTTTCATATATATTTTTCCGTATTCATCCCCCTTCATCGGATATCATTTTTTACACATAAAATAGAGTTTTGCTTGCGGAACCCGCGCCTGCGGCGGGCGCATCGCGGCATCTGCAGCTTACGCCGCAGTGCGCATCCCACCGGGAAGGCTTTTTTATTTCATAGGACGAATTTTCCTATGAAAATAAAATACGCATCCCTTTAAATAAACAAGTGAAATAATAAAACTTGTCTATTTAAAGGGATGCGTATCATTTTTTCGGCTAACTCTTCTTTTCAGGCTTTTATTTCTGCCAAAACAGATTTTTATTGTTCTGTTTATCTTCCTTTTTCCGTATATTCGGGAAAGTATTCTTTAAATGCCAGCTGCGTCTGTTCATTTACCCGCTGTTCCATTTTTCTGTACCTCGCGGTTAAAGATTCGCCATTTTCGGTAAGTTCGCATTTTCCGCCCCTATTACCTCCGTGTCTGCGCAGCAATAGCTCATATCCCAGTTCTTTCTCCGCCCGGTTCATAATCTTCCAGCCCTTGCTATATGACATTCCCATGGCGGCACATGCTTCTTTCATTGAACCGGTCTGTCTGAGATATTCCAGTAAAGTTATCAGCCCCGGACCGTATACCAGGTCTTCATTATAAATCTTCAGCTTTATAACCGGATGAAACATTGCAGCACCTTCTTTCCTTCATTGTTTCTGGCTTTTCTGTACACGTATCTTACCTCCGGCCATGTTTTCCATACACATAGGTCACATAATTCATTCCTGTCACTACAAAGAAAGAAATCACAACCAGAATCAGCACATACTGATAGGCCCCGTGCATGTCCCCCGCCGCTACATTTGAGTAGACTGCAAGGGGCAGGGTCCGCGTTTTTCCGGCTATATTGCCCGCAATCATGGCTGTAGCCCCGAACTCTCCCAGCCCTCTTGCAAAGGCCAGGATTCCACCGGATAAGATGCCTGAGAGAGCATTTGGAATCAGAATTCTCCAGAAGATACTCCACTCTGACATTCCAAGTGTTCTTCCCGCATAGAGCAGGTTAAAATCGACCTGTTCAAAAGCGCCCCGTGCCGAGCGGTACATCAGCGGAAATGAGATTACAACCGCCGCAAGGACGGTTGCCCCCCAGGAAAATGCTATTTTTACTCCAAAAAAATCCAGGAGTATTTTACCGATCGGCCGTTTCACCCCGAAGAGATACAGCAGAAAAAAACCGGCTACTGTTGGGGGAAGTACAAGCGGCAGGGTCAAGATTCCGTCACACACCATTTTAATCTTCTCATGCTTCATATTTACAACCCAGTAAGCAATTGCAATTCCGGCAAAAAACGTAATGACAATCGCTGACATTGCTGTTTTCATTGATATCAGTATTGGTGATAAGTCCATCCTGGTCCCTCCACTATCATTTTCTTAGATTATTTGTTCTGAATAAATCCGTATTTTTCAAATACTGCAATTGCCTTGTCGCTCTGCAGGAAATCTACGAATTTCTGGGCTGCTTCTTTCTGTGTGGAAGCGGAGACAACACCTACCGGATAGATTGCTTTTTCTGCAAGGCTGCCTTCCGGTGCTTCTGTGACAACTTTCACTTTATCTGTTGTTGCAGCGTCAGTAGCATATACAATGCCTGCCTCGGCACTTCCCTCTGCAACCCAGTTCAATACTTCTGTTACATTTGTTCCAAGACTTGCTTTCGCAGATACTTCATCCCAGATTCCAAGAGATGTCAGTGCTTCCTGTGAATACTGTCCTACCGGAACGCTTGCCGGATCACCGATTGCGATGGACTCCGCTTTCGTAATATCCGTAAATTCTTTCAGATCCAGCGCAGAGTCTGCGGAGGTAATCAGGACAATTTTATTTTCCAGAAGCTCCACTACAGAGTCCTTGTCCACCATATCCTCATCAACCAGTGCATTCATCTGTTTCATGGCCGCTGACATAAATACGTCGGCTTCAATGCCTTCCTCAATCTGTGTCTGCAGCTTTCCTGAACTGTCATACGTACCTTCTACTGTGATGTTCGGATTCTCCTCCTCGAACATCGGAATCAGCTCGTCCTCATAAGAATACTCCAGGCTGGCTGCCGCTGCAACAAGTAATTTTACAGGCTCTTCTTTCTTCTCATCCTTGGTGTCCTGTGCCTCAGTTTTCGTGTCTTCCTTCGCATCTGCCTTTTTTTCTTCCTTGTTTGAAGAACACCCAAATACCAGAGTACTCATCAACGCCGCCACCAGTAAAACACTTCCTGCTCTTTTAAACTTTTTCATATTCTTTCTCCTTTTTGCTTATTAGCATTTATGTCAAATTTATTTAACATAATGCTGTTGTTATTATTATACATCAAGTTATTTCAAAAAACAATTCGGGATTTAGGCAACGAGCTTTGGTTTCGTTGGCGGACGGGGACGCTTAATGAGAGGGATGCCGGGGAGGTACT
>LDAQ01000065.1 GCA_001028025.1 Faecalicatena fissicatena | reverse complement strand
CATTTTGCGGAAACTCAAGCAAACCTCCTTCCACGCGGCATACGAAAAACGCCGGTTTTTCCCCCTTTGTTTTTCTTCTCACTGTTGAGATGTTTATGGTACTCTGTATTAACTTCAAACAGTGTTGCTTCATCCTCTTTCTTTTTCATCATCTCCCTTCCGAGGCGCAGAGCTTCTCTGTCTTCTTCTGAAAGGAAACTTTCCGGTTTATCTTTTGTACTTACATTAAAATTTGGAGTATGTTCCTCCACAATCTTTACCATATTATCTTCAGTGCTGTGTTTTTGTTCATTTTTCTTCTCATATGCCTGGATCTTTGCCAGAAGCGCTGCTTCCATCCTGTCAGATACTTTAATATCTTTAAGTTCAGGATTGTCCGCAATTTCCTTTTCAACCCTTAGGGCCTCATTTTCCACTTCTTCCTGCAGTGATAATTTTTCGTTTTGATTCATGCTTATTCCCCTTATTTTGGCTACTACTTTTTCTTGACTTTTTACTAAATAAGTTTAATATAAAATTATATGTGTTTTATCGGTTATATGCAAGTATAACTTTTATTTTTTTAAGCATAATATGAACATTTCAGTACCTGTTCAGTACAGTACTGTGCATTTACTGCACAGTCCGTGTGAAGACATTGAACATACGATAGCAAGTCCCATCACCAAAAGTGATTTTCGCGGGCTTGCGGCGTGTCTCTTCATGTTTCTGAACAGATACACATTTCAAATCTGGAGGTTTTTCGTTATGAAAAGAATCATACTCACCGGCGGCGGAACTGCCGGGCATGTCACCCCCAATATTGCACTGATTCCCCGACTGAGGGAACTGGGTTACGATATCCAATACATAGGTTCTTACAAGGGGATCGAAAAAGAACTCATTGAGCCTTTTGGAATCCCCTACCATGGTATTTCTTCCGGAAAGCTTCGGCGCTATTTCAGCGTTCAGAACTTTACAGATCCTTTTCGTGTAATCAAAGGATTTGGGGAGGCACATTCCATTATTAAGGAACTGAAACCTGATGTTATCTTTTCCAAGGGTGGTTTTGTATCTGTTCCCGTTGTACTGGCAGGTAAGCGCTGCAAGGTTCCCACCATTATCCATGAATCTGATATGACGCCGGGACTTGCCAACAAGCTTGCCATACCGTCAGCAACCAAAGTATGCTGTAATTTTCCGGAGACACTTGAGTCTCTCCCTTCGGAAAAGTCGATCCTTACCGGTTCCCCAATCCGGCAGGAGTTACTGTCCGGCAACAAAATCGCTGCCCTGGATCTTTGCGGCTTCGCGGCGGATAAGCCCGTCATCCTTGTTATCGGAGGAAGCCTTGGCTCAGTAGCTGTCAACAATGCAGTACGTCTTGCTCTGCCTGAGCTTCTGGAACATTTCCAGATTGTTCACCTCTGTGGCAAGGGTAAAGTGGATAATTCCCTTAACGGCCTGAGAGGCTACGCGCAGTTCGAATATATCAAGAATGAACTCCGGGATATATTCGCGCTGGCAGATATTGTGATTTCTAGGGCCGGTGCAAATGCAATCTGCGAGCTGCTTGCCCTTCGAAAACCGAATCTTCTGATTCCGCTTTCAGCAAATGCCAGCCGCGGAGACCAGATTTTAAATGCCCGTTCTTTTGAACGGCAGGGCTTCAGTATGGTCCTTGAAGAAGAGGAACTTACGAAAGAGTCACTCCTCGATGCTGTCCGGAGCCTTTATGATAACCGCAGTTCTTATATGGACGCAATGCGGGATTCCAGACAGCAGGATTCCATTGATACTATTATTGGGCTTGTAGAAGAAATAAGCTAAAACGAATGTCAAATTGCAACATAATCAGGAAAACAGGTGGCGAAAAGACACCTGTTTTCTTATACTCGGTTCAATTCATCATACTCAACACCAAATACTTTCTTAATCCAGCTTTTGGCTCTGTGCAATACGCTATGCAGTACTTCAATACGAACTCCCATTTCTTCAGCAACTTTCGCCTGTGGTATCTCCAGATAATATACCAGCGTAATCGCCTCGTACCATCTTGGATTTTTCTCAAGCAGTGCCTCGAATATACGTCCGTGAAGTTCAGAACGGTCAAAATCTTTCATCTCTTCCAAAAACGTCTCCTCAGCGCTCTCCATCGTTTCCTGAATGAAGCTTTCATCTGTAATCTCTTCTCCAAGTATCTCCCGGCTTGCTTTCTTTTTATAATTCAATGCATAATTCTTAGCAGTAGTATACAGCCATGATTTAATATTGCTGTGATTCATATCATTATAATAAATATATAATTGGAGAAACGTACTTTGAGTAATATCCTCTGCCACATCGTAATTGCCCGAATATGTATATGCTGCTTTTAAAACGAGATTCTTATAATCTTCGTAAATCTCATCAAATTCTTGATTCTCAGTCAACATTCTTATCCCCGGCTATTAATTCACTTTTCTTAATATTTCTTCTTTGTCCTCATCTGAAAGTTCGCCCATCTTCCAGCCCAATCCAACTTTATCGCCCTTGTATCTAGGAATCATATGCATATGGAAATGAAATACAGTCTGTCCGGCCGCTTCCTCATTGTTCTGCACAATGTTATAACCATCACAACCTAACACGTCTTTGAGCTTAAGCACCATCGTCTTAGCCAGTACCATTGCTTTGGCTGCGAGTTCATCATCCAGATCATACAAATTGCGGTAATGTTCCTTTGGGATAATAAGAGCATGTCCTTTGGACGCAGGGCTCAAATCTAAAATCACACGGAAGTCATCGTCTTCATATAGCGTTGCGGATGGGATATCACCCGCCGCCAGCTTACAAAAAATGCAATTTTCCTCTTTCATAGCTTTTCCTCATTTCTTCTTTATAAATATTTTAATGTTAGTATATCCCATTTTTAACAAAATGAGAAGCTCTTTTGTCAGCATTATTCTGTCGAAACTTGTCAATCTGATTTTGTTGAACACAGACAACCATCGTGCTAGACTACAATTATAACGTACTATAAGGAGGGCAAAAAATATGTTACATAATGTTGACATCAATAAAATGAATACACTCATGGAGGAAAACCATGATGCAAAACAGATTATCAGTCAGCTTTTAGACAATCATCATGAAACGGTGTCCGCAATTGCTCATGAGATACGAAATCCGCTGACGCTTGTTTCCTCATCCTTGCAGGTTATGGAAATCCAGCATCCAGAAGTACGTGATTTTCCACACTGGCGTCAGACTATCGACGATGTAGAATTCATGTGTCAGCTATTAAACGAGCTTTCTACATTTAACAATGGTGATACACTGCACTATTCCGTATTTTCTATCGAACGACTTCTCAAGAACATTGCCGTTTCCTTTGCAATTTCTCTGGACAGCGAAGATTCTGATATTGAATTCACATCCTCTATTCCTACCGGTCTGGGCGATTATACAGGTGATAAAGTCAAGCTGGAAGAAGTCTTTTTAAATCTGCTCCGAAATGCCAAGGAATCCATTACAGGTGAAGGCCGCATTCATTTCTCGGCCAGCCGTCATGAAGACTCTCTGACAATTCAATGTCAGGATACCGGATGCGGTATTACAGAAGAAATCATCGATTACATCTTTGAGCCATTTAAGACTTACAAGGAAGGCGGGACAGGCCTTGGACTTTCCCTGTCCAAACGAATCATTGATTCCCACGGCGGTTCCATATCGGTTGACTCTAAGGTGGACGAAGGTTCAACGTTTACCATCATACTTCCAATCTAGTTGCTCCTTTTGGTCTGCGGTAAAGAACCGCTGCCATCACAAATCCGCAGACAAGTCCGCCTATGTGGGCTGCGTTATCCACCCCTGAGCTTGTAAAGCCAAAATACAGGCTCAGGACCACCATGAACAAAAGTCCTCGGTTTGTCAGTCGCCCCACTCTTCCATGATTCTTCAGGACAACACACAACAGCGCACCCATAAGCCCGAATATAGCCCCTGAAGCTCCTGCCGATACTACCATCTTATCCGTACTCATATTCATCCACAGCGAAAGCATGTTACCGCCCAGTCCCGATATAAAGTAAATAATCAGAAACTTAATCCTTCCGGTCTCCAGTTCCAGATTCCAGCCAAGAGCTCCCAGCAATACCATATTATTCAGCAGGTGTTCAATGCCAAAATGCAGAAACAGGCTGGTAAACATCCGGTAATACTGATGCCCTTCTACAACATAGGGTTCGTACATTGCTCCATGTTCCAGCATAAACAGAGAATCCTCTGTGGCTCCCAAAACAGAGAGCACCAAAAATACTCCTATATTTATCACAATCAATGCGGTCGTACAAGCTGCTTTTTGATTCCTGTCCAAGTTAACTCTCCTTTTCATGTCTTGCTGTTCTTCTATATTATAATAGTTCCTCGCCCTCCTGTCCATCAGTTTCAAGAATCAGATCCTTCCAGCTGCCCCACCTCGCCTTTTTTAATCTGTCTGCCGTCTTCTTCCAGGGCTTCCAGCGTCCTCCCATCTCCCGTATTGTCTCTACATCAGCTACAGGCTCATACGCCTCTTCCTCAAGAGAAAACAGATTCTCCTGCGGAAGCCGGGTTTCACTTTCGCGGACCATCTCACTTTTCAGCTCTGTACCGTGTCTCTTTTCTTCATGCAGACGATAGTCGTCCATGATTTTCCCAAGGTCATAATTCTCCTGCAGAGTTGCTTTATGAAGCTCATATGACAGCATAATTCCTTCAGTATCTTCATAATCCAGTTTCCGCACAAAATATTCCGTTATAACATGAAATGCCTCGCAGAGAGATTTTTTCCGTCCCGGGAGGTAACAGAAAAACCATGTTTCCTCTCCATAAAACATAAATTCCGGATAGAGTAAAAGCCCGTCCGGGTTAAGCATAAATCGCCGAAGAGCCTTTACCACTTCCATCAGCCGGTTTACAAAGCACAGCATATCCTCCTTTTTAATTGATGCCGCCTCATATACAGACTTCATGGACATCAGTCCTGTCACAATATAACTGTATCTGCTCTTTCCATCCATACCGCACCCTGATATCTCGAGCAGGCCGGGAATTTTATTTTCCCTGAGCATATGTATCTGATAATTCTCCTCATATAAACGGGGGATATCTATGTGCAGGCTTACCCTGTTCAATTCTTTTTCATAACCTGTTTTCATAAACCGCTATTCCTCCTGTTCTGTCAGAGACTCCAATAATCTCTTTTTTCTTATTTTTTTCTCCGGTTCCGGTATCTTGGTTTTTTGTACGGCCTGTACACGCATCCTGCCCTTGCCGGCCCGTGCAGTAATGCTGACCCACTTGTCATCCAGATCAACTTCTACTCCGGTCAGCTTCAGCCAGATCAGTTTTCCCGCTGCGCGTTCCCTGTAAAAACTTTGCAGATCCGGCACTTCCTGTCCCTGCTGCCGCTCAGTCTGAGCCGCCAGTACCGCCGTTTCCGCTGCTGCACCCAACAGGATATTTTTATCGTGGTAATAAAACACGATATATATAGTAAAAAGAATCATAAAAATTATAAGGGGAAGTATATATGCCATCTCAACGGTCACACTCCCTTTCAGCGTTTTTTTCATCTGCATTATCCCATCTTCCTCCAGCCGTTCTATCCCGCACATATCCATACAAAATAGGATACCAGCAAAAACGGGATAAATGGATATCCCGCCTTTCTGTCAAAACCTCTGTATACCAGAAAAACAACCGCAAACAACGCCGACAATATAAAGGCGCCAGCCAGTATTCCAAGCAGGTTCCAGATTCCCAGATATATCCCCATAATCAGAATCAGCAGACTGTCTCCGTACCCAATTCCCTCTTTTGTCACTTTGCTCACTCCTAAAAACACCACACCCAGAATCGCTCCTGACAATGCAGGAAAGTCCAAAGCTCCCTCCTGGCAGATGCGGACTGCGGCAGCCGCTGCGCCTCCTGCTCCAAGAAACCAAAGGGGAACCCTTTTGATCCATATATCCATAATTGACAAGATACATAAATATACACCACACCAAACTCTTCCTACTTCGAGCATCTGCTGCATCCTCCTCTCACTCCCACTTCTGATTTTTTCACCGCATGTATGGTCCTTTTTAGTCCGCTGCAGCTTAATGAATTGTGATACTTTCCGCCTGTGCTGGTAATATATACTCCGGCAAAGGCATCTCCATGAACACATTTATCGCATTTATGATACCGTCCTCCGTCCTCGTTGCGGATTCCTGAAAGTTCAGAGTACGGAACAAACCTTACGGACAGCTGCAGATAGGTGCACTGATAATCCTCATGGTAAACCAGAGCTGTATCCGTGATGTATACAATCTGCTCATCATCGGAATTCCCGTCTCTTTTCGAATACCCCGTCCATGCCTTTACTTTCATTTCTTCGCTGAATTTTGCCGTAAGATTCGCAAATTTGGGAAAGGGCAGCCTTACAGAATATCCTACAGAGACGTGTATTTCCCCTGTAATAAGAGACATATACGTCCTGCTGCAGTTTAGGCCCAAACTGCCCCCGGCCAGAATACTCCGGTCCAGCCGGTCTGCCCCCGCAGCTTCTATCATATCCTGCCTGAATTTTACGATGTTCACGACGGGCAGCATAACAGTATCTTCTGCCGCCGTTTTTGCAGCGCTCTGTGCAGCACTGCGGATACATGTCCTCACCGATTGTATCTCCAGCATATATATAAGGCTTAGTACGGCGAATAAAAATATCGGAATCGCCAGCGCCGCCTCTACTGTAACACTTGCTTTTGAACCCAATGCAGATGCCCCTTCTTTGTTCGAATTGGATGGGTGTTCATTTGATTGTGTCATCGCAGTTTTTCCTTTCTTAATATTTTTTTATTTGGGATGTATCTCCCCGCCGGAAGGGATGCGCCGGCAGGATTAGAAGAAAGGGCATCTGCATTGGGTTCAATATTTTATTCATATCCGAAATATAACGGGAACTGGTAATTCAGCCCCTCACGTATGACTGCCCTGTTCTGCACTCTTAGCCTTACAGCGCAGGAATCTATGCAAAAAGATGTATTTCCTTTTTCTGATCTCATGTTTTGTTCCACCCGGTCCAGAGCCTTCATAACAAGAGTATCTTCATCTTTTAGAAACAAAAGAATTCTCAGATAGTCCGTATAGGTAAGCCCACCATCTGCATCTGCTCCCTCCTGTATGTCTTCCCCCGTTCCCAGTGTCATAAGAGAAGATAGCGAAAGCTGCCAGTTGGTACTGTTTTTTATCAGCGCAGCCTTTTTTCCTGACAGTAAAGAGCGCAGGTCCATCATACTCTCTCCAAACGCCCAGGCCGCAAGCAGAGCCTGCTTTACGATTCCTGAAACTGCGGGGAGCGCCGCAAGTGTTGACAGGCTCAATGCCAGAGCCTCTGCCTCCGCCTGTTTTGCAGAATCGGTCTGTAGATAAAGATAATTAATTCCAAGCCTCATTCCCAACAGCTTTTTCACTACAGCCTCCAGATTCTCACAATCTGATGACCGCCCTGAAAGCATATATTCCAGCTCATAGGAAAGATTGCGGTTCTCACCTTTACCAGAAACTGCACTCCCGAACTTTTTAATCAGATACTCATGGAACAGCAGACGTTCTTCAATACCATCCATCCCCTGTCTTATATAAAAACTCCCTCTGCCGGATCGCAGATTCCTTCCGCTGGCCTGCTCCCCCGGAGCAATCTGTCTGTCTGACATCTGGTAATCCTGAGGCAGCACAAGCTGAAGTATACCCGATGTTTTTAATTCGGCTATATGAGGCAGGGGATTCTCCTCATCGGGCAGGGGATTCTCACTGTCCGCCAGAATTTCTTCCAACTCGGTATTTATCTTCGAATCCTGCCTGTCTGCCTCCTCTCCCTGTATTTCCTGTTCCTCCCATAAGCCTGTCCGTCCCGCCAGTTCACGCACTGCTGCAATCCCGTATGCCTGTTCCATAAATCCAAGCGCCTGCTCTTTAAATGCACTTCCGTTTCTGTCTGTAAGATACTGAATTCCCTGGATATCATGTTCCATGCTGCCTGTACCGTAATAATGCATACGGTCTGTCAGATTTTTTTCTTCATAATAACCCGTACCGTAACTTCCATCAATCGCCAGAATCTCATATTCCTCCAGCAAATCTCTGCTATATTCCCCAAATATGGAAAAGACGGCCCGGTCGGCATCCAGCCGCTTCTGATTTTTGCTCACCTGGATAACCGTACTTTCCAGAAGCGCTGCGATAAATGAAATAAGCAGGACGAAAATAAGGCTCAGAAACGCTGTTATTTCACCGCGCTTCACTTTAAATCCCCGAACTTTCACTTGTAATCTTTTCAAAAATAGAGTTCACAAGGCTGATAAGCTGTGTCTTAAATATCAGAACCAGGGCTATGATTACCACTAAAATTAAAATCAGTTCGACAACTGACAGCCCCCCAGAATCACACAAAACTGCTTTTACCATGATCACTTTCTGTCTAATCGCCGTTATTCCTGTACGTAAATGAACTTTTACTATCTGTCCAATTTTTTTCATCTGTTTCCTCCTTTCAGATCAGATCTGTATACTGAAAAATGCCGGGACTACAATAATAATCAACACTACGGCCAACATAAGGAACATCGGCCCCAACAACTTTGTCCCGGCCTCCTCCCCCAGCTTTCTGGCCTGCTTTTTTCTGTCCTCAAACGCATCCGCCGCCTCTTTCCTGAGCAGTTCATTGAGCCCTCTTCCGCCTTTCCGCAGGTTTTGAGACAGAAGCGCACCAAATCTGCGGTATGCCGGCAGCCCGCATCTGCTGCCAAATCTCTCATAACATTCTCCCTCCGAGACACCGCCCTGGATCTCGTGCATCGTGTAGGACATCTCCTCATATGCAATCCGTGGACCTTTTCTGTCCCGCCTCTTTTCATACTCCTCCGCCATCTTGAACCATGCCCTGCGCACGCTCATTCCTGCACCTAAAAACAGAGTAAACTGGCTGATAAGCTGGGGATAGTCTGCGGCCAGCTGCTTTTTCCGGTCAGCCAGCACCTGTTTGTGTTTCTGCCTGTCCAGAAAAAATACAGCTCCCGCCGCCACAATGCCCAGAACAAACAGGCACGCTGCACGGGACTCTGCCGGATATTTCCATACGATTTTACTTCCGTCCAGGCTGTCCGGCAGAACCAGATATTCTTCTTCAGCAGTATCCTTTTCCGCGGTCTGCAATACATTCCGTAATTTCTGCATCTTCTGCTCTTTTTCACTCAGCTCCGGAGGAAATACATTTACACAGAAGGTATGCACGGCTTCCTCCCCGCCATACGAAAGAACCGCATGCAGTTCAACCAGTGTTCCTTCCTCCTGCAGATGTTCGGTCTGTAATTCGCCCAGCAGATTGACAATCTCGTAATTATCTGACTCCCAGGATACCCTGATTCCCGTATCAGGCACCTGATCCACCAGATTCAGGTCATGCCTGACTTCGTCCAGACTTACGTTATCTCCCAGTATGGCCTTTTCCAGACTTTCACCGGCTTCTTCAAAGACCTCCGGCAGTTTCTCTTTCTGATACTGCTGTTCATCTACCTGTATGGACAGCGGCTCCCTGTCCCCATCTATCTGAGCCTCCAGTTCCACTTTTTTACTCCCCTCACCATGTGTACCGCGGATGAGCACACTTTTTCCCTCTGCATTTTTTTCCGGCATCCGCCTGTTGTCTGCAAAAAGTACAAGAAGTGATACTGCACTTGCCGATAAAAACACGATACCCATTCTTCCGTATACCGAACTCCACTTATTCATCTCTATACCTCAATCTCCACCAGCTTTTCTCCCATCCGGTAAGCAGCCGCATATATCCCCAGACATACCGTCATCAGTGCGGCCCCTGCCAGGTTCCCGTAAAGCACCTGCATAAATTCAGGAAATGCCAGCCGCATATAAAAGAGAATGCCAAACGGTATGATGCACATTACCTTAAACTCCAGTTTTTTGGAAGCCAGAAGTGTCTGAATCTCTTTTTCAGCCTCGATCTTATCGCTGATATCCCGCACAGCACTTCTCAGAATGGAGATGCTGTCCCCGCCGGTTCTCTTTGCCGCAGAAAATACAATCACAAAATTCTCTACATCCTCCTGGCTGACTCTGCCTGCCAGCTCACTCATGACCTGTTCCACGGGCTGGTTAATATCCAGCTGATGGATCATCCTTTCAAATTCCTTCCGTATCCTGCTGTCCCGTCTGAACAGCGGCTTCAGATCCCGGGCTGTCTCACGCACTGCATTCTCCACCGAATACCCTATATTCAATGCAGAAGCCATAGTCTGAATACTGACCCGAAACTGTTCTCGAAACTCCTGTTCTTTCTCCCGACACACTCTTGCTTTCCATAAAATAAGATAGATATATAATGCGGGAATAAACACCAGCGCCGCGATCCAGGAATCATAAAACAGATATGCGGTCATACCCAACAGCATAATTCCTTTTACAAAAGCTTTGAGATAATCCTCATAACGTATATCCTGCTGCCAGCAGTTTTTCTCTGTTAGCAAGCTCTTCCACTTTCACAAGCCTTCCCTTAACTTTCCCATCCTCTGATCCCTCCTCCTCATATTCATAAAGTGTCTGTATCTGTACAGCACCATCTTCATATCCAAGCACTTCTGCTATCTCCATTACTTTCCTGCTCTTGTCCCTCAGCCGCCCCAGGTGGATGATGATATCAATGGCGGAAGCCACCTGCCGCTGGATAGCGGTAAAAGGCATATCAATCCCCATCATCATCATGGTCTCCAGCCTGTGCAGCATATCCACCGGATTATTTGCATGGCCAGTGGACATAGAACCGCTGTGGCCGTTCAGCATGGCAGAGGAAATCATGTCTACAGTTTCCTCACCTCTGACCTCCCCGACCAGAATTCTGTCCGGCCGCATTCTCAGCGCTGACTTAATCAGATCCCGTATGGTCACCGCCCCTGCTCCCTCCAGATTGGCATTCCTGGCTTCCAGCCTGACCAGATTTGGGACCCCTTTTATCTGCAGTTCCGCATTATCCTCAATGGTAATCAGCCGTTCATCCTTTGGTATATAATCAGACAGCGCATTCAGTATCGTCGTTTTCCCGGACCCCGTCCCGCCGCTGACAAAGATATTATATCTGGAGCACACCAGGAGCCTTAAAAACTCTGCGGCTTCGCTGCTGATACTTCCCCAGGCAATCAACTGCTCCATTGTCACCTTCTCCTTTGGAAACTTCCGGATGGTCATAATAGGGCCGTTGAGTGCCACGGGCTTTAATACTACATTTACCCGGGAGCCATCCTCCAGCCTGGCATCTACAATGGGAGAGGCTTCATTTACATACCTGTTCGTTCCTGCCACAATCTGCTGGATTACATCCTCCAGTTTCCCAGGGGAAAGGAAATGCCTGTCCGATTCGTATATCCGCCCCTCTTTTTCCAGAAAGATATGCTCCGTCCCGTTGATCATAATCTCGGTAACATCTTCATCCTCAATCAGATCCTGAAGGATGTCCAGCTTTCTGAATGCATTGAAAAGTTCTCTGCTCAGGCGTATCTTTTCCTGTAATGGGATATAGCTCTCGCCCCCTGCCTCATTGAGCACGGAATGTATAAGCTCCTGCAGTTCTTCATCCTCCATCTCACGGCCCATATCCATCTCACGCAGCACTCTGTCATACATCTGTTCCAACTGCTCTATACGCCTTCACCCGCCTTCCCTTTGACCCGCTTCTGCACTGTATGTTCCAGCACGTCCTCAAAGCCGGTCCTGCGCAGATTCTCCGTATACTGTGCCAGCTTCGCTGCTGAGGCCGGATCGTCCGCATAAAGGGTATAAACAGTCTGGCATTCCCTCAGAATCCGGTACAGACCGCTAACCCCTTCTCCCAGGTCCAGAATCACGGATTTATAAATAGAATTTTCAAAAATCGCTTCAAACAGCCTGAGCCACTCCGACTCCTCGACCGCCCTCATATCCTGCATCACCGGCATCGGAGAGATATAGTCCAGTGCCCCTGCCCGGCCTGCCATGGCGCTTATTCTTAACCCAATGTTCCCATTGTCCTGCCTGACATAATATAAAAGATCCGTAAGATTATGCTCTGCATTTTCCGGAAAATAAAAGCTTCCCCCCGAATAATCCTCCAAGTTCAGATACAGAACCGGTGCCTCCCTTGCCAGTTCCTTCCCCAGTTCCAGCGCAAACTTTGTCTTTCCGATCCGATGGACGGGAGAGTAAACCCCAATCAGCTGTCCTTTGCTCATGCCCTTGAATCTTCCCGGAATTGCTTCCCCCTCCATGACTTCTTCCAAAATACTGTTCAGGATCATATCAGAGGATTGATACTTAAAGATGCCCTTTTCCTCCGGCAGAAGTTCACTGTCTCCTGCTTTGATCAATACATAACGCTTCTCCGCGTTAATCTGCTGCCGCTGTTCGGGCGGGTACTCTTCCCCAAGCAGCAGGATGTGGACCTGTTTCTGCTGTGAAAATGCCTCAAGATGCTCTGTATCCTGAAAAAGGTGCATCTGAAACCCCAGCTCCCTGTGAGAACCAATGGCCTTCATAAGGTTCTTCGCATACTCCTGCTCCGCATCCCAAATCACAAAATTCTTTGGATGCAACTTGTCCCTCCTTTTCAATTATAAAAAATGCCTGAAAATATTGCTGCGAATCTGCAGCATGATTCATACATGATGGTTAGTTCATTACCCCAACCCTAGATACATCCGGTACACAGATCCGGTACCTGAATGATAACAGCAGCTCGAACAACTGCTGGTGAATCGTATTATAAACACAGATTTCTAAATTGTCCATACCTCTATCAAAATAAAATATTTTTTGTGAAATACTTACAAATTTTGGTAAAATAAAATCCCATAAAGCAGGCAGACCCCAGGAATCCCAAGGCTTCCGGTTGTCAAAAAGGAAACTGCATTCAGCCCCACATTCAAAGCATTATCCCCCGGAAGCAGATACTGATTAATAAAATAAATCAGCCCCATGCCCAAAATAGCACGGATCACAAAATTCACAACCATATTCCCCCATTTATTACCTTCCATACTCACACATCCTCCGGATCAGCATATATGATATCCTATTCAAATCCGTGACAAAATATTCCCCTGAATTCCCCTCCAACTTACACCTCATACCATCTCTCCTCCCGATTAGAGTCCCCCAGCGAGGAGGAAGCCTTTGTGTGCCTCCCACGGGATGCGCAGGCCGTTTTATAATGCATAGAGCGCGCTTAACAGCAGTTAAGAGGAAAAGAGCAGAATTGCGGTGTCCTGCAATTCTGCTCTTTTTCTCTTTACTGTTGTTTAGCAAGCGGACCGCATAATAAAACGGCCTGCGCATCCCGTGGGAGGCACGAAAAGGCTTCCGCCGGGCGCCCCCCTACAGCGTAATCCGCACCTCCCGGCTGGTCCTGTGGTACTGGTGGTACCGCACCCCCGCTGCATCCATCATCCGTTTGGAAGCCAGCACCGCAGGAGTATCGGCATATTTATCACAGTCATAGATTACTTCTTTTATTCCCGACTGTATGATCGCTTTTGCACACTCATTGCACGGAAACAGAGAGACATACAGCTTGGCCCCTGCCAGGCTCCCGCCATTGTAGTTCAGGATAGCATTCAATTCACTGTGAGTGGAGTATACATACTTCGTCTCCAAAGGGTCATCCCCTTCTCTTGCCCACGGAAATTCATCGTCTGAACACCCGATCGGAAATCCGTTATATCCCATGGACAATATCTTATTATCAGGGCTGACGATGCAGCACCCCACCTGTGTGTTAGGATCCTTTGAGCGCATGCCCGAAAGCATTGCCACTCCCATAAAGTATTCATCCCAGGAAAGATAATCCTTTCTTTTATCTGGCATGTCCATCCGCTCCTTTCGCTCTTATCGCTGTTATTTGGTTCCGAAAATACGGTCCCCTGCATCTCCCAGACCAGGTACAATATATTTATGCTCGTTCAGGTGTTCATCCAGAGCACCGATGTAAAGATCCACATCCGGGTGTTCCTTCTGCATTCTTGCCACGCCTTCCGGAGCTGCTATAATACACATAAAACGAATTCTTTTCACGCCTTTGTCCTTCAGCATCTGAATCGCAGCCGTACTGGAACCGCCTGTTGCCAGCATGGGGTCCACAACAAAGACCTCCCTCTCATCACAGTCTGCAGGAAGTTTGCAGTAATATTCCACCGGTTCAAATGTCTCCGGGTCACGGTAGAGGCCGATATGCCCCACTTTTGCAGCAGGTATCAGGGAAAGCATCCCGTCCACCATTCCCAGGCCTGCACGCAGAATCGGCACTACAGCCAGCTTCTTACCGGTCAGTTCCTTCCCGGTAGTCTCACAGATCGGTGTTTTAATCTTAACGTCCTGAAGCTTCAGATCCCGCGTTGCTTCATAGCACATAAGACCGGCAATTTCTCCGACGACCTCCCGGAATTCTTTTGTCCCCACCTCTTCGTTTCGAATATAGCTGATTTTGTGCTGAATCAATGGATGATCCATAATGTGTACTTCTGACATCATTCTCCTCCTTTAGTAAGTGCATTAAGTTTATTTGTTAATTTTTTTATTAACATCGAAATTATTTCATAACATTCTCCGTATGCAGTCAATGGCTGTCCATACGGATTTGGTATCTCTGTACTGTCCTCAGTGAACTCATTTAGAGTATACACATTTTTTATGTTCTCATACTCAGAAACGACTTTCCATTTCTGGCTTTCGTCCATTGTCAGGACCAGAGTGTCCTCCTGCAGATCCTTCTCTGATAACGGGATGGAAGAATGTCCTTCCAGGGTCATCTGCCCGCTCTTCATAATTGCCTCAGCCTTCTGATTGGCAGGCTCAGGAAAAAGCACAACAAGACCGCGTGAGTCTATGTTATACTCCTGCTCCAGATCCTGGCTCCTCAGCAGCTCTGCTGCCATGGGCCCTCTGCTGGTGTCGGTATTGCTTAAAAATATAATGCGCCTGTATTGCTGCTGCCTGGCGATTGCACTCGCGGGAAGCAGCACATGTCCGGCCGCTTTTTCCAGACGGTTCATGATCGCCTTGCCAATTCCCTGCGCAGCAAAAGACTCACTGAATATCTCGGCAACGTCTTCCTCATCAAATTCCCGGAGTACCGCATAAAGGTTTCTGGCGATTGTCTTCTCATTATCGCGGGATCCAATATTCTTTATCAGACCATAGGTATAAAAAGGCATCGTCTCATTTGTAGCAATAATTCCTGCTTTCCGCCCTTGGCGGTGTGCTTCATATGCCAGCTGCCGGATCGCAAACACTTCCTCTCTCAGAGTGCCCTCCACGATCATCAGCCTGGCCTTCGGCGCATAATGGCGGTACTTCATACCCGGGGCCTTGGGTGCCTGTGTACTCTCACTTCCAAGTATGGTCTCATCCACACTAACCGTACCGATCACTTCTTCCAGCATATCTGCTGTAATGGCCCCCGGACGCAGAATCATAGGCGGTGTGACCGTCATATCCAGAATGGTAGATTCCAGGCCGATATCCACGCTTCCTCCGTCCAGAATCATATCGATCTTTCCGTCCAGATCCTCCGCCACATGCTGTGCCGTTGTAGGGCTGGGACGGCCGGACGTGTTCGCGCTGGGCGCTGACACGTATCCTCCTGCAGCAAGGATCAGTTCCCTTGCTATCAGGTCGCTAGGCATGCGGACAGCAACCGTCCCCAGTCCGCCTGTCGTACCAAGAGGTACGATATCGCTTTTTTCAAAGATCATAGTCAGAGGACCCGGCCAGAAATGAAATGCCAGCTCCTCTGTCTCAGGCGGCACATTCTCCGTAATCTCATCAAGTGCCTGCAAATCTGCAATATGCACGATCAGAGGATTGTCTGACGGGCGCCCTTTGGCTGCATAAGTTTTTTTTGCTGCCTCCTCATCCAGTGCATTTGCTCCCAGCCCATAGACCGTCTCTGTTGGAAATGCAACAAGTCCGCCATTTTTCAGAACTTCCCCTGCTTCCAGTATCACTTCTTTGTCTATCTGATTCTTATCCACTTTTTTAATTATAGTTTTCATAGGCTCCATTATACCATTAATCAACCTAAAAAAAAACTCTCTTTCACAAAATTAGATGCCGCTCTATTCGAGACATTTCAAAATGCCCGCGCAGACCGCCTCAGCCAGTGCATCCTGGTACTCCTCGTTAACCAGTTTTTCTGCTTCCTCGTAATTGCTCAGAAAACCGCATTCCACAATAATGACGGGAACCTCTGTCTTTTTCAGCATATAATATGTATCGTTTGCCTTTGCCTGCCTGGTATTGTCCGGATCAGCGGCCAGAAGGGCCTCCTGCATGATGCCCGCTGCCTTCTCTCCTCCTTTGGAATGCGTATAGTAAAATACCTGGGCACCATGTATGCTTTCTCCTCCGTAGCTATTCTGGTGTATGCTTACCGCCAGAACCGGCTTTTCCCTGTTAATAATCGCTACCCGCTCTTTCATATCCTCTGCTTTTGAATTTGCAATCCCATTCTCATCTTCGCGGGTCATAATAACCTTGACTCCCTGCTTTTCCATGAGGGATTTCACCTTATTTGCAATAGCCAGGTTCACATCCTTTTCCAGCGCTTTGTTCACACCTACTTTACCAGGATCCGAACCTCCATGTCCGGCATCTATGACAATCACCGGCTTTTCTCCCTGCTTTGCCTCTGCCGCTGTCTCTTTGGTGTCGCTTCCCATATAATTTTTGTACAGGTATTCTCCGGCCTTCTGGCTTCCTATCACTGCGCACACAAGCAGAATCAGAAGCCCCAGTATTCCTATTTTACGGCGCAAAAAAACATCCCCTTTCTCATATACTATTCCTATGTATATGCAGAAAAAGGATGTTTCTTTCATATTTCTGTAGTATGCACCAGAGCGTGTTTGAAAATTGCTTGTTGCAAGATGTCGTTCCAGATTGCTGGGTATTAACTGGCTATGAAACTGCTCTTATTTTTTGATGCGCTAGTTTACATATTGAAGGATCAGATCCCAGATCCCTGAATTTTCCCAGCCAAGCCGCCACTCAGCTACTCCGGCCAGATTATTGCTCTTAATCAGCTTCAGCTTCTCTTCGATGGACTGGCTGTCCTCAAGCCATATCTTATAAGTCCCGTTATCGGTATCCCACTGGGCATAATTCTGCTTCGTCTTGTCATCCCATTCAGCCTGTACTCCGGCTGTCTGTAACGTCTCATTCGCCTCGTCCATACCCATGGCCGTACTGGATACTTTATTTGGATATTCTGCCGCCTCTGTGCCTGCTTCCTCCTCCAGTTCCGCTGTTGTCTTAGGAGTCTCCAGCCACAGCCTTGTGTAGAATGGAATTGCATTCACAAGCTTGGTATTCGGAACGATCTTCAGTGCATTCTCGATTCCGTCCTTCACATAATTATAGGATGCCACCGAACCTGCTTCATAGGAGCCCTCTGTATGCTCATCATATCCCATAATAATAACGTAATCTGCTACAATTGCCTGTTCTGCCAGATTGTAGTGCTCATTGTACGGCATTGGGACATAATTATCCACGGAAAATACCAGGCCGTTCTGTCTGCACTTTACAGACAACTCGCGTACAAACTGTATATAATGCTCTCCGCATTCCTCGGAAATCAGCTCAAAATCCAGATTGATGCCGTCAATTCCTGACTGCAGCGCGGCTGCTATTACCTGGTTGATCAGGTTCGCTCTCTTAGAGGTGTAACTTAAAACCGCGTAGGTTTCATCGTAGGAGCTGATACCACCATGAAAATCTCTTAACACAGCCCATACGTCAATATTGGACTGGTGTGCATAATTCACATACTCGGAATTGGCAAGCGATGATATATTACCGTCTGTGTCAGTAATGTTGAACCATGTCGGTGCAATCGTTGTCAGTCCCTTTGTATTGGCAATTGTCTCAAGAACATAGCCATTGGCCGTGTCATTCTCTACATTGTGCCATGCCATATTAATCGTGTATCCTGTGGAAATATTCGTATAATCCGGCTCCTGGAAATCCCTGGACTTCGTCTCTTTTGTAATCTTCTTCAGTGAACTTGTCTTAACATAACCGATCACTCCGTCACTGGTACGGACTTTCATCCAGTCATTCTCGTCTTCCAGTATCCTGACTTTCTCTGACTTCTTCACTTCTGCCAGGATCGGGCTTTTTACACCGCCCTGGTATCTGACCTGAGTATCTCTCTTCAGCTCTGACACGCTCTGCTCGCCCCAGCTGCAGTCTATCACAGCCTTGTCCGGATCTTTATATACTTTATATTCCATATTGGTATACTGCTGTATAAATGCGAGTGCAATATAGGCAGTCTTACCTTCTGTCTTCAGAATTACATAGTCTTCGCTCTTCTTTTCCTGAACATCGGTATACTCTTTGCTGCCGACATTTACAGATACGCTGCCGCCCGGAAGGGTATAGAGCAGGATATTCTCATTAGAATCCCAGTAAAACCTCTCGTTGATATAATTACGTACTACGGAATATTCCACATAGGGAATACCATCGTACAGCTTTCCACCCGCAGGGCTGCTCTCCCCGGTCCCGGTATCACGGGCACCCATGATCTGGTCATCTACTACCACCGCTAGATCATCGTTATTCTGTATCCCATAATATTGTTTCAAATCGGCCTTCTCTTTTGATGAGCCGTATTTTTTCCAGAATACGAATCCGCCTAATGCTATAATAACCAGAACAATCATAAGGATCATCCTTATGATGAGATTACGTCTTCTTCTCCTTGCCCGGCTGCTCTTTCTCCTTGGTCCCTGGCCGCCTGGCCCGGTACTTACTGGTCTTGAACTCCCCGGTCTCTGGTCACTGCTGGCTGGGCGTCTTCTCTGTGCATTTTGCTGGCTGCGCCTTCGGGCATACTCAGCTCTTTTTTCTCTTTCGTCCATGCCGCACCTCCTATTAGACCTTATTATACCATATTTTTTTCATACGTCATTAGTAATTCGTCTTTTTAGAAAATTTTTAGACGTATGCCCGGGCACATTCTGCAGCACCGGGTGTCCGGCAGAATGAGGGGATTCTCTGCCTAATTGTTGCCATTAATATTTACAAAAGCGAGTGATTCTATGTATCCTTTCGGATCCAAAACGTAATCCCGCATATAGCACCCTTCTTCGCGGATCATATGCGCTGTCACAATCTGCAGCGGGCTGACCTGGCAGCCATTCATAAGCATGCTCACACCGTGCTTTTCATAATTTTCCAGCTCCGTGTACAGATCCCTGTATAAATGAGCTGTATCACCAATTTCCATGGTTCACTCCTTTCCCTGCGGATTCGGATAAATATAATTCACTGCCTGCTTATTCCATATGCCGAAGGCATCGTGACGTACCGCCGGACTTTCGCAGTAGGGAAGATAGTACGAACCCACAGTTCCCTCCTCTTTTTGTATCTCTGATAAGTTCGTCCCCGAATGGGACATGTGACTTTCCTGAAATATATTCCGGCATCCTTCTGTGATGCTTTAAAAGGCATCATCTGAAACGGATCCGGAAGTACATTTAGATAGGATTTCCTTTATGACTAAAAAAAAGTCCCAATAAATTGTATTCCTCCTTTCGTATAAACATATATTTATCCTGGAATACTATCTTCTGTATCTGCCATTATAAAGAGCACATGTTTCTATTTCAATGTGTTTATTGTTTATAAGCCGTCCACATTTGTTGATAACGCCGGAACATACCGATTATGCGTGCCTGAGATGCGCTTGAGACCTGTCTGAGACCATCACTTTATTGGCTCCGATGCCGTGCAGCGGAGTGCATGGTACTAAAGTAGTATAAACTCTTTATAGTTTTTCTTTACATATTTTTTGATTTTGTTTATACTAATAGTGAGAAGATAGATTTTTTTTTAAAATTCCAATTCGTAAGGATGTGATTATATGAAAATCGAAAAACTGAATGACAATCAGATTCGCTGTACCCTGACACACGCCGATCTGGCGGCAAGGCATCTCAAACTGAGTGAGCTGGCCTACGGCACGGAAAAAGCTAAGTCTTTGTTCAGAGACATGATGCAGCAGGCCTCTTTCGACTTTGGCTTTGAAGCAGAAGACATCCCTTTGATGATAGAAGCTATACCTGCTTCTGCGGACTCTATCGTTTTGATCATTACAAAGGTAGAGGACCCGGAGGAATTAGATACGAGATTTTCCAAGTTCACGCCACTTGGCGAAGCCGATGCAGCTAACACAGCGGAGGCTCTGGAAAAACTGGAAGGGGCGGAAGAATTTCTGAATCTGCTGAACAAGGTAAAAGAAGCTGCATCCGACACCGGCAATGCCGACACCGAACCGGATGCACCTGCACTCTTCAATGTACGCCTGTTTTCATTCGACAGTATGGACCGGGTAATTCAGGTTGCCCATCTTCTTGAGCCTGTATACCACGGTTCTAATACACTTTACCATGACACGGAGAATTCATTATATATACTTGCTCTGACTCAGTCCGACCACTCGAATAATGAATTCAACAAGATATGCAACATGCTTTCCGAGTATGGTACCATCGAAAAGGCTTCCGGCGCTACACTCGCATTTCTGGAAGAACACTGCGATATTATGGTATCCGCAGATGCAGTACAGAATCTGGCAGCTATCTGATTACACAAAAAAAACCCCCGCAGGACCGTAAGGAACTGCGGGGGTTTTTATGCGGGCTTGTCCGCATATAGACGTATATTACATGTTTGCTGCTTTAATCGAAGCGTTAATCTTTTCTACAAGCAGATCTGAATCAATGCCGTGAACCATAGCAGCTTCTTCCAGGGATTCCATCTGTGCTGACGGGCAGCCGAGGCAATGCATTCCTATCTCCATTAAAATAGGCGCTGCATCAGGGTAAACCTGTAATAATTCACCAATAGTGGTACTTTTAGAAATCTGTCCCATTTCTATTTCCTCCTTTATTATTCAGTGCTTTTTATTATAATCCCTATTTTTTAAATAATCAACCGTCTAATATATAAATTCCTTATAAAAATCCGGCACACTTCATAGTTATTTTCTGAATTGTTCGCACAATTATTTTCAATTTTTGACTTCTCAAAAGTCAATAATTTTACCGATTTTTTTCGACAAAAAATCAAATTCATCATAACTTAACAAAACGTTCGTTCTTTTTTTTAGAAAAGTAATTCACCAAAAACACATGTTTTTATGTGGATAATGTGTATAACTTTTATAAAAACTAGATTTTTCCACGTTTTTTCGAGTTTAGAGTGTGGATAAGTTGAAAACTACCTTTCCCAAAGTTTCGACACGATTTTACATTTTTGTGCATTTTGTATATGCCATCCTTTTCACATTTCCCTCAAAATTCGTGTTTTTTTGATATCTGATGCCAAAATGTCTAACAAAAAACTACACTTCAAATTCCGGCGTTTTTGAAGTGTAGTTTTTTTATCAAAATCCTTATAATTATAATACTCTTATTACATTACTCTTCGTATTGTAACGATCGGTGTATAGGTGGCACTGCAGATTCCGATGCCGTCTGCCTCATTCATCGCATTAACGATGTTGCCGTCTCCCATATATAATCCCACATGACCGTCATATAATACAATATCTCCCGGTATTGCCTGCTCATAACTTACAGGTGTCCCTACTGATTCCATATCCCATGTCGTACGCGGAAGGCTGATCCCAAAATGTGCGTATACCGATTGCACGAACCCTGAGCAGTCAGCTCCGTCTGTCAGACTCGTGCCCCCCCATACGTAGGGGTTCCCGATAAACTGGCAGGCATAATCAATCACTGCCTGTCCACTTGATGACTGCACCTTCATCGCAGCCGCCTCCTGGACTTCCTGCTTCTTTGCGGCCTCTTCTGCGGCCACGCGCTCGGTTTCTTCTGCTTTTGACTCGGCATAGGTAAACTGTTTCTCGACATTTACATAATCGCCACATACCCAGCCTGTAGTACCGTTAACCTGAACCGGATACCAGCCATTTACGGCTGCACCAGTTACCTCATACTGCTGACCTGACAGAATCCTTGTCAGGATGTTGGAATCGGTACTCTGGCCGTCTCTTACATTCAGCACATCTGCTGTTACCGTTGCATTATGCTGTTCGTAATTTCCTGCATTCTTCTCGGCTTCCTTGCCTGTATACAGGCTGTCTGCAGGCACGTAACCTTCTACGGAACCGGACCGTATCTTTGTCCAGTCTCCATTATATTCAAGCACCTCGGCCGATGAATCGCTGTACAGCTTACCGACCCAGTCGCTTGTTTCGTCCGGGGCATTTCTAATGTAAGCATAATCACTCACATTAGAAAATGCCATATTCAAATACTCACCCTCGTTATTTTGTACCAAATACAGATCAATGTTATTTTTGACCTCTGACTGGTAACATTCTTTTACTGCCGATTCGATTCCTGCAACCGGGATGACCGGCGTATTCTCAGTAGAATTATCTGCCGCCCTTACCGTGATTGCACTCCCCGGAACCATAATCGCTCCTGCTAAAGCAGAAAGAATCAATTTCTGCTTCATACGTATTGCTTTCATATAAAACCTCCTTGTAAGTGTTTTTATCTTTTGTAGGAAGTTCTAAATGTTACACAATTGTTAAATTTGTTACGATCCTATTATAGCAACCCCTTATCATTGTGTCAACCGTTTTGCGTTATTTTCATTTTACATACTTCGACATAAGTCCTAAAATTCCACTTTTTTACAATATAGTTTCTCTATATTTGTTAATTATTTTGTAACATTTTATCAACTCTATTCCTTCTATTTTAATGTTTAAGAGAATTTTTATGTTACAGGAAATCATTTCTATACGCCGATAAAAAACTTTTTTAGTTTTTTTATGTAAAACTGTTGACTTTTTTTGGAAAATGTATTATATTTTAATCACAGTAACAATTACTATTATTGATTTATACATTGAAAGGAGGTCTACATTGGCAGCTTTGAAATATAGTCGGCAACGTGAATCCATCAAGAAGTATCTGATGATGACGAAGGACCATCCCACTGCCGATTCGGTTTACCTGCATGTAAGGGAGGAATTTCCCAACATCAGCCTTGGTACCGTATACAGGAATCTGAATCTGCTGACTGATATTGGCGAAGCAATCAAGATTCCAACGCCAGACGGCGGCGACAGATTTGATGGTAATGTCATGCCGCACAATCACTTTTTCTGCACTAACTGCAGAAGGGTACTGGATCTGGACCTGGATATGAAGAATATTGAAGAGGTCAATAAGGCTGCTGCCGAGAACTTTGACGGAATCATAGAATCCAGCACTACAGTTTTTTACGGCAAATGTGGTGACTGCATCCAGAAGTCGTAATCGGGGACACAGAAAGTTCACCAAAAAGACACACGTGATTAATATAGGAAGTATATTCTGCTTCCTATATTAAAAATAAATTACCGGCAGGCATAAAGCCTCCGGAAGCAACTATAATTATAAAATAATAAAAAAGAAAAGGAGATTTTAATTATGAAAAAATTTGTATGTACAGTATGTGGTTATGTTCACGAGGGAGATGCTGCACCGGCAGAATGTCCAATCTGTAAAGCACCGGCAGAGAAATTCAAAGAGCAGACAGGCGGAAGAGAATGGGCTGCAGAGCACGTTGTAGGCGTAGCTCAGGGCGTAAGCGAAGACATCATCGCTGATTTAAGAGCTAACTTCGAGGGAGAATGCTCAGAAGTAGGTATGTACCTTGCAATGGCAAGAGTTGCTCATAGAGAAGGATATCCGGAGATCGGACTGTACTGGGAAAAAGCTGCTTATGAAGAAGCAGAGCACGCTTCCAAGTTTGCTGAGTTATTAGGCGAAGTTGTAACAGACAGCACTAAGAAGAACCTGGAGATGAGAGTTGACGCAGAGAACGGCGCTACAGCTGGTAAGTTTGACCTTGCAAAGCGTGCGAAAGCTGCTAACCTGGATGCAATCCACGACACAGTTCACGAGATGGCAAGAGACGAAGCCCGCCACGGAAAAGCATTCGAAGGCCTGTTAAAGAGATACTTTGGCTAATCACATACCCGTTAGATTTACATTTTACTCCAACATTCATTCATAAAGCACCCATTTATACCGCCGGGACGGTCATCCCGGCGGTAAAGCGTAAATGCCTGCAAAGGAACTACCTCTCCTCTGCAGGTAATTTACTCTTACCGGGGTGGAATATTTAACCATTTTTTATTTTAATTTCATTGAATCAAAAAAACCGCATGTTATAATATAGATATCAAAGAAAACAAGGAGGATTTACTATGTCAAAGTACGCAGGAACAAAAACAGAGCAGAACCTTATGGAAGCATTTTCAGGTGAGTCACAGGCACGCAACAAGTATACATACTATGCATCTGCTGCAAGAAAAGCAGGCTATGTACAGATGTCCAACATTTTCTTGGAGACCGCCGACCAGGAAAAAGAACACGCAAAGATGTGGTTCAAAGAATTCCACGGAATCGGTGATGTAGAAGCTAACCTGGAAGATGCTGCAGCAGGCGAGAACTTCGAGTGGACAGACATGTATGCCCGTATGGCAAAAGAAGCTGAAGAAGAAGGATTTACAGAACTGGCTTCCAAATTCAGAGGCGTAGCGGAAGTAGAAGCTGCTCACGAAAAACGTTACCAGAGACTTCTCGACCATTTCCGTGCAGGACAGACCTTCAAAGACGAGGCTCCTCTTGGCTGGAAATGTGGAAACTGCGGATATATCTACCAGGGCGATGAAGCTCCGGAAGTCTGCCCGGTATGTGCTCACCCACGTGCATACTTCGAAAGAAAAGCTGAGAATTACTAAAATATTACAACTGTTTTACTTCTAACATAAAAAAAGGTGCAATTGGATAAGTCTATGATCCGACTGCACCTTTTATTGTATCCCCCCTCTCGTTATGATCATTTGAGAAGAAGTATTCCCAGGAAAAAACGGATAACTGTATTCCCTGTTAACACTATGGTGTCTTAGGATTTCAATGACTAAATTCAGTTTTACAGCACTATTTTCCCCTCCTTTTTTGTCTTTCTGCCACAATGTCATTTTGTACTCCCCCTGTTATACTAAAATTGTTCATAAAGATATGTTAGGAGGATAACAAAATGACTGTAAAAGAAAGAATTCTGGCCACTCTGCGCGGTGAGCCCACTGATTCCCTGCCGTTTGTCCCGCGTCTGGATAACTGGTTCTATGCTCACGAAGAAACAAACACATTGCCTGATGAATATAAGCACGCTAATCTCCGGGAATTTGCAGATGACCTGGGTGTTGGATTTCATTCTATTGTACCCAATTTTAAAGGCTGGCGCAAAGGCGGCGTCAAAGACCTGCATGTAGGCCTGGGGATTTATGACCTTGAACTTTCTCCCTGGATTGTTAAGTTACACAATGTAGGAATTACTCAGGAACGGAAAGACAACGGGGAATTGACCGTCACTTACGATACTCCCAGAGGCATCATCCGTACAAAAGTTGTCTATACCAACGAGATGCTCCGGGAAGGTATTACCTTATACGCTCATAAAGAACATGCCCTGAAAGAAATTGAAGATTATGATGCGCTGGCTTATATTTTTGAGAATGCAGAAGTTATCCCCAATTATGAAGCATTTTCCCAATACCAGAGGGAATATGTAGGAGATCGCGGCGTGGCAGTGGCACTCGCTGCAATGTGGGCCTCCGCCGGGCACTATTTGATCAAAGAGCTTATGGGGTTTGAAGACTTCTATCTGGCCAGATTTGATGATAAGGAGGCTATGGATCACCTCGTAGCACGCATCACCCCATTCTGCGACAAATTGTTCGATGCAGCCATCAACAGCCCCGCTGAGGTTGTCCTGTCAGGCGCCAACTATGATTTTAATTTTACAACGCCGGATCTGATCGAAGATTATGTGGTTCCATCCCTAAAGAAGCAAAGTGACAAGGCACACACGCTTGGAAAATTTGTTGCAACGCACACCGATGGAGAGAATACAATGCTTCTCGACAAATATGTCCGCGCCGGGTTTGATATTGCGGATTCAATCTGCCCCAAACCGCTGACCAATATCTCCCTGCAGGAAACGCGAGATGTATTTCAGGATAAAATCACAATCTGGGGCGGAGTCCCGTCTACTGCGCTTTTGACAGCCAATACAACCGACCGTGAATTCTATGAGATCGTAGATGAAACCCTTAAGGCTATTGGGAAGGGCGACCATATGATTATGTCCGTTGCGGATACGCTTCCTCCTGCAGCAGATTTTGGACGTCTTCTCTATCTTAAAAAGAAATTTGAAGATTTCGGTCCTGTCACTCCATAAAAAAAGCATCTGCAGAATTCTTTTATTACGGGGAATTCCAGCTGACTTTCTATATTATATAAAACAACGGAGGTCCTGTCCCGGGCCTCCGCAATTTTTTCTAAAAACCATTTCTTTTTCTCCTGAAATACTCACACATATACTTTAAAAATTCTCTTTCGTTAGATTTCTGCAATGGATTTATAGAGAAAATAGCCTTAAGTTTATTTAACCGGAACACAAGTGTATTCTTGTGTATAAATAATTCTTTGCTGCTGTCAACCAGATTATAATTATTCCGCTCGAGAGCATCTACAAGCTCCGTAAAATCATCTTGATTTTTCTCATCCAGCAGTTCTTCAAATACATGGTATATCTGATGAAGCTCCATAAACGGCACAAGTGAACGCAGGTATTCACCGGCATAATCATAGAAATAAACACCTCTGCTTTTTGCCCTTACATTCTCCCTGAGCCAGCAGCACTGCTGATATGCCTTTCTGTATTCTTCCAGCTCATTCTGGAAGGTTCCTATATAAAAGTGGCATTCAATATCACGATCCAGCAAAAAGGCCAGAAAGTTACCCAGATATTCCCCTATCACATACTTATATGTCCCCTGAAGAATTTTGCTCCTGTCAAAGCATTTAAATATGATAATCTGCTTTTCCCTTGTTACTGCAGAGATATCTTCATAAGAATGCAGGCTTCCCTCTTTTATTTTCCTCAAAAGCTCTGATGTATCCACTTTCCCGTCTGTTGTAATCAGTATGGGGATTCTGACTGCAGTTTCTGAATACCCAAGCTGTGAGGCATAGTATTTCAGGGAATATAAGTCTGTATCTTCTCCATAAAGGATTAAGTTCAGAAACTGATCCTTCAAATTTTTCCGGTGCTGTATATCTTCTTTATATAATTCATATTCCAGCATGGTCTCCACCGACATTTTCATAATCTTCAGTATCGGGGCAACCTCGTCAGGATTTCCTGTCATTCCAATAACACCAATCTTCTTATGGTGATAAAAAACAGCCATGTTGATGCCATATTTAACTCCCAGATAATTATGCTCTTCATGCTCCGTAATAATTATATCCTCATCTCCGGTTATGATTTTATATGCAATTTCATGAAATCCTCCAATCCGTTCTTTGTCCTTGCTGGCAATAATAATTCCCCTTTCGTTCATAATATTTACGTTGTATTCTGTAAATTCAGAAATCTTGTCTATAAACCTTTCAGCAAGTATTTTATCTAACATATCGTCTCTCCCTCACATAAAGATCAATTATTTTCATCTGTTCTCTTACGAATTTTACTTCTGTACCTGCCATCCGAATCATGGACAGATACGTTTCTTTATTTCTTTTGTATGCATAAAAGCACGTTCCTGCAGGACTCTATGCCAAATATCTGCAGAAACGCACTCATGATCTATGTATTTTATATCTATTTAAATTTTCGTTTATACCACACCCAAACCGCCGAGGAATACCATAACAAATGAGGTGAGCAGCGGTATGATAACCGTAACCATAAACATATCAAAGTAAATCTGTTTATACCCGTATCCGGACAGATCCAGCAGTACCAGCACACCGCCATTATGCGGGAGGCTGGCAAATGCAGCGGATGACACTGCCGCAACACGATGGAAGGTCTGCAGCGAGATTCCCGTTGTCTGAGACAAATCAATGAATTTACTGCTCATTGCATCCATGGCGATAGTCAGTCCCCCGGATGACGACCCTGTCGCTGCAGTTATCACATAAATAGCAATTGCCTCTGCTATCAATGGATTGCTTATATTCACAGAGAAAATAGCGTCTGTAAGCGCTGCAAAAGCAGGAACTGCTTTGATTACCGCGCCAAAACCAACGATTGCACTTGTATTTAATGTCGGGATAATAGAATTCGTAGCACCATCGTTCAGCGTTTTCAATGGGCGGAGATATTTTAGATTCAAAAGAATCCCTACAATATTTCCAAGAAGCAGTGCCGGTATAATCATATTAGCCTTTACAAAATCACCAACCGGTAAAAGCGCCGGCAATACATTATAGCTGACAAGTACAGTTAAAAGCGGTATCAATGAAATAAGAGGATGCGGTAAATTCTCCGCATTTTCGGAAGGCAGTTCCTTTCCCGGCTGCTCATCAAAAAATAACCCTTTCTTTTCATAACGCTTTTTAGCGTGTCCCAGCCACAGCATAGATAACCCAAACATCATAATTGCTGCAATAATTCCGAGTACAGGGGCTGCCATCGCCGTTGTCCCAAAATAGTTCGTCGGAATAATATTCTGGATTGCCGGTGAACCGGGAAGTGCCACCATGGTAAATGTAAAGGTCCCGGCCTGTATTGTCGCCGGTATCAATCGTCTTGAAATATTCGCCTCTCTGAATATTGCCAGTGCAAGCGGATAGAGTGCAAAAGAAGCAACAAACATAGAGACTCCGCCATAAGTCAGGACTGCCCCTGCCAGCACGATAGAGAGCAAAGCCTTTCCCTTTCCAAGCTTCCCGACGATAAAAAGTGCAATCGACTTTGAAGCTCCCGAATCTTCCATGACCTTTCCGAAGATTGCCCCCAGCATAAACATTGGCAGATATGTTTTTGCGAATCCAACCATACCTTCCATATAGGTGGTCATATACGCCTGAAAGAAATCAACCCCACTCAAAATTGCAACAAGTATGGAACATATCGGTGTTGCAATATAAATGGAAACTCCCCTGAACACTAAAAAAATAAGTAGAATCAACCCTAAAAAAATAATTGCTATCTCCATGATCTTCCTCCTGATATTTGTTACCCCTATTATATCAAGGAGAGCCGCAGACGTTCTTGTACCAAGAATACAAACAATAGTTTCTTTTTTAGATTCAAATACTAAAAATCAGCCTCAATACTTTTATGTAACTATTTCGTTTCATTTCTGTATACGACGCCCCCTTCACCCAGCAATTCCATCTTCTTTCCCCGCGGCAGCCGCTTAATAGCATACTCCCGCCGCATAGCCTCTTCCTTCGTCTCAAAAGCCTCAAAATAAGCCAGTTCCACAGGCCTGCGGGCCCGGGTATACTTAGCCCCCTTCCCCGCATTATGATCACTCACCCGCTTCTCCAGATCATTCGTCCACCCCGTATACAAACTCCCGTCCCTGCACCTCAAAATATATGTATAATTCATCCGTCCAACACACCTTTCCACACCCATCACTATACCACATATCCACACCGGTATCAAAAAAATTCCCCCTCTCGTTCCTTCCGCACGCCATCCGCCGCTCCCGTCTCCCCGCAGGATGCACATAGCCTGAGAGGCGCATGGAGCAGCCAGCCGCGGGGAAGACATATGTGGGTTTCCTGCGCATCCAGCGTGTGATTAGAAACACTTACAGTAAAACAGGAGAATCTTATGGCCAAATTTTGATTTACAAAATCAAAATTTGAGGCGGCTGAGCTGAGAAAGCATCAAGCTTTCTCAGTGAATCCGCCTGTAGCCATAAGATTCTCCTGTTTTACTGTTAGTGTTTCTTTCACAAAGCGCCAGCGCAGGAAACCCACATATGTCTTCCCCGCGGCTGGCTGCTCCATGCGTCTCTCAGGCGTCCCCTCTATGACTCCATAAAGTCCATAGGATTCACCGGTGTCCCGTCTTTGATCACTTCAAAGTAAAGGTTTGGCCCTTCAACGCTATAATATTTTGTTGGTTCACTCAGATATCCCACTGTCTGGCCTGCATCCACATAATCTCCGACCTGCAGCGGCACTTCTTTAAGCTGTCCGTATACTGCGCTGTATCCATTTCCCATATCCAGTGTAACTGTTGTACCTGTCTGGGCAGATTGTTCTACATTCGTAACGATTCCCGCTGCTGACGCACCGATCATCTCTCCAACCTGGCCACCGATAATCAGTGCAGGATTGTACTTATACTGTTCCAGTGTTGAGAAAAATACTGTCTTGTCCATGCTGTAGTTGATCAGCACTGCGCCGCTTGCCGGCCATGAGAGCAGGCTCTCTTCGCTGAAGTAAACTTCTGCTGTATTTCCTGCTGTCTCCGCGTTTTCTGCTGCACTTCCCTGAGTGCTTTCTTTATCTTCGGTGTCATTTTCTGTTGATGTATTACTCTCTGCTTCAGGCAGGACGATGTCATTTGTTGTCGTTGCCTCGCTCTTTTCCTTTGTAAGCTGTTCAGTCTGTTCCTCTGCTTTAGCCAGCTGCTGATTTAATTTTTTATTATAATTGTTGAATGTAAATGCTCCAACCATTACAATCACAGCAACAAAGCAGATCACGATTCCGACTGCTGCGCCCTTTCCTTTTAATAAAGATGGCTTTTCATTCTTGTTCATATTCATCACCTCTGGCTATATTTTTGCCAGAAAAATGACGCCTTATTCTATTTTTGTAAATATTTCTCCGCCATCTGTCAGATTTGTTCCTTCAAAAAAATTTTGCAGGATTTCTTCGAAGGTTTTTCCCTCTTTTGCCATCTCATTTGCAGTCCACTGGCTCATCCCCAGACCGTGCCCTTTTCCCATTGTCGTAATACGCAGGCCCCCGTCTGCTTCCTGCAGAGAGAACGCACTGGAGGCCAGTGACAGGGCCTCACGGAACTGTTCTCCGGTACAGACCGTATCGCCGATCCGAAGCGATGCGACATATCCGGCGGAATCGTAGGACTGTATCTCAAAATCCGAAAAGCTGTAGGTCTTTTTGGCATTTTCTTTGTCCACGGCTACCAGAAACGGCTGGCACTTTGTCTGTATTTCCTGATATTCCATATTATAGACATGCATTTCCTCATCGGCCTCTTTGTCCTTTGGGCATTCCTTTACAACAAGATAAGGGGAGTCTCCGTTTCCAAGAACCTCCTGTCCGCTTCTTGTTTTTCCGTTACTCGCCTGGTGGAATGGCACCAAAGCATAAGTATCATTATAGTATAGCACCTGATTTGCAGTATCATCCATAGCCTTTTTCAGTTTTTTGTAATAAGTATCATGCTCTTTGGCACTCCATTTCTTCTCCAGCGCTTTCGCGTCCAGATAACTGTCCTCCAGCACCTTATCTTCACTGCTATCCAAAGTCTGATACAGGTTGGTTCGGATCAGCACCGCCTGTGCTTTAAGCGCTTCCTCCTCATATGTCTCAGGCATTTCTTTTGCCAGAACCCCCAGAAAGTATTCGTCCCATGGCACTTTCATAATTTTTTCTTTGCCATCCTCCAGAGTTCTCTTTACCTGCACATATGCACCACCATTTTTACCGATCACTTCCATATCCGTGCCGTTAACAAAAATGGCCACCACATAAGGGAGTAAGATTAAAATAACTAAAAATGAACAAACTGTCTTGACTTTCTGCCGCATATAACGTTGTCCCATAAAAAAGCCCTCCATATATATAATATATGAAGGGCTTAAAGGGGTCAGACCCCTTTTTTACAAGTCACTATTTTCTTTCTTTTCAGGCTCAAGGGGGTCAGACCCCTTTTCTGTATCCGGCAGAATGATCACGGATGGCTCTGGTTCAGTTTCCGGCGTAACTTCTGGCTCCATCTCTGGTGCGGGTGCCGGGATAACCGGGGGCACTGGTGGTACTGGTGGCACTGGCGGTAAACTCATATCCGGCGTTTCCGGAACTGGTGCTTCTTCCGGTACGGGTGCCTGCGGTGCGGATTCCGGCATTGCGGTATATGGTCCTGGCATTGATCCACCCGGCGGCATGGTCGGGTATCCCGGCTGGATAAACGGACTTCCGAGATTCGGCTCCATCCCCGGATTAAAGTCTCTGTTGCGCATAACAAAGAGGCAGATGGACTCATAAAGAGGAACCACCATACACAATACTGCATGCGCAATGGACATGTTTTTGGTTGTAAACTTCTCAAGAATCTGATGGTTTACCAGGACACTCAGTACTTTAGTTATTGCCCCATATACAATTGCAATAATTGCCCATATGATGATGACAATAATCAGTCCCATAATCATACCGCTGCTGATATGGGATCCTGCGCCGGTTCCATGATTATAGAGAGTATCTGCATAGAGATTGGAGAATGCCCCAATTCCCACTACCCATAATATCATATAGAATATAAAGTTTACTACCCCGAAGATAAATGGCATTGCAAGCAGCCAGATTCCCGGATTCCTGATGGACTTGGATTTCAGGGTAATACTTCCGCCCAGTTCTCCGTGGAGATACGTTCTTGCAAACGGAATGAACGCGAGCCAGGGGTAATCCATCCCCTGCCTCTTTGCGATCGTATACATACCGATTCCTTTGAATACGTAACTGATTACGAAGAAAATAAACCATACTGCAAACACAATCAGATAAATTGCCAGAATCCCTGTAAGCATTGAATCTAAAGGTGAGTTATAAGTATAAGTGTAGCTGTCATAATAATTCATATATGCCTCCTATTCCGGCTGCCCTGACGGGACATCCACTTTTTCGAGTTTCCAGATATCCTTTACATACTCCTCTATTGTACGGTCAGATGTAAACTTTCCGCTGCATGCAGTATTTAACATCGCCATTTTAGACCATTTCTGATCATCACGGTAAGCTGCTTCCACTTTTTTCTGTGCTTCTGCATAAGCGCGGAAGTCTTTCAGAATAAAGTAGGTATCGGCCCGGTCCGTACACTGCGTGTTCAGAAGGGAGTTGTACAGGTTCTTGTACATCTCATGGTTGCCGCCCGCATAGGTTCCATCCATCAGCTGGTCTACCACACGCTTCAGCTCCCAGTCGTTAAAGTAAATATCAATCGGGTTATAGCCGCCTCTATTCTCATAGTTAATGACCTCTTCAGAGCTTAGACCAAAGATAAATGCATTCTCCACGCCGACTTCTTCCACGATCTCCACATTGGCTCCATCCATCGTTCCCAGAGTAGGTGCACCATTCAACATAAACTTCATATTTCCGGTACCGGATGCCTCCTTGGACGCAGTGGAAATCTGTTCGCTGACATCGGCTGCTGCAAACAGAAGCTCCGCATTAGATACACGGTAATCTTCGATAAATATAACTTTCAGTTTACCGTTGATGCTTCTGTCGTTGTTCACCACATCTGCTACAGAGTTGATCAGCTTGATCGTTTCTTTCGCCCTGAGGTAGCCTGCTGCGGCTTTTGCCCCAAAGATAAATGTCCGTGGGTAAAATGACATCTCCGGGTGCTCCTTGATCTGGTTGTACAGATACATAATGTGCAGAATATTCAGCAGCTGGCGCTTGTATTCATGCAGTCTCTTCACCTGCACGTCAAAGATTGAGGTCGGATCAACATCAATTCCATTGTTTTCTTTTATATATTTTGCAAGACGTACCTTATTCTGGTACTTGATCTGCATAAACTCTTTTCTGGCACGCTCATCGTTCACAAGAGGCTTCAGGTTGCCGAGTAAAGATAAATCTGTGATCCAGCCATCTCCGATTCTGCCTGTAATCCAATCTGCAAGAAGCGGATTGCCATGTAGAAGGAAACGTCTCTGGGTGATGCCGTTCGTCTTATTGTTAAACTTCCCGGGCATCATGTCATAGAAATCCTTCAGCTCCTGATGCTTTAAAATCTCAGTATGCAGCCTTGCCACTCCGTTAACAGAGAAGCCCGCCACAATTGCCATATGCGCCATACGCACCTGATTGTCCCTGAGAATTGCCACTTTTCTGACCTTCTCCTCATTTCCCGGATATTTGGCGCGTACTTCCTGCAGGAAGCGGCGGTCAATCTCCTGTACAATCTGATAAATACGCGGAAGCAGCTTGGCGAACAGATCGATCGGCCATTTTTCCAGAGCCTCTGCCATAATCGTGTGATTCGTATATGCACAGGTCTTTGTGGTCACATTCCATGCTTCCTCCCAGCTCAGCCCTTCCACATCAATGAGCAGCCTCATCAGCTCCGGAACTGCAACCGTCGGATGCGTATCGTTCATCTGGATCGTTACCTTTTCATAGAGCTTTTTGATGTCATCATGGTCTTTCTTATACTTCTCAATTAAAGCCTGAAGACTTGCAGAAATAAAGAAATACTGCTGTTTCAGCCTCAGCTCCTTGCCTGCATAATGATTGTCATTCGGATAAAGCACATCCACGATCATCTTTGCAAGATTTTCCTGCTCTACGGCCTTGTGGTAGTCCCCTCTGTCAAATGATTCCAGAGAAAAATTCGTAATCGGCTCCGCATCCCAGATACGCAGCGTATTCACTACATGGTTGCCGTATCCTACGATCGGCATATCATAAGGAACCGCACGCACGGACTCATAATTCTCCTGAATAAACTTATCCCTGCCGGTCTCCGGATCCTTCTCAAAACGGATAGAACCGCCGAAACGCACCTCTTTTGCGTATTCCTGTCTGCGCAGCTCAAATGGATTGCCTTCTTTGAGCCAGTCGTCCGGAGTCTCCACCTGGTACCCGTTTTCAATCTTCTGCTTAAACATACCATAGCGGTAGCGGATACCGCATCCATATGCCGGGTAATTCAGTGTTGCCAGTGAATCCAGAAAACATGCTGCCAGACGCCCCAGACCGCCGTTTCCAAGAGCCGCATCCGGCTCCTGGTCTTCGATCGCATTCAGGTCGATGTTCATCTCCTCCAGCGCTTCCTTCACATCCCCGTAGGCAGTCATATTGATCAGATTATTGCCGAGGGCACGGCCCATCAAAAATTCCATGGACATATAATACACAGTCTTCGCATCCTGCTTCCTGTACTCCGCCTGCGTGGCCAGCCAGTCATCAATCACGATGTCCTTCACTGCATAGGAAACCGCCTGGAATATCTGCTGCGGTGTTGCCTCCTCTATCTTCTTCCGGTACAATGTTTTCACATTGTCCCGGACTGTCTCTTTGAAAGTTTCCTTTTCAAATCGCTTACTATACATATAACTTACATCCCTTCTTTCTCTACCCCCATCGTAACAGCCTCGCCGTTCATCTTCCATTCCTTCACATAACCTGCCGGTTCTGCTTTTACGACTTCGTTTGCCAGCACTTCACTTCCAATCTCTTTTCCATATTTTTCAAAGATATCTTCTGCTTTAGCACTTCCTGCATAAGTGACCTTAATCTTATCCATAACCTCAAAGTCTGCTTCCTTACGCATTGTCTGGATCTTACTGATAATCTCTCTGACAAAGCCTTCCTCTAAAAGTTCTTCTGTCAGGTTCGTATCCAGAACAACCGTGATTCCGTTGTCATTTTCAGATACATATCCTTCAATCTGCGCCGTATCAATCAGCAGGTCTTCCTTAAGCAGGGTGATCTCCTGGCCGCCTATATCCAGCTTCAATGCTCCTGTTTCATTAATCTCGTCCATAGCCGCATTGCCGTCGAGACTGTCCAGAGCAGACTTGATTCCACCTAACATTTTACCATACTTTGGCCCCACTGTCTTTAACTGTGGTTTAAAACTATATGAAGTAAAGTCTCTCACATCTTCTGTGAACTTAATATTCTTCACATTCAGCTCATCTGCAACGATTTCCTGATAAAACTCAGGCAATACAAATCCGGCCTTCACAAACATCTGCCCAATCGGCTGACGGTTCTTGATATTAGCCGTGTTGCGGCACGCGCGTCCCATAACAACCAGCTTCAGCACATTTGCCATATTAGATTCCAGTTCTGCATCAATAAAATCCTCGCTGACAGCAGGGTAGTCACAGAGATGAATGCTCTCCAAAGCCGCACTGTCGATACTGCATACCAGGTTCTGGTAAATCTCTTCTGTCATGAACGGAATCATCGGTGCAGCTACTTTCGCAACCGTCACAAGCGCAGTGTACAGGGTCATATAAGCATTGATCTTATCCTGCTCCATGCCTTTTGCCCAGAAACGCTCACGGCTTCTTCTTACATACCAGTTACTCATGTCATCCACAAAATCCTGCAGCGCCCTTGCACTCTCCGGAATTCTGTAATTTTCAAGGTTCTCATCCACTGTCTTAATCAGTGTATTCAGTTTGGACAGCAGCCATTTATCCATAACGCTCAGTTTTTCATATTCCAGGCTGTATTTTGTCGCGTCGAATTCATCGATATTCGCATACAGTACAAAAAATGCATAGGTATTCCAAAGAGTTCCCATAAACTTACGCTGACCCTCTGTCACTGCTTTTCCGTGGAAACGGTTCGGCAGCCACGGTGCGCTGTTAACATAAAAATACCAGCGGATTGCATCTGCACCGTACAGATTCAACGCATCAAACGGATCTACCGCATTTCCCTTGGACTTACTCATCTTCTGCCCATTCTCGTCCTGCACATGCCCCAGTACAATTACATTCTTATAAGGCGCTTTGTTAAAGAGAAGCGTGGAGATTGCGAGCAGGGAATAGAACCATCCTCTTGTCTGGTCAACGGCCTCTGAAATAAAGTCAGCCGGGAACTGCTGTTCAAACAGATCCTTATTCTCAAACGGATAGTGATGCTGTGCAAACGGCATGGAACCGCTGTCAAACCAGCAGTCAATTACTTCCGGCACACGGTGCATCTCTTTTCCGCAGATTGGGCATTTGACTGTCACATCATCGATATACGGACGATGAAGCTCGATATCATCCGGGCAGTTGTCCGACATGGACTTCAGTTCCTCAACGCTTCCGATGGAGTGCTGGTGCCCGCACTCACACTCCCAGATGTTCAGAGGAGTTCCCCAGTAACGGTTACGGCTGATGCCCCAGTCCTGCACGTTCTCCAGCCAGTCCCCGAAACGTCCTTTTCCGATGTTCTCCGGAATCCAGTTGATTGTATTATTATTGGAGATTAGATCATCCTTCACTGCAGTCATATTAATGAACCAGGATTCACGTGCATAGTAGATCAGCGGAGTATCGCATCTCCAGCAGTGAGGATAGCTGTGCTCGAACTTAGGCGCATCAAAGAGAAGCCCTCTTTCCTCCAGATCCTTCAGCACCATCGGGTCCGCTTTCTTTACAAAAACTCCGGCAAATGGAGTAGACTCCGACATATTTCCTTTTTCGTCTACAAGCTGTACAAACGGCAGCCCGTAGTTTCTTCCCACATTGGCATCATCCTCACCAAATGCAGGAGCAATGTGTACAATTCCTGTACCGTCTGTCAGTGTGACATAGGTATCACAGGTCACATAAAATGCCTTCTTATTCTGCTTTGCTGCACTCTCTGCCGCGCATGCAAACAAAGGCTCATATTCCTTGTACTCCAGATCTTTTCCTTTATATGTCTCCAGAACTTCATAAGCCGGCTGATCTTCCTCTGCCAGCTTGCCAAGTACTTTATCCAGCAGTGCCTGAGCCATATAATATACATATCCGTCGGCAGCTTTTACCTTCACGTAATCCTCCACCGGGTTCACGCAAAGCGCCAGGTTGGAAGGCAGTGTCCACGGTGTGGTTGTCCATGCCAGAATATACGCATCTTCATCCTTTACCTTAAATCTGACAATCGCAGAGCGCTCTTTGACATCCTTATATCCCTGCGCCACTTCCTGAGCAGAAAGAGGAGTTCCGCAGCGTGGGCAGTAAGGAACAATCTTAAAGCCCTTATACAGAAGGCCTTTATCCCAGATCTGCTTAAGCCCCCACCACTCAGATTCAATAAAGTTATTGTCATAAGTAACATAGGGGTGCTCCATATCGGCCCAAAATCCAACTGTGCTGGAGAAATCTTCCCACATCCCCTTATATTTCCACACACTTTCTTTACACTTGTCAATAAACGGTTCCAGACCGTACTCTTCGATCTGATCCTTCCCGTCCAGTCCCAGAAGCTTCTCCACCTCCAGCTCCACCGGAAGTCCATGCGTATCCCATCCAGCTTTACGGGGAACCCTATATCCCTTCATTGTGCGGTATCTCGGAATCATATCCTTGATAACGCGGGTCAGCACATGACCGATATGCGGCTTGCCGTTTGCGGTCGGAGGGCCATCATAGAATGTATATTCGGGACCCCCTTCTCTCTCCTCCATACTCTTCTGGAAAATATTATGATCAATCCAGAATTTTTCAACATCTTTTTCACGATCAACGAAATTCATATCCGTGGAAACTTTTTTGTACATAGCTAATCACATTCCTTTCTAAATTTAAATTATTTTACATCCCCCGGAGGGTCTTTGTGATACAGGAATCCCCATATCATAAAAAAGGCTCCCGTCCTGTAATAGGACGAAAGCCTTAACTGCCGTTTTACCACCTGTTACAACATACTCAGGCTTCCTGATTCCCGCCCTGTATATGCGTTCCCATAACGGAGGAACTCCGTCAGCCTCTACTGCTTTCGTTTCGAGGACTGCGACTCAGAAGTGATGTTCAGAAATAACCTACTCATACCGGACTCCCACCATCACCGGTTCGCTGCAGCTTTCAGATAAATCCTACTGTCTTCGTCATTGTCTTTTCCATTTAAGTCTGTACAGAATTATTATAAGAAGAAACAGCTGGATAGTCAAGGGATTGCACATAAATTTCACCAAATCGGGATTTAGGCAACGAGCTTCAGCCTCGTTGACGGACGGGGACGC
>LDAQ01000064.1 GCA_001028025.1 Faecalicatena fissicatena | reverse complement strand
CGAATGCATCGGCATTCGGGCCAACTGCGGCAAGTCCCTCTATTCCCCACATTTTATCTGTTACTGCCTCTTATCAAGTGGTGCGGACTTTCAAACGTCATACACACCCCCGCAGGAAACCAGACCCACCCGGCACAACATTCACAGCCTTTCATAGAGCGCCCCCCATCCGTTCACTCACAAGTTCGTTCCCTAAGATTCTTATGTGGATAAGCTGTGGATAAGTGTTGGATAAGCTGTAGATTAAATTTTATTTTTTGATTTTAACCCTCGAAAATATAGATGTTTAAATTGTTCAAAAAGTTATACACATCATTTCTCATTGCTTCTCATACCGTTTTGATGTAAAATGTAATAGAGAGATTTTGCGTTCATATCTCTCTATTATATTGATTAGGAGTACTGTCGATGAACATTGTAGTAGAAAATTGGGAGCAGATTTTAAACAAAATGAAGGACGAATATTGCTCATCAAATATTTCATACAATACGTGGATTGCACCACTTACCGTATATGAAGTGACCGATGACACAGTCTATATTCTTGTAAAACTCAAAGCCAGCCTGGAACATATCGAAGAAAAGTACCTTCTTCCTTTTAAAGTATGCATTGCAGAAGTTACAGGAACAGAGTTTGAAATCTCTTTTGTTACTGAAGATAATGTCATCATCCAGGAAAAGAAAGAAAATGTCATAAAGAATAAGAAGTCAAATGCACTATTTGAAAATGCGAATCTGAATGCCAAATATACATTTGATACTTTTGTTGTGGGCAGCAATAATAACTTTGCACATGCTGCATCTTTGGCGGTGGCGGAATCCCCGGGAGAGATTTACAACCCTCTTTTTATATATGGAGGTGTCGGACTTGGAAAAACTCATTTGATGCATTCCGTTGCACACTTCATACTTGAGAATGATCCTTCCAAGAAGGTCCTGTATGTGACAAGCGAAACATTTACAAATGAACTGATTGATTCCCTCAAAATAGGTAAGAACGGCAATGAACTCGCTATGACCACCTTCCGTGAGAAGTACCGCAACAATGATGTTCTTCTGATTGACGATATACAATTTATAATAGGTAAGGAAAGTACACAGGAAGAGTTTTTCCACACTTTCAATCACCTTCATGTATCGGGCAAGCAGATCATCATCTCCAGTGATAAGCCGCCTAAGGATATTGAGACTCTGGAGGCAAGACTACGCACTCGTTTTGAGTGGGGGCTTATTGCCGATATTTCTTCACCTGATTATGAGACAAGGATGGCCATACTTAGAAAGAAAGAAGAGCTGGACGGACTGGAACGTTATCACATTCCGGATGAAGTCCTTCAATATATAGCGAATAATATCAAATCCAATATCAGGGAACTGGAAGGCTCCCTGAATAAACTGATCGCCCTGTCCAATCTGGAGAAGAAGCCGATTGATATCCCTCTGGCCGCAGAAGCCCTGAAGGATATGATTTCTCCGGATGACAACCGAACGATCACGCCGGAATTGGTGATTGATGTTGTATCCGAACATTTTAATATACCTGTATCTGAACTAAAGGGTAAGAAGCGTAATGCTGAGATTGTTTTACCCCGGCAGATTGTTATGTATCTCTGCCGTACAATGACCGATACTGCTCTCAAGACGATTGGTATTATTCTTGGAGGCAAGGATCACGCTTCTGTAAGCCATGGCGTTAAGAAAATCGCGCATGATATTACAGTTGACGAGGCTCTTAACAATACCGTGAACATTATTAAGAAAAAGATCAATCCGATTTAGTGTGAATAGATTGTGTAAAACCCTGTTAAAATTATGTGGATTATGAGGTTGATAAAAAAGTTAAGGATTTTAGGGATTTATTTATCCCCATCTTGTCCCATCACTTTCCAGTACCTGTCTACACAGTTTTCAGTATGGACAACCCCTTGATTTTCAAGGCCTGGAGTCACTTATGAACTTATCCACAGCCCCTATTAAGAAGAAGACGGAATTGATTTATATATTTATCTATAAAAAACGCGGTGGAAAGTTTTTTCACCACACCCATCGAAAGGAGTTACCGACATATGAAAATCGTTTGTACAAAATCTAACCTGGTAAAAGGAGTCAGCATTGTATCCAAGGCTGTACCCTCAAAAACCACAATGCCTATTCTGGAATGTATTCTGGTGGATGCATCCACAGATGTTGTTAAGCTGACTGCAAATGATATGGAACTTGGTATTGAGACACGGATCGAAGGTGATATCGTAGAGAGAGGAATCATCGCACTGAATGCCAGAATCTTTTCAGAGATCGTCCGGAAGCTTCCGGACAGTGATGTAACCATAGAGACAGACTCAGATAATCAGACACTGATTACCTGTGAAAAAGCAAAGTTTAATATTGCTGCACAGTCAGGTGAAGATTTCTCCTATCTGCCTGTGATTGAGAAAGAAGATTATATTACCGTTTCTGAGTTTACGCTCAAGGAAGTGATCCGTCAGACGATCTTTTCGATCGCCGATAATGATACAAACAAGATGATGACAGGAGAACTGTTTGAGATTGAGGACAGTATTCTGAAAGTAGTTTCACTGGACGGACACAGAATCTCGATTCGTAAGATCGAGTTAAAAGAAGACTATGCCCCGAAAAAGGTCATTGTTCCTGGCAAGACTCTTCAGGAGATCAGCAAGATTATCGGCGGAGAGGCAGAGGCTGATGTAGACATTTCGTTTACAAAGAACCACATTGTGTTTGAATTTGACAGGACGGTCGTCGTATCCAGACTGATTGAGGGAGATTATTTCAAGATTGACCAGATGCTTTCCAGCGATTACGAGACAAAAGTCAGAATCAACAAGAAAGAACTTCTGGACTGTATTGACAGAGCCACACTTTTGATCAAAGAAGGGGACAAGAAGCCGATTATCATTGATATCAGGGATGAATCTATGGAGCTTAAGATCAAATCCCAGATTGGATCCATGGATGAAGAAATATTTATCACAAAAGAGGGAAAAGACCTGATGATTGGGTTTAATCCAAAGTTCATGATTGATGCATTGAGAGTCATTGATGATGAGGAGGTCGACCTGTATTACATGAACGCCAAAGCTCCCTGCTTCATCAAGGATGAAAAGCAGAGTTATATTTATTTGATTCTTCCGGTTAACTTTAACGCGGTTGCATAAAATGTGGGGACGTGCCCCTTTTATCCAGATATATGGCACGGCAGATTCAGGCCGGGATAAAAGGGATGCGTCCCCAGTGGGGTTTTTTCATGTGCACTAAAATGCATATGATGAACAGAAAGGATTCGGTATGGAGATTATAAAGTTACGTGAAAGTGATGAATTTATTAAACTGGGACAGGCGCTTAAAGCAGCCGGTCTTGTGGATTCCGGAGTGGAGGCAAAAGAGGTTGTCCAGGATGGAATGGTAAAGGTGAACGGGGAAACGGACACCAGAAGAGGACGCAAATTATACGACGGTGACAAGGTTGAATTTGACGGCCAGGAAATAAAAATTGAAAAATAGTCTGAAAAAGTGTAAGATAATTACATACTGATGGAGAAATTATGGTAATCAAATCTTTAAAACTAAAGAATTACAGGAATTACGAATTGTTGGATTTGACCTTTGATCCCAAGACAAATATTCTCTACGGTGACAATGCACAGGGCAAGACGAATGTGCTGGAAGCCCTCTATTTGTCCGGGACTACCAAATCTCACAGAGGGACTAAAGACAGAGATTTGATTCAGTTTGAACGTGATGAAGCACATCTGGAGACCATTGTTGAGAAGAGGGGAATCGAGTATCAGATAGACATGCATCTGAAAAAGAACAGCCCCAAAGGCATTGCAATCAATAAAATCCCGATCCGTAAAGCAAGTGAATTGTTTGGAATTATTCATTTTGTATTTTTTTCTCCGGAGGATTTAAATATTATCAAAGACGGGCCTTCCGGCAGAAGAAGATTTATTGATCTGGAACTGTCGCAGCTTGATAAAGTATATCTCAGCAATCTTTCTAACTATAATCGAATCATTAATCAGAGAAATTCCTTACTCAAAGACATTTACAAACAGGAGAATCTTAGGGAAACATTGGATATCTGGGATATGCAATTAGTTGAGTACGGAACAAAAGTAATGGAGAGCCGGAAGCGGTTCATAGAAGACGTAAATGAAATCATTTCAAATATCCATTATAAACTAACTGGCGGGAAGGAGAATATCACTCTTTCTTATGAATGCAGCGTTGGAAACCTTACTCTGGAGCAGGCTTTGAAGAAAAACAGAGAGAGGGATATGAGGCTGAAGAGCACTTCTGTGGGACCCCACAGAGATGATCTTTGTTTTATGGCGGGCAGCCTGGATATCCGAAAATTCGGGTCCCAGGGACAGCAGCGTACTGCCGCACTGTCGCTGAAACTGTCAGAAATTGAGCTGGTCAGGTCACTGATACGGGATACGCCGGTACTTTTATTGGATGATGTATTGTCTGAACTGGATAAACACAGGCAAAACTATTTACTGGATAGTATTCATGATATACAAACGGTAATCACATGTACTGGTTTAGATGAGTTTGTGAATCATCGATTTTCTATTAATAAAATTTTCCATGTAAAAAATGGACAGGTAGCAAAAGAAAATTAGGAGGTTTTTAAATGGGTGCAACAGGTACAGAATTTGATGCTGAATATGGAGCAGATCAAATCCAGATATTAGAGGGATTGGAAGCGGTAAGAAAAAGACCGGGTATGTACATCGGAAGCACTTCGTCAAGAGGACTTCACCATCTGGTATATGAGATTGTTGACAACGCCGTAGACGAGGCGTTGGCAGGATATTGTGATACAATCTTTGTAAGTATAAATAAGGGCAATTCAATCACAGTTATAGATAACGGGCGCGGTATTCCGGTAGGAATCAACCACAAAGCGGGGCTCCCTGCTGTTGAGGTCGTTTTTACGATCCTGCATGCGGGTGGAAAGTTTGGCGGCGGAGGGTACAAGGTATCCGGCGGTCTCCATGGAGTGGGTGCTTCTGTCGTAAATGCCCTGTCCCAGTGGCTGGAAGTGGAGATTTACAACGAAGGTAAAATCTATAAGCAAAGATATGAGCGGGGGAAGGTCGTAGACAAGCTGCGTGTAGTTGGAGAATGTGAAGACGAAAAGAGCGGAACAAAAGTAACATTTTTCCCGGATGATGAGATTTTTGAGGAGACTGTATTTGACTATGATACATTAAAGCAGCGTTTCCGTGAGATGGCCTTTCTGACCAAAGGTCTGAAAATCGTACTCAGGGATGAGCGCGGAGAAGAGCTTGTGGAGAAGGTCTTCCACTACGAGGGAGGAATTAAAGAATTTGTTACTTACCTGAATCGCAGCAAGACTGCACTTTATGAGCAGATCATTTACTGTGAGGGGATGAAAGATAATGTAGCCGTTGAGGTTGCCATGCAGCACAATGATTCCTACAGCGACAATACTTACGGATTTGTAAATAATATCACCACACCGGAGGGCGGAACCCATGTTGTGGGATTCCGTAATGCTCTGACAAAGACATTTAATGATTATGCAAGAAAAAATAAGCTGCTCAAAGACAGTGAGCCGAATCTTTCCGGGGAGGATATCCGGGAGGGACTGACTGCGATTATCAGTGTGAAGATCGAAGATCCGCAGTTTGAAGGGCAGACGAAGCAGAAGCTTGGGAACAGCGAGGCCCGCGGAGCAGTGGACAATATTGTGAGCACACAGCTGGAGATTTTCCTGGAACAGAATCCGAATGTTGCCAAGATGACGGTTGAAAAGTCTGTAATGGCACAGCGTGCAAGGGAAGCGGCCAGAAAAGCAAGGGATCTGACCAGAAGAAAGTCTGCTCTGGAGGGCATGTCCCTGCCTGGTAAGCTTGCCGACTGTTCGGACAAGGATCCGAAAAACTGTGAGATTTACATCGTAGAGGGTGACTCCGCCGGTGGATCCGCAAAGACTGCACGGGACAGAAGCACACAGGCGATCCTTCCGCTGAGAGGAAAGATCCTGAATGTGGAAAAGGCAAGGCTGGATAAGATTTATGCAAATGCCGAGATCAAAGCGATGATCACCGCATTTGGAACAGGAATACACGATGATTTTGAGATCACAAAGCTTCGGTATCATAAGATTATTATTATGACAGATGCTGATGTTGACGGGGCACATATCAGTACCCTGTTACTGACATTTTTATATCGTTTTATGCCTGACCTGATAAAGGATGGCTATGTATATCTGGCACAGCCGCCGCTGTACAAGCTGGAGAAGAACAAAAAGGTATGGTATGCATACAGCGATGAGGAACTGAGCCAGATACTTTCCGAGGTTGGAAGGGACGGCAATAACAAGATACAGCGTTACAAAGGTCTTGGAGAGATGGATGCGGAGCAGCTGTGGGAGACAACCATGGATCCTGAGCATAGAATCCTGCTGAGAGTGACGATGGACGAAGAGACATCTTCGGAACTTGATCTGACGTTTACTACCCTGATGGGAGATAAAGTAGAGCCAAGACGGGAATTTATCGAAGAGAATGCCAAGTATGTACAGAACCTGGATATTTAGCGGGGATGTAACTGTTTTGGATCAGCCATATAATAATTAAGGTTTCAGCAAAACAGACCTGCTGTTTGCCGGAAAACCTCTAAAGGAAAGGATATAAAAATGGAAGATAATGTTTTTGATAAAGTCCATGAAGTTGATTTGAAAAAGACCATGGAAAATTCTTATATCGACTATGCCATGAGTGTAATAGCCGCCCGTGCCCTGCCTGATGTAAGAGACGGACTCAAGCCCGTACAGAGGAGAATTCTGTATTCCATGATCGAGCTGAATAACGGACCTGACAAGCCTCACCGTAAGTGTGCGCGTATTGTAGGTGATACAATGGGTAAGTATCACCCCCACGGCGACAGTTCTATCTATGGAGCGCTGGTTAATCTGGCTCAGGAATGGTCCACCAGATATCCGCTGGTTGACGGTCATGGAAACTTCGGTTCTGTGGACGGTGACGGCGCCGCTGCCATGCGTTACACGGAGGCCCGCCTCAGCAAGATTTCCATGGAGATGACCGCTGATATCAACAAAGATACCGTGGATTTTATACCAAACTTTGACGAAACAGAAAAAGAACCTACCGTACTGCCGGCCAGATATCCGAATCTGCTTGTAAATGGTACCTCAGGTATCGCTGTGGGTATGGCGACCAATATACCTCCCCACAATCTGAGAGAGGTCATCAGCGCGGTTGTGAAAATCATAGACGATCAGATTGAAGAGAACGGTGATACGGTCATCGAAGATATTTTAAAGATCATTAAAGGGCCGGACTTCCCGACAGGTGCGGAGATTCTCGGAACAAGAGGAATTGAGGAAGCATACAGAACAGGCCGTGGTAAGATCCGTGTGCGTGCGATTACAAACATTGAGCCTATGGCAAACGGAAAGAACCGGATTATTGTCACAGAGCTTCCCTATATGGTCAACAAAGCCAGATTAATCGAGAAGATTGCAGAGCTTGTGCGGGATAAGAAGGTAGACGGAATCACTGACCTGAGTGACCAGTCCAACCGTGAAGGTATGAGAATCTGTATTGAACTGCGCAGGGACGTAAATCCCAATGTAATACTGAATCAGCTGTACAAACATACACAGCTGCAGGATACATTTGGCGTTATTATGCTTGCTCTTGTAAATAATGAGCCCAAGGTTATGAATATTCTGGATATGCTGCGGTTATATCTGAAGCACCAGGAGGAGGTTGTAACCAGAAGGACAAAGTATGAGCTGAACAAGGCAGAAGAGCGTGCACATATCTTAAAAGGCTTACTTATTGCCCTGGATCATATTGATGAAGTGATTAAGATCATCAGAGCATCCAAGAACGTTCAGATTGCAAAAGAAGAATTGATTGCCAGATTTGATCTGACGGATGTGCAGGCACAGGCCATTGTAGATATGCGTCTTCGTGCACTGACCGGTCTGGAAAGAGAAAAGCTGGAAAGTGAATACGAAGAACTGATGAAGAAAATCGGCGAATTGAAGGCTATTCTGGCAGACAGGAAGCTGCTCCTTAGTGTGATCAGGGAAGAGATACTGATCATCAATGATAAGTACGGCGATGAGAGAAGAACCTCCATCGGATTTGACGAATTCGACATTTCCATGGAAGACTTAATTCCCAGGGAGAATGTGGTCATCACCATGACCAAACTCGGCTATATCAAGCGTATGACCGTGGATACATTCAAGAGCCAGAACAGAGGCGGTAAGGGAATCAAGGGTATGCAGACGCTGGAGGAAGACTATATCAAGGAGCTGTTTATTACCTCTACCCACCACTATATCATGTTCTTTACCAATACAGGGCGTGTATACAGGATTAAGGGATACGAGATTCCGGAAGCAAGCCGGACCGCGAGAGGAACCGCAATTATTAATATTCTCCAGCTCATGCCGGATGAAAAGATCACGGCTATGATTCCGATTAAGGAATATGAGGATGGTAAGTTCCTGTTTATGGCAACCGAGAAGGGGCTTGTGAAAAAGACTCCGATCACGGATTATGCAAATGTAAGGAAGACAGGGCTTGCGGCTATTACACTGAGAGAAGATGACAGACTCATTGAGGTTAAGATTACGGATAATGAGGAAGATATTGTTCTGGTAACCAAGTATGGGCAGTGTATACGTTTCAGCGAGAAAGACGTACGGGCTACAGGAAGAACTTCTATGGGCGTGCGCGGCATGAATCTGAGCGACCGAGATGAAGTCATTGCAATGCAGATGAGCACCCAGGGAAGCGATCTTCTTATCGTATCTGATAAGGGGATGGGAAAACGTACCAATTTGGATGAATTCACCACACAGAACCGCGGTGGTAAGGGCGTCAAGTGCTACAAGATTACCGAAAAGACAGGAAATGTAGTGGGTATGAAGGCAGTAAACGAAGATAGTGAAATTATGATTATTAACACAGAGGGAATTATTATCCGTATGCAGTGTTCGGATATTTCGGTTCTTGGACGTGTAACGTCAGGTGTAAAACTGATTAACCTTGCAGAGGGGGATACCGTGGCAAGTGTGGCAAAGGTACGAAAGGCATCTGCGGAGATAGATGGAGAACAGGTAGAGATCTCTGAGGATGAAGAAGAGATAGAGAATCAGGAATAGGATATACGGCTGAAGGGGGACGCTTTGCGGCCTCGCAAAAGGGATATTCCGGATGCGGTATTCGAAGATAACTGCCGCTAATCAAAAGAAAAGCCAGCATGATGAACACCGCCGACAAACACGGGAATGCAGGATGCATTCCCGTATAAGTCGGCTTTCAAGCAGGACTTGTGGTCCTGCTTGAAGTTCATATGCTGGCTTTTCTTTTGATGAAGCGGCAGTAATCTCCGAATGACGCATCTGGAATATCCCTTTTACGAGGCCGCAAAGCTGGCGCATCAGGACGGTTTTTTGGCGTAATTTACAGAACGTATGGAGTAATACTAAAAAGGGCGGATTAAATTGTGTGGGATTCATTATTTTGTGTAAAAATAGATAATTAGTATTTACTTATTGTGAAAAAGTGTATAATTAAGAAAAGAGCAGGTGGAAAATATCCTAACTGCAGAGTAATGTATACCCAAGGGCACACCGTAACTCATGCCCTGCGGGCGGATCTGCAGCAAGCTGCAGAATAATGTATACCCAAAGGGCATTCCGTAACTCATGCTCTGCAGGCAGGTCTGCAGCGGAGTAATGTAGGTATTCAGGAAAGGGAGGGAATATCATGCGAGTAAGTCCAAAAAAAAGAGGACGTTTCAAAGGGAAGATTCTTTTTGAGAAGGTAATCATGTTTTTCCTGTATCGAGGGATGAAGGTTTTGTACAAATATGATACTAGAGTTCACAATGAGATTGCGGACTGGCCGATTGGAAGAACCATCGTGCTGGCTGCATCCCAAAACGGACCAGAGCTTTGTATGAGGAAGGTATCCTGGGGAATTGTGCGTACTGGAAATATTGAGGATCCGGATATTCTGATTTCTTTTAAAAGCATTGAAGGAGCTTTTCTGGTATTTTCGGGGCAGATCGGGACCGCACAGGCATATGCCCAGCACCGGTTCCTGGTTAAGGGAGATATTGCGGAAGTTATGTCCATTGTCAGGTGTATTGATCTGACGGAGGCTTATCTGTTTCCTAAGATTATGACCAAAAGAATTCTCCGCAGGGTGCCGGAAAAACAAATGGGAAGTATACGGGTTTACTGTCATGCAATATTGGGAGTTTAGTGTAAATAGGAAAGTTATCAACACAAATATTAACAAAAATATGAGTAATCCACATTTTTAGTGTGGAAAACTCTGTAAAAATGTGGAAAAGTGGTTGATTTTATTATTTTGTATAAGATTAGGAGGAATTACTCATGCTGCCATTATATTATGAATTTCAGAATTCAACCAAGATTTTATCCGGAAAAAATGCGCTTGAGAATATTACATATGAGTTAAAGGGACTGGCCGTATCAAGGCCGATTTTATTATCTGATAAGGTTCTGGAGAAAATTGGTTCTCTCCAAAAGGTGATTGATGCCATTGTATCGACCGGAATGCAGCCAGGAGCAATATTTACAGATATTCCTGCAGATTCCTCGGTCACAGTTGTGAATAATATTGGTGAAAAGTATAAGGAAGCGGAATGTGACAGTATTATTGCAGTGGGCGGTGGTTCAGTAATTGACACGGCAAAAGGAGTGGAAATGCTGATTTCCCAGGAGGTAGATGATCTGCTGGAGCTGCAGGGATGCGAGTCAATGACACGCGGAAAACATATCCCTTTTATTGCAGTGCCGACCACATCGGGCACAGGTTCAGAGATGACGCTTGTAGCAGTAATAAAGAATATAGAAAAATCAGTAAAAATGGAGTTTATTTCAAACTATCTACTCCCTGATGTGGCGGTGCTGGATCCAAGAATGACAGAGACGCTTCCGCCTAAGACAACGGCATCCACCGGATTTGATGCATTATGCCATGCAATAGAAGCATTCAGCTGCAGCCAGAAAAATCCGTTGAGTGATGCTTATGCGGCAGCTGCAATAAAACTGATAGCAGAGAATCTGGAGAATGCTATAAAGGACGGAAAAAACAGCAAGGCAAGGCTGGCAATGGCAAATGCTTCGACTATGGCCGGGGCAGCATTTTCCAATTCTATGGTAGGCGTGGTTCATGCAATCGGCCATGCATTGGGCGGAGTCTGTAAGGTGCCTCATGGGGATGCTATGACCATATTACTTCCGTATTGTATGTTATATAATTATAAGCACTTAGGAGACATTTATGGGGAGCTGCTTTTATATCTGGAAGGGCCGGAAGTGTATGCCAGTACTCCGGCAGAAAAGCGGGGAGAGGAAACCATAAAATCAGTCAGAAGAATGGAGCGCAGACTCCATAAATTATGCGGACTTCCTATGACATTAAAAGAAGTGAAAGTTGAGAAGAAAGATTTTGATGCAGTGGCAAAAACAGCACTGAACGACGGTGCCATGTTGGCCAATCCTGCAGCGGTAGAATATGATGATGTCATCATGATACTGAATCAGGCTTATGAGTAAAGGGGTCTGACCCCTTTGAACCTTTGAAGAAATTATATAGTTTACAGGAGGTGGAGCTTTGTCCTTTTTCATAACGGATAAATGTATTGGATGCACATTGTGCAGGAAATTATGTCCTGTTGGTGCGGTGGAAGGAAATCTCAAAGAACAGCACCGGATCAATGAAAAACGCTGCGTTGAATGCGGTGTTTGCGGAAGAGTCTGTAAACAAAAGGCAATTCTGGATCAGGACGGAAAGCCGGTACTGGAAGTGCCGAGAAGTGAATGGAAGAAGCCAGTTGTTATAAAAGAGAAGTGCAGTGCATGTTCTATGTGCGTATGGAATTGTACAAAAAATGCTTTAAAAATCACGGAGCCGGCTTATCAGGGAGATATCAGAGTATTTGCCGAATTATCAGATGCAAAAAGATGTGTTGGCTGCGGAATCTGTGCATCGGTATGTCCGCTTCACGCCATACATATGGAAGTAGGTGAATTTTAATGAATTTACCCATGTATTTGAAAATAAATTTAAGTACAAAGAAGGTATCAAAGTTTGAGATAGAAGAGAAGCTTTTCAGACGCTATATTGGCGGTAAAACTCTGGCAGCAAAACTGCTCTATGATATGACCCCGGCGGGGATGGATCCTTTGTCGGAGGATTCTATGATGATTATTAATACAGGGCCGGGAAACGGGACAGGAGCGCCTTCTTCCAGCCGGTTTAATATGACATTTAAAAATCTGATGACGGGAGGAATCGCATCTTCTAACTGCGGTGGAAGCTTTGGTATGATGCTGAAAAAAGCGGGGTATGATGGGATTATTCTGACAGGAAAGGCTGATAAACCGTCTCATATAGAGATCCTTGACGGGGAGGTAAGCGTACAAAATGCGGAACATCTCTGGGGAATGGATACAGAAAAAGTACAGGAAGAATTTCCTGCACATTATGGTAAGATTGTGATTGGACCTGCGGGGGAACATCTGGTGAGGTACGCAGGCGTACTCTCCGGCGAACGGGTTGCAGGCCGGTGCGGTGCAGGCGCCGTGCTGGGATCAAAAAATATAAAGGCCGTGACGGCATATGGTACAAAGCAGCCGGAAGTATATAACAAACAGAAATTTGATAAGCATGTGGAAAAGTGGGTTCATTTTCTGCAGTCTCATCCTATGACAGGGACTTCCCTGCCCAAATATGGGAGCGCAGGGCTGGTGACAAAGGCAAATGCCACAAGTGCACTGCCGACCCATAATTTTCAGAGCGGATTTTATGAAAAGGCAGAGGAGATCAGCGGTGAAACACTTGCGGACACAAAGCTGATTAAAAATATGGGATGCATAAGCTGTCCCATCCGCTGTGAGAGAAGAGTAAAAGTATATGATAAAGATGTAAAGGGCCCCGAATATGAGACAGTAGGGCTGTTTGGAGCCAATATTGACAGCGCTGATCTGGATATGATTAATGAAATAAATTATGTAGCAGACATCATGGGTATGGATACCATATCCCTCGGTGGAACCATCGCATTTGCAATGGAACTGAAAGAAAGAGGGATAGCTGATTTTGGCGTGAGCTTTGGTGAAGTGGAACAGATTCCTGAGATTGTGAAAAAGATATCTTATAGAGAAGGTATTTATTCAGAGCTTGCAAATGGATCAAAATGGATGGCAGAGAAGTATGGGGCAGAAGATGCTGCGATTCATGCAAAGGGTCTGGAGCTTGCATCCTATGAACCCAGAAAATCGGTGGGTATGGGACTTGGATATGCAACATCCAACAGAGGTGGATGCCATTTAAACGGAGGTTATCTGGCGCTGCTGGAGTCCGTAGGAGTGTTATCCACAAATCCGCTGGAGACAAAAGGAAAACCGGAGCTGACCGTTCTTATGCAGAATGCAATGGAAGCCGTATCAGCATCAGGTTTCTGCCTGTTTACCGCCTACAGTATGATACCGTCTATACTCTTCAGGCTCGGCCCTTCACATTGGTTTACAAAATTATGTGGAAAACTTCTTATCTGGGTGAGGCCTGTGTTGGGAATCATGTGGAAATTTATGCCGTGGATTCTTCCGTTTAACTCTATGTTTTTACTCCCTCACGCCGAGGCATTAAAACAGATCACAGGCATCCGTATGACAACTGGAAAGTTCATGCAGCTGGGAGAAAGAGGTTATAATGTTGAAAGACTTTATAATTACAGAGAAGGCCTGACAGCAAACGATGACAATCTCCCCGACCGTCTTACAAAAGTACCGCAGGATAAAAATCCAGCTTCAGTAGTAAGGCTGGACAAAATGCTGCCGAAATATTATAAGGTCAGAGGCTGGAAGGAAGATGGATCACCTTCGGCATGGAAGTTGTGGCAATTAAAGATACATTTGTGAAAATGAAGGTCAAGGGGGGCAGACCCCTTTGCAAAAGGGTCTGACCCCCTTGACCCTCCATTTTCAGAATATTATGAAATCAGGTGATAATATGTCAAGAGTATACTATTATGGTGCATTAAGAGAGGTTATTGGAAAAAAAGAAGATACATTTGATACTAAAGATATTAAATCCTGTTTGAGCCATATTAAAAAAGTTTATGGTACAGAGGCCTATAAGGAAGCAAAAAGAAGTCTTATCACTTTGAATGGTATCAGTATTTTATCTATGGACAATTTTAAAACCAGAACCGGTCCTGATGATGAAATTCGTTTTCTGCCCATATGCGGGGGCGGATAGGCTAAGATTGAAAAGTTGTTTATAAAATCGGGTACAGAATGTCTCACGTAGACGAGGCAAGCTGTACCCGTATTTTATTTAAACACAGAACAAGTGGCCTTAGTCTTAACACCTTAGTCTTACATGTGAGTACATGTGAGTTACACCGTCTTACATGTGAGTGATATTTTCCTTAAAATAATAATAATATATTGATAAACAATAAAAATATATTGAAATACATGATTTAAAATGCTATAATCCATGAAAAGAGACACAGGAAGATTATTCAGATTATGGAAAGGATTGTATTTTATGAAACAGGAAAAGTTAATCAGATTTACAAGTGGATTTTTAGGATTTATGTTTTATGCGGGAATTGTTGTACTGGTGGGACTGCCATTTATACTGAAGTTGGCAGGCAGGTATTACTATGCGAAAATAGAAGTACAGTTCTGGCCGATGTTGATTACCGTTGCTCTTGCAGGCGTATGCGGCCTGACCATTGTTCATCAGCTGAGGAAAATGATGAAAACTGTGATAAACAGGGACTGTTTTGTGGATAACAATGTAAAAAGTCTAAGTCTGATGGGAAAAGTAAGCTTTGTTATCTCTGTCCTTTTTGTAATAAAGTTGTTCTTTCTTCCCACTCCGGCAACTTTCGTTGTTATCCTGACTTTTTTTATAGCAGGGCTGTTCAGCCATGTTCTGGCCTGTGTTTTCAAAGAAGCTGTGCGGTTTAAAAATGAAAATGATCTGACGATTTAATCAGGACAGGATACAGGAGGAGAAGGATGTCAATTATAGTGAATTTGGATGTTATGATGGCGAAGAGGAAAATAAGCGTGACCGATCTGGCGCAGGAGATTGATATTACAATGGCGAACCTTTCTATTTTAAAAAATAATAAAGCAAAGGCCGTCAGATTTACCACTCTGGACGCAATCTGCAAAGCGTTAAAATGCCAGCCCGGAGATATTCTGGAGTATGTAGAGGATGAAGAAGAAACCGGACAAATATAGCGATAACTGGAGATCAGGGGTTTTTGAGATTTTTCAGTGAATCAGGAAAGGAGTAGTTATATGGAAACTTTATCAGTCAGTAAACTGGAGGAAAATTATATCTATAACGGATGCATGTGTGGTATTTACGGAGTTATATTTACTTTTTGTCTGTATAAAAATCTGTCAGGGATTACATTTCCTGTCATTGTTGCAGCAACAGTTGCCACAGCATTTTTGTTTTTAAAAAAAATGGGGATGACAGTTAAGAAGAATTTCTTTATATATGCAGTCGGGATGATGCTCCTGGGTATTTCTACTCCGCTGACAATGAATGGATTTTTTCACTTTTTTAATTGGGTCGGGATTTTGCTCCTTTTTATGACGGGGATGATTCAGCAGTTAAATGAAGATGGCAGTTGGAGCTTCCAAAAGTATATGGTATCCATTTTAATGCTGGCGGGAAAGACAATCGTTTCGGTATGCGATCCATTTATACATGGTGTCAGATACAGAAAAATGAGATCAAAAAAGGAAAGCAGATATTTTAAACCTATTATGCTTGGATGTGTATGTGCAGCTGGACTGCTTCTTATTGTCCTTCCGCTTCTGGTACACTCGGATCAGATATTTGCCGTATTTTTTGGTCGTTTTACAGAATGGTTCAGATTTGGTTCTGAACTGGGAATGATTGTGACATTTCTTGTGGGATTCATTCTGATGTATGCATTTCTTTCCGGAATATCAGGATTTCATATTAAAGAAAAAGAAAATGTAAAACAGATGGCGGTAAATTCTGTGACGGGTATTACATTTTCAGGAATCCTTGCAGTTATATATGTGTTTTACTCCGCGATTCAGATCTTATTTTTGTTTCTCCGGTTCGAAAGCGGGCTGCCGGACAGCGTCACATATTCACAGTATGCCCATTCGGGCTTCTGGCAGCTTCTGGCTGTCAGTATTATCAATTTTATAACTGTACTGATCTGTATTAGTATTTTCGAAGAAAACAGGGTTCTTAAGATCCTTCTTATGATTATTTCCGGGTGCACATGCATCATGACGCTGTCCGCGGCCTATAGGATGGTTCTTTATGTTAGGGCTTATCACCTTACGTTTTTAAGAGTTCTTGTTCTTTGGTTCCTTGGGGTATTGCTGCTGATTATGCTGGGAGTTATGATGAGCATTGTTCAAAAAAAGTTTCAGTTGTTCAAATACATTATGGTGGTTGTATCTGTTTGCTATATTGCTCTGTCATTTGCAAAAGTAGATAAATTGACAGCACAATATAATGTCAGTCACTGGGATCAGATTACGACTGTGGATATGATGCATCTTATATACGGCAGTTCCCAGGATGCTGCGCCTGTATTGGCCGAAGCCGCTGAAAAAGCGGAGGGAGAACCAGATTACTGGGACGCCCAGCTCACACAGTATTTTCAGCAGATTCGGGACCAGGAGATGACTCTGAGAACCTGGAATTATTCAAAAGCAAGTGCCAAACAGGCAGCGGAAGATTATCTTCGCTGATATTCTTCTACCTGTTATGAAATGCTTCGGATTCCCTGATAATAATTTCCGCAGTTTTCCTGACTGTATCGGATACAAACTGTGTGCACTGTGCCTTTCTCTCAGGAGAATTTTTTTCCATATCTTTTGTCAGCACACGGCAGCAGGAAGCTCCGCATGTTTTACAAAAGAAATCGTGCAGTTCCCGGCACACCTCAAAGCATTTGCTGATACTGGGGTCTCCGGGTTCTGTGCGTCCAAAAAAGCAGCCGAGCATCATGACACCTCCGGCAAGCGCTCCGCAGATACAGCCTCCGCCGCCCAAGCCCCAGGGAAATCCTGAGCTCATGGCAATCGCATCATCTGAAAGATTAAGATTAAAGTGCCTGCGTATGGCATACACAACCGATTCTGAGCAGGCAAATCCGGAATTGAATATCTCTACGGCGTCTCTTTGCAGTGTTTCTATATCAATATTCTTATTTACAATGGCCAGTCTGTTGTAATTCATGTAAAATCCTCCCAATTTTAAGATAAGTTTACTATACCACTATTTTCTTTTTCAAAAAACTATATTATAATAAGAAAAGTTATGACTATGAAAAAGAAAAAATATTGAATTAGAGCAGGAGGCGTCATGGTACGGTCTATTAATATTGAGGAAATCACTAAAAATATAAGAGAAATGTGTATTGAGGCAAATCATTATCTGTCATCAGATATGGATGCAGCGATGAAACAAGCAGAACAGACAGAAAAAGCCCCTCTTGGAAAACAGATACTGGGACAGCTTCAGGAAAACCTGAAGATTGCCGCAGAAGATATGATACCAATCTGCCAGGATACAGGTATGGCAGTTATATTTCTGGAAATCGGCCAGGATGTGCATTTGGAAGGCGGACTACTCGAGGATGCAGTCAATGAAGGCGTGCGCCAGGGCTACACCAAAGGTTTCCTGAGAAAGTCTGTGGTAAATGATCCCCTGATCCGTGAAAACACGAAAGATAATACACCTGCCATAATCCATACAAAAATAACTGCAGGAGACAAAGTAAAAATAAAAGTAGCACCGAAAGGTTTCGGAAGTGAAAACATGAGCCGTGTCTTCATGCTGAAACCCGCAGAAGGTATAGAAGGTGTTAAGAATGCCGTTCTCACAGCTGTTAAAGACGCAGGCCCGAATGCCTGTCCGCCAATGGTTGTCGGTGTCGGCATTGGCGGAACATTTGAAAAATGCGCTTTAATGGCAAAAGAAGCCCTTACCCGTGAAGTAGGTACACATTCCGATGTACCATATGTAAAAGAACTGGAAGAAGAACTGTTAAAGAAGATAAACGGACTTGGAATAGGACCGGGAGGGCTGGGCGGTACAACCACAGCACTGGCGGTGAATATCAATACATACGCTACACATATCGCAGGACTGCCGGTTGGGGTTAACATCTGCTGTCATGTAAACAGACACGTAGTCCGGGAACTGTAAAGGGGTCAGACCCCTTTGCGGCCCATTTTCAGAATATTCTTAAAATTTGCCATGAAAGGAAATATATTATGGATAAGCATATTACCGCACCGATCACAAAGGAAGTTTCAAAATCACTGCATGCAGGTGATTATGTGTACATAACAGGGACAATCTATACTGCCCGCGATGCTGCTCATAAGAGAATGTATGACATTATGGGTGAGGGAAAGACCCTTCCGATTGATATTAAGAATCAGGTGATTTATTACATGGGGCCATCACCTGCAAGGGAAGGGCGCCCGATTGGTTCAGCCGGACCGACAACCGCAAGCCGGATGGATAAATACGCTCCCCAGCTCCTGGATCTTGGTTTGGGAGCTATGATTGGAAAGGGAAAAAGAAGTCCTGAAGTGATTGATGCTATTATAAGAAATGATTCCGTTTACTTTGCAGCGGTAGGAGGAGCAGGTGCGCTTCTCTCAAAATGTATTACCGGCTCTGAAGTGGTTGCCTATGATGATTTGGGGACAGAAGCGATCCGCAGGCTGACAGTAGAAAATTTCCCGGTCATTGTTGTTATTGACAGTGACGGTAATAATTTATATGAAACTGCAATAAAAGAGTATTGTACAGAAGAGTAAAAAACATGTTTATCTTGCAGTAATTATGGAAAAACTATGAGTTGAGAGGAAAATGTAATGAAACGTATATTGCTGATGGTGTTTCGGAATATCCTTCTGGTTCCGTATATGTGGTGCCGCCTGTGTTATCATGCGTCACATACAGAAAAGTACACGGAGGAGGAACAGTACAAATTGCTGAAGTTCATTGTACTTCGTGCAAACAAAGGGGGAAATGTACGTATTGAACCTCATGGTACAGAAAATATTCCTGAAGATAGTGGATTCATGTTTTTTCCAAACCATCAGGGACTATATGACGTACTTGCTGTTCTGGAGGCCTGTCCAAAGCCCTTTTCTGTGGTTGCTAAAAAAGAAATCCAGAATATTCAGTTTTTGAAACAGGTTTTTGCATGTATGAAAGCATATATGTTGGACCGGGAAAATGTAAGGCAGGCCATGCAGGTGATTTTAGATGTATCAAATGAAGTGAAAAACGGAAGAAATTATCTGATCTTTGCCGAGGGAACCCGTTCAAAAAACGGAAACCGCATCGGTGAATTCAAGGGAGGCAGCTTTAAAGCTGCAACAAAAGCCAAATGTCCAATTGTTCCTATAGCCCTGATCGATTCATTCCGGCCGTTTGATACTAACACAATCAGTAAAGTTACTGTTCAGGTTCATTTTCTGGAGCCATTGTACTATGACGATTATAAAAATATGAAAACAACGGAAATTGCATCCATTGTCCATGACAGAATTCAGGATACAATTGACAAAAATGAGAAAAATTGAAAAAGTTGTGATTTAGCCGTTGACATAAAACAATCTGTTTAGTATAATAACTTTTGCACTGTTGGGTGCATAATTGTATATAGTCCTGCTGATACAGAGGAGCAGGTATTATTCAGAATCAGGAGAAATACTCAAGAGGCTGAAGAGGCGCCCCTGCTAAGGGTGTAGGTCGGGTGACCGGCGCGAGGGTTCAAATCCCTCTTTCTCCGTTTTGATGTTTTCCAGAACTACTGGGCAAAACCAGTAGTTTTTGCATGTAAATCCTAAGAAAATTCTTGTGGGAAAATATCAATAAGAACACTAAATCTAGTATGTAAAATGTGTGTTTGAAAAAAGTTGAAAAAAAGTTAAAAAAGCTATTGACAAATGCATACGATTAATGATACTATGTTTAGGCTGACCCGTGAGGGACAGCAAACGACAAAAAGCACCTTGATAATTAAACAATAGACAACAAACCCTTGAAAATTTCTAAAAGAGAAAATTTCAAAGAAC
>LDAQ01000063.1 GCA_001028025.1 Faecalicatena fissicatena | reverse complement strand
CGTTCCCTAAATCCCGATTTTCGCTTTTTCTGCAGCACGTTTGAACCAGCCCCCCCATAATGCCAGCAATATCCCGCATATGATGATCAGATACTGTATTTTTACCACATCACTCAGCGGACCGAATCCCAGGATGGCAATCGGCATTACTCCCTGTGAAACAAACTGGAGCAGTGAAAACACCCGTCCCATATACTCTGGTTCGGTATTGGTCTGAATCAGTACCGTCTGTGCTGTCACCAGAACCGGCAGGAACATCCCGCATATACAATCGAGCAGGAGGTACAGGGTGAATGCACTGCTGCATCCCATCAATGCAAATGTAACCCCGAATCCGATCAGCGCTGCTGCAATCGCAGTGATCTTGTTTTTAATTTCTCCTTTCCAGACAACCAATAAGCCGCCCAGCAGGGAACCCACCGTCCACAGTACCTCATTGGCAGTCAGTCTCCATACTTCGTCCCCGAAAGTTCTGGACACCATCAGCGGTGAAAGTACCGAGGCTGGGGTAATCAGTATAAAAGTCACAGCATAGCAGAGCATGATAATCTTTAAAAGAGGATGCCTCCTGGTATATCTTACGCCATCCTTCAGCTCTCCTATGACACTGCCATTTCCTTTGGCTGTACTTTCCTGTCCCGCTTTCTTTTTCTCCACTTTCATGAATGACATAATCAATATTGCGGCTGCAGCGGTTACAACATCCACTAGAAATGTCCACCGTATTCCAAGTGCGCCGAGTATGACTCCACCTGCGGCTGGTGAAACAAGAAGCAGGACATTATTAATGGTCTGGTTCAGCCCGTTGATTCTGACCAGCTGATCTTCCGGAACAATCTGAGGATACATCGCTCCCACTGCTGGTGCCTGAATTCCGCCTCCGAGAGAACGGAAAAAAGAGATGGCAATTAGTAACACAACACTTTCTCTTCCGCTTGCAAAGGCAATAAATGCCGCCAGAGTGGCAAGCGCGGTGAATCCGTCCGAAATCATGATCAGCCATTTTCGGTTATAACGATCGGCTGCGACACCGGCCCAGAGGGAAACGATGACCTGGGGCACCAGCGTTGCAATCGTCGCCGCTGTGATCCAGACTCCCGAAGAAGTTTTGAGTGTAATGTACCATATGATTGAGAACCCCACCACTGACGAGCCGAACAGGGATAGATTCTGACTGATTAAAAACAGTAAAATTTGCTTTTTCCATTTATTCTGTTGTTCCATAACTATGATTCTCCTAACATTTTTTATAGCTATGAGCACTTAGTGACCGCACTTTGGTCACTTACGTGCGATGCATAAAAAATAGTTTGCAAGGTTTTTTCGAGCTTTACTATTTTTTATTAAAAAGTGACTTGAATTTCTGCAATAAAAAATGCAGGACCCTCATATTAAAGATCTCTGCACACTTAATAAACGGACACACACGTATTCTTTTCCATACAGGCCCCTGCATCCTGATGCAACGGTCTGTTCTCTTTCCCCGCCAATTCCCGGCGGGTATGAAAAAAGTACTATGGACTGATCTTCTATCCGTAAAAATAAGCACAACAAAAATCCCTCTTAATGAGTGTATCTCTGATTTTTTATTGGGCAATTATCTTAAACGAATAAAAAACAACATCCATCGTACCTCCTTACATTTTTTCATATTCTAACATCCCGCATAGAAATAAGCAAGCATTTTTTACTTCATCCCCAATTTTTTCAGGCGGGTAAAATAATCCCTGCTCTCTGCCACAACTACTCCGTTCAGGGCAATCAGGGCTACCAGGTTCGGAAGTGCCATCAGGGCGTTAAAAATATCCGCAATATTCCAGACGGCTTCCACTGTCATATAGGGTCCGATGAAAATAGCAAGAATATACAGCCATCTGTATGTTTTCACGGCCTTCATATTTCTGTTGGACAGGTATTCCAGACACCGTTCGCCGTAATAATTCCATCCCAGTATTGTAGTGAATGCAAAAAATACCAGGCACAGCATCAGGGCAAATGATGCCACAGCCGGAGGAAACGGCAGGCCCTGCTGAAATGCTGCTGTCGTAATCTCCACCCCTTCCAGGCCCGTATTCCACGTTCCTGCGATTACAATGGATAATCCGGTCATTGTACAGATTACAATTGTATCGATAAAGGTACCTGTCATAGATACCAGTCCCTGACGTGCAGGTTCTTTTGTCTGAGCCGCTGCCGCTGCGATCGGGGCGCTTCCCAGACCGGCTTCATTGGAAAAGATACCTCTTGCGATACCTTTCTGCATGGCTATGATCATCGTCCCCATAATACCGCCTGCCAGCGCGCTTCCTGTGAACGCTGATTTTACAATCAGGGAGATTGCGCCCGGAATAGCCGGTATATGAGTCAGCAGAATAATCAGTGCCAGCAGCACGTACAGGATTGCCATAAACGGCACCACAATCTCTGATACCTTTGCAATACGCTTAATCCCGCCTATAACAACCAGCCCAACACAGAAGGTCAGGATAATTCCTGTTATCACGGTTGCCCATGAGTATGTACCGCCAAACATATTTACCGTATTTGCAAGATCCGGATCAAAGAAATTCTTCACTGCGGACGCAATACCGTTTACCTGTGTAAAAGTACCGATCCCGAACAGGCCGACACCCGCTCCGAAAAAAGCAAAGATCTTGGCAAGCCATCTCCAGTTCTTTCCCATTCCATTTTCAATGTAATAAAAAGGTCCGCCCAATACATGCCCTTCTTCGTCAATCGTGCGGTATTTGATAGAAAGCAGTCCCTCCGCATACTTTGTCGCCATGCCAAAAAAGGCGGCAACAATCATCCAGAATAAAGCCCCAGGCCCGCCCGCGGCAATCGCCGTGGCAACACCTACAATATTCCCGGTTCCGATTGTAGCAGAAAGCGCAGTACACAGCGCTCCAAAACTGGTTACCTCACCACGTCCATCATCTTCATTTTTAACCATGAATTTCAGTGCCTTGCCCAGATGTCTGATCTGAAGGCCCTTCAAACGAACTGATAAAAAGATTCCTGTCGCCAGGATAAGAATGATCAATGGAAGCCCCCACACGGCATCATCGACCCATTTGATAAAACTGTTGATCTGACTAAACATAAAATTACTCCTCCATCCTTTTGCCTGAGAGATTTACAGCTATTGCTGCTTACACCTTCGGCGCTCTTAAATCAAGAGACTCTCCTGAGTTTTAGTGCATTAACGCACAAAATAAAGGATATCACCTCCCCCACCATAAATCAAGTACTTTTTGGAGATAGGCGTGGATGGATGGCTGGTATGGGGGAGGTACACGGGAGCAGCGGATTGGGCTGGGTATGCGGATTTTTTTCCGACGGAGAAGTTAGAATATTTCTGTAATGGCATCGTATAAAGCACCGAAACCATGCTCCACATTTGCCTAATTAACATAAAACGTCCCCCCTTTCCCGAAGGCGCCCCCATACCAACCACCACTATCACCTACCCCAGAGCCACATCGAGTATCATCATGAGTGTGAACCCTATTGCCACACCCACTGTGCTAATGTTTGTATGCGGTTCTGCCTGTGCTTCGGGTATCAGTTCTTCCACAACAACATAAATCATGGCGCCCGCCGCGAATGCAAGCAGGTACGGCAGGATGGGTACGACAAGACCGGTCAGCAGAATTGTTATGACCGCCGCTATCGGTTCCACAATACCTGATAGTGTTCCGTATAGGAATGACCGTCCTTTTGTGACACCTTCACTTCTCAGAGGCATAGATATGATGGCACCCTCCGGAAAGTTCTGGATTGCAATACCGATTGACAGGGCAAACGCACCGGCAAGTGATATGGTTGTATTTCCGGAGATTGCTCCGGCAAATGTCACCCCGACTGCCATTCCCTCTGGTATGTTATGCAACGTTACCGCCAGCACAAGCATAGTGGATTTCTTCAGACTGGATTTTACACCCTCCGGCTCATCTCCGGTAAGATGCATATGCGGTGTCACTGTATCCAGCAGCAGTAAAAATCCCATTCCAAGCAGGAACCCCACCGCAGCAGGCACCCAGGCATGCGTACCGCTCTCCCCGGCCATCTCAATAGCCGGTATCAGCAGAGACCACACGGATGCAGCTATCATAACTCCTGATGCAAAACCAAGCAGTGCCTTCTGTAGTTTTTCATTCATTTCCTTCCGCATGAAAAATACCATAGCAGAGCCAAGTGTTGTCCCTGCGAAAGGGATAAGTATTCCAAGCAACATATTCTGATTCACGTTTTTTCCCCCATTCATCTTATAGTTTCATACTTATGACCCTATCTTATGCATGAAGGAGGGATTTGTCAATGGAATCTATGTAAGTTCTGCCAGTTCTTTCCCAGCTGCTTCGCACTCATCTAAAGCTTCTTCGTCCGGAGCTTCATTGGCAATGATGCCTTCTGAACGCACCAGTTCCGCTCCTGCAGTCTGCATTCTATCGGCCCAGGTACGCATCCATTCGCCGTCTCCCCAGCCATATGAACCGAATAATAAAATATGTTTACCTGAGACAAGCGGCTCCAGTGCCGTTACAAAAGGCTCCATCTCGCTTTCTTCCAGTTCTTCCGCACCCATGGAGGGGCAGCCCAGTGCAAAGGCCTGCTCTTTTGCAACCGCTGCCGCATCGGCCGCTTCTGCCTCCACAAGCCTGGGATTTTTTCCCGCCGCTTCAATTCCTCTTGCAACCGCTTCCGCCATCGCCTGTGTATTTCCTGTTCCGCTCCAGTAAACTACTGATACATCCATTCCTACTACCTCCTAATTCTGAGCAATATCTTTTATGCTCTTTCCTGTCAAAAATTCGTTGACCGCACAGACTTTTGCCTGGTCGTATTCCTTGAAAATCATTTTCGCCGCTGCCGGATTGCTGTAGACTTTCCAGTAACCCAGAAACAAATACTCTTTGCCCGCATTATGAATAAATCCCTGCACATCCTCCACCGGATATCCGAAAAAAATACCGATCTCATGGGGAAATCCGATTCCCTCCCGGGCAAATAATTCGGTCCGGCAGGACAGCCTTTCCAGCATTTCCTCCAGTCCCATGTCTTCATAGCCCATTTCCCGGATAAAGCTCCTGATTCCCACCCGGTTCAGATATTCAAAGAGCGCTTTCTCACGATAAAACAGAACGAGGCATCTATCCTCTGACACGAATAATTTACGATATGCAATCCCTGTTCCGGCAAATATATACTGCAGTTCACAAAACAGAGAATCCTCCATTGTGATTCCGCAGGATACCTTTTTTCCCTTTAGGAACGGGGCACATTGAAGCACGATCTGAAATCTCAGCTTTAAACGGATATCCTCATGTTTTAAAAAATAAGACAGCACTTCTGCAGGCATAATATCTCCTTTCCTAATTGATTATGATTCTCAATTAAATAAATTTTATCATACTTATATCAGATATTCAATTGTGACAAATGATAATTATTTTCATTTATAATTATAGTAATTACCTTCCCGGATGCCGTTCATTTTTGCCCGAAAAACCTCGATATAAAGTTTTATTTTATCCTTTTTTTAGTTGTTACTCCCCGCACTTTAGTGTATAATGAATTAAAGACATTTGAGCATTGAGAGGGCTCAAAAAAACATACATAAAGGAGAGATTCGCCATGGTAAATTTAATAACAGGCCCGAAAGGAAGCGGCAAAACACAGCAAATGATCGAACTTGCAAACGAGAAGGTGAAAACTTCCAATGGAAACGTAGTATTAATTAAAAAGAGTCATCGTGATACATACAGCGTAGATTTTCAGGTTCGCGCGATCTGTATGGCAGATTACAGAGATATTGAAACACTGGATGAGTTTATTGGATTTATATACGGCATGGTAGCCGGCAACCACGACATTGAAACAATTTTCATCGACGGAGTATTAAAGCAGGCAGATATTACGCTCAACAATCTGTCAGAATTTCTTGAAAAACTGAATAAGATTTCTAAAGAAAATAATATCGAATTTTTTATCAGTGTCAGCGCTGAGAGAAAAGATATGCCTAACATAGATTCACCGGATTATGCCGCTCTGAATTAATGAAGTTAAAGGGTGTATCAGCAGATCTCAACCTGTCTGATACACCCTTTATTTTATCCCATTTTCTAATTTCAATCCATCTAAATGTTCTGCCCTTTTTTATTTCCGGGCAATCTCACCTTATCAATTTTTGGATCCCTGTTCTTGTTGCCAGATTACCTAATGATGCATAAATGCTGTCCGAAAAGCCTTTTTATCACAGGCGAGGCGGATTTTTTTTGTTTTTTAAAAACAGAGGATACAGCTTCATCTGCCATATCCTCTGTTTTTATTTTTTTAAAGCTTCTATTCCTGCACTTCTTTCTGTTTTTCCTGGTTCTTGGAGGACTGCACTGCACTCTGTGCTTCTTCTCCGTTAAGGGAGAGTACTGTATTTGACTTTTCGCCTTCTTTATACTCTACAGTTACTTCCTGCCCCACTTCATATTTGATAATATCTATAAAGTCCACTACTGATACATCAAAGATCTCGTCTGAACCTTCCAGCATGATGTAGTAATGTGAGTTGCCATCAATAACGCCCTGAGCAATCTTCGTGATCTTCGCTGTCATAGTCTCTATCTCACGTGTATCCTTTTCAACCTCTTTGATTCCGTTTTCATACATGAGATTCGTATAGGACTCCTCACATGAGCTGACCGTATCTCCGATCGCCACGATCTGATACTTCTGTACGTTAACCATCGCATATTTCTTAACAAGCCCCGCATCATCTTTCAGCGCTATAAAGTAAGTCGGTTCCCCGGAAATATTCAAAAGCAGCGGGAAGGTTGCCTTATACTTCAGGTTCTGTACCTGGCCTTCCGCTGAGGACATCGCAGAATCTTCTGTGGCCCCCTCTATCCCATAAAACTTTGTCTCCATTGTCCGCTGATTCATCAGAACGAATCCAACATTAGACTGATCACCGCTGACAGAAGTCACACCGGTATATACCCAAACGTCATCTTCAATTGCAAGATAATTGTAACCGGTTGTTGTTTTCAGGCAGTCCTTTTGTCCGAGAATACTGTTAAAATAACCATGCTTTAATGATCCGTAGTAGTCATACAGTTCTACAAGCAGATCTGCCGAGTAGGCTCTGTCTATCCATTCCGGTGCATCTTCTATCTTGTAGTCCGTTGTTTCACCCGTTACGGCATTGCATAGTACAACACGGCCGATAGTTGTTCCTCCAAAAAGACCGATGTTAAACTTCTTCACTGGACAAATCCAGTAAGGCACACCATCGTCATCAATCTCAAAGCTCAGATCATTGAATATATAGGTTGGATATTTGAATCTCAGATGCCGGTAAATATTTCTGTTAAAGTGGTCGCTAGATGTGTACTTCATGCCCTCCTTTAACTTAACCAGCTCCGTATTCTGGGTTGCCATATCAATTTTAATATAAGCAGGAATCCCTTCCTTCTGGTTTGTCAGCCATTTTATCAGGCTCGCGTAACGCAGCGGTGATACCCGCACCGGCTGATCCTGATAATTAATCTGGCTGTACAGATCATCCACCTCGAACTGAGAAACCATGTCCACCATACTACCCATTTTACGGTTTCCAAGTATAGCCGCAGAATCTCTGTCCAAAAGCGGAATCTGGTCGAAAGACAGTTCCTCTATATCTTTTGTGAACTCGCCGTCTTTCACGTTCAGAAGCTTCTGATACTTCTTAGCATTAACAATCGGTGAAGATAGCAATGTTCCGATCAGATAAGCAGCCACGACCACAATCAGTATCCCCAGAATTACTTTTACCCCCTTCGAAGATTTAAACTCATACCGGTTCAACTTCTTTCTTCTGATGTAAATGAGGGCAGCTATAATAATAAGCACAATCAAAAACATCCAGAAATCTGATGAGTGGATATTGATTGCCGGCAGCGCTACATAATAATAAATTGCAGCGAGCAGTATGATCCCTACCACCGCCAACAGTTTCATTTTTCCTTTTTTCATACTTTTCCCTTTCTGTCCTTCTTCCTTAAGTCATTAAGTACTCTCCGGCATTTTGCCAAAGTTCTGTCAGTTTCCAAGAATTTTTAGAATCTCCTTCTCCATAGATCTGGTGAAAGCAGAAGAAGATACGGGAATATTTCCAGTCTTCCAATAAGCATATCCAGGCAGAACACTATTTTAGAGAGGGCAGAAAAATCATAAAAGTTTTCAATCGGCCCTGCCTGTGCCAAACCTGGCCCGACATTATTCAGCGTGGTCAATACAGCGCTGAATGTAGTTGTAAAATCAAAGTTATTGATCGAAACCAGCAATACAGATAACATCAGTATCAGGATATAGCAAATAAAGTAAATATATACGCCGTGCATGGTATCTCTTCCCACTTTTTTTCCGTTGATCTGTACGATCGTAACAGACTTGGGATGGAGCATCCTTCTGATCTCCTGCTTCACGCTCTTTACCAATATCAGCAAACGTGACACTTTTATACCGCCGCCTGTAGAACCGGCACACGCGCCGATCACCATCAATCCCAGCAGAATCACCTTCGACAATTCAGGCCACATGTCAAAATTGGCCGTACAGAACCCTGTTGTTGTAATAATTGCCGCAACTTGAAAGGATGCATACCGGAACGCATGTACAATATTTCCGTACATACTCAGTATATTGAGCGTAATAATTGCCATTGATCCCAGAATAATTCCAAGGTATGCACGAAGCTCTTCGTTTTTCAGTGCCGCCTTCCAGTTTTTCAGACGAATCAGGAAATAGAGATTGAAATTCACACCAAAAAGGATCATGAATACTGTAATTACTCCGTCAATATAAGCGCTGTCGTAATAGGTAATACTCGCATTTCTGTTGGAAAACCCACCTGTACCCGCAGTACTGAATGAGTGTATCAGCGCGTCATAAAAATTCATACCGCCCAAGAGCAGAAATATAACTTCCGCCGCGGTCAGTACAAAATACATAGAATACAAAATCTTAGCCGTACTTCTTGCCTTAGGCACAAGCTTATCCGCCTCCGGCCCCGGCACTTCCGCACGCATCAGATGCATGGAGTTCTCATCGTCCAGAGAAGTCAGCATCATAACGAAAACCAGCACACCCATACCGCCAATCCAGTGAGTCAGACTCCGCCAGAACGACATTCCCATGGGCAGGGATTCGATATTAGTCAATATAGTAGAACCAGTTGTGGTAAATCCGGACACTGTCTCAAAAAAGGCATCCAGATAGTTTGGGATACTCCCGGAAAGGAAAAAGGGCATTGCCCCGAACAGTGACCACAAAATCCAGGCGGAACCAACGATTACAAGGCCTTCTTTGCCGTAAATCATCTTGTTCCCCGGTTTCTTACGTCCAAAAATAAAATATATAATGAAAAGTATCGCACTCACCATTAAAAATGTAAGTCCGCTCTTTTCACCGTATAAAAAAGCGACCATTGCCGGAATCAGAAGAAGCGCCCCTTCCACTCCCAACATCTTTCCTATAATGAAAGCCGTCATTCTATAATTCATTTGTCTGCACCTACAACAAAATATCCTGGATATCCTGGATTTGTTTTTCCATCGTAATTATAATAACATTATCTCCTGCCTGAATGCAATCATCACCGTTTGGTATAATGATTTTGCGCTTTCTCGCGATGCATGCAATCAGATTGTTCGCCTTCAGAGACAGATCTTTCAGCGGAATATCCGTATAACTTGTCTGTGATTTTACTATAAATTCCAGTGCTTCTACTTTTCCGTCAACCAGCTGATACATTGTTTCTACATTCGTACTACCCTGGGAATTCCTCCGGGCGCGCACATAACTGAGAATAGCATCCGCTGTGGCAGTCTTGGCCGAAACTATACTGTCCAGACCGAATTCCTGAATCATTCTGGCTCTTCTGTCTTCATTCACTTTTAAAATAATCTTGGAAACACCCTGGCTCTTGGCAAACAGTGACATAATGATATTCTCTTCGTCCATTCCTGTCAGAGCAATCATTGCATCAGCTTCCTGTATTCCCTCTTCGATCAGCAGATCGTGATCCGTAGCATCCCCGTTAATAACTGTAGCCTTTGGAAGAAGTTCGCACAGATTTTCACATTTGCGTTCATCTATTTCAATAATCTTAACCTGCATCCCCATCTTGCAGAGCTGTGTGGCAAGATAAAAGCTCACACGCCCTCCGCCGCAGAGAATAACCCTTTTAATCTTATCTTTTCTCTGTCCCAGCAATTTAAAGAACATCTCTATCTCTACATGAGAAGCGGCAATATGCAGCTTATCTCCTGACCGCAGCACATACTCACCATCAGGAATAAATACTTCCTCTCCCCGTTCTACGGCGCAGACAAGAATCTTGATCTGGAATTTATTATACATATCGGCCAGCGACAGCCCGGTCAGCCTGCTCTTATCTGACAGCGGAAGTTCAATCAGCTCAACCCGCCCCTTAACAAAAGTCTCAACCTTACTAGCATCCGGGAATAATAAAAGCCTGGCAATCTCACCTGCCACAGCCAGTTCCGGATTAACCGCCATACTCAGATGCAGATCCTCTTTTAATATGTCAATCTGCTTGTAATAAATCGGATTGCGCACCCTCGCAATGGTATGCCTTGCCCCCAACCGTCTTGCAACAAGACAGCTCAGCATATTGCATTCATCAGTAGAAGTACAGGCGATCACAAGATCCGCATGCTGAACATCTGCCTCCCTTTGAACAGCCGCACTTCCCCCTTCCCCTGTAACGCAAAAAATATCCAGCCTGTCAATCGCCGCACGCAGCTTCTTTTCATTGCTGTCAATCATTACAATGTCATAATTTTCTGCGGAGAGTTGTTTTGCCAGCTTATAACCGACTTTTCCATCTCCAATAATGACTATCTTCATTTGTCTGCCCTCAACTTCATTCCTTTATTATATTTTTGGTCATTTTCTATAATGGCAGAGCAATTATAGCACTTTATGATAGAAGATACAATCGTTTTCCAGATTTCTTAACAAATAATATCGGGGGCGGGGAGAAAGGGGGATTTTTGGGGTAGGAGGGGTCGCTGTGCGGAATTGGAATATGCCTCTCCCGGGTGCGGTATCAGGGCATAAGTGCCGCTAATC
>LDAQ01000062.1 GCA_001028025.1 Faecalicatena fissicatena | reverse complement strand
CACAGAATTGGTTACACTACCGGAAAACCGGGGTGATTTTTGTGATTCGGAATCACAAAAATCACCCCGGTTTTCCTGCTTTTTTACTTTACTCCAGCTAACAGCCCTCCCACGCTTCCAGACACCCCTATGTCCGGTTCCAGAGGCTACACGCATCCGGGCGGAAAAGCTCCCGCTTTGCGGGGAAGCACGGCGGGAGCAGCGGATTGTGCGGGCTGCGCGGGATTGTGCTGGGGATTGAAGTTATGTGTCGGGTGTAGCATGCTCCTGTTTTGCTGCGGATGGTGGCGGGCTGCACGGGATTGTGCTGGATGGAGAAGTTTATGCTGGGGATTTTAGCGCCATGCGTAGGCGGTGTGATCCACTGGCTTCCCAGTAAACCTCCACCAAACTAATTTTCCTCCCGCTGGATGAGCGCAGCCTGCCTGGAATGGGGAAGAGGATGCCGGGGAAGAACAGCAAAGGGGGGACGGGAAGTGTAGAGCGCACGGTCTAGAAGTACTTACACCAAAGGCGCCGTCCGCGAGGGATGGAAAGTGATTTTCCAAATCACTTTCCAGTGCAGTGCAGCGAGAAAGCATCAGGCTTTCTCGCTGCGTGCTGCACGTGCCCTCGCGGGCGGCGCCTTTGGTGTTAGTACTTCTCCGTAAGCGGGTCACTTCCCGTCCCCCCTTTGCTGTTCTTCCCCGGCATCCTCTTCCCCATTCCAGGCAGGCGTACTTCCCCTTGCATTTCCCCTCAAAATTAGTTATAGTTTACCTATGGAAAATGTGGATGGGTTTATTGAGTTTTATCATATGATTGAAAATGGAGATAAAGTGATTGCGGGGATATCGGGCGGTGCGGATTCGGTATGCCTGCTTTTTGTGCTTCTGAAGCTGCGGGAGGAGATGGGAATTGAGATCGTGGCTGTGCATGTGAATCATGGGCTCCGTGGGGAGGCTGCGAAGCGGGATGAGGAGTTTGTGCAGGGACTTTGCAGGGAACATCGGGTAAAATGTGTGGTTTATCGTGAAAATGTGGAATCAATTTCCAAAAAACGGAAACAATCTGTTGAGGAGGCCGGACGTGTTGTGCGCAGGGAGGCTTTTGAGAAGACTCTTGTGGAGTGCGGGGGGACGAAGATAGCCATGGCACATCATCAGAATGATAATGCGGAGACGCTTCTTATGAATCTGGCCAGGGGAACCGGGCTGAAGGGGCTTGGCGGGATTCAGCCGGTGGCGGGAAAGATCATCCGCCCGCTGCTATGTCTGAACCGCAGGGAGATCGAACAGTATGTCGAGGCAATTGGCTGCGGATACTGCCGGGATGAGACGAATGATGAGGATGACTATACGAGAAACCGTCTGCGGCATCAGGTAATTCCGGTTCTGGAGGAACAGGTCAATGCGCAGGCAGTGCGCCATATGAATGAGGCTATGGAGCAGATACGCGGACTTCAGGATTATATGGAGATTCAGACAGAGGAGGCTTACCGGGACTGCGTTGCAGAGCGGGAGGATGGTGCGCTTTGTATTCATGCGGATGAATACAGAAGTCTCCATCAGGTTTTGCAGGGGCTTCTGATCAGAAAATGCTTAGGCAGGGCAGCAGGCGCTGAGAGAGACATCACCATGGCGCATGTGGAGGCGGTTACAGGATTGTTTGACAAACAGACCGGGAAAAGTCGAGATCTGCCTTATTCTGTGAGGGCCGTCAGGGAGTATGACGGAGTTGTGCTGAAGAAGAAAAATGATGTGCAAAAAAAGGGGTTCTCCCCCATAGAATTAAATGTACCGGGAATCACAAGGCTGCCCGGGTTAAATCTGACGATTTGCTGTAGTATACTGGAAAAAGCAGGGGATTTTTCGGCAAAACAAGCACCCCAAAAAACCTACACGAAATGGTTTGACTATGATATAATAAAAGGTGACCTGATTGTCAGGCCCAGACAGGAACGGGACAGTATCGTGATTGACAAAGCAGGACGAAGCCAGAAGATAAAGTCCTATTTCATTAACGAGAAGATACCGTCAAAAGAGCGGGACTGCGTTCCGTTGATTGCAGATGATAAGCAGATTATATGGATATTGGGGTATCGTATGAGCAGTGCCTGCCAAGTGACCGGGCAGACGCACCGGGTACTGGAGATAAAAGTAACGGAGGAAGAATGTGATGTCAGAGAAGATTAGTGTTTTAGTATCAGAAAAAGAAGTAGATGAAAGAATTGAAGCAATGGGGAAGCAGATCAGCAAAGACTATGAGGGGCGGCAGGTTCATTTAATCTGTATATTAAAGGGTGGTGCATTTTTTATGTGCGAACTTGCCAAGAGGATTACCGTGCCGGTATCTCTGGACTTCATGAGCGTAAGCAGCTATGGTGACGGCACGTCATCCAGTGGTGTTGTACGTATTGCCAAGGATCTGGATGAGTCGATAGAGGGAAAGGACGTCCTTATTGTGGAGGACATCATTGATTCCGGAAGGACACTGTATTATCTTATGGATACTTTAAGGCAGCGTCATCCAAAGAGCCTGCATCTGTGCACGCTTCTGGATAAGCCGGAGAGAAGAGAGAAGGAAGTTCGAGTGGATTACGTCGGGTTTGAGATACCGGACGAGTTCGTAGTAGGCTACGGACTGGATTATGCTCAAAAATATAGAAATCTGCCATATATAGGAGTGGTGGAAGGAGTAGAATAGGAAGGAGTACACACCATTGAACAACAAAAAGTATAAAAGCATGGGCGGTGCGACATTTCTTACATTTATTGTGATTGTCTTCCTTGCACTGTGGCTTACAAACAGATTCCAGGTGAAAGACCAGGAGATGACAAACCAGAGCTTTGTACAGGAAGTGAAGGATAAAAATGTACAGGATGTAACGATCAAACAGAATAAGACCGTTCCGACCGGCGTTGTGACTGTGACGATCAAAGACAGCGGGGCTGTAAAACAGGTTACCACATCAGATGTAGAGAAAACGCAGGAAATGCTGAATAAAGCGGGGATAGAGTATAAGCTGCTGGATGTTCCGCAGGATTCATGGTTTACAACGATTCTGATTCCCCTGTTGATAACATTCCTGGGGATTACAGTGATTTTCATGTTCATGAACCGCCAGGGCGGCGGAGCCAATGCCAAGGCGATGAATTTCGGAAAGAGCCGGGCGAAGATGACCACAGATACAGACAAGAAAGTGACGTTTGCGGATGTGGCGGGCTTAAAAGAAGAAAAAGAGGAGCTGGAAGAGATTGTGGATTTCCTCAGGTCTCCTAAAAAATATATCCAGGTGGGGGCCAGAATTCCCAAGGGTGTGCTGCTCGAGGGACCTCCGGGAACAGGTAAGACTTTGCTCGCCAAAGCGGTTGCCGGGGAAGCAGGAGTTCCTTTCTTCAGTATCTCAGGTTCAGACTTTGTGGAGATGTTTGTCGGAGTCGGCGCATCCCGTGTGCGTGATCTGTTCCAGGATGCCAAGAAGAACTCCCCCTGTATTATTTTCATCGACGAGATTGATGCCGTTGCAAGACGCAGAGGAAGCGGTCTGGGCGGCGGACACGATGAGAGGGAGCAGACATTGAACCAGCTGCTTGTTGAGATGGATGGTTTCGGCGTGAACGAAGGCATCATTGTGATGGCGGCTACAAATAGAAAAGATATCCTCGATCCGGCTATTTTAAGGCCCGGGCGATTTGACAGAAATGTAATCGTAGGACGTCCGGATGTGGGCGGACGAGAGGAAATTCTGAAAGTCCATGCAAAGAATAAACCACTGGGAGACGACGTGGATCTGAAGCAGATTGCACAGACGACATCGGGATTCACCGGTGCGGATCTTGAAAACCTTCTGAATGAGGCAGCGATTTTGTCTGCGAAAGAGGGCCGTGTATTTCTTCAGCAGTCCGATATCCGCCATGCTTTTATCAAAGTGGGAATCGGGCCGGAGAAGAAGAGCCGTATTGTATCAGACAAAGAGCGCAGGATTACCGCGTTCCACGAGGCCGGGCATGCGATTCTGTTCCATATACTGCCGGATGTGGGGCCGGTCTACAGTGTTTCAATCGTTCCGACCGGCGGAGCGGGCGGATATACGATGCCGCTGCCGGAGAATGATGATATGTTCAACACGAAAGGGCACATGCTTCAGGAGATTACAGTATCGCTTGGCGGCCGTGTTGCAGAGGAGGAAGTATTTGACGATATAACCACTGGGGCGTCCCAGGATATCAAACAGGCAACGGCGATTGCACGTTCTATGATTATGAAGTTTGGTATGTCCGAACGGCTGGGCCTGATCAACTATGACAATGACAGCGATGAAGTATTTATCGGGCGTGATTTCGGCCACACATCAAGAGGCTATGGCGAGAAGGTGGCCAGCACAATTGATGAGGAAGTGAAGAGAATCATTGACGAGTGCTATATAAAGGCAAGAGCAATTTTAAAAGAATACGACTCTGTATTGCAGGCTTGTGCTAATCTACTGTTAGAAAAAGAAAAGATTACCAGAAGCGAGTTCGAAGCGCTTTTTGAAGAGTAAATGAGAAATGGGGCAAGTACTTCCAGAGGAGGGAGGGCTTGCCCCTAAGGAGGTTTTTATGAATAAGGACGCACTATTTTGTGATGGAACGTCCAGCTATGTGATCCCTGGGGAGCCTAACGAATATGAAAAGGTGAAACTGCGGTTTCGAACAGCAAAAGATGATATAGATGAAGTCTGTATTTTAACAAAAACTGGTGGGTATAAAATGCAGAAGTCAGACTCCCGGGGAGAGTTTGATTATTATGACATAGAGTGGCAGCTCGGTAAGGATCCGTTTACTTACTGCTTTCAGGTTAAAAAAGACGGGGAGATCTGTTATTTTAACCGGTGCGGTGTGGCTGCTGACATTGTGGACTTTTATGCTTTTGTCATTGTGCCGGGATTTTCAACGCCGGATTGGGCAAAAGGGGCTGTCATGTATCAGATATTTGTTGACAGATTTTGTAATGGAGATGAGTCCAACGATGTGGAGGACTGGGAATATATCTATATTGGCGAGCCATGCCAGAAGGTGACTGAATGGGATCAGCCGCCTCAGGCTATGGATATCCGAAGGTTTTACGGCGGCGATCTGCAGGGGGTTATGGATAAGCTGGATTACTTAGAAGGTCTGGGCGTGGAGGTGATCTATTTTAATCCGCTGTTTGTTTCGCCCTCAAACCATAAGTACGATATACAGGATTATGACTATATAGATCCGCACTATGGTAAGATTGCAGAAGACGGGGGACTGGTTCTGCCGGAGTGGGCAGCAGATAACATCGGAGCGACCAGATACCAGAAACGTACCGGGGATAAGGTGAATCTGGAGGCATCAAACCAGCTGTTTATCGAGCTTGTGGAGGCTATGCACAGCCGGGGGATGCGTGTGATCCTGGATGGCGTATTCAACCACTGCGGTTCTTTCAACAAGTGGATGGACAGAGAACGTATCTATGAGCAGCAGACAGGGTATGAGAAAGGGGCGTTTGTCAGCTCTGAAAGCCCTTACCGCTCATTTTTTCATTTTCTTAACGAAAGCGATTCTGCCTGGCCGTACAATTATGCGTATGACGGGTGGTGGGGACATGATACACTGCCTAAGTTGAACTATGAGGATTCACCGCTGCTGGAGCAATACATCATAGATATTGGGAAGAAATGGGTTTCCCCGCCCTTCAATGTGGACGGCTGGCGGCTGGATGTAGCGGCAGACCTGGGATACAGCAATGAGTATAACCATATGTTCTGGAAACGGTTCAGGCGGGAAGTAAAGAAGGCGAGGCCGGATGCCCTGATTCTTGCGGAACATTACGGTGATCCAACGGAATGGCTGCAGGGGGATGAGTGGGACAGTGTCATGAATTACGACGCATTTATGGAGCCTGTAACCTGGTTCCTGACAGGCATGGAGAAACACAGCGATGAGCGGCGTACAGACCTCTGGGGCAATGGAGATAATTTCGTAAAAACAATGCGGCATTTTATGGCGACGATGCTGACACCATCGCTTCAGGTGGCGATGAACGAACTCTCGAACCATGACCACTCCCGTTTTCTTACCAGGACCAATCATATCGTCGGAAGAATGGAGCATCTTGGCTCAAAAGCCGCGGAGGAAGGTGTCAACCATGCAGTTATGCGGGAAGCCGTTGTGATTCAGATGACATGGATCGGCGCTCCCACAATTTATTATGGAGATGAGGTCAGCCTGTGTGGATTTACAGATCCGGATAACCGGCGGACATATCCGTGGGGTAGAGAAGATATGCAGATGCTTGGTTTTCACAGGGAGATGATCCGCATCCATAAGAACGAAAAGCCGCTGAGGCAGGGATCGCTGCGGATGCTGTGCTGGGCGGATAATATTCTGGCATACGGCAGGTTTGACAGCCATGAGCAGATTGTGGTAGTCCTCAATAACAGCAAAGAACTGCGGGAAGTGACTGTACCGGTATGGCTGGCGGAAGTGCCTGTGACAGGGCGTATGGAGCGGCTGCTCTACACTTATGAAGAAGGCTATACGGTGGAACCGGATGATTATCTGATTCACAACGGAGAAGTTGTGCTGAATATGGGGCGGCATTCCGCACTTGTAATGAGAACAAAAAATGAAGATTAATGCAGAATGAAGAAAATCTCTTGGATTAGTGGTAATATATAGTCTAAGGGATTTTTTGTTTTATATAAAGGCCGTTTATTAGAATGAAAATCCTCCGGGATACATATGCCGTGATAAGTTGTCTGGCCGTAAAATGGCATCGCGGCGGTGCGCATAGTGTGATGCTGAAAGGAAGATGCATATGAAACAGCTCTATACAAAATGGGGAAGAGCACTCGACAGGGAGCACGTGTTGAAGGAATACCCGCGGCCCCACATGGTAAGGGACAGTTATCTGAATCTGAATGGGGAGTGGGAATATGCCTTTACGGAAAAATTTTGTAAGCCTGATGAATATGAAGGGCGGATACTGGTTCCGTTTTCGCCGGAAAGCGTTCTGTCCGGGGTGGACAGGCAGCTTCAGCCGGACGAATATCTCTGGTACCGGCGGATGTTTCTGATCTCGCAGGAAGGGCAGTCCCAGGACAGATGCTGCAGAAGACTGCTGCATTTTGGCGCTGTGGATCAGTCCTGTGTTGTATTTATCAACGGCAGGCAGGCCGCCCGGCATACAGGTGGATACCTTCCCTTTGAGGCGGATATCACAGCGTTTCTGCGGCCTGGGGAAAATGAAATTATGCTGGCAGTGAAAGATTTGAGTGATACTTCTTATCATGCCAGGGGGAAGCAGAAGCTGGCGAGAGGCGGTATGTTCTATACGGCGCAGAGCGGCATCTGGCAGACGGTATGGATGGAGGAAGTGCCGGAAAAATATATACAAAACGTTCAGGCAGAGCCGGATTTTGATGCGGGCAAAGTGCGGATCACCGTGAAGGCAGACGCTGATGTTCCTGTAGAGATCCTTGTCAGAAAGCCAAAGGTTTATAACAGCCCCATGTGCAGCCCCTCGGATGTGACGGATCTGGAGATGGAAGAATTGCAGGTCTGGGGTCATGCATGGGGAATGCCCGGTGAGAAGATTGAAGTTTCTCTTTCAGAGGTGTGTCCCTGGACATGTGAGGAACCGTATCTTTACTATTTTACGGTGATAATGGGAGATGACCGTGTGGAGAGCTATTTTGCCATGCGGACTTTTACGATTGAGTCTGATAGGGCCGGTATTCCAAGGATCTGCCTGAATCATAAGGTGCAGTTTCAAAAAGGTGTGCTGGACCAGGGGTACTGGCCGGACGGGCTTTATACGGCGCCCTCCGATGAAGCATTTATATTTGATATACAGTCCATGAAAGATACGGGGTTTAACATGATGCGCAAGCATATCAAGATTGAGCCCCAGAGATGGTATTATCACTGTGACAGGATGGGAATGGTTGTATGGCAGGATATGGTAAACGGCGGTGGGAAGTATAAGCCGTGGTTCGTAACTTATGCGGCGACTGTATTGTCGTGGAGGAACTGGAAGATTAAAGACATATATACAAAGTTTCTGGCAAGGCAGAACAAAGCGGGCCGTCTGGAATTTGTGAAAGAAATGAAGGAAACGGTGGAGCTGTTAAAAGGACATCCCTGTATCGCGGCGTGGGTTATATTTAACGAGGGCTGGGGGCAGTTCCAGACAGAAGATATGACTGAGATTATGAGAAAGCAGGATCCGTCCCGCCTGATAGACCAGGCAAGCGGATGGTTCGACCAGGGCGGCGGCGACTTGCAGAGCCTGCATAATTATTTCTTCAAACTCCGGATAAAACCAGAGAAAAGACGAGCAACGGTGCTGTCTGAATTCGGCGGCTACTCTCTGCGGCAGGAAGGGCACAGTGCCTGTCTGACACAGTATGGGTATGGGATATATACGGATAAAAGGCTTCTCAATAAAGCGTATAAAAAATTGGATAAAGAGGTGGAAGAACTGATACCTGAGGGGCTCTGCGCCAGCGTGTATACACAGCTGTCAGATGTGGAGGAAGAAGTGAACGGGGTGTTTACCTTTGATCGGGAGGTTCGGAAGATTGGAGGGGGACGCTGTACATAAGTGCAAAACGGTATCTGCTGCGGGAACCGGGTATAGGTGTCTGGATGCGGGTTACGGGCAGTAAGGTAGAGTAGTGCAAAAAGGAAGGAAAACCAGGGCAACCTGGCCACTTCGTGTGAAGCCTGATGGCTTCGCACGCTGGGGCCAGGGATTTTTGTGATTCGGAATCACAAAAATCACCCTGGTTTTCCTTCCTTTCTGCTCAACTCCATCTAACTGCCGTAAGACGCATCCAGACACCCCTATACCCGGTTCCCACAGCAGATGCCGTTTTGCACTCATGTACAGCTGGTGCATCCCAGAGGTGGGCGACCTGAGAGGGGAGACGGATTTTGGGTGGAATTATCAAGATGGTTGGTCTTTTATCTGAAAATGAAGGTGCAGAGAAGGAACAGATCCAGGAAGCCCTTACGGCCTTAAATGAGGCAATCTTCAACCTAATCATTATCTCCGTTTATGATTACGGTTGCTTCGGACGATAAAGAGCAGCCTGGGGAAAATAACAATGGAGGCCAGAATAATGGTGCCCCATTATAGTTGTAAATAGCTTTCGTTTGAAGAAAAATTTTATTTCATGATGAAACAATGAAAAAACAAATAAATTGTGCAATATATACAAAAATGAAATGAATGAACAGAGTGATATTGACTTATTGTAAAACGGTGGTAAAATAAAATTACACAATATAACAGCCGAACGTGCATTATAAAATAAAAACTGGTCATGGAAATGTAAAAATCCGTCAGTTCATGAAATATAATTACATGCGCGGAGGCTCAAAATATTAAAGGAGGAGTCATTATGAAATTGAGTACGATCTTGAAAAAGGGACTTGCTGTTGGTTTGATGGGAATTATGGTAGCAAGCCTGGCTGCGTGCGGAGGAAAGGAAGAAGGTAAAACCGATGCAAAAACCGACGCCAAAACTGAAGATGGCGGATCCGATTCCAAAAGCAGCGATGTAACACTGAAGTTCCAGCAGTGGTGGGGAGCTGAACTCCCGGAAGGATATCTGGATGATATTTGTGCCAAGTATGAGGAAGAGACAGGCGTGAAAGTGGAATTGTTAACAGCTCCATGGGCTGATACAAAGACAGCCATCACAGCAGGAGCTACCAACGGTACGATCGCAGATATCATAAGTGTGGATGGAGCATGGCTCTCAGAATTTGTTGATATGGGTGTTCTGACAGATGTTGGAGCTGCCGGTGTAGACAGCAGTCTTGCAAGCGACATCTGGAAAGTAGACGGCAAAGGCTATGTTGTTCCGGTACTGAACTTTGCATATCCAATGTATGTGAATATGGATATCCTGAAAGATTCCGGAGTTGACGCGATTCCAACAACATGGACCGAACTGAGAGACGCATGTAAGAAGATTACAGTAGCAGGAAACTCTGCATTTGCATTAAACCTTGGTACAACGAATGCAAACGGTATTCAGAATGTATTCATGGGAACCGGCTGGGGATCAGGAATCAGCCTGAAAGATGACAGTGGCGCATACAAGACAAAAGACAACGCAGGTCTGGCATCCCTTGCTGAGATGTTCAAAGGACTTTATGATGACGGTTCTTTATATCCAGGCATGAGCACACTGGAAGAATCTGAGATGACAAGTAACTTTGCAGCAGGCAACTGCGCATTTACAGTAGCATCTGCAGCTACAATGAGCCAGTTCACTGACATTAATTTTGAAGCCACTACAATTCCTGTAAAAGATGATTTCAAGGATAAGAGCGGTATCTGCTATGCAAGCTGGGCTGTAGGTATTTCAGATTCTTGTGAGAATAAGGAAGAAGCAGCTAAATTCATCAACTACCTGCTTGGCGGTATGGATGGAAAAGATGGTTCTGCATCTGCAGGATTAGCAGCTACAATGTCAGCATTCCCGAACAGTACTGTTGCTGAGCCGGATTACAGCAAGGCACCGAAACAGTTCCAGGCTTACTATGATTTATATAAAGAAAACTATGTAATCAATGAGTTCATCGGTCTACCGAATGCATCAGATGTAATGACTTCTATGACAAATGATCTGACTACATATCTTGAAGGCGATATCGACAGCGCTACGCTGCTTACTAATTGGCAGGGGTACCTTGACGAGGCAGGAAAGTAAATGAATTAAAAGGCAATAGGAATGGGGAGCGGGGGGAATTCCTGCCCCCCATTTCTAAAAAAGTTATGACTCAGGCTAAAGAATCTTTTGCTAATAGGGTTAGAACAGGATAATAGGAGGGACTGATTTTGAAGTTAACAGGAAAGAAAACTGCTCCATACAGATATCTTGCCCCAACAATAATATTAATGATTGTCTTCATGGTTATACCTATCTGCATGGTAATCGGTTACTCTTTTGTGGATGGAGCTGTCGTCTCACAGAATCCGGAATTTGTCGGATTGGAAAATTATAAAACAATATTTGCAGACAGCGAGTATATAGGTGCAATATCGAATACGATTATCTTTGTAGTAGTAAGTGTTGTTGCCCATTTGGTTCTGGGGATGCTATTTGCGATGCTGCTGAATTCGAAATATTTTGGAACCAGAACAAAAACAATTGCCCGTGTTGTTTATATTCTTCCCTGGGTGTTTACGGCATCCGTTGTTGCAATTCTGTGGAAATTAATGTTACAGCCATCGGGTATTGTAAACTATCTTCTGTCTGTCTTTCCGCAGATATCCCAAAACACAGAGTGGCTGAGCAACAGGTCGATCGCACTGGGGGTTATTTGTTTTATTAATATCTGGTGTGGTTATCCATTTTATATGATCAGTATTCTTGCAGGACTGCAGGGAATCTCCGGTGATCTGTACGAGAGCGCTGCTATTGATGGTTCAACAGCTACAAAGAGCTTTCTGCACATAACCATACCGCAATTGAAACCGATTTTGATTAGTATCGCAATGTTAGATTTTATCTGGACGCTGCAGTCCTTCAATGTTATCTGGATGTTAACAGGCGGCGGCCCGGTGAATTCAACAGAGACGTTGAGTATATACATTTATAAAAAAGCATTCCAGAAAGTGGATTATAGTATGGCTGCAACGGCAGCCACGATATTGCTTGTAGTCTGCATATTTATTGCAATTTTCTATGTGAAGCAGCAGAAGAAAGTGAGGGAATAGGGGATGGTTGGAAGTTATAAAAAAACGACAAAAGTTATAGTTTCTATTCTTTTGGTTTTGGGTGGTTTATTCTCAGCATTTCCAATATTTTGGATGATTTGCTCTTCACTAAAAGCGAATTCGGCCATTTTCGCATGGCCGCCCAAATTTTTTGATAAGACAGCCAGTTTATCGTCATACATCGCGGTGCTGACGGATTCTTCAAAGGTACGATACTTTATCAACAGTTATATAGTAGCAGTGTGTGTCGTATTACTGACGTTGTTTGTTGGTATACTTGCAGCATATGCATTCAGCAGATTTGACTTTCCGGGGAAAGGCATTTTTAATTCTCTGATTGTCAGTGTACAGGCAATTCCGCCGATTGTACTGCTGATTCCGTACATGGGCCTGATTGTTGCTATGAGACTGTTTAATACATATTTTGCATTGATTCTTACCTATCTGATTACAACGCTGCCGTATTGTATCTTAATGATGACAGGTTATTTTAATACACTGTCCAGGGAACTGGATGAAGCCGTTATGATTGATGGCGGTTCCAGATGGAAAGCGCTTTGGTCTGTATTAGTGCCGATATCAATACCGGGAATGGTTTCTGTAGGTATGTACACTTTTATGCAGGCATGGAACGAGTATCTGTTCGCACTGGCTTTGACACAGACAAACAATATGCGTACAGTACCGATTGGGATCAACTTATTGATGGGACAGCATGGATATGACTGGAGCCAGATGATGGCGATGAGTGTGCTGGGCTCCATTCCTGTACTGATTTTGTTTATCTTTTTCCAGAAATACTTTATAGCCGGTATGTCTTCCGGCGGTGTAAAGGGCTAAAGGAAAATAGGTATACCCAAAGGGTACCCCGTACCCTGCGGGCGGTCTGCAGCGGAGCTGCGGAACAGTATATATATTTTAATTTTAAAGAAAAGAGGAGAATGATTATGTTAATGAACATGAAAGAATTACTTGCTGTTGCGAATGAGAACAACTTTGCGGTACCTGCATTTAACATTAGTGATTATAATATGTTTAATGGGATCATGGAGGCATCTGAAGAAAAAAATGCGCCTGTGATTATTGCAATTCATCCGGATGAATTAAGCCATATTACAACTGAGATGGTGAAGGGGATCGTTGAGAGAATTCATAATTCTTCTGTACCTGCAGTGATTCATCTGGATCACGGCGGAACTTTTGAACAGGTGATTACGGCAATCCGCGCAGGATTCACCTCCGTTATGATTGATGCCTCCAGCCAGCCATATGAAGGAAATGTGGCAACATGCCAGAAGGTATGTGAGGCTGCACATGCAGTGAATGTATCAGTAGAGGGTGAGCTTGGAACAATCGGAAATACAGATTCCGTAGAAACAACGGCACCCGATGAAATCTTATATACAGATCCAATGCAGGCAAAAGATTTCATTGAGAAAACTGGTATTGACTGTCTGGCAATTGCAATCGGAACCTGCCACGGTATTTATCCAAAAGACATGAAACCGGAACTTCGCATTGACATTCTGGATGAAATTAAAAAAGTTGTGGATGCACCGCTTGTACTTCATGGCGGATCTTCTAACAAAGATTCAGAAATTGCAAAATCTGTAGAGCATGGCGTAAACAAGATAAACATTTCCAGCGACATCAAAGCGGCTTACTATGAGAAAATGCGAGAAGTTCTTCAGGATGCATCTCTCCGTGAGCCAAACCAGATTCAGCCGATCTGTGTAGAAGCAATGAAAGTAGTTGCTTTTGATAAGATTGAACTATTCCAGGCAGCAGGAAAAGCATCACTTTACTAGGAACTCTATTCCATATAACTGAAGGAGACCGCAGAATGAATGAGAGAATTGCACTGGGCTTTCATACATGCGTAGATTATGAACTGAAATGGGATACGCAGGTTATAGAAGAACAGATAAAGGCATTTGATATCCATGCAGATGAGCTGAGAATGGATATTGATGTTGATTCAGAACGCGCAATTTGGATTATGAGTCTTGCACATTTGCAGGCTGGTATCGGATGTGAGATGGTCCCTGACACGCCCGAGATGTGCGTTGAGTTTGCGAATCATTTTGAGTATGAAGTGACTTTGGGAGGAACGCCTACCCGTGCCGCTATTATTTTGGATCGCCTGGGCTATCCCAGCGTGCTGCAAACCAGCTGTTATAATGAGCATGTGAAACGGTTGATGCCGTCAAGTGTCCGGGTTCTGCCCGGGGTAGGGCCGGAGCAGAATGAGATATTCCCGCACGTTGTTCTGCAATGCTTAAAGGGAGTGAGGATCCATGCGAATGACATTGATTTTATCACACCCAGAGAAAACAGGGTATTGATCTCACGGGATGCAGACAGTCTGAATATGCCTGTCCTGCCCGATGAATTCGGAAAAATGATTGGCGGATGTGAAGTGTTTTTGTTGGGATCATTTTCTGAAATGCTGGATTTAGACGTGCTGAAAGACAGGATGGAAAAGACAAAGTCATTGCTGGCTTATCTGCCGGCGGATGCGGTTGTGGTTATGGAAGACGGATGCTATGTTAAGAAAGAAGCCCGCAGCTGCGTTCACGAACAGCTGGCACCCCAAATCGATGTGTTAAGCATGAATGAAGACGAACTGCAGCAGTACATCGGTAAATCCATTGATATACTTGACCCACATGCAGTGGTGGAGGCCGTGAAATATGTTTATGACAATACGGGCATCAGGTTGATTCTGGTGCATTCTGCCGCATGGGCACTGGTCTATGGAGTAGATGCAGGCATGATGAAAGCATCTCTGGAGGGCGGGGTCACAATGGCGGCAACACGCTTCCGGATCGGGGATAACTTTACTTTGGAAGACTATGCACAGACAAAAGATATACCCGACAAAACAGACAGCATATCATTCTGCGAAAAAATGAGTGAGATGCTGGGAGATAAGATTTATTGTATCCCGTGTAAGGATTTAAGCCATGTAGAGAAACCAACAGTAGTCGGTCTGGGTGATTCTTTTGCGGGTGGACTTCTGCCGGGACTGCTGAAGGAGAGCAGAGAAGAATAGACGCTTCTATGCACGGCCCTGGGACGTGGATAGCAACAATCAGACATCATATGAAGGAGAGAACACAATGTATGAAAAAACACAAAACATATTAAAAATGGCGAAAGAGAGCAATACTTCGGTAATCTCATTCATCTGTATGGATTATACGATGGCAAGATCCGTCGTATACGCAGCAGAGGCCACGAATACACCCGCAATGGTGATGCTGTACCCGGAGCATGTTACAGTTCAGCATACAACCGGGTTTGCAAGTTATGCAGCCATGGTAAAAGAACTGGCAAATGAAGTGAAAGTTCCGATTGGACTGCATGCGGACCATGATTTTACTTATGACGCGATTATGACAACCATAGGAGCGGGATTTGAATCTGTTATGATTGACGGGTCAATGAATGATCTGGATACCAATATTGCACTGACCAGAGAGGTGGTTCTTAAGACCCGCGATTGGGGCGTGTGTGTAGAGGGCGAGATCGGCCACGTTGGAGCGGCAGCAGATTCCGATAACGCCAGGGAAGATCTGTATACTAAGGCAGATGCCGCAGAAAAATTCTGCAGAGAGACGGGGGTGAATTCCCTGGCAGTTTCTATCGGAAATGCACATGGTGAATATCAAGATACTCCGCATCTGGATATTCCGCGTCTTGAGGAGATCCACGCGGCAACGGATGTATCTCTGGTGCTTCACGGCGGCAGCGGTATACCGGACGATCAGTTACTGACAGCATTTTCAAAGGGAATCAATAAATTCAATTTGGGCACGGAATTTTTAGGAAGATATTACGACGCAGTGGCAGCCTTTTCTCTGGAAAATACGGATAATCCGGATCCCGTTAAGATTATCAATCTGCCGGAGTACGTTCAGGCTAAATTACAGCCATACTTAGAGGAGCGCATGAAGACACTTTGCCATTTTTAAACGGCAGGAAGATAAGAAAAAGAGATGACAAAAAGGGGCATCCCGTACCACGTGCCCCTTGGGCGAATCCGCGGTAAACTGCGGATTATTGGTGACAGAGGATGGCATATATGATACTATAATATTAAGTGATTCAAGATGGATTTATGATAAAAACTGTTTGGAGTAGAGAGCCTTGAAGAATGATAATATATTACAGAGGGAAGTACTTGACGTTATTAAAGAAAAGTACGAGGAAATATTTGCGGCAGAGAAAAAAGTAGCAGATTTTGTTTTGCAGAATCCACAGAAAACAGTGGACTCCAATGTTTCGGAGCTGGCAAAGCAGAGCGGTGTAAGCGATGCTACGATTGTGCGCATGTGCCACCATATTGGATATACGGGATATTATCAGTTTCGGATTACGCTTGCAAGAGATTTGGGAAAGAAGCAGTATGAGGGTATGGTGATTCCGAAGAACACCGGGGCGATTGCAAAGGTGTTTCATGACTATGCAGAAATGTTGATTGGGATCGGCAGAAGAATAGATCCTGAAGTCATGTGGAATTGCGTGAATCTTTTGAAGATATGTAAACAGGCACATATCATAGCCATCGGTAATACGTGCTCGGTATCACAGTACATGGGATTCAGGCTGGGAAGGCTTGGAATAAGAAGCACTTATGGATCATCCGCGGAATTTTTTATGAACCATGTCAATCTCGCGGAGCCGGAGGATATCGTAGTGGCAATATCCAAGTCGGGTACGTCAAAGCCAGTGGTTCTGGGATTGGAACTGGCCAAAGACAAGGGACTTAAGACGATTGCCATTACAGATCATGTACAGTCACCGGTATCGGAACTCGCCGATTACGTGCTGCTGTCCAGCGGGAAAGACGAGGCCTTTAACTATTATAAAGATTATGCGCAGACAAACGTGATGGCTACCATTGATGCACTTTTGAATTTTGTTACGAATGAGGAATGGATTCAGACGAAACAGGCAGACAGGCCGGAGACGATTTTATCTGAGTATAAGTTATAAGCTTACTGCAGGTAAAGAAGCGGATAGCAGGGACAGTGTGCCCTGCTATTTGGATATAAGAAAGGATGGGTTATAGTATGAAACGCTCAAGAATCAACGAAGTTATTAAGGACATGGAAGCACTGATTGAAGAACACAGATTTGAAATCCCGCCATTTGCAAAACTGACCCCGGAGGAATGGAAAGGCATCGGGCACGAATACGATGAAGTCCGTGACAACTGTCTGGGATGGGATATTACAGATTATGGACTGGATAATTTTGATAAAGTAGGATTCTCCCTTCTTACGATTCGTAACGGGAATCAGAAGATGCCGGACAAATATCCAAAGACATATGCGGAAAAGCTTCTGATGCTGTATGAGGGACAGACGTCTCCGATGCACTATCACTGGAACAAGATGGAAGACATTATAAACCGCGGTGGAAATGATATTTATATCACTGTGTACAATGGCGCAGAAGATAAAACCATGCTGGACACAGATGTTGCTGTACATAAAGACGGAAAGACAGAAGTGGTTCCGGCGGGAACCAAGGTTTGCTTAAAGCCAGGGGAGAGTATTACAATTACTCCATATATGTATCATGATTTCATTGTACCGGAGACTGGCGGGGCCGTATTATTGGGAGAAGTCTCCATGTGTAATGATGATGAGCATGATAATTGCTTTTATGCACCAATCGGACGTTTTCCTGAGATTGAGGAAGATGAAAAGCCTTACCGCCTGCTTTGTACGGAGTATCCAAAAGCAGAATAGGCAAGATGGCAGAATCCCGGGACGGGATATGAGAACATTTTTCGGAAAATGAAGAATAAGGTAAGAATTACAGTAAATTGAGTGCATTGTGAATGAGGCTCTTTCGACGCAGGAACGGATTGAATCCGGTATCTGGTATGTCGGAAGAGCCTTTTTTTATGATATAGGGAATTCCTCTGGAATTCCCTATATCATAAAAATCCTCCGGGGGATGCACACGCCGCGATGCGGCTGCTACAGGCACAAATTCAACTGGTCTGGTTAAAAGATATATAACTGGACATTTAGGCTAAACCAGTTTTGTGATATCATGGCATGCAAGTGATAATAAAGCATATCGGCACTTCGGCGGCAGAACGTTATTCTGACGGAGGCTGTGCGGCGGGGGACAACGCCTCGTGCGGGGCAGTAAAAAACAGCTCTGTGATATGAGAAATGAGGAAATATTTATGACAAAGAAAATTGCAGTCATCAATGATTTATCCGGGTTTGGACGGTGCTCCCTGACGGCCGCCATCTCTGTTATATCGGTTATGGGAGTCCAGCCATGTCCGCTGCCTACCGCGGTCCTGAGCGCGCAGACCGGGTATCCCAGTTATTATTGTGATGACTATACAGATAAGATGCAGCATTTCCGGCGGGAATGGGAAAAGATGGATGCCCGGTTCGATGGAATTTATACAGGGTTTGTAGCCAGCGAACGCCAGATCGAGAATATTTTCGAATTTCTGGATACATTCCGGAACAAAAAGACATTTCTTCTTGTGGACCCGGTAATGGGAGACAACGGAAATGTATATACCATGTTTACAGAAAGGCTGTGCAGCCTGATGAAGGAGCTGGCATTTCAGGCCGATGTAGTGACACCAAATCTGACAGAACTCTGCCTCCTGACGGATACAGACTTCAGGATGATCCGGGAAATGACCGATGAGAAACATCTTCTCGTTGCAGTTGAGCAGATGGCGGCTAATCTGATGAGGAGAGGGCCGAAGAACGTAGTAGTGACGGGAATCCATTTTCGGGATGCGGAGGATGGCATTGAGAAGATGGGGAATCTGGCGGTTAATGCAGGTAAGAGCAGTTTTTCTGCATTTCCATATATAGGAGGAAGTTATTCCGGGACGGGGGATCTATTTGCATCCGTTGTTGCGGCCGGGCTGGCGAGGGGGGATGAGATATCCAAAAGCATAGAACTTGCAGGGGCCTTTATAGAACGTGCAATTACGGATTCGGTGAGGGAAGGCATTCCACGCAATGACGGCGTGGATTACGAACAGTATCTCGGCATGCTGCTTCCGGGACAGCATTCATAAAGAAAAGGAGAGTGGGACACATGAGGAACAACACATCTAAAATCACGGCAACGGGCCTGTTTGCAGCTATGATTACAATTATGACGGCCTATATCTGTCATATCCCATACGGAGCAAACGGCGGATATATCCATTTCGGGGATGCACTGATTTATCTGAGCGCGGTATTTCTTCCCAGGCCGTATGCACTGGCTGCTGCAGCTATCGGCGGGGGGCTGGCGGATCTGCTGACAGCGCCTATGTGGGCACCCGCCACGATCATCATTAAAATGCTGATCACACTGCCTTTTACAAGCCGGGAGGGCAGGATCATGGCTCCCAGAAATATTGCGGCTCCTTTTATTGCAGCGGTGATCTCGGCAGCAGGATATTATCTGGCCGAGGGAATTCTGTTCGGATCTTTTGTGGCGCCTCTGGCATCACTGGCGGGAAGCGCAGTACAGTCCGGCGGAAGTGCAGTGATCTTCCTTGCACTGGCGGCGGCAATGGATAAAGCACGGGTAAAGGATAAGACGCAGAAAATGCTGCATTTGTGCTGATGGACAGAGAATGATTCGGAAGGGTTTAAATAAAGGGATTTGAAAAGAGGAAGAAGAAATGGCTGATATTTTATATACCTACAAAAATCAGGTTTACGCGAATATTACAAATTTATGTGACTGCCGGTGCGAATTCTGCATCCGCAGCCATGAGAACGGAGTCGGGGATGCAGAGACGCTGTGGCATAAAGTGGACCCCACCCTGGAAGAAATTATTGCGGCGATGGATGCGTTTGATTTTAACGGATACAACGAGCTGGTATACTGCGGGTACGGAGAACCGACCTGTGCACTTGAGAATCTGGTAAAGTCGGCAGAATACGCCAAAGAAAAATATGGCGTTACGGTACGGGTCAATACAAACGGCCTGGGGAATCTGTATCATGGTAAAGATATCGTTCCAACGCTGGCGAAGGTGACAGATGCTGTTTCGATCAGCCTGAATGCACCCACTAAAGAAGAGTATACCAGAGTCACCCGGCCGAAGTTTGAAAATGCCTTTGAAGCTATGCTGGATTTTGCAGCAGAGTGTGAGAAAATGATACCACAGGTTAAAATGACCGTTGTAGATGTGCTTTCGGAGGAGGACATCAAAGCAAGCAGGGAACTTGCGGAATCTATAGGGGTGGAGCTGCGGGTCAGGAAATATACCTGAACCGATCTGGGGAGCGGGGAAGAAAACTCATTATAATCATATATTAGAAAAAGGACTAATCCTCTTCTTTCAAGCATAATATACAGTACTAATGTATTGTACAAGCGTGAAAGGAGAGGGTATTTTGTTTGAGGAAAAGTCACTACATGAGATATCAGATATGCTGCATACAGACCGGGAAAAGGGCCTGTCGGAGGCGGAGGCAGCAAGACGGCTTGGGGAAGATGGCCCAAATGTTCTGAAAGAAGGAAGAAAGAAGACCGCCGTGGAGTCTTTTCTGGAGCAGCTGAACGACCCGCTCATCTGTGTGCTCCTTGTGGCGGCTCTTGTATCCTTTCTGCTGAAAGAAGTGAGCGATGCAATTATTATCGCTATTGTAATTGTAGTAAATGCGACGGTAGGTGTAATACAGGAAGGCAAGGCCCAAAAGGCGCTGGAATCGCTTAAAAAGCTGACAAGCCCCAGGGCTGTGGTGAGAAGAGATGGTGTCATACGGGAAATCCCGGCTCCCCAGCTGGTTAAGGGGGACGTTGTCCTTCTGGAGGCGGGCGCCCAGGTGGCTGCGGATCTGCGGCTTGTTAAGACATGGAACCTGAAGGTGGAGGAGTCGGCCCTGACAGGGGAATCGCTGCCCGTCAATAAAGATGCGGCCTTCCAGGCGGCAAAATCACTGCCCGTGGGAGACAGAAAGAATGAAGCGTTTATGTCCACCCTGGTGACAAGCGGAAGAGGGGAAGGCGTTGTCATAGCGGCAGGTATGGGCACCGAAATCGGGAAGATCGCTGCGATCATCAGCGATGTCCCCAAAGAGTTTACCCCGCTGCAGAAGAAGCTGGCAGGGTTAGGAAAGATGCTCAGTATTGTATCGGTTCTTCTCTGTGCCGCCCTGTTCGCCATTGCGGTCTTACAGAAACGCAACATTCTGGAAATGCTGATTACCGCCATTTCCCTGGCCGTAGCTGCCGTGCCTGAGGGACTTCCTGCGATCGTGACTATTGTCCTGGCGCTCAGTGTTTCGAAGATGGTCAGGGTAAACACAATTGTAAGAAAGCTTCCGTCTGTTGAGACCCTGGGGGCGGTCAATGTGGTCTGCTCGGATAAAACCGGTACGCTGACCCAGAATAAAATGACAGTTACAAGATATTTTGTAAATCAAAATGTTTACAAGAGCAGCCAGCCGGCACCGAATATGCCGGAAGAATTCGTAGAAGGGATGGCGCTCTGCAACGATGCGGTCATAACGGGGAAGGAGGAACTGGGAGACCCGACCGAGCTTGCACTGCTCCGTTTTGCCCAGGGATACCGGTCCAGGGGGGAGGCATCGTCTGATGGACGCTCCCAAAAAGAGTCGCTGGAGTCCAGAATGCCAAGAGTGAACGAAAAGGCTTTTGATTCCCAGCGCAAGATGATGACAACGGTTCACCAGAGCACGCAGGGGTTCAAGGCTTACACAAAAGGTGCACCAGAGGTTATTCTAGGAAGGTGCAGCAAAATTCTGATCAATGGGAAAGTACAGTCTTTGACAGATTCCCACCGAAGACAGATACGTCAGGCAGTAGATGACTTCTCCGCTCAGGCGCTGCGTGTACTGGCAGTAGCGGTAAGGAAGGGCGAGAAGGAAGTAAAGGAACAGGACATGACCTTTGTCGGGCTGGCTGGGATGATCGATCCTGTCAGGCCGGAGGCCAAGGCGGCGGTAGAGCGGTTTAAAGAGGCATCTGTGCGTACCATTATGATAACCGGAGATCATATAGACACCGCATTTGCAATTGCAAGAGAACTTGGAATCGCAAAGAAGATGGACGAATGTATGACAGGTGAGGAGCTGGAAAAGGCATCCGATGCCCAGTTAAAAGAAAAATTAAAGAGAACCAGTGTATTTGCCAGGGTATCCCCGGAGCATAAGGTGCGGATCGTCAAATTACTGAAAGAAACCGGAAACATTGCCGCCATGACCGGTGACGGTGTGAATGACGCCCCCTCCCTGCGAATGGCAGACATTGGAATCGCTATGGGAGTCACAGGGACCGATGTGGCAAAAAATGCGGCAGACATGATTCTGACGGATGACAATTTTGCTACGATTGAAAAGGCCATCGAAGAAGGACGAAGTATTTATGAGAACATCAGGAAAACTGTTTTGTTTCTTCTGTCCTCAAATTTTGGTGAAATCATTACAATGTTTACCGCAGTGATACTGGGAATGGCGTCCCCTTTGAAGGCCAGCCATATTCTTTGGGTAAACCTGATTACGGACTCTCTGCCGGCACTGGCGCTGGGGGTAGATAAAAACGATAAGGAAGCTTTGATGAAAATGCCGCCGAGAAAGGCAAACGAAGGCTTATTTTCCCACGGGGGAACCGCCTGCACCATCTTTTACGGCTGCCTGATCGCGGCCATAAGCCTGACCGCATTCCTGAAGGTCCCCTGGGATATACTGGCATCCCAGCAGAAGGTATTTACCCTGGCCAATATCTCGGCCGTATTTGCCGATACAGATGTGCTGGCCAGAGCGCAGACTTATGCTTTCACCGTACTGGGAATGTCTGAGCTGTTCCATGCACTGGGAATGAAGGATATACATACTTCTGTATTTTCAAGGAAAAGAGACTTTAATGTAGTGATGCTTGCTTCTTTTGGAGTGGGTTTCATCCTGCAGGCCGCAGTAACCGAAGTGCCGTATCTTACTGCCATGTTCGGTACAACCGCCCTGTCCTTCGGTGAATGGATATCCCTGATTATCCTGTCAGCATTTCCTGTTCTGGCACATGAGATATTCGTATTGCTGGGGGCTACACATTTTGGTTCGGCCAGTGTGAAAGAAAAACTGGCTGCAGAAAACAAAAAAATAAGCCCGCAGACAGATGGGGGCAAATAATCACTGGCATTTTAATTACTGAATCATCAATACAAATAAGACGTGTTCTTTAGCAGCGATACACGTCTTATTTTCATCCGGAAATCATTGTGTTCTCATAATTTCTTCCCCAGCATCTCCGGATTTGTTGCATAAGTCATTGCAACATCTCTGGAGATCTTTCCGTCTTTATAAAGCTTCAGCAGACTGGTATCCATTGAAACCATCTCTTCCTTAACAGAGGAATAAATAATCCCGTCAATCTGGTGTACCTTATTATCACGGATCATATTCCGGATGGCCGGTGTGACGGTCATGATCTCGAATGCGGGGGTCACTTTTCCATCTACTGTAGGAACCAGCTGCTGTGAAACGACGGCATTGAGCACCATGGAGAGCTGTACTGCGATCTGCCGCTGCTGATTCGACGGAAATACATCGATAATACGGTCGATGGTATTGGCGGCTCCGATGGTGTGCAGGGTGGAGAAGAGCAGATGCCCTGTTTCTGCGGCGGTCATGGCTACGTTGATTGTTTCATAGTCGCGCATTTCTCCCAGCAGGATGACATCGGGGCTCTGGCGCAGCGCAGCGCGCAGGGCGGTTACATAATTATCGGTATCTACATTGATCTCACGCTGGCTTACAATGCTGCGGTTGTGGCGGTGCAGGAACTCCAGCGGGTCCTCCAGGGTGATGATATGCTCATCCCTTGTCTTGTTAATCTGGTCTATGATACAGGCAAGCGTGGTAGACTTACCGCTTCCGGCGGGACCGGTGACAAGTACCATGCCTTTGCCGCTGTTTCCAAGCTGCATGATATAATCCGGGAGCCCAAGTTCTTTTGGATCCGGCAGGTTAAATGTAATGACACGGATAACCGCGGAAAGAGCTCCCCTTTGTTTATAAGCGCTGACACGGAAACGGGAGACACCCTGGATGGCGAAAGAAAAGTCATCGTCCCCATGTTTGTGAAGCTGGCTGATATCCCGGTTATCTGCCAGACGGTAGATTTCCACCAGAAGAGTTTCCGTATCCGGGGGGAGCAGCCTGTTTTCATATTCCCGGCTGATAACGCCGTTCTTTCTGCAGGAAACAGGCAGCCCGGCTACAATAAAAATATCGGATGCCCCATCAGCGACAGCCTGCTCCAGTATTGATTTTGCGTCCATATATCCATTCTCCTTCTATAGTTCTGTAATAGAGTGCTCCTCTATATGATTCCACCTGTGCGGCTGTCTCAAACAGCGGTCTATTGGATTAATTTTAAAGTATTGTCTCCGTTCCATTCTGTGTCAGACATGACTTTCCACTGTGTGATCCTGTAAAAGCCGTTATTATGACTGCCTGCGGGCAGCAGCTCCAGATTCACGGATAAGAATTGTTTGTCATTGACAGGCACTTGATAGGACACAGAGGGTTTTTCTGTTGAAATCTTAACATCCAGCGTAATCGCCCCGGAATCTCCGTCAAGGGTCAGGCCGGAAAGTTTCTTTTCGGCTGCGGAATAATAGGTCCCATGGGAATCCTTGTAAGTTTCTGCAAGAATCGTATCAATCTGATCCAATACCTCCTCTGCCTGGCTGGAAGCTGCGTAATATTCTGTTTTTCGCTCTGCCAGCCGGCTGCTGAAGTTGTAATCACTGCGGGCGCTGGAAAGGGACAGTGTTGCAAATGTCACCAGGCAAAGTACCAGAAAGATGACCAGCAGTGAGGAGGAGCCGATATTGATAACGGGGGGATGCTTTTTATTCGTATTCATGATTCAACCCCCTTTGAAGATGGTGGGAGATATCCAGTGAATAGATGTTCTTCCCGTCCTTTAGTTTCTGCATACTCATCCTGGCGTTCAGCATAAAAGCTTCCTGAGTAAATGCGATCTTAAGCGTGTAAACAGCGTCCTTTTGTGCAGAATGAGAAAAGTCTTCGTCATAGTAAACACTCACCTCGTCTGTATCTGAGGTTTCTGTATCGGGATATTCAGAGCAGATCAAATCAATTGCAGACCGTTTACTGGAAGAGGCATTGATGAGCTCCGCCACACTGGAAACCTCATTGGCAGAAACCTCCAGTTCACGCGATTCCTGGCTGAGCAGATGAGATTTTACAAAAAACTGTACACAAACAGCACTTGCAATTGAGAAAAACAAGATTGCAAGAATCAGCTCCAAGAGGAACAGACTGGAAGATTTTGCCCGGTTTCTGCGTGTCATAGTACTCTCCTTTACTGTGTATTACTGCGCTTTAGAACTTCTCGTGCTTACGATGGATGAGGCATTCTGCCCTGTCTCATCCGTACATGTGAAGCGGAAGGTATGGTCACTGACGGGTTCCATCTCAAAAGACTTTACCTGGAGGATCGGTCTGCCCGAAGAGGCATCGGCCTGTACGCCTTCCTTTACGAATAATTCCTTTAATTCATTTTCATCGGTATAAATATAGGTAAAATAGGATGTACCGTCATATTCCTGCTCCAGGATAAGGGCATCCAGCCCGTCAAATGTCCCGATCGAAATACTTCCGTTTTCATCGCTCTGATGTATCTTTTCACTGATATAGGACAGCGAAGTGCCCGCTGTATAATTCAGGGACGAATGTTCGGTCGCTGAGCGGTATATATTGGTGGCCAGGAGGATGACTGTCAGTGCAGACACCGCAAACACAAAGAACAGCGCCACTGGAAATAAATAGTCAATCATGTGGTTCTTTTGGGTGCGAAAACGCATAGTCAGTCTCCTTTCTGTATGATGGTCACATCGGGCAGGATATTGGCGCCGATGATCTTATAATCAACGAAAAATCTGTCTTCATCATATGTAATTCCATAATGCTCTTTCAGATATTCCAGGCTCTCCGGGTAACTGCCTTCCACGGCGTAGCAATAGGTGATACTACGGTTCAGCGCATTTTCCAGGCTTTCCTTCTGCCGGCGCACGGAGCCGGAGGACAGAGATTCAATGCCCTGATAAAAAAGAAGCACAATCAGCAGAAAAACACAGACTGAAATGATAAACTTCCGATAAATATGCTGTTTTTTCTGATATTGAAAACGTGCCATAATAACCTCCGCTTAAATGCTGGACATGATTCCCATAAGGGGGAGCATGACAGACAATAAAATGACGCCAACGATCAGGGACAGTGAAATAACCAGTGTGGGCTCCAGCACAGCCAGGCCGTTATTCATCCGGGTGTCGATATCATCCTGATAAAGTCCTGCAATTTTGTCCATAACCTGGTCCATAGAACCGGTTTTTGCGCCGATGGAAGCCATCCTGGCGTACATCCCGGTTAAGATGCCCGTGCCGTGCAGCGCCTCTGACAGATCTTTGCCCTCATTCATAAGATCCCGGCAGGCGTCAATTTTTTTCTGGAAATGCACATCGTCGTTCAGGGCACTGACCAGTTCCATGCTGCGTTCCGGATTCAGGCCGCTGCTAAGGGTGAGCGCCATACCACTGGCAAAGCGGCAGGCAGCGATTTCTTCGTAAATGATGCGGGTGAACTTGAATTTATAACCAATATTGCGGAATATCTGCTTTCCGCGGACGGTCCTGGTTCCGTATAAAAGCAGACCCACAATCACGGCCAGAATTACGATAAAAACAATAGAATAGCGGTTGATGGCATTGCCAATTCCCATAAGGGTCCGGGAAAATCCGGTCATCTCGGTGCCGAGCTGGATAAATACCTGATTAAAGATCGGCATTACTTTTACAAGGAGAACGATGATGACCACGACCATCATTCCTGCCATAATAAGCGGATAGGTTACGGCATTCTTAATACTCTTTGCTATGGAGTCCTCCCGGTCATAATGCTCGCTCAGAGCGGACATAACTTCATCCAGAGTACCCGTTTCCTCCCCGATCTGAATCATGTGGAGCATATAAGACGGGAAAAGGCCTGTTTTCTCCAATGCCTGGTACATACTGCCGGTTTCCTGCATATATTCGAGAACTGCCTGTAATATGTCCTTTTCATCTGCCGAAGAAGCATCCTCCAGCATAATTGTGATACCTTCCAGGGAGGAGATACCCGACTTTAATATCAGGGCAATCTGCCCGCAGAAGGAAGAAACCTCCATATTTGTAAATGGTTTTCCCTGAACTTGCTTCTCCATAGTGTGCCCTCCGTTATTTTCTAATAAAATATATTTCCTAATAGGAATACTTTACTGTGTAATGGCTTCCGTCACCAATATACTTGCCGACTGCTTTCCGGCTGTTATTAGCGGCCAGAGTCGGATCTATCAGGGACCAGTTCTTGCCGTCAAATTCAATAATCTTGTCAACCCATCCTTTTTCTTTCAGGTAAACACTTACCCACGCGTGGTACGCCTCCCCGGAATATCCGACTTCCAACCGGGTGGGAACCGACTGAGAGCGGAGCATGGCCGCCATCAGCGAGGCGTAGTCGAAACAGATGCCCGTCTTATCCGTCAGAGTCTGGTCCAGATTGGGCAGATAGTCTGTCGGAATATTTTCTGCTTTTTTATCATCATATACAATATTTTCAATGACATAGTGATACACGTTTTGTACATAACTGAGGTCATCCAAGGACTTGTCGGAAAGTTCACGCCCCAGTTTGACAGCCTGGGAATCCTCTGTAAACCATACATACTGGTTGGGATACAGGAACGGTTTGAATTCATCGCTGATATTTACATCCATATCCTGGGAAAATGCAAGTGCATAAAGATCATCCTGGACGTTCTCCAGAATATCCAGGTGATAGGTACCGTTTCCTCCTGTAAGTGGAAAGGTTTCATAGGAGCCGCCTGTCAGCGTGAAGGTATATACGGTTTGGTCCGGTATAGTAATCTGCAGTTTAATCTTTGCAGCACTGCCGCTATACTGTACCATGACATAGCCCTCTGCTGTATTGGAAGCATCAATAGAAACGATTTCATTTCCATAAACGGTGGATCCTGATGCCTGTGGTACCAGAATCTGGAGCGCACTCTCTCTTTTTTTCCCGGTTGCAGCCGAGGCACTTGAGATATCTCCGCTTTCTTTGGAACAGCCGGTAAAAGAGGAGGCCCCTATCATAATGAGCAAAAATGCACTTAATAAACGTGAACTCTTTTTCATTACATCAGGCCTCCTCTCAGGGTTCTGTTTTTATTTAACTGTCAAAATCAGATGAAGTGTTTTGCCGGCCTTGTCCGGCACATAGATATTCAATGATTTTTCAGGATAATCAAATATGATATAATTGCCCTTCTCATCAAAGGAGACTGGTTCCACTTCTTTTCCGTCAATATCTATGGCGGAGATATTATCATAGTCCACACCTGAGTCCGGATCCGAGAGATACAGATAGATCTGGTCTCCCACCATCTTATCTGAGAGTACCACTGGGGAAACAGTATCCACCCCGCTCACCTCACAGGTTACGGAAGCAAACTGGCGGTTTTTCAATGTGACGGTTACGGTCATAGTACCGTTGAGTGCAGGCTCAATGGAATAGGTCTTGTCGGCCACCTCATAGACCGGGACATTGCTGCCTCCAATAGTGGCAGTGATCCTGCTGACCGGTATAAAAGTATCTACGACAAGTTCATACGCGGGTTTGCCGTTGGTTCCCTGATCCTTGAGGTTCAGATTGATATCAGGAGCAATGAAAAGTAAAGGGACAAGGCAGAAAAACAACAGAATAAATACCAGAAGAACTTTCTGGAGAAGAAAGCGCTCCCGTCGGTAATTGCTGTAAGAAGTCAGCACGGAAAGCGGAACGGTATTGGGTTCTACCTCACATGCATCAAATATATTTTCAAGCATCTGGCTGGCAGTGGATTCGTCCAGTTCAGGCCCTTTTGGCTTTTTTAATTTGTCTGTCAACATTGGGAAAACTCACCTCCTTAACGCTTCAGTGTCTGCGCCAGTTTTGTACGTCCGTTGTTCAGATAACGCTTTACAGTACTTTTACTGACGTCCATCACATCAGCGATATCTTCAAGCTTCATATTCTGATAATACTTCATAATAATGGCCTGTGATTCGGTAAAAGACAGATCCAGTATCTTTTTCATGATATATTCCTGCTCATCAACCCTGACAACCTGATCCTCCGGATTGGACAAATGCTTCACCGGATGAATATTTCCCTTCATATTCTCATCATCATATCCGGAAAGTTCTCTGTCAAAGCGATGCTGTTTTCGCTGCATATTAAAACATATCCGGAAATTAATCTGATTGAGCCAGGAAATAAAAAGCTTCGAATCCCGGAGCGTATACAGATTCTTGAGAGCCAGAATATAAGTCTCCTGAAGGGCATCCTGCGCCAGATATTCATCCTTCAGATAATTAAATGCAAATCGGTATTCTTTTTGGTAAGTGGCAGCATACAATTCAGCGAATGCATCACTGTCACCGGTTCGGGCACGGCTGACTAAGGTCGATATATAATCATAATCTAATTCTGCCATCTATTACACCTACTTCCCATTTTTTGTCCCGCAACATTATGTATTTAAGCGTTGTTAATTCTCTTATTTGCAAGTGCAATCAGGTCTGTGATTGTGCCGGTTTTGCTTCCTTCATGAAAGGCACGACCGTATTTGTAGGTGATAGGATGGGTCCCGGAACCTGAATTGTGTGAGTCCACCTTTGTGTGAATACGTTCCAGGAAATTATCGAGTTTCTCATTACTGCCATTCTCAAACAAAGCCATAAATTTGTTTCCTCCATTACGGCCGATAAAACACAGGTCGACAGAGGCCATTTTAAGGATGTTGGAGAAATCTTTTATAAGAGCATTTCCTTCTGCATGTCCGTACAGACGGTTGATTTCGCTGATATTTGTAAGATCAAACATGATGCAGCCTATATCTGGCGGCAGAGGCTGATCCAGATACTTTTCAATCAGTGCATCGCAGCTGAACCGGTTCGGAATACCGGAAAGGGGGTCAGAATGTACTGCAAAATCTAGATCCCGATAGTCTCTCTTAAATGAAGAGAAGAAGTTAAAGTCAAGGAAAAGGAACAGGAATGACAATCCCAAAACCGCCCATAACAGCCCGCATATAAGACGGATGGATGGGTTCGTGGCAATATATTGATATACCTCAGGGTCCATCATGATCTTGTAAATGCAGAAACCGGTTAGAAAGACGTAGATGATCAGTTGAATTGTTTTGAAAATATCTAGTTTTTTCATAGATAAAGCCTCCTTATTCCTCTGGATAAAATCCCGGAACTTTTCTTACTAATATCAAAGAAGTTCAGTAAATAATATACCTTATTCTGCGGCTTAGCCGCAGACCCACCCGCAGGGCATGAATTACGGTGTGCCCTTCGGGTATAAGTATATCATATTTTAAGCGATTTACCTATGTTTTTCAAGCTCTTATTTGTGTACAGTTCAAATTATATGATCATTTTGCCTTCAGGTTTCCAGTAAATGCCACACAAGCGACTTAAAAGACGTAATCGGCCAGGTAAAACAGCAGAAAGGAATGGGCAGGATAGAAGAAGTAGAAAAAGTACTTCATGCTGCGCCCTTTCTGGTGATTATAGTGCAGCATAAGGGGCAGCGCAAATATCATAAAGCATTGAACTGCAGTCCCTCCATTCAGCATCTCGATACTGAACTGATAGATACAGAATAGCGTATACATGGCACAGAATGCTTCTTTCTTTTCTTTTAAAAAGTACATCAATACACCCAGTGCAATAAATTCAAACCCGTACTCATTTACCGCTATATTTGGTATGATGCCGGTGATAAGGTCACCGCTGAGGTTCTTAAGCTGCGGAATCATATTCGGCAGGATAAAATAAAGGAGCTGTACTGCAAAAATTGTTGAAAGTGCTATATATCCTTTTTTATGATCCTTTTGAAATAGTTCGATGGTGCTGATACAGATTCCGACTAAAAACATGGATAGAAAAATATTATGGTTTCCATACCCATAATCTGTTTCGAAATAACGGTCCACAACAAAAGTAAACAGTGTCATAAAAATACTCATAAGATACAGGCGCAGCAGATATTTCCTGCGGCTCTTTGTGTAATGATATCCCCAGACCATGCAGAATAAAAACAAAGGATAGGAGACTCGTCCCAATATCCGAAGCAGAATAGGCGTGCCTTCAAAATAATAACCGATGTGATCAATTACCATGAATATTAATGCAATCATTTTTAACGTAAAAGTACTCATATATTTTTCTCCTAAGCTATTAGACAGCGCGCTGATGATAGATAATTTTATCATACTCCAAAGCAGAATCTGTTTAAAAAATTCTAAATAATATCTAAAATCAACTTATTATAGTTACAGGTGATAAATGTATATCCTCATTCATTATAAACGAAATAACCTTTGAAAACTTAAAAACTTATACGAAGTTTATATAAATATGTTTAAGTTTGGAAAAAAATAAAAAAAGTTAAAGAAATGTGACCCTTTTCCCCACCCCACCCCCTCTTTATATATGTAACGTCTAAATCTGCAGATCCTTACAGTTGAGTGATTAGAGGATTGTTCAAGGGGATTGGATTTGAGTATATAGATGGATGGGAATTCAAATGGGAAGGAGAAAGATTATGAAGAAGAATTTTAAGCGATGGCTGGCCCTTCTATTAGCGGTTGCAATGGTAGCAACAAGTGCCGTGTATTCATCAGGGACGGCTCTGAAAGCTACCGGTGATCCGGAGAGCGTAGAGCAGAATGACCAGCAGGGCGAACCTCAGACAGTGGATGAGGGAACGGGCAGCGCAGATGCGGAGGCACCCGACTCCGATACTGGGGAAAATGGGTCAAAGCAGGTGATCGAACTGGAAAAACCAGAGGGAGATCAGGATGCGGCGGATCAGGAAGGACAGGATACTGCGAATTCTGAGGCACAAGATGCTAAGAATGAAGTATCTGGTACAGAGCAGAAGAACGATTCTGAACCAGCCGGAGATACACAGGAAGAACCTGCAGAGCGGAAATTTGCGGTTGTGTTCAACAGACCTGAAGTTGAGGGCGGTTCTCTGACAGCCTGGGCAGACGGAAGCGAAAAGAAGGATGTTACATACGATGGCGGAGGGAAATATACAGAGGAAGTTACAGAGGGCACTCTGTTAAAATTCCAGATCACTGTCAATGATAAATATACTCTTGAGAGAGTTACCGATCAGAATGGGACAGAGATCGCCGCTGCTTCTTCAGAGGGAAATGTTTATACCTATCAGATAACTGTTTCTGATAACATGGAAGTTAATGCATTATATAAGGAAGCTTCTCAGAAAGCGGATGAGAAAAAAGAGGAACAGAAAGATGAGAAGATAGACGGAGAAAGTCCGAAGATATCTTACTATAGTTCAAATGATATAAGTCCTCTTAGCATAACCGGAGAAGAATCCATGTATGTTGGAGAGTCACAGTGGCTGGAAGGGGAAGGCCAATTTGGCCGGAGCCATAAGTGGACGGTTGAGGGGGACGGTGAGGTTGATATTGAACCCGATGGATATACGGCCCGGATTACAGCAGTAAAATCAGGGACTGTAAAAATCACCCACACATATAAGTCACTTGGCAATAAGACAGAGACATTCAATCTTACAGTTCTTGATAAGATTGCTTTGACAGGAATTGAGATTACCGGAGAAGACAATGTAAGAATTGGCATGACTACAAAATTAAGTACAACACCAATTCCATCAGATGCAACAGACGAGACCTCTGTTACATGGTCATCAAGCGATAAAAAAATAGCGACTGTTGATGAAAACGGTGTTATTAAGGGTATAGCGGAAGGTAAGGCAATTATTACTGCAACATCAACGGTTAACAAAGAGATCAAGGCAACGAAAACAATCAATGTAATAAGAGTTCCGATGACAGGGATTCAGATTCACGGTGACAGTACAGTTAATGCCGGGGACGAACTTCAGTTAACGGCAGACATCTTACCAGAAAATACAACGGACAGTAAAACAATATCCTGGATATCTGATAATGAAGATGTTGCTTCTGTAAGCAGCAAAGGTCTGGTTACAGCCAACCGGGGAGGCACTGTTAAAATAACAGCTTTATGCGGAGACTTTAATGATGAAATAGAAATAGTGGTTACACAGGAAGTTTCTGAAGTTAAAGTTGATATTGAAGATAACAAGGTGATTGTTGGAGCAGCTACCAATGCATCGGCAAAAGTTAAGCCTGCTGATGCCACGGATAAAACAGTGACCTGGAGTTCCGACAATGAAGACGTAGCCGTTGTGGATGAAGAAGGACACATCACAGCAGTCAGCGAAGGAACAGCAAATATTATTGCTACGGCATCTAATGATATTACAGGATCTGCACAGATAACGGTGGAACAGCCATCCGTCAGCGTTACTGCAGATTTTCTGAATCCTGTAATTGGAGATAAGATTCAGGCAAAAGCAGAAGTGAATCCGGAGTGGCTGCCTGATAACATGAAGCAGATAAAATGGTCTTCCAGTGACAAAGCGATAGCTGATGTGAACGAAGAAGGCGTAATTACTGCCAAAGCTGCAGGCAAGGCGGATATCACAGCTTCATTAAAAGCAAATCCTGAGATCAGCGCATCTGTGGAAATTACAGTACATGATCCGGCAATGATCTCTTCACACAGCCTGTCTGTGGAGTATGTATACCAAAGCGGAGGAAGAGTTCAGGCTACATTCCGTGCACAGTATGTTACCGGAGAGAAGTATGAAGTTGAAATTCCGGAGAAACAGGGCTATACAACTTACTTACAAGAGGCAGACGGATCATTAGGCCAGGAAGTGTCAGGGACTCTGACTGACAACATATATGCAGATCAAAAGCTTATAATTGTCTATGTTCCCGACAGTGTTGAGTATATAGTGACTCACCGGTTTGAACAGACGGATGGAAGTTATAAAGAAGAGGTTGAGAAGAAAACAGGTTTTGTCGGTGATGAAACAGAAGCAGAGGCAAAAGACCTGGAGCAGTATACTCCATCTGAATTTGAGAATGTAGTAATCGGCGCAGACCGCGACATTAACATAACCATTACTTATGTCTTAGCTGAATACACGGTAAGGTTTGATACAGATGGCGGAAGCTATGTAACAACTCAATATCCGAAACATGGTGATACGGTAAATGTCGATGCGTATAAACCAACAAAAGAAGGCTATGATTTCTCAGGCTGGTATAAAGATTCTGGTTTAACTGAGAGGGTTACCGGAACACAGACGATTAAAAGTGACCGCACTTTTTATGCGAAGTGGTCTGCTGAAGATGTAAACTATACAATTGTATATTGGCTTGAAAATGCGGATGACAATAATTACAGTTACAGCAAATCAAAGAACGGAACAGCCAAAGCAGGAACTGAACTGACTGTAACGGCAAGCCAGGCAGGATCCATTAATTATTTTACGTTCAAGAATTCTGAGAAGAAAACTGTAGCGGCAGATGGATCAACAATTATTAATGTTTATTATAGTAGAAATACGTATACATTTACATTCTATGATAATAGCAAGCTGGTACACACAGAAACTAAAAAGTACAATGCCGATATTTCAAAAATGCTTCCATTTGATTCGAAATATTCAGGCAGGGCATGGAAAGCAACATCCTATTACTCATATGCACTTCAGACACTGGATCGGATGCCGGCACAGAATATTAAATTTAATCTGTATCAAAAATCATCCAGTACTTTAAAAACCATATACTATTATGGCCAGAATGTAGATGGAAATGGATATTCGCTTATCAAATCAGTCGGTACCTATTTTAACTATATTACTTATGAAGAAGAGTATCATCCAATAGAAGGATATGTTAGAAGGGACACCGGATGGAAAACCAAAGATTTTGTAAATAATAAAGTTGATTTATACTATAACAGAGCATCCTATGACCTTTCTTTCTATAACTATAATAGTATAGAGAAAACAGAATCTGTAAAATATGAAAAATCTCTGAGTTCATATGAGCATGAACCTGCCAGGCCGAATAACTTACCTGAATACTATACATTCCAGGGCTGGTATACTTCGGAAGAATGTGCTGATGGAACAGAGGTTGACTGGAACAGAACGATGCCGGCCAATGATTTGGTTGTATATGCAAAATGGGCATCAGGAGAGTACACCGTAGAATTCGATACACAAGGCGGCAATTCCATTAACTCTCAAACGGTAGCAGCGGGCAGCACGGCAATGCAGCCATCCGATCCCGAGCGTGAAGGATACAAGTTTGAGGGATGGTATACATCCAAAGATTACAGCGAACGCTATGACTTTGGTAAACCGGTCGTAGAGAATACAACTGTATATGCTAAATGGAAGCAAATCACGAACACTACGTATACAATCAAGTATATAGACGATCGTGACGGCAGTGAAGTTTTTGCACCGGTGGTAAAAACCGGAAAGGTTGGAAATACCGTTTATGTATATCCAAAAGCACACGATGAGTTAGTTCCAACACCGTCCAGCGTATCCCTGGAATTATCCTGGGACAGCAAAAAGAATGTGATTGAGTTCCGTTATTCAATACCGGGAGACGTATATTATAAAGTTCAATATCTGGAAGAAGGAACGGAAACTTCTTTATTACCAGACAAAGTTGAACATATAGGCGGCAACCGGGTAGTGGAAACCGCACCGGCAATAGAGGGATATGAAGTTGATTCTGTAAGGAAGGTTTTAAACCTTGCCAATGAGACAACAGAAGAAGACATCAAAGAGAATGTGATAACATTCTACTATACGGCGATTAAGAATCCGATCATCTCAAGTGCAGTGAACGGTACGATTGAACCTTCAGGCACAAAAGAAGTGAAGTGGGGCGAAAGCCAGACGTATACCTATGATGCAAATCCTGGATTCGTATTAAAGAGCGTGACGGTAGACGGCAAGGATGTCACAGCCAGCAACCCGAGCAGTTATACATTCAGCAATGTAACTGCACCGCACAGTATTAAGGTCGTTTATGAAGTGGATTTCGATGGGTTCTCAGTGAGCGGAGTAGAGAAAGAATATGATGGGAATTCTTATCATATCAATTTTACTGGCAACACATATCCATCAGATCAGATAGAATACTGGTATAACGGAATGCTTCAGATGGGCAATCCGGAGTTCAGCGATGCAGGAGAATATCCTGTAACTGTAAAGGTAAAAAGAGGTAATGACGTATGGCAGGAGACAGCCACAGTAAAGATTAATGCCAGAAAGGCAACTATAACGGCAGACAGCAAAGAGAAGTTTTTTGGCGAAACAGATCCCGAATTTACTGGTAATGTTGAAAACCTTGTAGATGAAAATGATCTGGGCACTGTAACGTATGTGAGAAGCAATAAAGACGAGGCTGTTGGAGTATACAAAGAAGTGTTGGATGCAAAATACACTCCAAATAGTAATTACGAAGTCACCGTGACCCGTGGGGATTTTGAAATTAAAACAGCCAAAGTCGAAGGTGCCAGTCTGGCAGCGGCGGGCGGCAGCTGGCCGTATGACGGAGAAGCCCATGGGGCAGCAGCTGCTGTTCAGGGAGCAGAAGGGTACACGATCTATTATTCAGTTGAAGGCGGAGAGTGGACTGATCAAGTACCAACCGTAACAAATGTAGCGGATGGTAAGAAGACAGTCAGCGTGAAAGCAACCAGAGAAGGGTATGAAGACCTGACAGCTGATGACGTTACTATAGAAATAACAGCAAAACCTGTAACTATTAAAGTTAATAATGCAGACAAATTCTTCGATAGCAGTGATCCTGAGTTTACAGGTACAGTAGGTGAACTGGTAGCAGCTGATGATCTTGGCGAAGTAAGCTATAAGAGAACCAATACTGACGAGGAAGTTGGTGTATATACTGGCGTATTGACAGCGGAGTATACAGAAAACGGTAATTATGAGGTTCACGTAATACCAGGAAACTTCGAAATAAAGACAGCAAGTATACCGGGAGCCGCATTGAATGCAAACGGCGGAGAATGGGTATACGATGGCTATGGTCATGCAGCAGAAGCAAAAGTTACCCAGGCAGAAGGATATCAGATCTTATACCGTACTGAAGGCGGTGCATGGTCTGCAGATGCTCCAAGTGTGACAGATGTTTCTGAAGGCACAAAGACAGTAAGTGTAAAAGCGGTCAGAAAAGGATATGAGGATCTGACTACGAATGATGTAACGATCAGGATTAAACCAAAAGCAGCCACAATCACAGTGAAAGATTCATGGAAATATTTCGATGCCGCTGACCCGGCATTTGAAGGAAATGTATCCGGACTGATCGCACAGAATGATCTGGGCGAAATAAGCTACAGCAGGTCTAATACTGATGAAGAAGTGGGAATATACGAAGAGGTTCTGACAGCAGATTATGATCAGAACAGTAATTACACTGTAAGCATCATTAAGGGTGACTTTGAAATTAAAACTGCAAGTATTGCCGGGGCAGAGTTAAAAGCATACGGCGGAAGCTGGGAATATGACGGCAAAGCACATGCGGCCAGTGCAGTGGTAAATGGAGCTGACGGCTACCAGATTTATTATAAGACCGACAACGGACAATGGTCCGAAGAAGCGCCGAGTGTTACAAATGTATCGGAAGGCACGAAAACAGTCAGTGTGAAAGCAACCAGAAAAGGATATACTGATCTGACAGCAGAAAATGTGACCATCCAGATAACAGCGAAACCGGTGGACATTATTGTGAATAATTCATGGAAATTCTTTGATGATAATGACCCTGAATTTACAGGAACTGTTAAAGGGCTTATAGCAGATGGCGATTTGGGAACAGTTACTTACAGAAGGTCGAATGCAGATGAGAAAGTAGGGGTATATCCGGGAGTTATAGTAGCTGACTATGAGAATAACAGCAACTATACAGTAAACATGAAGGCCGGAGACTTTGAAATTAAAACCGCAAGTATTGCAGATGCAAGGCTGGAAGCAAGTGGCGGAAGCTGGGAGTATGACGGAAAAGCACATGCGGCAGAGGCGAAAGTCAAAGGTGCAGAAGGATACACGGTATACTATAAAGTTGGAGACGGCGAATGGACAACAGAAGCACCGGACGTTACTAATGTCTCTGAAGGCACCAGGACGGTCAGTGTAAAGGCGACCAGAGAAGGCTACCAGGATCTGACGGCTGCTGATGTGACGATCCAGATAACAGCAAAGGATATTACAATTACCGTTGACAATTCATCAAAATACTTCGATGAAAAGGATCCTGTTTTTACAGGAAAAGTAGATGGCCTGATTGCAAAGGATGATCTTGGAGAAGTAAGCTACATCAGAACCAATACCGACGAAGCAGTTGGTATCTATGCAGATGTCCTGAACGTTGAATATCAGGCAAACAGCAACTATAAAGTAACAGTAGAGCCGGGAGACTTTGAGATTAAGACAGCCAAAACTGAGGGTGCATATGTAGAAGCGGCCGGTGGCAGCTGGACATATGATGGAAAAGCACATAAGGCAAGCGCAGCAGTGAAAGGTGCTGAAGGTTATACTGTTTACTATAAGGTTGGCCAGGGAGAATGGACTGAAAGTATTCCGAGTGTAACGAATGTATCCGAGGGAATAAAGACAGTCAGTGTAAAGGCAACAAGGACCGGATATGAAGATTTAAGAGCTGAGGATGTTACCATTGCCATTCAGCCGAAACCAGTAACAATTACCGTTGAAAACAGCTGGAAGTATTTTGACGCAGAAGATCCGGCATTTGGCGGAGCGGTTGAGGATCTGGTGAAAGCGGGAGACCTGGGAGAGATCAGCTTCAGAAGAACGAATACAGATGAAGCAGTGGGAATCTATGCAGATGTCCTGACAGCTGATTATGAAGCAAACAGTAATTACAAAGTGACAATTGACAAAGGCGACTTTGAAATAAAAACGGCCAGCATTGAGGGCGCAAAACTGGAAGCAGCCGGCGGAAGCTGGATATACGACGGGAAAGCCCATAGCGCAAAGGCAGAGGTCAAAGGAGCAGAAGACTATACTATTTATTACAAGACCGGAGATGGAGAATGGTCCACAACTGCACCGAGAGTGACTGATGTGGCAGATGGTACAGTGACGGTAAGTGTGAAAGCTACCAGACCTGGATACACCGATTTGACAGCAGCCGATGTTACGATTCAGATTACTGCAAAAGATGTACAGATCAAAGTAGACAGCAGTTGGAAATACTTTGATGAAAGTGATCCTGAGTTTGACGGAAAAGTAACCGGACTGATTGCAGAGAACGATCTGGGCACAGTTTCATATCGCAGAACAAATGCAGATGAGGCGGTAGGAAAGTATCCGGGAGTATTGACAGCCGACTTTATGCCGAACAGTAATTACAAAGTTACAGTCATTGCAGGAAATTTCGAAATTAAGACGGCAAGCATTGAAAATGCCAAACTGGAAGCAAAAGGCGGAAGCTGGGTATACGACGGCAAGTCTCATTCTGCCGGGGCGGAAGTGCTTGGGGCAGATGGCTATACAATTTACTATAAGGTTGGCGACGGAGAATGGACCGATAAGATTCCGAGCGTAACTGATGTAGCAGAAGGCGTGAAAACCGTAAGCGTAAAAGCGACCAGAACCGGATATGAAGATCTGACAGCGGAGAATGTAACGATTCAGATTACAGCAAAACCGGTTATCATTACTGTAGATAGCAGTTGGAAATATTTTGACGCAGCTGATCCGAAGTTTACCGGAACCGTTGGTGAGCTGGCTGCAGCAGGAGATCTCGGCGATGTAAAATATGTAAGAACGAATGCTGATGAAGCAGTAGGAATTTATACAGATGTTCTGACAGCTGAGTATGAGGAAAACAGTAATTATACTGTAACAGTCGAAAAGGGAGACTTTGAGATCAAAACAGCATCTGTCGCAGAAGCAAGCCTGACCGCTGAAGGCGGAAGCTGGGTGTATGATGGCAAAGCTCATGAAGCGAAAGCGGAAGTCAGCGGTGCAGAGGGATATACCATATACTATAAGATCGGAGACGGAGAGTGGACGACAGAAGCACCAAGTGTAATGAATGTGGCAGAGGGTGTGAAGACTGTAAGCGTAAAAGCGACCAGAACCGGATATGAAGATCTGACGGTAAGTGATATTACTCTTCAAATCACAGAGAAACCGGTGACCATCACGGTGGATAACAGCTGGAAATACTTTGACGCAGCTGATCCGGCATTTACAGGAACGATCGGTGAACTGGCGGCAGAAGGCGATCTTGGAGAAGTAAGTTACAAGAGGACGAACGCCGAAGAAGCTGTAGGAACATATCAGGATGTACTGACAGCAGATTACAAAGAGAACAGCAATTACAAAGTAACCATTGAAACCGGAGACTTTGAGATTAAAACAGCAAGCATTGAGGGCGCTCATCTGGAGGCGGCCGGCGGAAGCTGGGTATATGACGGCGAAGCTCATGAAGTAAAAGCAGAAGTATCAGGAGCTGAAGGCTACACTGTTTACTACAAAACAGGAGATTCAGACTGGACCACAGAAGCACCGTACGTAACAAATGTGGCAGAAGGCAGAAAGACAGTAAGCGTGAAAGCGGTTAAGACTGGATACGAGGATCTGACAGCCGGCGATGTTACGATTGAGATTAAGGCTAAGCCAGTGGAGATTACAGTGGACAGCAGCTGGAAATATTTTGACGCAGCTGATCCGGCATTTAGCGGAACTGTAGGAGAACTGGTGACGGAAGGCGATCTCGGAGATGTCAGCTACAGAAGAACGAATACAGAAGAAGCCGTAGGCGTGTATGAGGATGTACTGACAGCAGATTATGAAGAGAACAGTAATTATCAGGTAACAGTGATAACTGGAGACTTTGAGATCAAGACAGCATCTATTGCAGACGCAAGTCTGAGCGCAGAAGGCGGAAGCTGGGTATACGACGGCAAGGCTCATGCAGTGAAGGCAGAAGTAGCAGGGGCAGAAGGCTATACTGTGTACTATAAGGCAGATGGTGGAGAATGGACCACAGAAGCACCGAGCGTGACAGACGTGGCAGAGGGGATCAGGACGGTCAGTGTAAAAGCGACCAGAACCGGATATGAAGATCTGACTGCAGAGAAGGTGAACATTCAAATAACACCAAAGGCAGCAAGCATTATTGTAGATGATGCATGGAAATACTTCGATGCCAATGATCCGGTATTTAACGGAACTGTGAATGATCTTGTAAAAGCGGATGATCTGGGTACCGTGACCTACCAGAGGACGAATGCTGATGAAGCAGTGGGACTTTATAATGGAGTAATAACAGCCGCTTATAAAGCAAACAGCAATTACCAGGTAAGTGTAATTCCGGGCGATTTTGAGATTAAGACGGCTGCAATTCCTGGAGCAGGCCTGACGGCAGCCGGCGGAAGCTGGGAATACGATGGAAAGGCTCATGCGGCAGAAGCGGCAGTCCAGGGAGCAGAAGACTACACAGTATATTACAAAGTAGGCGACGGAGAGTGGACGACAGCAGCGCCGAGCGTTACAGATGTGGCGGAAGGTGTTAAGACAGTCAGTGTGAAAGCGACCAGAACCGGATATGAAGATCTGATTGCAGAGGATGTAACTATACAGATTACTGCAAAGCCGGTTAAGATTACTGTTGATAACAGCTGGAAATATTTTGATGCTGCAGATCCGGCATTTACCGGAACTGTAGGTGAACTGGCAGCAGCGGGAGATCTTGGTCAGGTAAGCTACGTAAGAACAAATACGGACGAAGCAGTAGGAACCTATACAGATGTCCTGACAGCCCAGTACAAAGAAAACAGTAATTATGCTGTAACGGTGGAAAAGGGAGACTTCGAGATCAAAACTGCATCTATTGCAGAGGCAAGTCTTACAGCACAAGGCGGAAGCTGGGTATATGACGGCAAAGCTCATGAAGCGGATGCAGTAGTCAGCGGCGCGGAAGGCTATACCATATACTATAAGACTGGTGACGGAGACTGGACCACAGAAGCTCCAGGCGTAACAAATGTAGCAGAGGGCGTGAAGACAGTCAGCGTAAAAGCGACCAGAACCGGATATGCGGATCTGACAGCGGCCGATGTTACCCTTGAAATTACAGCAAAACCTGTAACTATTACAGTAGATAGCAGCTGGAAATATTTTGATGAGGCTGACCCGGCATTTACCGGAACAATCGGGAAACTGGCCGCAGAGGGAGATCTCGGAGAAGTAAGCTACAGAAGAACTAACACAGAAGAAGCTGTAGGAACATATGAAGATGTGCTGACAGCGGATTATGAAGAGAACAGTAACTATAATGTAACAATTAAACCAGGTGATTTTGAAATCAAGACAGCAAGTATTGAAGGCGCTTACCTGGAAGCAGCCGGCGGAAGCTGGGTATACGACGGCAAGGCTCATGCAGTAAAAACAGAAGTAACAGGAGCAGAAGGCTATACAGTATACTACAAAACCGGTGATTCAGACTGGACGACAGAAGCACCAAGCGTAACAGATGTGGCGGAAGGCAGAAAGTCAGTCAGTGTAAAAGCAGTAAAGACAGGATATGAAGATCTGACTGCAAGAGATGTCACGATTGAGATTACGGCAAAGCCGGTAGAGATTACGGTAGATAACAGCTGGAAGTATTTTGACGCAGCTGATCCGGTATTTACCGGAACTGTAGGAGAGCTGGTAACGGCAGGCGATCTTGGAGATGTAAGTTACAGAAGGAACAATACCGATGAAGCTGTAGGAACTTATGAGGATGTACTGACAGCCGTATATGATGACAACAGCAATTATCAGGTAACAGTGGTAACCGGAGACTTTGAGATTAAGACGGCCAGCATACCGAGTGCAAATCTGAGTGCAGAAGGCGGAAGCTGGGAATATGATGGCAAGGCGCATGCAGTAAAAGCAGAGATTGCAGGAGCAGAAGGCTATACAGTATATTATAAGCTGGGTGATGGAGACTGGACAACAGAAGCGCCGAGCGTAACAGATGTATCAGATGGCGTGAAGACAGTTGAAGTGAAAGCCACCAGAACCGGATATGAAGACTTAACGGCTAAAGCTGTGACAATTGAGATTACTGCAAAACCAGTCACTATTACGGTAGATAACAAGTGGAAATATTTTGATGCAGCAGATCCTGCATTTACAGGAACTGTAGGAGAGCTGGTATCAGCAGAAGATCTTGGAGAAGTAAGCTACAGAAGAACGAATACGGAAGAAGCTGTAGGCGTTTATGCAGATGTATTAACGGCGGATTATCAAGAAAACAGCAACTATCAGGTAACAGTAGAGACTGGAGACTTTGAGATTAAGACAGCCAGCATTTCCGGGGCAGTCCTCACGGCAAAAGGTGGAAGCTGGGTATATGATGGTGCAGCACACGCTGTTGAGACTCTGGTTCAGGGAGCGGAAGGCTACACCGTATATTACAAAACAGGCGATGCAGACTGGACCACCAAAGCTCCGAGTGTAACAAACGTAGCAGACGGGGTGAAGACGGTCAGTGTCAAGGCGGTCAGAACCGGATATGAAGACCTGACAGCTAAGGATGTTACCATTCAGATTACAGCAAAACCAGTCAGCATTATAGTTGATAACAATTGGAAATATTTTGATGCAGCAGATCCTGAATTTACAGGGACTGTAGGGGAACTGGTAGCTCAGGAGGATCTTGGGACTGTAAGTTACAGGAGAACAAATACGGATGAGTCTGTAGGAACATATCAGGATGTACTGACAGCAGACTTTACAGAGAACAGTAACTATCAGGTAACAGTTGAGCCGGGCGATTTTGAAATTAAGACTGCCAGCGTTGAAGGAGCTTATCTGGATGCGCAGGGCGGAAGCTGGACTTACAATGGGGATGCTCATTATGCAAATGCTGAAGTTCAAGGTGCACAAGGATATACAGTATACTACAAGACAGGCGATGGAGACTGGACCACAACAGCACCAAGTGTAAAAGATGTTGCAGAAGGCAAGAAGACAGTTAGTGTAAAGGCAGTTAAGACGGGTTACAAAGACCTGACGGCAGAAGATGTAACAATTCAGATTACAGCAAAACCGGTCACTATTACTGTAGATAACAGCTGGAAATACTTTGATGCAGCAGATCCTGTATTTGACGGAACTGTAGATGGACTGATAGCAGAAGAGGATCTTGGCGAAGTAGTTTACAGCAGAACAAATACTGAAGAAGCTGTAGGCGTATATCCAGGCGTATTAACAGCAGGTTATGCGGAAAATGAAAACTACACAGTAACAGTTGTTCCAGGAAGTTTTGAGATTAAACCAGCAAGCATTGAGAATGCAAAACTGGAAGCAGCCGGCGGCAGCTGGGTATACGATGGAAAGTCTCATGCAGCAAGAGCAGAAGTATCAGGAGCTGAAGGTTACACAATATACTACAAGACTGCAGGGGATGACTGGACAACAGAGGCCCCAAGTGTAACAAACGTATCCGAGGGAACCGTAACTGTAAGTGTTATGGCTGTAAGAGAAGGATATGCAGATCTGACCGCAGAAGATGTTACGATCCAGGTAACACAGAGGCCAATTACTATTACAGCAGCGAGCGCTGAAAAAACCTATGATGGAACCGCATTAGTGAGAGCGGTAAGCACAGTGGGACTGGGTGAATTATTACCATTACACAGCGTTACAGCAACAGTAGAAGGAAGCCAGACATTTGTCGGATCAAGCAGGAATGTGGTTACGGATGCAAAGATTACGACACTGCTTGGCGGCGATGATGTAACAGGAAATTATAAGATTGCCTATGTAGATGGTACTTTAACCGTTACTGATAAGGATGTCGATGTTGATGATGTGGTAACCAAGACACATGATAATGACAAGACTTACAAGTATGGCGATACTATAACATTCGATATCTCAGTGAAGAACATTTACGATGAGTATAAGACAATTACCATCACGGAACAGGAAGGCGTCACCATCACCGGCAGCGATGTATTTGAAAATGTAGCACCGGGTGAGGTAGTGACAACTACAGCGGCTTACACAGTAACAGAAGAAGATATCCTGAAGGGAAGCTTCACGAACACCGTTACAGCGAAGTTCTCAGATGAAAAGAAAGAATATGAGAAGGACGACACGGTTGACAAATTTGAAGATCCAACCGGACATCTGACAGTAACCAAAGAAACAACAAGCAGACCGGTAAACGGCGAGACATATGCTCTTGGCGAAACAATCATTTACAAGGTTGTGGCAGTCAATGACGGAAATCTGACACTGAACAATGTAGTAGTAACAGATGAGCTGACAGGTGATGAATGGACAGTGGGAACACTGAAGCCAGGACAGAGCAGTGAAGCATTCAAAGCTGAATACACAGTAACAGAGGAAGATATCCTGAAGGGCACCGTATTAAATGAAGCAACAGCAACGGGTAAGAGCACAGATCCTGAGAATCCGGATCCGGAAATCGTACCTGGAAATACGGAAGATCCGACAGTGGATCCGAACGGACATCTGACCGTAGCGAAAGAAACAACAAGTTCACCGGCAAACGGAAAAGCTTACGCTCTTGGAGAGACCATCTCTTATCAGATCGTAGCGACCAATGATGGAAACCTGACGCTGAAGAATGTAGTGGTAACAGATGAACTGACCGGAGACAGCTGGAAGATTGATACACTGAAACCGGGAGAGAGCAGCGATGTATTTACAGCAAGCCATAAGGTAACACAGAAAGATATTCTGAAAGGCTCCGTACTAAATGAAGCAACTGCAGCAGGCGAAAGCCCTGATCCTGAAAAACCGGACCCGGGAGTAGATCCTGGTGAGACAGAGGATCCGACAGACAATCCGAACGGACATCTGACTGTAACAAAAGAAACAACAAGTACACCAGAAAACGGAGCAGCATATGCTCTTGGAGAAACAATTACTTACAAGATTGTGGCAGCAAATGACGGAAACCTGACACTGAAAAATGTCGTGGTAACAGATGCGCTGACCGGAGACGAGTGGACCATTGAGTCATTGAAACCGGGAGAAAGCAGCGAAGCATTTACCGCAGAATACAAAGTAACAGAGCAGGATATCCTGAACGGAACAGTGCTCAACGTAGCGACAGCGAAGGGTGAAAGTCCAGATCCTGAAAAACCGGATCCGGGAGTAGAACCAGGCGAAACAGAAGATCCGACAGTAACACAGCAGCCAAGTCTGTTTGTTGAGAAGACGGCGGCTCCAAGCCAGGACGGCGGATACGGCCTTGGCGATACAGTACCTTACACAATCAAAGTAGTGAATAACGGTAACGTAACAATCAGCGGTATTACAGTAAACGATGATCTGACAGGCGGACAGTGGACAATTGACAGTCTTGAGCCAAACGGTGTGGAAGAATTTACAACAGATTATGTTGTAACAGAAGCTGACATCCTGGCAGGCCGCATAGTCAATGTAGCAACGGCAGGTGGTACAGCTCCTGACGGAAGTGAAGTAACAAAAGAAGATACGGAGACAATCGGGACAGAGATCTCCAACCCGCATCTGAGCATTTCCAAAGAGACTACAAGCACACCGGCTAACGGGGAAACTTATGCCCTCGGTGAGACCATCACCTATCAGATCGTGGCAACCAATGATGGAAACCTGACACTGACCAATGTAGTTGTAAAAGATGAGCTGACCGGAGATGAGTGGACTATTGAATCACTTGCACCTGGAGCAAGCAGCGAAGCATTTACAGCAGAATACACAGTCACATCAGCGGATATCCAGAAAGGTTCTGTTCTCAACGTGGCAACAGCCGGCGGAGAGACACCGGATCCGGATAAACCGGACCCAGGAGTAGACCCGGGAGAGAAGGAAGACCCTACAGACGATCCGAACGCAAGCGTAGCTGTTGTTAAGGAAGTTACAAGCACACCTGCAAATGGTGAAGCCTACGCCCTTGGCGAGACGATCGGTTACAAAGTAACTGTAACAAACAACGGCAATGTACCGGTTGAGAATATCAAGGTAGACGACAGCCTGGTAAGTATTACAGACAACGTTATCGCAAGCCTTGCACCGGGAGAGAGCCGGGAATTCACATACGAATATACCGTAACAGAGGCTGATATCAGAAACGGGCAGGTAGTCAATACGGCAGCGGCATCCACCGATGATCCGGAAGGACCTAAGGGAAGCGACGAAGTCGTAACACCTACAGAACCGGAAGATGCAGATTATACAGTGAACAAGACCGTAGTGAACCCGCAGGATGAATACAGAGTTGGAGATACAATCCAGTATCAGATCGGGGTAAGCAACACAGGAAATGTAACACTGCACAATGTAGTCGTAAGTGATAACCTTCAGGGAGCAGCCGGCGAGGCAGTATTTACAGAAGTCGGAGACAACACCGTTGAAGGAAACAAAGTAGTCATCAAAGAAATTAAAGTTGGTGAGACAGTCGTACTGAACTGTGAATACCAGATCGTCAGAGAAGACGCAGGGGCTTCCATCAGCAACATCGCAAGTGTAACAACTGATGAAACAGGTGAAACACCGCGTGAAGACGAGACGGAGGAGACACCGGTTGTAAATATCTACAGACTGACAGTTCATTATGTAGATGCAGCCGGCCAGACGGTAGCACCGGATTACACCGGCGAATATGAGGTGGGAGCAGCATTCTCCATCACATCACCGACAGTCACAGGTTACACACCAGATTATAGAACTGTTAACAGCAGTGCGGACGGAATGCCGGCAGCAGATGTAGAAGTAACAGTAACCTACACAGCGAATCCGGTTATAACACCAATTATACCGCCAGTTACTCCGACGAACCCGGCGACGCCAGTTACTCCGGTAACACCGGCAGCAGTAACGCCGACAACACCAACAGCAATCATTCCGCCGGCACAGACACCAGCAGCGGCGATTGACGCTGAATTAACTGAGAACGACGAGGGCGACTATGATTTAACGCCAATCCAGGACGAGAAAACACCATTAGCAAAGCAGAACCTCGATGACCACGTTTGCTGCATCCTTCACTTCTTACTGATGCTGCTCGCACTGATTGTGCTGGCATTCTACACAAGGAGCATGAAGAAACGGCAGGCAAGAATCTTCGAACTGAGAGAAGAGCTGGAGCTTGAAAAGACCAGAAGAGGCTTGGACGAAGAGGAAAAGGACGATGACGCTGAATAATCAAAGCAGCGCAAGAAGTAAAAGGAGGGAACCATATGTTGTATAATTTATATCAGTTTATACACAACAGCTTAGGGTTATGCTTCTGGGATTTACCGGCGCTGCTGGTGGGAATCATCATGATAGTCGTATTCGCAGTGCATAAGCATAATCAGAAGAAGCGTCAGAACAATTTCGAAGATGAGCTGGAAGAAAAGATCAAAGCAATCAAAGAAGGAACAGCAGGTGAGGAGCCTGTGAAAGCATAACAACAATGGCTGACGCCGCCGGATCGCTCCGACGGCGGACAGCACAAAATGAAAAGGAGGAATCAATATGTCATATATATTTTCACACACAGTGCTTGGCTTTTGCTGGTGGGATATTCCTGCACTCATCGTTTTGATTGTTGTTATCGTGGGATTTGCGGTAAAGCACCACAACATGAAAAAAGAGGAAAATGATCTGGAAGACCAGTTATCCGAGCTGTACACAAATGACACTGTAGAGATTGACGGCAAAGCATAACAATAAAAAAGCAATAAAGCCCCTGGAGGAGACTTCCGGGGCTTTTTTAAGAATATTCTGAAAATGGACCGCAAAGGGGTCAGACCCCTTTGACTTATTCCAAATCCGGGGTATAATAGGTGTAAATAATTAATAGAAAGCAGTGAATTCGATGTCAAAGAGATTATTAGGCAAATATGATGGGAAAAAGCAGAAGTGGCTGCACGATATTATTGAGATTATTATAATTTTTCTTGTGGTATTTATTCTGTTTCATTTTATTATAGGGATATCATTTGTGAAGGGAAAATCCATGTATCCAACGCTTCATAATAATGAGATCGCGTTTTATACCCGGATTATTCCACGATTTGAGCAGGGGGACGTGCTGTCTGTGCGGATGCCTTCCGGAGAGTATTATGTGAAGCGTGTTGTTGCAGTAGGTGGAGATACTGTGGATATCAAACAGGGAAAACTTTACGTAAACGGTGAAAAGATGGATGAGCATTACGTCAACGGAGAGACAGAGAAGAAGGTCGGCGGTGTAGAGTTTCCTTATACCGTTGAGGAGGGAAAAGTTTTCGTCATGGGGGACAACCGGGAAGAGTCTATGGACTCGAGGGATTTTGGTGCTGTCATACGAAAACAGATTAAGGGGAAGGTCTGGCTGTATATAGGCAGAATATCGTAAGGATATACACCAGAGAATAAAGAATTGTTAAAATGAAAGCTTCACTGTACGATCGCCGAAAGGCGGTGGTACCGTGGAGCTTTTTTATCTTATTCGTTTTAAAATAAAAAAGAAAAAACGACTTTCAAAACGTATGTTTTTCTGTCAGGGTTGTATATTAATAATATAAAAGGAAGGAGAAATATATGACAGAAAAAATAACTACTAAAAAAGCAAAAGAATTCGAAAAAGAATTAATCATGAGTGAAAAATCTTCAGCCACGGTTGAAAAGTATATGAGGGAACTACAGAATTTGATCGAATTTCTGGACGGCCGGAAAATCAATAAAAGCAGGCTTATGGAATACAGGAATGCATTACAGCTGAATTATAAGGCGCAGACCATTAATGTAAAGCTTTCAGCTGTAAATGCTTTCCTTGAATTTACTGGAATGTCTGAATACCGGATAAAATTTATGAAAGTTCAAAAAAAGTCTTTTATTGAAGAAGAAAGGGAACTAAAAGAGGATGAGTATAAGACATTGCTGGCAACCGCCAGACAGATGGGTAAGATCCGGCTGTATTATATCCTGCTGACATTATGCGGCACCGGAATCCGGATAAGTGAGCTGAAATATATTACAGCAAATGCAGTAAGGCAGGGCCGCGCAGAAATTAATATGAAGGGTAAGCACCGGGTGGTGCTTCTTCCTAAAGAATTGAAAAGCAGGCTGAAGAAATATATGGGCCTTAAAAATATCGAGGAAGGCTGTGTGTTTATTACTAAAAACGGCAATCCTGTTGACCGATCTAATATCTTTCATGAGATGAAAAAACTGTCCTCTGCAGCAGGGGTTGAGCAGCAGAAGGTATATCCGCACAACCTCAGGCATTTGTTTGCAAGAAGCTTTTATGCGGTGGAAAAAAATCTCTCCCATCTTGCGGATATTCTGGGACATTCATCCATTGAGACGACTAGAATTTATGTTGCATCCAGCTACAGAAACTTTGACAGGATACTGGACAGAATGCAGCTGATAATATAAAAAACCACAGAATCAATATTCTGTGGTGGCAGGATGATCTAAACCTCGCAAATTTTTCTTGTTTTACAACAGAATCAATATTCTGTGGTAAACGGAAGTAGTTCCTACATAAATTTGTTTGATTTTATTATATATGAAAATCGTTGATTATTCAATCTATAATTTTATAAGTACGAAATATTTTAAACTTTTCTAATGTTAACCGCCAATAATAAAAACCATATGTACCACAATGAGACCTGCATATTTAGCTTTAAAACAGGTCTGCTTTATTGCGCCCTAAATGAGCTGAGCAAAGAAAAATAGATTATATAAATATAAACGATGGTAAAAATATTCCAATTCTGCGGAGCTTCCTACCACAGAATATTGATTCTGTGGTATTTCAATAACAGGATAGTAAGGAAGGTACACAATGGAAAAAAGAACACATATTATAGCCCCGCTGAGCATAGTATTTCAGGAAAAAGCCATGCTTCTGCTCTATGACGAAGGCATAAATGAGGAAATACCTTATTCGGAACTTATCATTGTTTATCTGGCAGTAAAGGATAAATACACCAGTGAAATTTATATGCCCTGCATCTCTGAAGTTTCTTCAGACATGGACGGATATATTTTAATATACGGACGCACGGTGGACTATGAACTGCATACATATAAGACACTTAAAACGGCAGGAGAACTTTTTATCGAGCTGGCACAGAATGCCAGACAGGGACTGTTTGGCTATGAGCCATGGATTGAGGAACTGAGACTGTATTCTTTTGAGGAAGCTGAAATGCTGATATTCAGCGGGCAGGTCTAAAGAATTTACTGACAGGAGTACATGCAGTACAGGACAGAGGAGGAACGTCGTATGAGTATTATTCTACAAATTGTTTCCATTGCAGTATGCCTGCTGATGCTATATGGACTGTGCGTGGAAATGAAGAAAAAGCACCTTTCAGAAAATCAGGCAATCTTATGGATCGGCGGTGTGGCAGGTCTTCTGCTTCTTTCTATATTTCCTAAAATACTGCCCTGGGCGGCAGAGCTGCTGGGGATATGGTGGCCGCCGGCCTCACTGATTTTTTTCTTTCTCATCGTAATGATATTAATTATTCTGCGCCATACAATCACAATATCTGCTATGGAGACAGAAATCAAAGAACTGGCAATGCAGGTAGCACTTTTAAAAGATAAAAACAGAGAACTGGAAGACAGGTTAAACAGCAAAGCCGAAGAGGAGAATACGAATATATGAAAGTGTTGATTTGTGGAGAGTATGGTGTATTCTGCAGGGAATTGATTTCCAGACTGAAAAAAGAGAAGCATGATATCTTTGTCATAACAGGTTCGGAAAAAGCAAAAAGAGAAAAGCCCCGGACGGGTGTTTTTCAGGAATACAATTTCAGTTACCGCAGCAAAAATATCGGCACCATTATGAAGAATGTGCAGGCGGATCTGCTGCTGATTCTGGGGATCTGCGATACGAAATTTACATGGAAGGATATGAACCAGGAGTCTGTGCGCTATCTGACCAGTATTACAAATATTCTGATGAGTGCAAAAGAAGCGGGAATCAGGCAGGTTATCTACTGCTCCTCTCTTGGAGTATATAACAACTGCAGAGATGCTGTAATAGATAAAAGCACCGACTTTGAGGCGGACTCTATTCTCATGCAGACCGTGATCCAGACGGAATACATGTGTGCGGAACAGAACGTTCCGGGTGAATTCGATATATCGGTAGTACGGTATCCGGAAGTCTATGGGGATTATAAAACCCATGATTATAACATCTGTTCAAGACTGATGGAAAGCTTTTTTACCGGTACAGAAATGGAAATAGAAGCAGGGAGGCCGCACCGGGTGCTGTACGTCAATGACGCAGTAGATACTCTGATGCGGGTATTTCTATGCGGAGAACGGGAAAAAAGCTATCTGATGCCGGGTTCTGTGTATACGGAACGGCAGCTTATCGAAGCGGTAAAGACGGTGGTTCAGGGCCGGGAGACCGAGGTCAGAGAGGCGGAGTTTAAAACAGAGCCTCTGCCCGATATACACGAGCCGCAGCAGGAAAAGCTTGGGTTCTGTGAAAAATTCAGCCTGGAGGAAGGGCTGAGCGGACTCTATAAAATATATGAAAAAGAGAAAGATCTTGAAATAAGGGAGGAAAGTAAAAAGTCGGTCATCAAAGACAAACTGCTCCCTCTGGCGGAAAATGTAGGTCTGTTTCTGGTCATCACACTGCTAACTATTCTTCTGAAAGATACCTGGTTCGGAAGTATTGCAGATCTGTACCTGATCTATGTAGTGATTATTGCCGTTGTTTACGGATGCGCCCATGCGCTGCTTGCAACGCTGCTGACACTGGCTGCCAGAATTGGAGAGATTCTGATAACGGGAGGCACTTTTGACTATGCAGCCTTTACAGGCATTCTGCAGATCCTTGTGATTGGCGTTATTGTCGGGCATATGAGAGACAAATACAGAAGAAAGAACGGCGACCTGGAGGATGAAAAGAAGTACTACCAGAGCGAGCTTGTAGATATGACCCGCATCTATGACGGCAACAGATATGTAAAAGAGATCTATGAAAAAAGAATTGTTAATTATGAAAACAGCATGGTAAGAGTGTATGAAGCATCCAGCCAGCTGGACTTCTGGGAGCCGCAGAAGGTCATCTTCCAGGCGGTGGACGTGGCGCGGGAGCTGATGGATATCGATGATGTTGCAATCTACATAACGGGTAATAATTCCGGGTACATGCGTCTCGCGGCTGCCTCATCCGAAGAAGCGCGCCGGATGGGAAAATCCATTCATGCGGATGAGCACTTTTTCATGCAGCGGGAACTGGTGGAGAGAACGGTATACAGAAACCGGGAGATTGATTCCGGCCTGCCGTCCTATGCATGCGGGATCTATGACAGAGAGAAACTGAACGCAATTGTTATGCTCTGGACAAAAGACCTTTCAAAAATCAACCTTTACGAATCCAATATGCTGGCGCTGATCTGCCGTCTGATCGAGGCGTCCATGAATCATGCGGCCACATACTGGAACCGTCTTGCGAACCAGTATATTGAGGGGACGAACGTGCTGAGAGAAGAAGAATTTGATAAAATGTACCAGATCTGCCAGGAAGGATCACAGCAGAATAAGCTGGAGTATTCGGCGCTCACAATACCGTCTGGATTTATGCCGGGCAAGGGGAAAGAGATTTATGCAAAAATAGCTTCCCTGGTAAGGCAGACAGATATCATCGGTGAAAAAGAAGGTGATATCTGTATTATCCTTATGAATACGAACGAGAAGGAAGCCGATTACGTAATCCGGCGTTTTCAGGATGCCGGGATACAGGTAGAAAATGGAATTCGATGATAGGAGCTGGCAAGAGTGGAAAACAAATGGTTTATCTGGATTTTGTTTATAAATATGTGTCTGGCACTGGTGTATTTCCTGTACAGAGGCATATTAAAAAAAGAATACCGAAAAGCCGTTCTTCTGACTGTATTTATGATATTGACTCCGGTGGTCGGAGTTATCTTCTTATCGTGCAGTGAATTGTTTAACTTTATTCTCTTCCATAAACATGACGGGCTGCTGAATGAGGAGGAACTGAGCTTCAGCAAAAAAAGGGCCCGTATGATCATCGGCGACGATATTGAGAAGGAGATTGACAGAGTGCCTATTGAAGAGGCACTGATGATCTCTGACACCATGAACCGAAGGCAGCTTTTTCTGGAGGTGCTCAAGCGCCCGGATGTGGAGGAATACATGGGGGGAATTCAGAATGCCATGGCACAGGAGGATTCCGAGGTTGTCCATTATGCGGCATCCTATATCACGGATACTATCGCAAAATATAAAGAGACGGAAAAACGTCTCCGGTCAATCTATGAAAACAGCAAAGAGACCGATACGCTCCTTTTGTATCTTCAGTTCTGTGATAATATGCTCCACAAAAAAGTGTTCAGTGAACCAGAGCAGAAGATTTATCTGAATTTCTTTGAAGGATATATGGAAGAACTATACCAGAAGGAGAAGGAGAGAATCACCGGAAACATGCTGGCAGATATCATTGAATTCAGGAGTGAGTATCAGGACTGGGCCAGCGTGGAGAAATGGGTGAAATGTGCAGAAGAGATAATGGAGCAGGATCTGGCGGCGGCAAAGGAAGTGCTGAAGTATTACTTCAAGATAAAAAATGAGAACGGGTTCCGGGAAGCTGTCCGGCTCATCAAGGAGTCGCCGCTTGTTCTTGACAGTGAACTGCTGGAGTGGATCCGGTTCTATTAAACAGACAGGATGGTAGATGACAATGATATGGGAAAATGTGTGGACAATGATAGGGACTGCTTTTGGATATTTTCTTCTTACACTTGTGATTCCTTCTGTCTGCCTGAGAGCATATATTGCGGGGAAAGAACCGACGTACCGTTTTTTCTTCTGCCAGTGCACAGGAAACTTATATCTGAGCTTCGTTGTCCTGATTCTGGGATTTCTTCATTTTGTCAATTTTATTTCACTGCTGGCCACGCTGATTATTCTGCCGTTATCCTTTACGGCCTGGAAGGAACGCAGAAAAATCTTGGCGTTTCAGAGACGCGCGGCGCTGATACTCAAAGAACTCATACTGGGGATCTATGGAATTCGGGTATTTTTTCGAAGACTTTGGCTGAAGCTGAAAAACAGGCTTATGCAAAAAAAGAAATACTTAAAAGGCAACGTTGTGGAAATCATTCTGTTCTGTGCAATTATGGCGTGGGTCATCTGGTTTTACGGATGGTATAAAATGCATAATACGGGCTATGGACACACCGATGAAGAAACCCATCTATACTGGATTGGAGCTCTGATCCATGGGAATATGTTCCCGGCTGGAATGTATCCCCACGGGGTGCATACTCTGAACGCCGCGTTGGGAACGCTGTTTCCCATGAATATAACCCGGGTTTATTTGAACTTTTCCGTTCTTTCGACCACTATGGTTTTCGGTTCGGCATACGCTCTGTTCAGAAAATGCTTTTCCAACAGATATGTGGCGATGGGCGGCTGGGCCTTTTTTGTTTTGGCAGATATATTCAACTCCACGTCCTATTTTAGATTCCAGTTCTCTTTTCCGATGGAATTTGGACTTGTGGCGGCCTTCGGAATGATCTACGCTATGCAGGCGTACATAAAAAAGAAACAGAAGGGCGATTTGATATTATTTTCTGCGTGTATCACGTGGACTTTGATGGCGCATTTCTATATCACGATCCTGTGCCTCGTTATCTGCGTATGCTTTGGGCTGGTGTATTTGATTCCGATTCTGCGGAAAAAGATCTTGCTTCGTTTTGTTGCGGGCGGAATCGCAGGTGTTGTTCTGGCATGTATTCCCTATGTCTGGGGGTATGCGAACGGCTATGAGTTTGAACGCTCCATCGAATGGGCGCTGGGAATCACTCAGACAACGGCACAGTCAGAGAGCCAGGACGCCGGGGAAGCACAGACAGATCAGACGCAGTCTTATAACTGGAGGGAGATGGATGTGCTGACCCTTGCAGAGAATCTGCTGAAGGACGAAGCAAAATATCTGGCCTATAACTATGTCAATGACAGCGATACGGCCAGAGCACTTATGGCAGCTGATGCAGTACTTGCCGTTTATGCACTGCTGGGCCTGATTTTTTCCAAAAGGAGAATGAAGTATCTGGGCTATCTGTTCTGGGCGGTATTGTGGGAAGTATGTGCAATCCTCACATGTACCTATTATCTGAATCTTCCCGTTTTAATAGAAGTAAAGAGAATGGCAACATTTCTGTCATTTCTAACCATCCCTCTGCTGTGCCTGCCTCTGGAAATCCTGTTTGGCATACTAGGGCTGTGCAGAGTAAAAGAAAAATACCTGGAAATGTCCTTTGCGGTTCTGATAACGGGAGGAATCTGGGCAATGGCATCAGCCGGAAGAATCAAGGATGAACGGTATTTCAACATCACGATTTCGGAGGCGGATATGAGGGTATGCCTTGACTTGTGTGAAAATCATAAAAAGAATACATGGACCGTTATATCGCCCACCAATGATCTGTCGGTAATACGGTATACCGGATATCACTATGAGATTACAGATCTCTTAAAAGAACTGGATCAGGGAAAGAAGAGTATCTATATTCCGACCCCGGATATCTATGTGGTGACAGAACGACACCCCATCTCGTTTTCCGATGACAGGCGGGAGATCGACAGAAGCGATATAGACGCACCGGATAATGTAAAAGAGATTAGTGCAGAGCTGGCGCTTCAGGATGTGGAGTGGAGCAGGGATACAACCGGGCTGCACGGTGCGGATGCACCGTATTATTTCCAGCGGGACGTGATCATGTCAAAGCTTCATTACTGGATGGAGGCGGTAAAGCAGATTTACCCAAACCACGTATCGGAGTATTACAGTGATGAAACGGTTACTGTCTATAAGATTACACAGGATCCTTATTTTACATTGAATTTATCTGTAGATTATAAAAAACTGGCAGAGGAAAGTACAGGTGGCGCAAAATGAAAAAAATACTTTTGATGATACCGGCGTACAATGAGGCCGAAAATATCGGGGCCCTGCTCAAAGGTATGAAAGATCTGGGGCTGGAATCAATGATGGATGTTCTTGTCATAGATGACTGCTCTGCGGACAGTACATCCCAAATTGTGGAGGAGTCCGGGTTTAAGGTAATAAGGCAGGTCTTTAACATGGGGTATGGGGCCGCCCTGCAGACTGCATATAAGTATGCCGTGGAAAAAAATTATGATTATCTGCTCCAGATGGATGCAGACGGGCAGCATGATCTGTGCAACGTAAAGGTGCTGTGCGGGAAAATGGGCTGCTTTTCAGAGGACGAAGGTGCATATCCGGATATTGTAATCGGATCCAGATTTTTAGAGGGAAGCCAGTCTTTTCACATATCAGGACTGAAAAAGTATACCATCCTGTTTTTCAGAAGCATCATAAAAAAGGTGACAGGATGCAGCCTGACGGATCCCACCAGCGGCCTCCAGGGACTGAACAGAAAAGCTTTTTCGTTTTATTCCCTTTACAATAATTTTGATCTGAAGTATCCGGACCTGAATATGATCGTACAGATGCTGCTGCTTGGCTTTCGGATAGAGGAAGTACCGGCCATTATGCATGAGCGCACGGCAGGAGTGTCTATGCATACCGGGCTTCTCAAAGTGGGAAAGTATATGATTTTAATGATGTTAAGTACATGGAATGCCTGGTCGCGGTATAAAACGGGGAGCAGAAAATGAAATTACTGAATATGCTTGGTATTTCCAAAAGAAACCAGCTGAAGAAACACATATTTGTATACATAGTTATCATTCTTTTCTGTCTTCTGTTTGTCTTTCTGATTGTGAGCAACCTGGATAATATCTGGCGGAACATCCATCAAACCGATAAAGAGGAGATGGACAGCCGGGCAGAGTATCAGGAGGTCCTGAGAATGTCGGATAAGCTGGAGCAGGAACAGGGGGATAAGGCGGGAGCGGCAGAGTATACCGGGGAAGAAAAAACGACGGTGTGGGGGCAGGAGACGGACAGCTATCAGATTACTGCCCTGCAGCTTGCGAATATGAAAGAAGATTATCGGACGGAGGCGGAGCTGGGGGATTGTGCGGGCGCTGAAATTCTGTTTATCTGCAGGACGGATTTTACAGATCCGGAGCTCCAGATGCTGAAACAGTACAGTGAAGAAGGAACGACACTTTTCTTTACAGAAATACCTTCTGAAGCCGCGCTTGAGAACCAGAATGTCAGAGATCTGCTGGGGATTGATACCTATAAAGGAATTCAGGTAAAAAAGGGGATCCGGCTTACCGAGAGCCTTTTATTCGGTGAGATCGCAGAGAGCCGGGAATCTTTTTCTATGAAGTCTGTAACTCTGAAAAGGCAGGCGGAAGTATATGGCTCTGCACTGGAAAGTAGCAGGGTGAAAAATGAAAAACTCGCCCCGGTTTTCTGGCGCTACCAGAACAGTGCAAAAGGCGGAAGCGTCTATGTCGCCGACCGGGAACTGATGGCGGGAACCATGGGCTATGCGGTAGTCAGTTTCTTTTTTACAGACTTACGCCAGGTCTATATGTATCCCATTGTGAATGCATACTGTTTTGCTGTCTCGGGGATGCCCTATACAGATGAATTCACAGCGGATTATCTGGATGAAGAATACGAACGGGACAGCCTGGGTGTACAGAATGATATCTTTTTCCCAGAGTTTCGGCGCTGTGAAGACCGGTACGGTGTGAAAACCACGTGGTACACACATGACGGGGAAGGAATTCAAACGTCTTCGAATGCGATGCTGAACTATTATCTGGAAGAGATCGTGGAAGGAAATGATGAGATCGGGACGCTCGACTCCTACAGCCTGGAAAAAAGGGTCAATTCTCCTTTTGAGAACCGGTTGGAGATATGGAACTACGGCTTTGAATGGACAGACGGCCCGACAGATGCAGTCTGCATTCCATACCGGGGGCTGGAAAGGACAAAATACCAAAATGTTATATTTCATGATAAAGGAATGAGTCGGGGGATAGGACTGAACACTGTTTATACGGACATCTCGCCGTTCCTGTACGGAACGGATGAAAAGGATCCCGAACGCTGGATAGACTACTGCCGGAACCTGGAGACAATCCTGGGTGTTGAGAAGGAAGATATTCCATGGCTGGAACGGGTGACCGTGGGAGAAGCGGTGTACAGAGTGAAGGCATTTCAGATGATGGAACCGGAGATCCAATATTCTGATACACAGATTGAAGCCGTAATCGGGAATTTTACAGGGAAAGCGTATTTTTACCTGTCTCTTCCACCGGGCCAGGAAATTAATAAGGCAGAAGGAGCCTCGTATACCGGAATCAGTGCCGGACTTTACATGGTGGAGGCAGAAAAGGAACATATAAAGATAACGTATCAGGAGAAAAAGTAACAGCAGGGCGGTATCAGGAAGAAAGGAAAGGGTCTGAATGAAAGTATGTTTAATTGTTGAAGGAGCATATCCCTATGTCAATGGCGGGGTATCCAGCTGGATGCAGGGGCTGATGCTTGCGATGCCGGATGTTGAATTCGTTGTGCAGTCCATAGCCGCAAGCCCGGATGCCAATCTGCAGTTTAAGTATAAGATTCCGTCCAATGTCAGTGAGATACAGGAAGTGTATCTTCTGGACGATGATTATATTAACAACAGAACACAGAAAAAAGTTTCCCTGACAGGGGAAGAGTATGATGCATTCGAGAACCTGATGTTTGAAAGCGATCCTGACTGGGATGTGATTATCCGGTTTTTTGCAGAGAAGGAGGTGTCGCTGAATGCGCTGCTTTCGGGAAAAGACTTCTTTAAAATGACGCTGGATTATTATAACGCGAATTTCAGGAGAGTTGCATTCTCGGATTTCCTGTGGACCATGCGTTCTCTTTACCTCCCCCTGTTTACCATATTAAAATCCAGGACGGAGAAGGCAGATCTGTACCATTCCGTATCCAGTGGATATGCGGGGATCTGGGGATGTATGCAGAAGAGCCTGTACGGCCGCCCCTTTTTGATGACGGAGCATGGATTATACACAAGGGAGCGCGAAGAAGAGATTATCAAGGCCGACTGGGTGAGCGGGATCTATAAGGATATCTGGATTGATCAGTTTAAAAAGATCGGGGAGTGCTGCTATCAGTATGCAGATAAAGTAGTATCCCTGTTTGAAGATGCCCGCCGGTTCCAGATTGAACTGGGCTGTGATGAGAAAAAAACGATGGTTATCCCAAACGGGGTGAATTACCACAAGTTTGAAGGAATCCCGCAGAAAGGAGATGCAGACCCGTCCGGAGGGAATGTATTATGGGAACCTTACATCAACGTAGGCGCGGTCCTGCGTGTGACTCCGATCAAGGATGTCAAAACCATGATCAGTGCCTTTGCGCTGGCTAAAAACCAGGAGCCCCGTCTAAAGCTGTGGATTATGGGCGGCATGGAGGAAGCAGAGGAATATGCAGAGGAATGCCGCGGCATGGTGCGGGATATGGATATGAAAGATGTGGTATTTACAGGAATTATAGATGTAAAAGAGTACATCGGCAGAATGGATTTTCTCATGCTGACCAGTATCAGCGAAGGGCAGCCGCTCTCCATTCTGGAGGGTTTTGCTGCAAAGAAACCATATATAGCTACCAATGTAGGAAACTGCCGCGGGCTGATCGATGGAGAAAACGATACATACGGACCGGCAGGCTACATTGTACCGGTGATGGGAGTATCTGAGATCGCCCGTGCCATCCTGAAGCTGGCGAAGGACGAAAAGAGCCGGACGAAGATGGGGCAGGCCGGTTATCAGAGAGTCAGAGAATACTATGATGAAGCAGAGGTTTTTGGAAGATACTACAGCCTCTATCAGGAAATGACGGAAAGAAAGGAGGAGATATAATGGCTGGTATCGGTTTTGAACTGAAGAAAATATATAGAAAAGAAAGTATCTCCAGGGGGATGCTGGGCGTTGTCTACAGCTCCCTTGTGACTATTGGTCCGATGATACTTGTGATTATGGCGATCCTTCTGCTCTACTTCTTTCTGGGGATGACAAAGGTGCCCTATGCAGATCGGGAACTGCTGTCCTCTACTATCCTGTATACCTTCATCTTTTCTGTTATACTGACTTCGCCGTTTAATGTAATCTTCTCAAGGTATCTTGCGGATAAATTCTACATGGAAGAGTACTCCAATATTCTGGCATCCTATTATATGGGGAATTCCATATGCTGTATCATAGCGACGATACTCTTCCTGCCGGTGGGATGGAGCCTGAGGGTGCGCGGAAAGATTGACCTGCCGTTCATCATTGCGGCGTATGTGCAGTGGATCTCTCTGGTGATCCTGTTTTTTGCAATCACATATCTGCATGCGACGAAAGATTATAAAATCATCGCATTATTTTTCGTGATTGGGATGGTAATCAGCTTTGTTGTGTCATTCGTTTTCTTCAAAGTCGTGGGGCAGGATGCAATTCATTCCATTATATACGGGCTGTCCATTGGCTTTTTTGTAATCGCAGTCTGTGATTTTTCCTATATCAAAAGATATTTCAAGAGTGTATCCAGCGAATATGGAGAGTGCATACGTTACTTATGGTCGTTTAAACGACTGTTAGGGGCAAATTTTCTATACATTCTGGGATTATATGTCCACAATTTTGTGTTCTGGACTGTGCCGGGGCGTCTCTATATAGCGTCTACTTATTACAGCCATCAGGCTTATGATATGGCATCCTGTCTTGCCATGTTTACGAACATCTCAGTAATGGTATCTTTCATGGTTGTCGTGGAGACAAGGTTTCATACTGCCTATAAGGAATATATGGAAGGCGTTATCGGAGGCACTTATAAAATGATCGTAAAGGGAAGAAAGAAGCTGTTTCGGACTCTCTCCCAGCAGATTATCCAGGTGTTCGGCACGCAGATCGCAATTACTTCAGTCATATTTCTGTTTATGGTACTGTTTGGGAAGCAGATTGGGTTTGACAGTGTGACGATGACAATATATCCGGTGCTGGTTGTTGCTTTTCTCGGAATCTTCATGATGTATGGGAACATCATTTATCTGTATTATTTTGCGGATATGACCGGTGCTTTTCTGACAGGAGGCCTTTTCTTCCTGGCGACTCTGATTGGCAGTCTGTTCTCCAGCAAGTGGGCGATTCCGTTCTGGGGCGCAGGAGTATTTATCGGGATGCTGGTGGGATGGACATACAGCTTTTTCAGAATACGCTGGATCGAGAGAAATCTGGATACCTTCATATTCTGCGATTATAAGGTCGTGGATACGATGAAGTCTTCTAATAAAGGAAAAGTTGTTTACCGAAAGAAGGAGCGCAATGCAGCAGGATAGGGGAAAAAGGCTGCTGCAATGGAATATCATTGTCAGTATGCTCAGCCAGGTTTTGTCACTGGTGATTAATCTGATATCAAAACGGGTGATATGCCTGTATTTGAACGTGGAGTATCTGGGGCTGCAAAGCCTGTACTCCAATTTCTGCGACGTACTGTCTTTTGCTTATTTTGGTGCGGGGACGGCGATGCTGTTCAGTTTTTACGGCCCGCTGGCCAGGGGGGACCGGGAAAGACTGGCTGCGATCTATAAGCAGTATGACAGTATATATAAAAAAATGACATGGACGGTTCTGGGAATCGGAACTCTAACCACTATATTTGCGGTATTCTCCGTAAATGCCAGTATCAGCGATGTGGAAGTCGCAGTTACATATCTGACTTTTATGCTGTCGGTTGTTCTTTACAACAGGCATATGGTGAGAAATTATTTTATCCAGGCAGACCAGCGCCGTTATTTTGTGGCGGCTGTGACCGGAGGGGTGGACGCCTCGGCTCTTGTGATCGAGATTCTGCTCCTGAAGTTTTTCAGAAGCTACGAGGCATTTGTTATTTGTATTCTCGTTAAGAATATTCTGATCAATGCGATTTTTGGAAGATATCTCAAGACCCGTTACGGTTATCTTTTTCATAAGAGCGGGGAACTTGAAAAAGAGGAAGCGGATACGATCAGGAGCAATGTTTCTGACATGGTCATGTACCGTTTTGGTAAAGTTCTGATCAGCAATACAGATAATATATTTATTTCCCGCTTTATCAGCACGGCCATGGTTGGCATCTATTCCAATTATCAGTTCATTATTGCGGGGATTACCAGCCTGATTGCAGCATTTTACGAGGCGATTACAGCCAGAGTGGGGCAGATGATGTCGGTCAGCGAAAGAGAGAACCAGTATAACGGTTTTCAGTTTTATTCGTTCATCAATTCCTGGATGGCGGGCGCGACCATTGTCTGCTTTTATTATCTGGTCCAGGATTTTATTAAGATATGGATGGGATCGGTGGAACTGCTTTCCCGGGATGTCATTATTGTGATTATAGTGAACTATTATCTGGAGATATGCCGGTCAGCCACAAAAATGTACCGGGAGAGCGCCGGCCTGTTTAAGAATATCAAGCGGATGATCCTGATTAAGGGCGGACTGAATATCTTCCTTTCCTATATCATGGGAAAAATATGGGGGCTCTGGGGGATTTTATTTGCGACAACCATTGCGTCGGCAGTGACGCTGTTCTGGTATGAGCCGCTTATTGTATACAAATATTTCAAGAAGAGTTTTATGAATGAAGTATATTATCAGTTCATCACGCTTCTGCAGATGGCGGTGTCCCTTTTTGTTACAGGTATGGCTGTCAGGGCGCTTCCGGACGGCGGGATTTTATACTTCCTCCTGAAGGCAGCAGTCTGCGGAACAGTCTGCAATCTGTGTTATCTGGTCTTTTACCTGATTTTCAGACAGAAGATGAAGCGATGCAGCGGGACATAAGATACCGGGGAAATCTTGTATACTCAAAGGGTATCCCGTAACTTATACCCTTCGGGCGGGCCCGCTGTAAACTGCGGAATCATGTATACCCAAGGGCACCCCGTAATTAATGCCCTTCGGGCGGGTCCGCAGTAAACTGCAGAATAAGGTATCTGAAAAGGGGAGGCACTATGGAAATCAGCTTTATTATTCCCGTATATAATGGGGAAAAGTTTATACGCCGCTGTATCCGTGAGATTCGGAAATGGGAGAACGGGGAACAGATAGAAATTCTGGTTATAGATGACGGCTCTTCGGACAGCACAGGAAAAATCTGCGATGAAGAGGCGGCAGCGGACAGCCGGGTCAGAGTTTTCCATATCCCGAACTGCGGGCAGGGGCTGGCAAGAAATTACGGCCTCAGGGAGGCTGTGGGAAAGTATATCTGTTTTGCCGATGCGGATGACCGGGCAGACGTTGAACAGATATACAGGCTGTGGAAGCAGACCGGGGCCGTCTGTGCGGATGTTGCCATGGGCGGCTATTACCGGGTAAGTGCTGGCGAAAAGGAACGGGTACACGTCCCCGGGGAGGGGCTGATGAAGCGGGAAGGAAGCACTGCTGAAACGGCGCTGTACCATAAAGTGAAGACAGAGAGTATGTTTGGGTATGTGTGGAATAAATTATACAGGAGAGAGTTTCTGCTGGACCATGACATATGGATGGATGATATCCGCGCCATGAATATGGAGGATTTTCTCTTTAATATGAAGGTGTGGAGCCATGATCCGGAATTTTACTGTACAGACTGTCCGGTCTGTTATTATGTGACGGATCATGTGTCTACCACCCGGAAATCAGATCCTGAGGTTCATATAAAAAGCGTCAATATGATCCGGTCTCTCGTTGGTTTTCTCGACAGGGAAGATTTGCTGGGGGAGAACATGGATATGGTAGTTCCTCTGATCATGCGGTCTTTCTGCTGGTCTATGATTAAAAACATCCCCTATGAAGGAAAGTCTCTGGAAAGCCTGCAGGAGCGGGCATGGACATTCGCAGGGGCGGCAGAGGTTGAAAAGGCGCTTGGATATCCGGGCGCGGGAGAACATCTGAAGTCACTCCCCTCAGTGCTGCAGCGGTGGTTTTATCTTTTCTGTATGTGTGCGCTGAAACGGAAAATGATAAAGAGCATCAGCCTGTTTTTTTATGTCTGCTATCCGGTTATGAAGCGGTATGCATCCGCAGTTTTAAAGTAAAGGAGCGAAAGTTATGATTAGTATCATTGTCCCGGTTTACGGGGTGGAGGAATATCTGGATCGATGCATCCGCTCTATTCTCGGTCAGACGTTTCAGGATTTTGAACTGATCCTGGTAGACGATGGTTCCCCGGACAGATGCGGGGAGATCTGCGACAAATATGCCCGAGGGGATGCCAGGATCCGTACCGTACACCAGAAAAACCGCGGACTGTCCGGGGCGAGAAATACGGGGCTTAGCCTGGCAGAAGGGGAGTATATAACATATATAGACAGCGATGACCGGGTTGATCCAAAGTACCTGGAGGTACTGTATCATAATGCCGTACATTTCAAGGCACAGGTATCCGTCTGTGATTATTGTCTGGAGTGGGAAAACAAAAAGGAGCAGAGGAAAGGCAGGGATGAAAAAGACTGTCATACCTGGGTGTATACGGGAAGGCAGGCGGCGGAGCAGATCGTGAAGGAAAGCCGGCGGACAATGATTACCGCCTGGGGAAAGCTCTATCACAGAGATCTGAAGTCCCTTCTGGTATATCCGGAGGGGAAAACTCATGAAGATGAATTTGTGACCTACCGCGTTTTTTATTCTGCCGGCCGGGTGGCCGTATCGGAACGAACGCTCTACCATTATCTGCAGCGCGGCGGTAGTATCATGAATGACGGATTTCAGGTGAAGCGGCTGGATAAAATCAGGGCACTGAAGGAGGCGGTTTCATATTTCCGGGAGAAAAAGGACCCGGAGCTGGAACAATATGCGAGAAAAAGATATCTGACAAACCTGCAGATTGCCTGGTACCGGACTGCAAAGTTCCTGCCCGGCAGAAAAGAGCTTGGAGCATTGCTGAGAGCGGAATGGAAGAAAACTTACAGACCTTATAAAAAAGAGATTATGAAGTGTGCGGGATTTACGGATAAACTTTCCGTCATCGTATTTTCCGTGTCGCCGCCGGCATACAGAATTATGGCAGAGGTATACCTGAAATTATTTCCGGAGGTTTAAACCAATTAAAAGAGAGAGAAGAGGCCGGAGCAGGATTCGGCGAATTGTTTTAGTTTTCATATTTGCTGCAGCTGTTATATGGATGATATCAGAGTATCAGGCGAGAATTGTATTTACATATGAGGAGGGCAGCCAGATGGCGGCAAACCCCTTCCAGGGAACTTATTTCCAGTGTTCGACGGGGGATCTGGGGCGTCTGTACGATGTAGTGGAGGAACACCCGGATTACCGTGTCGTTCTGCTTACGTTTCTGCTGGATGACGAGAGAGAACTGGATGTGATACCGGAGGAAAAGATGCAGGATCTGAGAAATGCGCTGCAGGCGGCAGAAGATCTGGGACTTTCTGTAATCTTCCGGGCGGCCTATGATTTTACGGGTGAGTATGAGGATCCGGATTTTGAGATTATGTTAAAGCATATCCGACAGACAGGAGCCGTTCTGAATACATACAAAAGCTGTATTATGGGAGTTCAGGCCGGGATGATAGGAGCTTTTGGGGAGTGGACCCAGAGCCGGTATATGGATACGAAGAGATACCGCATGGAGGTCATCCGGGAATGGGAGGATGTGCTGGACGAGAGAATACCTCTCTCTGTGAGGAGGCAGAAGTTCATACGGGAGGCCGCCAAGTGGGGATGTAATACCGGCAGACTGGGAGTCTATAATGACGGTTTATTTTCCAGTGAAAGCGATCTGGGCACCTACCGGGAAGATTACAATAGAGAAGAGGATCTGGAATGGTCTGCAGAGAATATTAAGGTGCCGTTCAACGGAGGCGAAATGCCGTTTGTCAGTGAATTTACCGCCATTGAAAATGTGGTGGAAGAGGCCCGGCAGCTGAATCTGTCCTATCTGAACCAGGAGTACAGCAGCGAAGTCTGGGAATACTGGGCATCCCAGGAATATGAGGATGTGCCGGGGGATGAGTATATTAAAATGCATCTGGGCTGCAGGCCCTGGGCGGAAACGTTCAGCATAGACAGGCATTTTGCAGAAAAAAAGAAGATGCGGCTGAAATTGAAAATCAGAAACAGCGGCTTCGCGATGATTGATCCGGACTATCATTGGTATTTTATCCTGGAGTGCGGGGGCAAGACCAGGCGGATTAAAGCTGAAGTGGTGATGGATTCGAAAGAAGAGGGGACGGTTTCTGCGGAGTTTAAAAATCCTTTTTCCAAAAGGGAACAAAAAGAGTACGGGATGTCCGCAGGAATCCAGATCTCAAAAGAGGAGCCGGGGGATATTGTGGACGCATATTGCCTGCAGCTGGCAAATGACAAAACCACCTATAACAATGGAGTCAACACATTGGCTAATATAAATCAGTGAGGGCAGAGAGGAAATGAAAAAGCAGCGGAAACCGTGCTGGCTGGAGAAGGCATACTGGACGGCATGTGAGAAGATCTTAAGTTTTCTGGCAGTACTGCCGGTAAAGAAGAACAAAGTAGTATTTGATAATTTTGGAGGCAGGGGATATGGCTGCGACCCGAAGTATATCGCAGAAGAGCTTTTAAAGAGAGAGGAAACTCTGGACCTGGTATGGCTGACCCGCAGTAGATCTGAAGTATTTCCGGAAGGAATCCGCCCGGTTCCATATGGTGGTGCAAGGGCGGTCTTCGAGCTGGCAACGGCCCGGGTGTGGGTGGATAATTTTAAGAGCGGCATCCGGATACCCAAAAAGAAAAATCAGTATTATATTCAGACGTGGCATTCTTCCCTGGGGCTGAAGAAGAATGAAAGAGATGCCGTCCGTCTGGACCGTGCCTATGTAAGAAAGGCGGTAAGAGATGCGTCCATGACGGATCTGATGTATTCCAACAATGCGTTCCGTGCAGAAAAATACAGAAACAGCTTCTGGTACAGTGGGGAAGTCATCCGGTGCGGTCATCCCAGAAACGGGATTCTGCTCCATACACCGTCCAGTGTAATCAAAAAGGTGAGGGAATACTTTCGGATCCAGGAAAAGAAGAAGATACTCCTCTATGCACCTACCTTCAGGGCCAAAACCGGAACAGAAGGATACCGGCTGGATATCAGAACCTGCCTGAAGGCTCTGCATGGCAGGTTTGGAGGGGACTATGTCTGTCTCTTCAGAATGCATCCCAATGTGGCACATCAGGAGATGTACCGTTCGGACGAGATTATCCCTGCTTCGGATTATCCGGATATGCAGGAGCTGATGGCAGCCGCGGATGTGATGATTACGGACTATTCCGGCAGTATGTTTGAGTTTATGCTGACGGGAAGGCCGGTATTTCTTTTTGCGGGAGATCTCTCTGCATATCTGGCAAAAGAGCGGGAACTGTACTTTTCCTTTAAAGAGCTTCCCTTTTCACTGGCAGAGGACGAAGATCAGCTGGGGCAGAATATCCGGGCGTTCGATACAGAAAAGTATAGAACAGCATGTATGCAGTTTATGGAACACGTGGGGATGGAAGAAGACGGAAAAGGCGCCCAGGTGCTGGCGGAACGGATTATAGAGCGGATACACGGGGAGCAGACGGATCACTGACCGGCTAGCTCCTTTGTGTCTTTCATTTCATTTGCAGAAAGAAAACGAATTGCTCCGAAACCTACAAAGAATGTAAGGAGACAATACAGCAGATCGGGACCGGCCGGAATTCCGGGGAATAGTTCCACAATGGAGCCGAGTACAAATCCCAGTATGATCAGATAGGCCGGACGGGGATATCTGGTCATGGCATGCTCCAGCAGCTTTGTGGTGAGCACAATGCCCAGTATCAGTCCGATGCCAAGCGGTGCAAGAAACGGCAGATCGAAACTGCTGATTGCCCGCATAACGGAATCATATATCCCCATCAGGAGAAACAGGTAGGAAACGCTGATCCCCGGCAGCACCAGGGCGACAGCGGAAATAAATCCGGCAAATACCAGAAGCAGGAAGCTGCCGGCCCCATTTGCCATATCCGCCTGAAAGGTACCGGAGGGCAGCAGGGAGAACAGTAGGACAACAGCCAGCCCGATGACCATATACAGTGGATATTTCCAGGAAAAACGCCGGATCTCCGCCTGCTTGAGCGTCAAAGGCACGCTGCCGGCAACCGCACCCATGAAGAAGTAGAGGGTAGGCATGGGATGATTTTGGATCAGCCCCAGCAGCGGGCGGGCGAAGAGCACCATGCCGAGCCCGCCGCCCACAGAGAAGGCCGCCAGGAAAAGAAAGCTTTCTTTTTTATGTTTTATAAAGGAACTGACGGAAGTAATCAGCCTGTTGTATATGCCCAGTATCATTGCCATGGAGCCGCCGCTCACACCCGGTACAAGCATGGTGCCTCCTACAATCATTCCTTTGAGCGCTGTAAGTAAGTTTGTATTTTTCATTCGATCTCCTTTTTGGGCTTTATTATATGGGCAGAGAAAGCATGGCACAATGGGGCCGGGGGAATCTTAGCGGGTTTTTAACAGAAATAGTCTGTCTTGGACAGAGGGGTGTATTATGACAGTTTCAAAACACAGATAAGGCAGCAGAGTAAAATAATGTCACGTTAAAATACCGTGAAAACAAAAGAGGCTGTCCTTCATCTGGCCGGGTAACGGCCGGAAAGGACAGCTTCTTTATCTTAGAGGGACCCATCTGGGTTTACGTAAATAACAATATTATAAAATACCGGAATAATCACGGATCGGAATGCGGTATTGCTGTGGATTTTGTAAAAACAGAATAAAATATCAATGTAATACTGTCGTAAAATTAGTATTACGCATCTTAAAAAAGTTATGCATACATTATGATATAAAAGGTGGATTAACGAATAAACTATTCAAAATCATTCATAGATAAGTTATAAAATCGCGAAAACAGGATTGGCAAAAAAGATTCTAAATAACTTGTTATATTATACTATTATACTGGATAATTGTCAATGAAATCTGCAGTTTAACAGGGCGTTAACTGGCGTGGCAGCAAAGAACGCAGTGGTAATATTACCACTGCGCTCGGCCGGCTACCTATTAAATCTATCTATATTTTTACTATTTGCGCCTCTTCATCCTGATTATTAAACACACGATAACCGCTAATGCTGCCAATGCTGCAATTACCAGACCCAATACCGGAGCCGAGTCTCCGGTCAGTACACCCGTTACCTCTTTACTGGTCACCTTTGGTTTGCTGCTGTTGTCAGCTGAAGGTGTATCCACCCCTTCTGATTGATGGTCATCTTTCGGGAGTATAACTGCAAATGGAGACAGGGAATATACTGTTATCTGAACCTTGCCTTCCGTTACAGTCAAGTTGCTGTATACATCAATTGTGTCTGTATCAACCGGTACATCTGCCGCATTTAACTTTCCTGATTTTATATAGTGTAAAACTGTAATCTGCTTTCCGTCGTATTTGGTGTCTACCGGAATCGTAACGGTCAGTGCACCTGCGAGTACTGCGTCAGTCGTACCATCTGCCTTTTTCAGAGAGAGATCAAAAGCGGATCCCATCTGCTGGCCGTCCTTTACCATATTTTGGAACGCCTTTTGCACTGCCTCATCTGTAAGGTCCGAAATCTTCAGCACTTCATCGCCTGCAAGATTTCCGGATGCCCCAAAACGGATGGCAATCGTGCCGGGAATGCTTGAGCCATTCTGCACTTTACCTGCTGCAACCTCTGTAATCGTCAGTGTTCCGTCAAACAGGCTGCCGACAGCATAATTCGTATCTGTAACAGAAGCGGACTTTATATTTAGAGTATAAGTACCTGACAGATTGCCATCTGGTACATTCTGCGGCTCAATATCAGCAGTCAAACCTAATGTGCTCTGATCTGTTCCTTCCACAAGGTTGATTACTTCAACTTCATAGCTGCCGGGAAGCGCGTCTCCATATTTTATGGTGACATCTTTTACTCTAATATTAACCGTACGTTTCTTAATAGTCAGCGTGCCATTTTTCACTGTCACATCATAATTCTGCGAACTGGATATTCCGGTGATATCTACTGTACTTCCGGCTGCAGTCGTAATGTCCGCCGCACAGGCAAAGGTTACCGCCAGATCTTCAGCAGTGTCATCTCCTGCCAGTGTTTTGTCCGGAATCTCTAAGGCAAATACCGGATTGTCATCTCCGTATATTTTATCTGTATTCTTAATGCTTACGGTCACTGCCTTCTTCTCAACGCTCTGTAACTTTACTTTGCCGGCCGCGGCATTATAGTTATCTGTATCTGCCGGTTCGAATATGATATCATATTCGGTCAAATTGCCGTCACTTACTTCTGGCTGAATAGATATCTCTTTCCACCCCACAGTTCCAGCCACGGCTGTACTATCCACCTCAAATGTTTCGGTAACAACAGAATCAGCAAGTTTTTGTCCATATGTAATCTGAGATCCGGATCCTGTACCGGTCTGAACCGGAGCTGCTTTATTTACGGTAAGATATATATCTGCATGATAGGTGCAGTATTGGCTCCCGGCACTTGGTGTAAAAGTTGCTTTATAAGACCCTGTCCTTACATCAGGAGTGATACTGCTGTCATCCCAGCTCCAGGTTCCGCCGTCTGCCGTAGGAAATGCCACATCTGCCAGTGTCTTTGCCGGGCTGTATGTGATGGCATCCAATGACGGTACCGGTGGTTTTTCTTTTACCTGTGCGACTACATAGCAGCCCATCTGGCTGACATCTGCAAGGAGAGTTCCGCTGCCCTCGCTGTCATTTGCCATCTCTGACAGGATGTTGCTGCCCTCATCAAAATGATATAACACAGTCTTATCTGTGCGCGGATAGGTGCTTTCTGTCGTAATTCCCAGATTTACAGACTCTCCGGTCTGCAGTGCCGGTGTCAGTGTCAGATTATATACATAGAAGGTATCTGCACCGCCGTATGGCTCCAGTGCTGTCTTAACCGCATCAAAAGTGGCTCCTGAATTCAACTTGTCTGCCGTCAGGGCTGCACTGGCTGGCAGATATCCTCTGGCATCCGTCACCATTACATTGTCACTGTCTGCCTTCAGCACCAGTAAGTCACAGGTAAAGCTGAATTCATAATCCTTTGTATTGGTTCCGTCAGGAGTAGATTTGGTGGTCATAACCACAGCGGTCTCATTGTTCTCTTTTATAAGATCTGCTTTTGCAATGGAGTTCCCCAGTGTATATGCATTGCCGTTTACTTTCACTGTCAGCTGCGTATCCGAATCTGCACTGTCGGAAAGCACGGGATTCTGAATCTTGATGTATGAAGTGCCTGCCGGAAGATTCAATATCAGGCCTGTACTGTCCACTGTAACAGTCTCTGATTTTATTTTCGTATCCGTAATATCGTATGCTTCATAGTCAAAAGTCTGGAGTAACGGGGCATCTGATTCTGGCTCCACATCCTTTGTAAATGCCTTAATCATCGCATTGCCGAAAGTCACTCCTGCCTGGAGGGCGTCTTTCATATCCATAGGTGTACTGTCTGCAATCATATAGCTTTCCCCACGGTTACATACTGCCTTCTGTGAGGATGCATCGGCACCGATTTCCACCGGGGTATACCAGCTGCCGTCACCGCCTTTGATGACCTGCACAACAGAGAACTTTTCTCCCGCTGCAATGGCTGCCGGTGTGTCCAGATTTATGGTATGGTAACCACTGTAAGCAATGACCTCCGACTGTTCCGCTATCAGTTTCGCACCGTTTGGTACCGGCTCGGCTGCATCTGCCGGAACTTTATAGATTTTTACGGAAACAGTGGTGTCCGGTACCAGTGTCACTGCAGACACAGCCTGGATTTTCTCATTTCCTTTTGCAGTAAATACATTGGCGAGGCCTGTCTCCTGATCCTGTGGCTGGAACTGCATGGCACTGGCCAGCCCCAGATAGTCATACTGGTAGATATTGTCATAATTGTCTGCGCTTTCTCCCTGAAAACTGGTTACCTGAGCAATGGTTCTGTCATAATAAGACAGCCAGAAATACCCGTTCAGCCCCCAGCCGGAACCCCAGCTGTTTTTCACAAGCCATGCACCGTTTGCAGGGGGCTGTTTTCCATCCTTAAAATTCGTGCTGGAATAATCGTCATCCCAGCCCACAATGCTGACTCCGTGGTTCTGAATCGTGGAGGCATCCAGCACATCTACATACTGGCAGTAATTGGTGTAATTAAAATAGTCACCGTTTTGGGCACCGTCCGGGGTAGACTGGTCTGCAAAATAGGCAATAGCCACTGCCCCGGAATTCATCAATGCAGTCTTAATAGCCGCTGTGGCATCTGCATCATAAGTATAGGCCGCATCTGCTGACGGAAGCCCATTGCTATCATATTTATCAAAGGCTGCCGGACTTGCAAGAAAATCTGCATTCTGGAGATGAATGGCAGATAGATTCCGGCTGGCAGCCGCTACATCCCATGTACCTGCCTCATTAGTATTGCCCTCTTCATTCTGATATGGGACGGCTGCCTCTGAGGCTGCTCCCTGCCAGGTAGATAAAAGAGCGGTTGCCTGAGGCATATTACCACCTTTATCCAGACGTCCTGATACGGAATATGTAATTCCCTCTCCGGCCTGGTCTGAGTCAGCCGCACTGACTTTTATGCTGTCTGCAGTCTGAGGTTCATAGGCAAACCATGCCAGCTGCCGTTCGGAATAGTCAGGGTCTGCCACGGCACCATTTCCTGTATTGCCATGAAGCTGACCGCTTTCCAGTGATGACAATGCCCCGAAGGCCCAACAGGAACCCCAGGGCATCTGATTCTTTACGGTTGTAGAATTCCCCTCTGTACGCAGGTCAAAGTTTGAAGGGAAGGTAGTCCTGCTGCGATACTGAACTTCCCCGGTATTCCTATAAGACTCCTGGAATACAGTAGGTGTGATTCCGCCGGAAGCCGTACTTCCATCTACTTCTATCAATTCCAGATTCTTCAGCGGGTTTTCGTTTCCTGCACCTCCTGGTGTTGCACTCACCTGCAGAACAGGCACTGCAATCAAAGCCGCTGCCATAACCAGGGCAGCAATTTGCTTCATAAACTCTCTTTTCCTCATAAGCTCTCCTTTTTCTCTCAACACGTACTTACTCATACCAAAGTGAATAACTTAACTGTTAATTATTATTTTTTGTCAACAACGCCGCAAGACACTTATTAGTATGCTTCTTGATTCAGTATAACATGTTTTGTCTGATTATTGAAAAAAACAGCTTGAGTTTCCGCAGATACAGGATGTGGAGGGCATACCGCCGTTTAATACAGCTGAGAAATCCGGTTTACAGTATTTTGAGCGTATGATAAAATATAGAAAGGGTGTGGTGCGGGCTGTCCTGCATCATATGTGTTTATACGGATAATGCCGTGTTGGGAACCAATGATACCTTATATAACCAAAGGGGAATAATTACATTATGCAGATGCGTTTTGAAGTCCCGGACACCTTTTGGAGCCTATTCCGCTCGGTGAACCGGGATGCTTATATTGAGGCGTTATTATATATAAATGAAGAATACCAGTACAATAATTACTTTTTGACGCGGGAAGCCTGCATTCAGGTCCTGAGCGATATGAATGCGAAGAAGCGCTTTGAGCTGCAGCGCGAAGAGGACGAGACGGAGTTTGACATGCTGGAGACACCGTCCTCCCGTATTCTGAACTGGCTGCTTCGGACCGGTTGGCTGAAGAAGATTGAGGATTATAACACACTGGCAACGAATATTGTGATACCAGATTATTCTGCCATTTTTATTGATGCTTTTGAGCGGCTGACCTCGGAAGATATGGAGGAGACGGAGATCTATATCCAGAATGTATATGCCACGCTGTTTTCCTTTCAGAATGATTCCCGTGTGAATCTGAATATGCTCCGGACGGCGCTGATTAATACAAGAAGGCTGAATAAGGCGCTGCAGGATATGCTGCACAATATGGACCGGTTCTTTGCCAGGCTGCTTGATCAGAAGACTTATGGGGAACTGCTGAAAGAGCATCTGGAAGGGTATGTGGAAGAGATTGTGCAGAAGAAGTACCATATTCTGAAGACTTCGGACAACTTCTACATTTACAAGATGGATATTAAAAAAGTTCTGCGGGATATGCGGGAAGATGAAGAATGGATCGAGACGGTCAGGGAACGTTCCAGGGCCGTGGGAGATACAAAGGAGGATGTGCTGGATCTGCTGGATATGATTGAGCGTGGGTTTGATGATATTGAACACCGGATTGCCAATATGGATAAGGAGCACACCAAGTATGTCCGCGCTACGGTGACAAGGCTGAATTACCTGCTCAGCGGGGAGACGGATACGAAAGGGCTGGTGATCCAGCTGCTGAACCGCATGGCGCAGGGGGACGATTATGGAGAGATCCTGCAGAGTACGGGCAGACGGATGAATCTGTCCCTGCTGGAAATGATTTCTGAAAAGTCGCTGTACAAACGCCGGAAGGGGCGGCAGGATTTTATCAGCCAGATGGCGCCGGAGGAGGTGGCCGAAGATCTGGAGAGAGACGATGTGCTGAAGCTGAACCGGATACAGGCCAGATACAGCAGGAAGCAGATCGAGGAGTTTATTGAGGCGCATATGGAGAATGAGGTGCTGGATGCATCGGAGCTGGAGATAACAGGGGACGGGGATTTTGAAAAGCTGATACTGGCGTATGACCTGAGTACCAGGAAGAACAGCCGGTATATGGTGCTGGAGGAAGATGCGGAGATGGTGGAGCAGAACGGGTACCGCTATCCGGGGCTGCGGTTTGTACGGCGGCGGTGAGCGTGGTTTGTTTCACTGGCAGCAGAAAAGTTAGGAGAAGGTTTGATATGATTGAGTATTATGAACAGCTGATGCAGGAGGAGCAGGAGGCGCTGACGGAAGTGATTCAGCTTCTGTACCGGCAGACGTTTCTTCTGGAGCGGAAGTATGACAGGCGGGTGGGGCGGCTGGCCTATGTGAAGGAATACCGGACATGCAGCAAGCATCTGGAATTTCTAAAAGCATATTTTCAGGTGGCGGGGATTGCACTTCAGGAGAATGCGCATATGGGGCTGATCTATATCCAGGGCGAGTCGCTCTGGGGAGATAAGCTGCCCAGGCTTGCCACCATATATCTTCTGGTGCTGAAGCTTCTTTATGATGAACAGATGGCGGAAGTTTCTTCCAGCAGCCATATTGTGACGACCATGGGGGCACTCAACGGGAAGGCGGGGGATTTCCGGGTACTGAAAGGGATTCCGTCGCCGACGGAGATGCGCAGGACAATTTCTCTGCTGAAGAAATATCAGATTATCGAGCCGCTGGATGTTCTGGAGGAACTGAATGAACATACCAGGCTGATCATCTATCCGTGCATCAATGCGGTGCTGATGGGAGATGACATCCGGGAACTGTTGAATACATTTAACGAGGAGGACAACATTGGAGATGAAGCAGCCGTTCAAGGCACTTTCCAAGATATGCCTGAATAACTGGCATTATATAGACAAGAAGATATTAACGCTGAGTGAGGGAATCAATTTTTTTACCGGGCACTCCGGCAGCGGAAAGTCTACGGTGATTGATGCCCTCCAGATCGTACTGTATGCAAATACGGACGGAAGAGGATTTTTTAATAAGGCGGCAGCAGATGACTCTGACCGGTCGCTGATCGAGTACCTTCGGGGAATGGTGAACATCAGCGAGAACAATGAGTCCCAGTATCTGCGGAACCATAATTTCTCCAGCACGATTGTGCTGGAGCTGGAACAGACAAACACCCATGAAAAACAGTGCGTGGGAGTTGTCTTTGATGTGGAGACGGCCACCAATGAGATCAGCAGGCTGTTTTTCTGGCATACGGGAGGACTTCTGGAGAACAGCTACCGGGCGGATAAACGCTGCCTGACCACGATGGAGATGCGGGAATATATGCAGCGGACATTTTCGCCGGAGCAGCATTACTGCGGTCCCAGTAATGAACGGTTCCGCAGGCAGCTGTACGATATTTATCTGGGCGGGCTTGATATGGAGAAGTTTCCAAGGCTTTTTAAACGGGCGATCCCATTCCGTATGAATATTAAGCTGGAGGATTTTGTGAAGGAATACATCTGCATGGAGCAGGATATCCATATTGAGGATCTCCAGGAAAGCGTAATGCAGTACGGGCGGATGCGCAATAAGATTGAGGAGACGATGGAGGAAATCAGACGCCTCAAAGAGATTCAGGAAAGTTACGGGCAGTACCTGGAGCGCCGCAGGGAAGCAGAGGCCTGCACGTATCAGATTGACAAGCTGGAGATGCTGCAGCTGCGGGCGAAGATTCAGGAGCTGTCGGATAAGATCGAGGGCCGCCAGGAGGAAATCAGCCGCCAGGAGACGATGCAGCGGAGGATGGAAGAAGAGGCCGCACAGATTCAGAGGGAGTATGAGGAAGTGCTGCTTCGGATCAGCAACAGCGGATATTCGGGTCTGGAGACGGAGCTGATGAGTGTGAATGAGGCGCTGGAGCGCTTGGGCAGCAGCAAGGCGAAGTGGGAGCAGACTGCAAAACGGCTGAAGGACTGGGCACACTGCGATGCCGCACCGAACCAGGTTCTGTGGGATATTGAGAAGTTCTCGGACGGCAGCATTTCCGAAGGGGAACTGGCAAGACTGAAGGAGAGTCTGGCAAAGCTGCGGGAGGAGCTTGAAGAGGAACGGCGTGAGACGGACTCCCGGATGCGGAAGATTAAGAAGGAAGAACATGAGGCCCGGGAGGAACTCAAAGAACTCAAGCAGGGGAAAAAGGCTTATCCAAAGGAGCTGGAGGAAGCCAGATATGAGCTGAGGAACCGGCTGCATGAGCGCTGCGGGAAGTTTGTGAATGTACAGATACTGGCTGATTTGCTGGATATCAGGGATGAGCGGTGGCACAATGCCGTGGAAGGGTATCTGGGGAACAATAAGCTGCTTCTGGTTGTGGAGCCTCAATATGCGAAGGCTGCCATGGATATTTACCAGGAAATGGATAAGAAGAGGTTTTTCCGCGCGGCGGTGCTGGATACGGAGAAGGTTCTGGAGGAGGAACACCCGGTGCGTCCCGGTGCGCTGGCAGAGGAAGTGGCTGCGCGGGAGACACATGTCAGGGCATATATTGATTACTTCCTCGGAAACGTGATGAAATGCGAGAGCATGGAGGAGCTGCGCAGGTGCCGGGTGGGCGTGACGCCTGACTGTGTTCTGTACCACAGCTACCGTCTGCAGCATATGAATCCAGAGAATTATACGAGAAGGGCTTACATTGGCGAGACGAGTATGCGTCAGAGGATTCGACAGCTGGATGAGAAGTGCCGGGCGCTGCAGGAGGAGCGGATGCCCTTGCAGGAGATGCTGGAGCAGTTCCGTAAAATCGGGCAGTACGAGGGGCTGCTGCAGCCGGTTTCGGACTATATGGAATGGCTGGACGATGTGGGAAAGATTGCGGGAAAAGAGCGGCGTAAGAAGCAGCTGACGGAGAAGATGCGTACGCTTCGGGAAGAGTCTGTTTCTGCATGGGAGACAGAGAAGCTGGAGCTGATGCGGCGGCAGGAAGAGAAAAAGATGCGGATCCAGAGGGGCCAGGAAGAGATCTGGAAGAATAAGGATTTCATCAGTAAGTGTAAGTCAGACAGTCTGGAGATGAACACACAGCTTGCGGACCGGGAGCGGTATTTTAAAGAGGATGCCGAGTATGAGGCACTGTTCGGCCAATTCATGGAAGGCCGGCGTTCTGTGAATTACGATTATCTCAGAAGGCAGCGGCTGGGAGACCGGGGACCGCTGGAGGAGAAGAAGGAGCGGGCATATCAGGAGCTGGTGGATATCAGGAGCAGTTATACGCAGAGATATCCAAACAGGACATTTTCCGCCAGCATCAAGGAGAACAGCCCATATGACAGACTGCTTGAGAGTCTGGAATGCGACGATCTGGAGGGATACAAAGAAGCGGCCAGGGAGCAGGCACGTTCTGCGGTGGAACATTTCAAGGACGACTTCATTTTCAAGATCCGCAGTGCCATCCGCGAAGCATATCAGCGGAAGGATGAGCTGAACCGTATTATCAGCAGGCTGGATTTTGGAAAGGACAAATACCAGTTCGTGATAACAAAGAACAAGGGCCCGGACGGAAAATACTACAGGATGTTCATGGATGATTCACTGAAGATCAATCCGTCCCAGCTGACCAATGCCATGGAGAACCAGCTGAACATGTTTACCATGGAGCATGAAGATCAGTATGGGGATATGATGAACGAGCTGATCAACATATTTATCCCGCCCGACAATGCTACTAGGGAAGAACTGGAAGAGGCGAAGAAAAACATGGACAAGTATGCCGATTACCGCACCTATTTGTCCTTCGACATGCAGCAGATCGTACAGGGCGAGAAGGATATGACCATCGGCCTGAGCAAGATGATCAAGAAGAACTCCGGCGGCGAGGGACAGAACCCGTTGTACGTGGCCCTGCTTGCCAGCTTTGCCCAGGTATACCGGATCAACCTGTCGTCTAAGATACACCGGAATCCAACCATTCGTCTGGTGGTGCTGGATGAGGCATTCTCGAAGATGGATGCTGAGAAAGTCGCGAGCTGCATTTCTCTTATACGCGGGCTGGGATTTCAGGCTATTATCAGCGCTACCAATGATAAGATACAGAACTATCTGGAGAATGTAGATAAGACCTTTGTATATGCGAATCCTAATAAAAAACATATTTCTATACAGGAATTCGAGAGAGGGGAGTTTGGGGAGCTGGTGGAGGAAGACTAGGGGTCAGACCCCTTTGCGGTCCATTTACAGAATATTCAGTTAATAGGATAACGGAGATGTGTTTTCCCTGGATGGGAGTGTGGTATTGTGTATCTTGTAGAAAGAATTATAGAGAAATGTGAAAACAGCCAGAATGACTGGAGGCAAGGTGCTTCAGGGGGACGGTCCCTGCGGATTGATCAGTTGGAGTATGATGCGTGCGGGAAGTCAGCGCTGGTAGCAGAAGCGGAGGAATTGGAGCGGACGGGTCTGATCCGGATCAAATGGCTGACGCGGGGCAGTGACATAGAGCGGATTTACTACCGGGTTGAGGATCTGGAGCAGTTTTATTCGATTTTAGAGGAAACACTGCCTGGCCGCTTGCCGAAACAGAAGCAGATATGGGAGTATCGGGGCCTGCTGGAGCGGGAACTGGATGTGCTGGAAACGGAGTGGATACGTCGGTATTATCGGGATATCCTGGAACAGCTGGAGAAAGGTAACATCCCTAAAATGTTGGGAAAACGGGAAGTATATCTGCCCTGCTTCCGGGGAATTGACGGGCTGAAAGAGCCGGTGTTTAAGAGGATTTTCAGCAGTAAATATCTCCACAATTCGAAAACCTTTGAGGAGTTTGCCGAGCCTCATATTATTGCAAAAGCCAGGGCATATTGTGAGGATGTGGAGGCGGAGATGGACGACACGGAAGTTCTTTCGCAGCTCTGTATAGAGGAGTATTCCCAGGAAATGTCTTTGAAGGGGGCATTGCAGATTGAGATTGTGCAGGGGGAGAAATGTGCTGTAATTGATCTGGGAGAGTACTTCTACGGAACAGTATTGAACAGCGAGACACTGAAGAACGCTGTAATTTTGGAGCAGCAGCCGGAGATTAAGAGAGTGGTGACTATAGAAAACAAAGCGAACTTTGTATCTGTTCCGTATCAGGAGGGGACTTTGTATATCTTCAGCCACGGGTATTTTTCGCCGAGGGAGAAACGGTTCCTGCAACGTCTCAGAGAGGTATTGGAGGGCAGACAGGTAGAGTTCTGTCATAGCGGAGATTTGGATTATGGTGGAGTTAAGATTTTTGAGTATATCAAGAAACATATTTTCCCGGATGTGCAGCCGCTTATGATGGATGTGGTTACATATGAGCGATATCTGGCACGGGGGGAGCCAATTGGTGAGAAGACACTGCAGAAGCTGCGAAAGACCGAGATCCCGGAGCTGCAGAATCTGATAGATATAATGGTGGAAAAGGGAATTGCAGTGGAGCAGGAATGTTTTTTAATGTGAGGGAGAGTTAGAGTATTCTGCAATGCTGTTCAGTGTCTGAGACATAACGTAAAACAGACAATCGCCAGTTCCTTGCCGCAGAGGGCTTTAAATGGGCAGGCGGCGTTACCGTTTACAGGCTTGCCCGTGAAACAGTAATCTTTCTGCCGGAAGGGGCGGCAGAAACCCTGATGTCTGCTTGACAGAGGTGGATTTGCAAAGTAGGATGAAAGAAGGAAACTGTATTGTATGTTAGAGTATGTCTTGGCATTCACAGGCTTGAGTGCAGAAAATTACCAAACATACTCCTGTATATTGAATGGAGGTTAATATGAAATACGAAATTAAAGGCGGTGCATTTCCGGTTGTTGTATGTGAGCTTGAGGATCGGGAGCAGATGATTACTGAAAAAGGATCTATGGTCTGGATGAGTCCCAATATGCAGATGGATACTGCAGGGGGCAGCCTGGGCAAGATGTTTTCAAAAGCATTTTCCGGCGAAAGTATGTTCCAGAATATTTATACGGCCCAGGGAGCAGGGATGATTGCGTTCGGCTCAAGCTTTCCGGGGCGGATACTGCCGCTTACAATTGAACCCGGCAAAGAGATGGTCGTACAGAAAAGCGCTTTTCTCGCATCTGAGGCGGGAATTGAATTGTCCATACATTTCAATAAAAAAATGGGTGCGGGCTTTTTCGGCGGTGAAGGGTTTATCATGCAGCGGCTTGCCGGAACCGGCCTGGCTTTTGTTGAGATTGACGGGGAACTGGTAGAATACCAGCTGGGACCTGGACAGCAGATTGTGGTGGATACCGGGAATGTAGCGGGATTTGAGGTTGGAGTTCAGATCGACATTCAGCAGGTGCCGGGGATTAAAAACAAGCTGCTGGGCGGTGAAGGACTGTTTAACACGGTGCTGACCGGTCCTGGAAAGATCTGGCTGCAGACCATGCCAATCTCCAGTGTAGCGGCATCCATACGGCCTTTCATACCGAGCGGGAATGCTTAGGCTTACAGGGGACGCTTCAAAGTGCTTCAAAGGGGTCAGACCCTCTTGAAGGTTCTTTTGATAAAAAACTATCGTAAGAAATGAAAAAATTGACTAAAATGCAAAGGGGTCAGACCCCTTTGCAGAAACACTGAAAGGAGCTGCAAACATGAGATTGATGATTGCATCAGATATTCACGGTTCTGCCCTTTACTGCAGGCAGATGCTGGAGGCATACGAAAGAGAAAAGGCGGACAGGCTGCTGCTTTTGGGGGATATCCTGTATCACGGTCCGCGCAATGACCTGCCAGAAGAATACGCTCCGAAGCAGGTAATCGCGATGCTGAACCCTGTCAGGGAGAACCTGCTCTGTGTCAGGGGGAATTGTGACACAGAGGTGGACCAAATGGTTCTGGAGTTTCCAATTTTGGCGGAATATTGCCTGCTGGAACTGGACGGGCAGACGATTTTTGCGACCCATGGGCATAATTTTAATCCGGAACATCTCCCGATGCTTAAGAAGAGAGACATTCTGATGAATGGACATACCCATGTCCCTGCCTGCGAGGATAAGAAAACATATATTTATATGAATCCGGGCTCTGTTTCCATTCCAAAAGAGGATTCAGTGCATAGTTATATGATATATGAAAATAATTTATTTGAATGGAAAGATATGAATGGAGAGGTGTACCGGATATGGAAGACAAATATGCATTGCTGATTGATGCGGACAATGTTTCCGCAAAGTATATAAAGCCGATACTGGATGAGCTGTCCAAGTATGGAAATGTAACCTATAAGAGAATATACGGAGACTGGACCAGCACGTATAATTCAAGCTGGAAAGAAGAACTCCTGCAGAATTCGATTACCCCGATTCAGCAGTTCAGTTACACGCATGGAAAAAATGCTACTGATTCCGCGATGATAATTGATGCGATGGATATGCTGTATACAAGCGAGCTGGAAGGATTCTGCCTGGTATCCAGCGACAGTGATTTTACAAAGCTGGCCAGCCGTCTCAGAGAGAGCGGTAAGACTGTCATAGGGATGGGAGAGGATAAGACTCCGGCTCCGTTTAGAAAAGCGTGTGACATATTTACCGTTCTGGAGCTGCTGCTGGAAGATAATACGATCGAAAAGGAAGAAAAGAATACAGTTCACGCCACCGGAAAAGACAGTAAGAAGAGCAGTACGGATGTCGTTTCCAAGAATCAGATAGAAGAAGCGGTCGTGAAGATCATAACTGAAAATCAGAATAATGATAAAGAGACCGGATTAGGAGAGGTCGGGAGCCGTCTGGTCAAACTGTACCCCGATTTTGATGTCCGGCGTTACGGATACAGCCTGCTGTCAAAATTCCTGGAAACATTTCCAAAGCTGAAGCTGAAGCAGGACGGCACACAGGTAACCGTAACGCTGTATGAGGATAAGAGCAAGCAGGAAATGCTGGAAGAATACATCATCATGCTTGTGCAGAATGCCGGGGCCCAGGGCGTATCATTAGGAACACTGGGGAACAGAATCAGAAACCGGTTTGGCGATTTTAAAGTAAGAGATTATGGATATTCTCAGTTTAAGCAGTATATTCAGAGCTTCCCGAGTATTCAGATTCGGGATGACGGAGAGCAGAACTGGGCGGTGCATATCGATAACAGATAAAATGCCAAGTTTTCAAAGAGTTTATATAGAAACTTTATAATGACTTTTCTGCAAAGGGGTCAGACCCTTCTGCAAAGGGGACTGACCCCAATGTCAAAGGGGTCAGACCCCCCTGCGAGACCCCCCTGCGATACTCATCAAAATTCCCATATCGAAAATTATCTTTCTAAAATGTTCGTTTCCGAATAAATTACTCCAAAAACCCTGCCACCCCCAATTGTATTACTCATCCCCTGTGCTAAGATAATCTTGTAAAGATTTCACCGTATTTTATCATCCATTCCAGAAAGGAGCACAGTTATGAGTATAGATAAGAAACTACTCCCGCCCGGCTTATCCCGGGAGGACAGAACAGAGAAACTGAATCACGCCATGAGGAGTGTGAAGCCTGCGATCTGCATCGAACGTGCCCGGCTTATTACGAAGAGCTACCGGCGAACAGAAGGGATGCCCTATATTATCCGCAGGGCTGAGGGTCTGAAAGACCTTCTGGAGAATATGACAATTTTCATTGACGATGAAGAGCTGATTGTGGGGAACCATGGATCAAAACCCCGTTCAGCCCCGCTCTTTCCTGAATTTGGAGGTTTCACCAAGGAAGAATTGGACAGGATGCCGACAAGGAAGGTAGACACGCTGCAGATTACGGAGGAAGACAAGGAAGCTCTCCTGACGGAAATATATCCGTACTGGGAAAATAAATCCATCGGTGACCTTTCCCGGCACTATATTGACGAGCGGATCATGAAAGTGCTGGACTCTCCCTACCGTGTATTTAATCCCCTGAGCCGCGCGCGCAGCGGATACGGCCATTACCTTCCAGATATCCAAAAGATAATCACCCATGGTTTCTGCAAAATAGAAGCAGAGGCAAAAGAATATCTGGAGAAGCTGGACATTTTGGATCCTGAGTTTACAGATAAGACACATTTTTACAAAGCAGTTCTCATTGTCTGCGACGGCATCAAAATATTCCAGAACCGGTATGCAGATCTGGCAGAACAGCTGGCCGCAGAGGAACAGAATCAGCGCAGAAAGCGGGAACTTCTGCTGATTGCATCCAATTGCAGACGAGTGCCATTCGAACCCGCCAGGACATATTATGAGGCGCTGCAGTCCTACTGGTTTACTCTTTTGATCGATTACTGCGGCCAGAACGGTTCCGCAATATCCGGAGGGCGTGTGGATCAGATGTTCTACCCTTATTATAAAAATGATCTGGAAAACGGTACAATGGTAAAAGAGGAAGCGAGAGAGCTCCTGGAGGCACTGTGGGTAAAGAGCAGTGATATCATCAAGGCCGGAACGTACATGAGTGCCAGGAATAATGGTGGATTCGCCACAACCATTAATGTGGTGCTCGGCGGTGTCGATCAGAACGGTGAAAATGCAGTCAACGATTTTACCTATGTCTGCCTGGACGCAGAACAGACGGTATTCAATTCCGAACCCAACACCAGCATACGCATTTCACAAAAGAATCCTGATAAATTTCTGGACCGTGTCCTGCAGATCCTCGTGGAAAATGAAGGCGGTAAACTTCCGTTTTTCAATGATGATTTAATCACAGAGGGGCTGATGAAGGACGGGGTAAGCCTGGAGGACGCCAGAGACTATGCGATCGTAGGATGCGTGGAACCAACCGGACAGGGCAATACCATGGGCAGGACCAACGCATGCTATTTCAACCTTGCAAAATGTCTGGAGCTGGCTTTATTTAACGGCGTATGCCAGATGTCAGGGGAACAGCTCGGACCGGCAACCGGGAAATTTGAGGAATTCAAGACATTTGAAGAGGTAAAGAAATCATATGAAATCCAAGTAAATTATTTTGTTGACATGATGATCAGTTCACTCAATTCTATTGAACTGCTTCACGCCCGTTACGGACAGCATATTTACTGCTCCATGCTGCTGGAAGGCTGCCTGGAAAAAGGCAGAGACTGTACGCAGGGGGGAGCAAAATATGATTACGCAGGCGTGCAGGGGGTAGGAATTGCCGATGTGGGTGATTCCCTCACAGCAATAAAAGAACTTATATTTGATAAAAAGAAGATGACCCCGTCTCAGCTTCTGGATGCGCTGAAAAATAATTTTGAAGGCCAGGAAATCCTGAAATACCGCCTCATCAATCAGATTCCCAAATATGGGAATGATATCCCCGAAGCAGACGAAATGACAGCGTATGTGGGAAAACAGTATTGCGAAAGCGTAAAAGGCCATCGCTCACCTTATGGAGCAGTCTACAGGCCGGGGCTGTTCTGTCTTTCCTCCAATACACCGCTGGGCAGGCAGGTCTGTGCCCTTCCAAGCGGCCGGGAAGCCGGAACACCGCTGGGAGACGGAGGCATTTCTCCGAAACACGGGATGGATATCTGCGGTCCCACCGCTGCGGTCAAGTCTGTTGCCAGAGTAGATCACGAGAGTGCAATAAACGGAGTGAATTTTAATATGAAATTCATGCCCACGATCCTGAGAACAAAGGAAGAAAGGCAAAAACTCATCGACCTCATCCGGACATATTTTTCCATGGGCGGCATGCACATTCAGTTTAACATCCTGACCCCCGAGAAGCTCAAAGATGCACAGAAGAATCCCGGGCGTCACAGGAATCTTGTCGTGCGCGTGGCAGGTTACAGTGCATTCTTTGTGGAACTGGATAAAGACATACAGGATGAAATTATCAGCAGGACAATGCAGTGCGTGTAGAGGGGGAAAGAAAATGCAGGGAAATATATTCGATATTCAGAGATACAGTATCCATGACGGGCCGGGAATCCGTACGGTTGTTTTTCTAAAAGGATGCCCGCTGCGCTGCCGGTGGTGTTCCAATCCGGAGTCCTGGCAGGAATACCCACAGTTATTTTATGCCCCATCCAGATGCATTGGCTGCCTGAACTGCGTAAAAAACTGTCCCGACGAAGAAATCACGGCAGAAAACGGACTGCAGATTCACTGGGACAGGTGTATAAATAATAAGAACCTGGGCTGGGTGAAGGCATGTCCCACAAAAGCCCTCACAGTAAAAGGAAACTGGATGACACCCAAAGAGGCATTTACGGAAGTCGTAAAGGACGAGGAATTTTACAAAAGAAGTGGAGGAGGGGTTACCCTGTCCGGGGGCGAGCCGCTTTTACAGGCAGACTTTGCGGAAGCACTGCTGAAACTGTGCCGGGAGCATGGAATCCATACGGCCGTGGAAACCACCGGATGCGTCCCAAAAGAAAACCTGAAAAAAGTGCTGCCTTATACGGAGCTGTTTCTATATGATCTCAAATCTGTGGACAGCCAGATTCACAAAAACTGGACAGGGGCAGACAATCATAGAATTCTTGGGAATCTTGAGTGGCTTGCTGGACAGACAAAAGGTATTTTTGTAAGAACTCCACTGGTACCGGGCGTAAATGACAGCGAACAGGATATACTCGACATGATTGAGGCTCTCCAGAAAAATGGAATCCGCAATTACGATATCCTTCCATTCCACCAATACGGAAGCGGAAAATACATTTCCTGCGGGCTAGAATATTCCATGCAGGATGTAAGGCCACATGAAGAGGCATATACAGAAAAAATCAGGGATATCATACACAGCTTTGGACTGTCTACCAAAATGGAAAATATGGCTGTTCACTGAGAAAAAAGATCCCCCATATACCTGAAGAATTCCAGATATATGGGGGATCTGTGTCAGCAAGGTATCCGTCCGTCCATAATACAGCGAGTGCATACCCAAAAGACGGTATCAGGCAAAGCGATTGCTATGACAGTGTCACCTGCCGCCGGATATCAATCGGGCTTTTGCTTGCAGATGTATTCCGGTACAGTTCCAGCTGGAATACACACTTATCGGCCCTCGTAATAGAGGTCGTGAACTCGAAAACAAATCCAGAATCCAGATACGAGATACGCTGAATCTTATAGCCCGGCACCTTGGAGGTACATTTCAGCAGTTCCGCCTCATCTTTATTGATAATAATGGCTTCAATCGTCTCCGTTGCACGGTAAAGGTTCAGTGCATAGCGCTCGCTCAGCACATTATATAAAGAGACCGAAGAGAAGTCGAAAAATTCAATCCGTTCGCACAGATAATAAGGGATAAATGCTTTCTCAAACAGGATGGGTTCATGATTCGCGCAGCGCAGGCGGTAAAGTTTGAACACCTTAGTCTGAGTCGGAGGGAGCTTTAACTGGTCACGGATAAACTGATCGGCCTCCACAACCTCACTTTTCAGGACAACAGAGGTGGGCACCGCCCCCAGTTCCCGCATATTTTCTGTAAAATTGTAAAGATAATTGATGTTTCTCTTCATCTTTGGATCAGCGATAAAGGAGCCCCGCCCTCTGTAGCGGACAAGCAGCCCCTCATCCACCAGCCTGTCCATGCACTGGCGGACAGTAGTACGGCTGATATTCAATATCTTGCAGAGATTAGTCTCCGTAATCATCTGATCTCCGGGCTTAAGGACACCTGCCTGGATTTGTATCTTAATATATGAGGCAAGCTGCTCATAAAGAGGAGAATCACTCTCTGGTGAAAACTGAAATGTTTCTTTAAAATAATCAATGTCCAATTGTATAGTTCCTTTCTCTAAAATAAAAATTTCCGCCCGGATTAAAGTAGAGAAAACGCAGTAATTATAGCGGATTTGGCTGTTTTATTCTCGCGAAGGCAACGAGCCAAGTGGACATGCCTGCATGTACATTTGGTGACTGCCTGCGGGGGGAAATACCCGGCAGTCCGTTGCACTGCAAATCTGATGCCCGGCAGCTTACTGGGGGCTTTGATTTGCTTCAATAGTATCATAAATATATATGATATTCAAATGTCTTTTACCAGTTAATGGAAGGGCGGAAACTACTGGATTGTGATGAGTGGATGTGATACAATAATAATGTATCAAATGTATGATACAAATATATTATCATATATAATTCCAAAAGGCAATATCCATAGAAAAAGAAGTTGAAAAGGCAGATATAAAGGGAGCTGAGCAGAAAATGCATACACAGGACCGCAGAAAAGCAATTTTAAAAGAGCTGGACCAGAACGATTATGTAAGAGTCAGTACATTGAGCAGGACGTTTGACTGTACCGAGATGACCATCCGGAGAGATTTGAACGAGATGGCGGAGGAAGGGCTGCTGAAAAGAACCCATGGCGGCGCCGTTAAAATAGGAAAGAATTTTGTGACAGATAATGTAAAAGACTTGCTGTACAGCAATCTACATAATAAAATATACATAGCAAGGCAGGCGTACCGTATCATAAAGGAACAGGATACCATCTTTTTAGACGATGCAACTACCTGTCTGTATCTTGCAAAAGAAATCAAGAGAAATGAAAAGAAGCAGATAAAGATCATCACAAACAGTCTGCTTCTGGCACTGGAACTGATGCAGACGAAACATGTCACCCTGAAAATCATCGGTGGCGATGCGGCCGGCAACCTGTCTGCCACTGTGGGGCAGGAGGCGCTTGAACAGATCGCCCGGTGCAGCGCTAACAAAGCATTTATCGGAGTCAACGGTGTTGATTTTACAGAAGGAATCACGGGAATAGGATATCCTCAGATGGAGATCAAACAGGCCATGCAAAAGAGCGCAGAGGAGACATACGTGCTGGCAGACAGCAGTAAATTCGGGCGTACATATCTATCCCATATCTACCATATTGACCAGGTTACGGCTGTTATTACCGACCGGGATCTGGCCCCGGAATTTCAGGAAGAAGCGATATCCCGGGGCTATCCGGTCATCTGGCAGGAGGGACAGATTTGAGGAGTAATATGCAGGGGCAGGCGGCAGATTCATTCTGGCCGGATGTCTGGAGAAAGGGAAACAGCAGATTTATCCCGGTTTAATAGTCAGTTACTTATAATACGATGCATTGGGCCACAAGAAATGAATCAGAGAAAGAAGGGAGCAAACATGGATATAAAGCAAATGAGTGAAAAGGAAAAATGCCAGGCAGGCCTGCTTTACGATGCCAATTACAACCCGGAGCTGGAGGCGGAGCGAAATAAATGCAAGGACAAGTGCTGGCTGTTTAATTCGTGCCGGCCTTCGGATCAGGAAAATCGGCTGCACATCATGAAAGAGATTCTGGGAAAAACCGGAAGCACTTTCTTAATCGAGCAGCCCTTCAGGTGCGATTATGGGTACAATATAGAGATCGGCGAAAACTTTTATGCAAACTACGGATGCGTAATACTGGATGCGGCCAAAGTCACATTCGGAGATAACGTGTTCATTGCACCGAACTGTGGATTCTACACCGCGGGACATCCATACAGTCCGGATCTGCGGAACCGGGGGCTGGAGTATGCAAAGCCCATCACCATCGGAAATAATGTATGGATTGGCGGAAATGTGACAGTACTGCCGGGAGTGACCATCGGTGACAATGTCATCATTGGCGCGGGCAGTGTCGTGACAAAGGATATTCCTGCAGGCGTGGCGGCTGTGGGGAATCCCTGTAAAGTATTGAGAGAGATCACAGAGGAGGAGATGGAAAGAGAGAGGAGGAGTGTACAATGAGCTGGCTGGACTTACATATGCATTCCGTCATCAGCGATGACGGGGAATTTGAACCGGAGAAACTGATGGACATGTGCAGGGAGGCGGGGCTGAAAACCGCAGCAATTGCAGATCATAACAGCACCAGAGCAGTGAAAAGGGCTTTAGCCAGGGCAGGCGAGAATGGCCTGGAGCTGATTCCCGCAGTAGAACTGGACTGCTTCATACGGGGGAAGGAGCTGCATGTTCTTGGTTATGGCATTGATCCGGACTACCCGGAGTATGGCAAGGTGGAACAGAATCTGTTCGACCAGGAGCAGGTGAGTTCAAAGGAAAGGCTGGGACTGGCAGAGGCGGCGGGGTTAATTGTGGATCATGATCTCGTTTATGAGCTTGCACATGACGGGGTGGTCACCGGGGAGGTGATTGCGGAGGCCGCGCTGCAGAACGAGGAGAATCACGGGCTGCTGAAAGATTATCTGCCGGGAGGCAAAAGGAGCGACAATCCCTACGTCAATTTTTACTGGGACTGGTGCTCGCAGGGAAAATGTGCATACGCACCGGTGGAATTTATTTCTCTGGACAAGGCGGTAGAAATAATCACAGAATCAGGTGGAGTGCCTATTTTGGCACATCCGGGCAATAACACAAAGGAAGACGAGGCACTTTTGCAGGATATATTCAAAGCAGGGGTCAAGGGGCTGGAAGTGTTCAGCAGCTACCATACAAAAGAGCAGGTGGACTTTTATCTGGACTGGGCGCTGAAACGACAGCTGCTGCTTACCGCCGGAAGCGATTTTCACGGAAAAACAAAGCCGTCCATTCATCTGGGTAGTATGGATGTAAGAGGTCTGGAGGACAAAATATACAAAGAACTTATGGAAGCAATGTGAAAGGAGGAGACAGAAAATGAATGCATTATATCAGGATATTCCGTGGGAAGCAGGCGTGTGGACGAATCAGCCTGCCAGGATAAAGACAGAAGGCGGACAGTTGAGCGTAACAGCGGTGCATGAAAGCGACTACTGGGAAAAGACACTCTATGGATTCAAGCACAGGGACGGACATGCACTGCTTACTGATCTGAAACGGACCGAAGCGATGGAGGTCACATTTCTGCTGGAAGATTTCAGAGAGTTATATGATCAGGCAGGGATGATGCTTTGGTATGATGATGTACACTGGATCAAGATGACAATCGAAGTCATAGACAATGAGCCGAATATCTCGATCGTAGTAACAGATGAGTATTCCGACTGTTCCAACTTTCCGGTGCCATCCTGGGACGGAAAACATGTGACATTCCGCGTGTCACCGTTTGAAGATGCGGTTCTGATCAGGGTGCGTACCGAGGACAGCAGATGGATGACCATGCGGCTTGCACGCTTTCCTTATGAGGAAGGGATGAAGGCAGGGCCGCTGGTGTGTGCGCCGATCCGGAAAGATTTTCGGGCAGTGTTTACCCGGTGGATCAGGACTGGAACCGATAAAGCACAGCATGAGGATCCGCCTGTTTTATGAAGCCTCCATGGTCTACCCGGAAAACGTGAATGGTAGAAAAGGGCATTACTACGATCCCTGGGCAAATGACCAGGACTGGGCATTATTTTATGCATTAAAATTTCAGAATTGTCTGACAATGAGTCTCAAAGGGGTCTGACCCCTTTGAGACTTTTCAAATTTTTGCACTCAGGAAAAAACAGTAAAATATACGATATATAAATGCTTTGACCGAAATGCTATAATAAATTAACTATAACAAGTACAAAATGGGGGATGAAAATGAAAAAAGTCAAAGCAATATTAATAGGAGCAGGATTGAGAGGGAGTGAGGCGTATGCGGAATATGCATTAAATTACCCTTCAGAATTTGAAATTGTTGCAGTGGCAGAACCCGACGATACCAGAAGAACAAGTTTCTCGGAAAAGCATGGCATACCGGACGAATACCGATTTGAGGATTATAAAGAAGTGCTGCAAAGAGAAAAGTTTGCGGACTGCGTGCTGGTATGTACACAGGACCGGATGCACTTTGAGCCGGTTATGATGGCATTAGAGCGCGGATATCATGTGCTTTGTGAAAAACCAATGGCGGCAGACAAAGACGAAATGGTACAGATGTCAAAAGCGGCAGAGAGATATGGCAGGGTATTATCAATCTGCCATGTGCTGCGGTACTCGCCGTTTTTTATCAAACTGAAAAAAATGGTGGAGACCGGAAGCATTGGAAGGGTAATGACAATCCAGCACATCGAAAATATAGGTTACTGGCATTTTGCCCATAGTTTTGTCCGGGGAAACTGGAGGAATGAGAAAAGCGCATGTCCGATTATACTGGCGAAATGCTGTCATGATATGGATATTCTGCTATGGCTCACAGGAAGTACCTGCAAAAGACTTCAGTCGTTCGGCGGGTTAGGACATTTTACAGAGGAGAATGCCCCTGAAGATGCACCTTTGTATTGCATGGATGGCTGCACTCACAGAGATGAATGCCCCTATTATGCACCAAAGTTTTATCTGGAACATCCAAAAGCAAAAGAGGATAAGCTGATATATGCGGTAAGCGAAGATATCATGCCAAAACCGGTAATGGCGGCTTTGGAACAGGGCCCTTATGGCAGATGCGTTTACCATTGCGACAATACGGTTTCAGACAATCAGATTGTAAACATGGAGTTTATAAATGGGATAAAGGTATCATTTACAATGACTGCATTTACTGAAAAATGTTCCAGGGAAATCAACCTGATGGGAACAAAAGGGCAGATCAAAGGGAATATGGATCTTGGAATAATAGAATACCATGATTTTGTATCAGGAGACGAAGAAATCATACGGATTCATACTCCGGAAGGCGGACACAGCGGCAGCGATACTCTGATGATGAAGGATTTTGTGCATCTGATAGCAAACGATGGGGCGGGGCGCAGCAGCACAGATGCTTCTATATCATTAGAAAGCCATCTTCTGGCATTAGCGGCAGAAGAATCTCGGATTAGCGGTAAAGTGATAGAATTTCAAACTTACACAGGGGATTATAAATGAAAAGAAAGCTAAGCATATTTGTTGTTACAATAGCGGGTACCATGTTTCTGCTGTCAGGATGCCAGAAGGAAGAAACGGAAGAGCCGATAGAGATTACTTTGATGCATGGCTGGGGCGGCACATTAAAAAATGGAAAAGTAATGCAGGAAATATATCGTGACTTTTCTAAAGAAAATCCAGATATTATACTGAAAAGCGTTCCTTACGCAAATAATAATATAGCAGTAAAAGAGGCAAACGATATGCTGGCCGTAGGGGAAGTTCCTGACATTTTGTGTACAAATGGCGCATCCTATTACATAGATAACGCGGTTAAGTGCGGCCGGGTCATGGATTTGATGCCATATATAGAAGAAGATTCCAAGTGGAAAAGCGAAATCCACCCATCTGTTTTCGAAACGTGGGAGACAGAAGAAGGACATTTATATACCATACCAGATGTTCTTGAAGTAGCTGGATACTGGTTTAATGAAGAATATTTGAAAAATGCAGGGTTTGTGGATGAAACCGGGGAAGCCAGGGTGCCCCGTACATGGACAGAATTTTTTGAAATGACAGAGACAGTCCAGAAATGGATTCAGGAGACCGGCAGCGATGTTTCCATATTTACATTAGATGAAGTGCTGGTTATTGAATTTTTATTCATGGCAAGAATGGCCGGAGAAGGTGAAGAAGGACTTGCTGCGGCGAGAGGATCGGGAGCAGACCTGAGTGATGAGCTGCTGCAGAAAACACTGGAAGATATAAGAAGGATGGGGAAATATTCCATTAAGGCTCCAAATGTGGAAAATTCAAGGCAATGCTTTATAGATGGGAAAAGCGTCATTTATTTTAATGGAGTCTGGGAAGCGGAAGCATTGGAAGAAAGCCCTGTACAGGAGCAGTTTCATTACGCCAATTATCCCACAGACAGCGGAAAAAGCCTGAGTTACGTTTCTGCATCCGCCGGATATGTATTAGCGAAACAAGAAGATGCAAGAAAAGCGGAGGCCAGCATACGTTTTTTGAAATATATGTTAAGTGATGATGTGCAGAAAAAAATTGCAGTAGAAACAGGACAGGCCCCCTCCAATCCTAATATAGACAAACAGGAAATTATGGCATCATCGCCGTTATTGGGGGAAGCCATTGATACCGCATATCGTGCAGATATTCAGATAGCGACAATAAGGTCCGTATGGAAAGATGAGCAGATAAACACAATAATAGGATACCTGAATCATGAATTATGGAAGAGTGAAGATGCGCAGGAATGATAAGAAACGGCATTCACTTCGTATGAGAATGCTGGGGATGAATATATCGATTACAATGATTAGCTTTATACTTTATGGCTTTTTATTTGTCATGTCGATCAACTTTTTAATCGGAAAATACATAAATAATGATCTGGATTTTTTCCTGACAGAAGTAAGTAATAATCTGGAAATCAGGGTGGAATATGTAAAAGATACGATCTCAAAAATACGTTCTTCACAGGATGTAATGTCTTATCTTGAAAATGGCACGGATACGTTTGAAAAAGAGCAGATAACGGAACAATTTATGGAACTGGTAAACATTAACAGCTCTCAGAACAAAGGGAAAGACGGAGAACCAACTGTGGAAAAGGTATATTTATTCACTCAGAACGGGGAAGTCATTTCTGATTTCTATTATGCCCTGCTGTCCTCGGAGATTGATGAAGCCAATCGGGTGATTCAAAATGTAAGAAGTGTTTATCGGGAAACAAGAAATAATAAAAAAGGATTTTCTAATTATTATTATAAATCGGATAACTGTCTGTATCTGGCCTGCCCGGTATTGGATGAACAGATGGAAGAACAGGGCGAAGTGATTTTTGAAATCAATCTGGAGTCATTAAAAAATATTATGAAGGATGTTGATTACTATGAGAACGCATTCTGGATGATCCGTGCAGAAGACAGTGTAATTATTCAAAAATCAGCGGGTGATATAGAAGTACCAAATGAAGTGCTGAAGAATATGGGACATTCAGAACCGGTTACTGCGAGTATAGGAGGCAAAGAGTACCGGCTCTACAATCAGGATCTCTGTCTAGGGGTAAGTGTATCGCTGGGAATTCCGGAAGATTATGCTATCCGGATATTATATGATTCTATTGATATTTATGTCATAGGGATACTGACGATTCTGGCAGCGGGGCTGATAAGCTTTGGTATTTTTACATATAAGATGACCAGGCCGATTGAAGAGGTGCGGGAAAAGCTAAAACAGGTGCAGGGAGGCGACTTCGAGACAAAGCTTCCGGATTATGATAATAAAGAGTTCCATGAAATCAGCAAAGGATTTAACCAGATGACAACAGAAATTAATTACCTGATAAACGAAGTGTATCAAAAGCAGATACTGGAAAAAGAAATGGAGCTGAAGTTTCTTCAGTCGCAGATGAATCCACATTTTATGTTTAATGTTTTGAATGCAATTTCTTTACAGGCTAAAATTGATGGAAATGAACAGATCAGCAGACATATCTCAACTTTTTCCCAGCTGATCCAATCCAGAATATACAGGAGCGATACGGAGAAGGTTAAGATTAAACAGGAACTGGAGTATGCAAAATATTATCTGGAGATACAGAAGTTCAGATACGGTGAACGGTTGTCCTATTCCATTGATGCCGAGGAGAGGCTTCTGGAGTATTATATACCAAAGCTTTGTATACAGATGGTGGCCGAAAATGCTGTGGTACATGGAATTGAACCGAAGATGGGAGCAGGAAATGTTCAAATTCAGATTTTTGAAGATTCCGGAAATATTATGATAAAAGTGATAGATAATGGCGTGGGATTTAATACAACAGGTGAAGTAAATCTTCCCTTAAAAGAGGAGCCAGTTAGTCAGCACCATAACCGGGTAGGACTGAATAATGTTAATAATATTATAAAACTTATGTTTGGAAAAGAATTTGGAATTACAATTTTTTCTGAAGAGGGAAATGGAACAGCAGTTACGATATGTATACCATTTGACCGGAAGGAGGAAAAAGAATGAAAATTATGGATTTTTGCCATGTTCTGAAACTTCCAAAGGAGGCGGCGGAATCTGTAGAGAGTATCATAATTCCGGAAGAACGGTACCAGAATCTAAAACAGCTTTATCAAAAGGAACACCAATTATTTTATCAGCAGATATTAAAAGAGCCGGAGCCGGAGAAAATGTTTCTGTTTTTGTACTGCCGGCTGGCCTGTGATACATATGAGGAGTATCAAAAAAGAGGGATAGAAGAGCAGATTTTCTGGGACACCTTTCAGGATATTCGTCTGTGGTGCGGGAGCTGTTTCCGGGACACCGGAATATATGGGATTGCGGAGTACGGATGGTTCTGGCGGCTGTTCGAAATGAAGGTCTTCAGACTGGGAAGGCTGGAATATGAAACAGCAAAGGCAGAACAGGAAATAAGCGGCCATGGAATCCGTATTGAACCGGGGGAGGAGATCATTTATATTCATATTCCGGAGGGCGGGCCGCTGGATAAGATGGCATGTGAGGAGTCAATAGAAAAGGCGTATGAATGGTTTGGAACGGAACGAAAATATATTTGTCATTCCTGGATGCTGTATCCGGGGCTGAACGAAATTCTTGCAGCTGAATCCAATATCATTCGTTTTCAGAGCAGATTTCAATTAATAAAAACCGACTTTCTGGAGAGAGAAGCAGAAAAGAGAATTTTTGGATGGATTGCGGAGAGGATCACGGAATATCAGGAGAATACCACGCTTCAGCAAAAAGCGAGACAATACCTCCTGGAAGGAAAAGCTCTGGGGAATGGCTGTGGATTACTGAAATAAATTGCAGATGAGTAGAAAAAGTTATGGGGAATGGCGCTGATTTTAAAAAATCAGTGCCATTTTGTGGTCCCAGGTAAAAAAGTGAAAGAAAAGAGAAAAAAAGTTTATTCTAATATGCAATCCACGGAATTAGAATAAGGATCATAGTACAAAAATGGAGGAAACTGCATGAAATACAGTATAAAAGAAAACGGTATCCCTCAGGGGAAAACAGAATTTTGGGGAAATAAGTTCTGTATAGGGAATGGATATTTTGGATATAGAGGAACGATGGAGGAATATGGGAAAGAAGAGCTGGTGTCCTGTACTCTTTCTGAGATATATGACGATAACGGGAATGGGTGGAGAGAGCCCGTCAATATGCCAAACCCTCTATATACGTATGTGAGTTATAAGGGGCAGAAATTATCTGTACTTACGAGCCGGGTTGACTCCCATATACAGGAGCTTTATCTTGAAGCAGGAATTCACAGGCGGAAGACAGCGTTTATAGCGGAAGATGGGAAAAGGATTACAGTTGAGGCATTCAGATTTGCAAGCCTTGACGATATCCATCTGCTGGCAATGCGGTATATAGTAACATCTGACTCAGAGACAGAGGTAGAGGTACATACCGGAATTGATGATAATATCTGGAATATCAGCGGTAATCATTTCCGAAAAAAAACCGTAAAGCAGAATGAAGAGATCACCGGAATTGTCTGTGAGACAATCCAGGAGAAGGTGAAGACTGCAGTTGGCCAAATGATACGGGTTTCGGCCGGTGCAGCCCAATATACAGAGGATCAGACAATAAACGCATATTCAGTACATCTGAAGGCGGGGGAGCCGTTTGTTATGGAAAAATATGTATCCATATGCAAGGAGACGGATTGCACCGATGTATGGGAGTCAGCGGTAAAGTGCTGCAGAAGTGCAGAAGAAAGCGGATTTGAAAGACTGGCAGAGAGGCAGAGGACCTGCTGGAAAGAACGGTACGAAAATCTTGGTATTAAAATAAAGGGGGATACTGAGGCAGAGAAAGCCATCTATTACAGCTGCTATTTATTGTACAGCTCTGCTCCGTTTTATACCGACAGAGTGGCAATTCCGGCGAGAGGCCTGTCAGGCCAGGTATATAAAGGGGGCATGTTCTGGGACACAGAGATTTATATGCTTCCGATGTTTGCCTTCTGCGAACCGTCAGCCGCACGGAAACTGGTGATGTATCGGATCCGCAATCTGGCTGGAGCCAGGGAAAAGGCGGCAGAATACGGGTATGAAGGTGCTTTTTACCCATGGGAAAGCCAGGAAAATGGAAAAGACGGCTGTACCCATTATAATTTGACGGATATCTTTACAGGAAGAAAAATGCGTACTTATTTCAGAGATAAACAAATTCATATAAGTGCGGATGTTGTCTATGGAATCTGGAAGTACATTTCCATCACAAAAGACTACGGGATTTTACCGGACGGCGGGGCTGAAACAATATTAGAGTGTGCAAGATTCTTCTACTCCTGCGCATATTACAAAAAAGATAAGAACAGATATGAATTTTTAGATGTGACGGGCGCGGATGAGTATCATGAGCGTGTTAATAACGATGCTTATACAAATTATATGATTCACCTGACTATGAAGATTGCGCTGGAAACACTTGATTATATGGAGACGCATTACCATGCACAGTTTATCCGGTTAATGGATGCTCTGAATTACTGGGGCGAATGCGAAAATATAAGAGACTTGTATGAGAAGATATATCTTCCGGCTCCGGACAGTCAGTGCCTTATAGAACAATATGACGGCTATTTTAAGGAAGAGGATGTTTCTTTGGAGGAGCTGTATTCCAGAATCATAAAGCCGAATGAATATTTGGGAAGCCCATGCGGGCTTGCTGTAAATACGCAGATTATTAAGCAGGCGGATGTTATTCTGCTGCTGAGTCTTCTGAGCGGGCAGTTTACCGATGAAATAAAAGAAAAAAACTGGAGTTATTATGAACCCAGAACAGAGCATGGTTCCAGCCTGAGCACCTGTATTTATGCGCTGCTGGCAGCTAAAAACGGAAAAACGGACTGGGCATATAAATACCTGATGAAGGCTGCCAGAATCGATTTACTGGGTGAATATAAATTATATCTGGGGGATCTGTACATAGGAGGAACACATCCGGCTGCAAATGGCGGGACCTGGATGGTAACGGTACAGGGATTTGGCGGTTTGGATATGGATGAGGACGGAATCAGTATTAACCCTCATTTGCCCAAGCAATGGGATTCCCTGGAATATTGCTTCCGGTATGCAGGGAGCGCATACAAAGTAGTTATTGAACAGGCTTATATCGAGATTAGCCAGCTTGAAGGAAATGATGAGCTGAAAGTTAGAACAGGGGACCAGGTGCACTTCTGCAGGAGTGGAAATACAACAAAAATAGTATACAAACAGCAGACAGCTCCAGGCACTGGCGGACAGTAAAAGTACAGACAGCCAAAATACAGACAGGCTGGGAAACGGCAGAATTTAAATAAGGAGAATGGAGGATATCGAATGACAGAGAAAGAGAGAGTCTATGCAGCAATAGAATTTAAAACGCCTGACAGGGTTCCATTATTTACGGATAGTCCCGGGTTTGATTCGGATATATTTTTATTTGAATAGAATGAAATTGTTCCGTGGAAGGACTGGGATGACATCTCAAACCCTATGTTTGACCACTGGCATTGCGGATGGACAAGGACAGATGAAAATAATATGGGGCAGGTAACCATACATCCGCTTGAAGACTGGGAGGACATGGAGTCCTTTGAATGGCCGGATGCCAAAGATCCGAAGTGGTATGCGGGTATGGAAGAACGGCTTCAGGGAAAAGAAGACAAATATATACAAAATCATATTTTCATGTGCCTGTTTGAAAGAATGCACAGCTTGAGAGGGTTTGAAAACACATTGGTGGATTTATATGTGGAGCAGGGAAAAAGTGCTGTGCTGGCAGACAGAATTGTGAACTTCCAGATAGCTGTAATTGAAAATGTTTTGAAACGCTTTGAAGGAAGGGTAGATGGCTTCGCATTTAGTGATGACTGGGGGACAGAAACCGGATTATTTATAAATCCTGATATGTGGCGGGAATTTTTTAAGCCCAGGTATAAGAAGATATTTGACGCATGTAAGCAGTGCGGCTGTAAAGTTTACTTCCATTCATGCGGGAAAATAGATGCGATTATCGGAGATTTGATAGAGATTGGGGTAGATATTTTAAATCTTCAGCAAATCAGAGTCTATGATATGAAAAAGTTAGGTGAATTGTATGCAGGGAAAGTCTGCTTCGCTACGCTTTGCGATATACAGAAGACCCTCCCTTTGAAAGGGGAACAGGAGATTACGGAAGAGGTTCAGGATATTTACCGTTACCTGGGAACTGATCAGGGCGGAATTATTTATGCTTATGATGACAGCAACAATGAAGCGTTAAACATTTCAGAAGAAAAAATGAACTTTATGAATCTGGCGTTTGAGAAGTTTGACAGATGGAAACAGGATAAAATCTTTAAATATGAAAAACAGGGAAGGTGAAACATGAAATATAAAGCAATTTTTTTTGACTGGGATGGAACGGCCGTTGAATCAAGGAAAGCGCCCGCAGACGAGGTGGCAGGACTTATGAAACCGCTTTTGGCTAAGGGAATTGTAATGATTATTATCAGCGGCACTACATATGACAAAATTGCCTCTGGAGAACTGCATCGGTATTTTACAGAAGCAGAGCTGGAGAACCTGCATTTGGGATTGGGAAGAGGGGCTTTAAACTATTCTTTTAAAAACGGAGAGTTAATGCTGCATGAGGAAACAGAGCTGAATATAATACAAAAATTAAAAATTCATGAAAGTGTCTTTAAAATCCATCAGTATCTTCTGGAGAATTATACGTTAAATACTGATATTGTTTTTACCAGGCCTAACTACTGTAAGCTGGATTTAATGGCGGAATACAGCCGGAATGACAGACTTTATCTTCAGGAAGGAGAAGTAGAAAGGCTGGAGTCTCATTTGAAGGAACAGGGAATTAAGGGCGGTTTGAAAGAAGTAACAGCAATTGCAGAAGAGATCGGGAAATGCAGTGAAATTAAGCTTGAGGTTACGACAGATGCAAAGTATTTGGAAATCGGTCCTACAACAAAAAGTGATAATGTAGATTATTTCGTTGATCATATTTTAACCCCGCAGAATATAGGCGTTGAGAATGCGTGTTTTTGGGGGGATGAGTATTCGTATCTGGCAGATGGGATCCCTGGAAGTGATTCATATATGGTAACAGAAAAAACAAAAAAGGGGCATTTTTTTGACGTATCTAAAACCAGCGGTGTACTTCCAAAGGAAATAATATCAATGGGAGGAGGTACAGAAACTTTTAGAAGCTTTTTGAAAGAACAATTATCAGGAGAGTAAAAGGAGAAAAGGAGGAACTTATGTTAGGAAAAAAACGGCACTTTAAAGAGCGTGCAGGTGCATTGGCATTGGCAGCCGTCATTGCATGGGGAACAATACAGGCCCCGGGACTGACCATGAGCACACTTGCAGCTGGGCCTGAAAATGTGGCCAAAGGGATTATTCCTACTTCAGAGTGGGCAGACGGAAGTGAGATGGTTTACGGACCAGACGGAGAAACTGATAATAATTCGGCGGTGCGGGCAACGGATGGTCAAACGAATGGATCAGATGCTGTCTTCCGATATGGGCAGGTGTTGGGGGAAAAACCGGCAAAGCCCAGCTTTGCGCAATTTGACCTGAAAAAGACATATGATATCAATTCTGTAAAGATGTGGCGTTATTATGCAGACGGAAGAGAATATACCCCGACGGTAATAGCGGTATCAGATTCGAAAGAGGATTGGAATTCTGAAAATACAGAAGTTATTTATAACTCGGATCAGGAGAATATTTATGGATTTGGTGCAGGGACGGACGAAGGCTATGCCGAAACTGCTGAAGGAAGAGAATTTAGCTGTGATACCCCTGTAACCGGTCAATATGTCCGGATTTATTCCTGCGGAAGTAATATCAATCAGGGCAACCATCTGGTCGAATTCGAGGTTTATGGCACAGTGCATGGCCAGGTACCGGGAAAAGTGAGTGTCACGGTAAACGAAGGGGAGCATTTTTCTGTGATTGCGGAAGAAGGCTCAGAATCGCCTATGGAACCGGGAGCGGACTATTCATTTAAAGTGCAGGCAAAGAGTGGTTACTATGTGAGCAGCGTAACCGTAAATGAGAGTGTACTGGAGCCGGAGGACGGTATATATACGATACGTGATGTGCAGGAGGACCAGACAGTGAATGTTCAGGTTCTGCCTTATCCCGATGCAGAAAATCTTGCATTGAAAAAACCGGTTGAAGTGCGGTATACGGTAGATGGCTCGGAACCGTATATCAATCCATCCAGACCGAAAACAATGGCGGTAGACGGAATTATTCCTGAAAAATCATCTGACCCTAATTACTGTGATTTCGGAAATGAGAAAAAGGAGTTATCAGCTTATCTTCAGGTAGACCTCAGAGGGAATTATGAACTCTCCGAAATTAATTTGTGGCGGTACTGGAATGACGGCAGGATCTACAATGGGACTGTAGTTGCAGTGGCCGATACTGAAGAAGAATTTTCGGAAGGGGCAGCCAGGATAGTCTACAATTCAGATACAGAGAATTATCACGGGCTGGGTTCCGGAGATGAGGAAAAATATACGGAAACTAAGGATGGCTTCCACATTTCCCTGAAAGACAAATTTCCGGATCAGATAATGAAGGGAAGATTTGTAAGAATTTATATGTATGGGAGCAACAGCGGCTCTATGAATCATGTGGTGGAATGTCAGGTTATGGGATACAATCTCGGAGAAAAGCCATATAAAGCACAGGCATTTGATAATTCCGGCAATTATTTAGATCTTCCCACACATTATAACTGGCCAAGCTATCCGGAGGATCCCCAGGCGAATCCGGATGTACATATTGAGGGCCAGGTCACACATCCTGACGTTATCCAGGTAAAAGAGGGATTTGGCGGACATCAGTACTGGATGTTTTATACCCCGAATGTAATGGTTACTTCGCAATTTGAAAATCCGTACATTGTATATTCTGATGATGGAATAAATTGGGAGGAGCCTGTTCTGAATGGGAATTCAGTAAATCCTGTTGTCCAGCGGGTTTCACCTGTCGGGCAGGGAGAGATAGCGCACAATTGTGATACGGACTTAGTTTATGACGAAAAAAATGACAGGATTCTCGCCTATTGGAATTGGGCGGCAGATCAGCCGGCAGGAGGCTCCGGCTGTGAAGTACGCATGATAGCGTCTTATGACGGTATAAACTGGGGGGCACCTGTCGATGGCAAACGTGAAGTAGAGATAAACAAATTTGTTACGGTACTGAGAGATGAGGAGATTAAATATAATTATCTTTCGCCTACAATTACATATGACAGCTGGAAAGATCTGTACTTTGTGTACTATAACAATACTGGAAATGTGGGATATTTTAACGGCCAGGATAATAAGGTGCAGATGAAATACTCCAAAGACGGTATAAACTGGTCAGAGGAAACACTGACCGTTCAGAATTTTTTAGGAACAACAGAAGCTGGTGAACAGCTGGCCCCATGGCATCAGGATATCCAGTATATTGAATCTAAGAATGAGTATTGGGCATTATCTCAGTGCTTTACCGGAAATTCCCCGGATAATTCAGTATTATATATGACAAAATCCAAAGACGGCCTGAACTGGTCACAGGTAGGCAGCCAGCCGGTGCTGACTCCTAATGATGCGCCATTCTGGAATGATTTCCAGATTTACCGTTCAACATTTTTGTACAATGAAGAAACAGACAGCATGGATATCTGGTATTCTGCCCTGCAGACAACACCGGAAGATAAAATGGTGCAGGACTCAAATGGGGAATTCAACATAAAAGCGGGGAGCGGTGACAGCAGGATATGGCGTATCGGTCACACCTCAAATAATATGAAAGAGGTCATGAAGGCTTTAACACAAAATGAATTTTATGAAGAAGAGGAAACGATTCCTTCCAGAGGATTTATCTTGAAAGCTGAAAAGACACAGTTAGAGCCAGGAGAAACAACAAAGACATCACGTCTTTTTTCAACCACCGGGGGCTGGGGAGGCGGTGGAACCCAGGCCGAGAATAATGTCGTGACAGATATGAATGTTAAATATGTTTCTGATAATGAGGAAGTTGCCGCTGTTGACCCATGGGGAAATATTACAGCGAAATCAGAAGGCCAGGCAATCATTACAGGGCTTACAAAAGAAGGATCAGAGACGACAATCTTAATAACAGTTGGTGAACAGCAGAAAGCCAAAACAAGGCATGTGATCAGTAAGGAACAGCCTTTGTATATCTCCAATTATTACTGGTCTGACGGAGCGCCTGTAGAACGCATTGATAACTGTGATGCGGGGCAGCTGCCGGAGAATAACTATATTACGGTGGATGCAGATGGAAACCGCACAGACAGAGATGATCCGCTGAAACTCTGGAATGCAGTTCCGGATGATTTAAAAGATAATACGGTTATCCTGCTTATAGCAGAGAGAAGTATTAAGGACAATGCGATCGAAAGCGGAACAGAAGATGTGAATGCAGTCCGTAATTGGTACAAACAGCAGATAGAATACTGCAATGCACACCAGATCCCATGTGCAGTACAGAACTTGAATGGTGAAACCAGTACATATGACAGAATCCCGCTGACATTCTGGAAAGAGCTTGCAGAAGAAAATGAATACCTTGTGGGCTTTAACGGTGCGGAATTATACAATTGCTTCAGCGACGGACAGGCAATTAATAATGGGGATGAATATGTAGCGGATTTAATCCGTATGGGCGCATCACTTGGCGTATCTATGATGTGGACAGATACAAATGTATTCGGAAATCATGGGGTTCTCATGGACTGGCTGGAAGAAGAGGGCAGTGTTCTCGGGGCAGCGATGAAGGACAATAGCGAATATGTGTCTATGATGTATAAAGAATCCTATGGGGATACGGATACAGAAGCGCTTTATCTTGGACTCTGGCTCGCAGGTTATTGTGATAACTGGGGTGTCGCTTCAGACTGGTGGCACTGGTCCATTGATGGAAACGGCAGTATGTTTGATGCACCGGGATCTATCGGCGGCTGGGGACAGTGTCTGGTCTGGCCGGAAAACATGTATTCACAGGACGTTATCCGAGTGGCCAGCATGGGAGCAACCTGCTATAAGAGTGAACCGCAGTGGTATTCTGTGGCGAGTAACGGACACCGTACACCGGCATATCAGTACAGTCTGATGCCTACATTGAAAAAAGTATGCAGCGGGGAAATTGCAATCCCGGATAAAGAGATGGTGATGGACCGCACTAAGCTGATTGTAAAAGGGGCAGAGAATTATGAGCCGGTGATCTATGACACGGATTATTCCCAGCTCTATCCAAAGACAGGACAGTACGGAACGATTCCTCTGGTTCCGAACAACGTAGATAATGAACTGCTTACAGGACTTGGATTTACGCATATTGTAGAGACCCCTCTGACAATTGAAATGCTGCAGGAAGTATATCCGGAAGAAAAATACAAAGGGAATGCCTGGGCAGAGCACTTTGGCGATACGTGGTATATGATGAATTCTTCCGAGGATAAAGACGTAAGGCAGAATGCAGCCATAAAAACAAAGGGAGCAGAGCTGTCCCTGGATATGGCACCACACACCTATGCAGTGGCAACGGAAAAATCAAGTTCTCAGATTGACCTGGTTCTCAGTAATTACAGATTGGACAAATCAGAGCTTTGGAGTGGAAATCCGGCGGAAAGTATGAGCACAGTATATCAATATATCTGGGAAATGTCCGACAGAATGGAGCAGAATAAGGGGCTGGATTCTGAGCTTAGAGAAACCGTGCTTACAGTAAAGTGTGAAGAAAAGCCGGAGATTATTTTTGAAAATGCAGATGGAAATGAATATGCATATGATAATTATACACGGCCATTCCAGTATTCCGAGATTACAGGGGAAGCAAATAACTGGCAGATAAAAATCCAGCACAATGGATTTGTAGAATGCACAATTATGACAGGGAACACTGTAACGTTAGAAATAGAAGATTTCGAAGGAAATGTGACTGAAACGGAGTATGTATTGGGAGAAAAACTTGGATCTCTTCCGGAAATTGATGTACCGAATGGCTATATACTGTCAGGCTGGAAAGACCAGGATGGAAATGATGTAACAGAAGATACCATTGTTGAAAAAGGAATGCGTCTGATTCCCCAAAAAGAAGCTGTAAAAGTACTGGAACTAAAAGCTGTAAATGGGAACGGAAGCCTTCAGCTGAGCGGAGCGGCAGCAATAGAAAGCCTGGAAATAAGCGCGGCACTGGACGGGAACGAGTATGAATTAAAAAATGTCAAATTTCATGTCGTAAGCGATGGAATACAGAAGGAAAAAGGGGATCAAATAGAGTTTACTTTCGATCCAATACCGCAGACTCAAAAGGAGCAGAGCCTGGTGCTGGCGGTGCAGGCAAAACTTCAGAATTCAGATGTAGTACTGGATTTGATGGAAGAAAACATTAAGATTTCAGCAAAGGATGATGAACAGAAACCGGATGACGGAAATAAACCGGATGACGGAAACAAGCCG
>LDAQ01000061.1 GCA_001028025.1 Faecalicatena fissicatena | reverse complement strand
ATCTCTTTCCACTGATTGACGCGGACTTGATGTGTGATTTTATCCATAAAAAATCGCTCCTTTAAAAAACTAATAGTTTTATAGAGCGATTATATCGCAAACTAGGTGAACTAGCACGGTACTGGCTATTTACCGTATACGAAATAACTGCAAAGAAGTATGATAAGATAAATAAATAGCCGCCACACGGCGGCTGATTTCACATTATTACAATTATGTATTTACTCATCTCAAAATATTATAAGATACAGTAACTAGGACTATAAAATGTTTCATAAGTCCAGGGGTTCCCCTCTAAAACTTAAAAGTCCCCCTGACCCCATCCCATTTCTGATCTTTCTCACTCAGTATAAGCCCGGTCCCGTCTTCCAGCCGATACCCCTCAGCGGAAGCATTCCCCTTATACTCACCGACTACCTGCGGCCAGCATACGCCGATCTCCGGGTCATTCCATGCAAGCCCGCCTTCGTCGCCGGGGTGATAGAAGTCCGTACATTTATAACAGAATTCTGCAACATCAGAAAGTACCAGAAATCCATGAGCGAAGCCTTCCGGGATATAAAACTGCTTCTTATTATCTTCTGTAAGTTCGACTCCGAACCATTTTCCGTAAGTTTCTGAGCCGCTTCTCAAGTCTACAGCAACATCAAACACATTGCCCTTAATGACCCGTACCAGTTTCCCCTGGGGAAATTCCTTCTGATAATGAAGACCGCGCAGTACGCCCTTGGATGAGCTGGACTGGTTATCCTGAACAAAATTCATGCCGAGCCCGGCTTCCTCCATATCCTTCTGATTATATGTTTCCATAAAATATCCTCTGGAATCACCGTGGACGGCTGGTTCGATGATACAGAGCCCATTGATGCCGCCAACATTTTTTTCTACTTTAATCTGTCCCATCTTTACCTCCTGATATTGTAAGGCCAAAAGACAATCTTTTGGCCTTTTCACTTCTAAAATTCAATTTCCTGTAAATATCTCCGCACTGCATCCTGCCATGTGGGGAGAAGTGTGAATCCATTTTCAGCCAGCTTGCTTTTATCCAGTCTGCTGTTGAACGGGCGTTTCGCTTTAGATATCCCGTATTCTTCAGTAGTGACCGGTATAAGATTCAGTCTTTCCTCGGAATACTCCTGGCGCCCCATTTCACATGCCTGACGGAAGATTTCTTTGGTAAAATCATACCAGCTGATGTATCCGCCTTCGTTTGTAGCGTGATAGTAACCGTACTTTTCCGTCTCGATCATATCTACCAACAGTTTCGCCAGGTCATAAGTGTAGGTAGGGGTTCCGATCTGGTCGCTGACAACCTTAATCGTATCATGAGTCTTGCCCAGATTCAACATTGTTTTTATGAAATTTTTTCCGTTTTTACCAAATACCCAGGCGATACGGACAATGAAATATTTTTCCAGTGTCTGTGACACGGCCAGTTCTCCGGCCAGCTTTGTCTCACCGTATACGCTAAGTGGTTTATAATCGGTGCAGTCCGGCTGCCATGGCTCAGTACCCTGCCCGTCAAATACATAGTCCGTGGACAGGTAAAGCATCTTGCAGTTGAGGTCTCTGCAGACATCTGCAATATTTTGCGTGCCAACTGCATTGACCAGGCGGACCTTTTCTCTGTTTTCTTCATCCTCAGCCGCATCTACGGCAGTCCATGCAGCACAGTGAATCACTGCATCCGGACTGGTTTCTTTTACGACGCTGTTTACGGAAGCAGCATCGGTAATATCCATTTCTTCAATATCAACTCCGACAGCCACATGACCCCGTTTGGTCAATTCATTGACACAGTCATAGCCGAGCTGTCCTTTGACGCCTGTTACTAAAACTTTCATATAATCACTCCATTTCATTTAAAAAGCGAATTATATTTCCTGGCGGCTCCCATACATTTGCTCATAATAGTTCTGGTAATCGCCGGAAATAATGTTTTCCCACCATTCTTTATTATCCAGATACCACTGGATTGTCTTTTTAATACCGTCAGCAAATTTGGTCTCCGGAAGCCATCCAAGTTCTCCGTGGATCTTGGTCGGATCGATTGCATAGCGCATATCGTGGCCTTTGCGGTCTGTTACATAAGTAATCAGGCTCTCCGGTTTTCCGAGTTCTTTGCAGATAATTTTAACGATATCAATATTTTTCATTTCATTGTGACCGCCGATATTATAGACTTCGCCTATACGCCCCTTATGGATAATCAGATCGATAGCCTTGCAGTGATCTTCCACATAGAGCCAGTCGCGGACATTTTCACCTTTGCCGTAGACCGGCAGCGGTTTGTCATTTAAGGCGTTCGCGATCATAAGCGGAATCAGCTTTTCCGGGAAATGATACGGTCCATAGTTGTTGGAGCAGCGGCTGATGGTGACTGGCAGCCCGTAGGTACGGTAGTAAGCCATTACAAGCAGGTCGGCTCCTGCTTTGGAAGAGCTGTATGGGGAACTCGTATGGATTGGAGTTTCCTCAGTGAAGAACAGGTCCGGTCTGTCCAGCGGCAGATCACCGTATACTTCATCGGTTGATACCTGATGATAGCGGGTAATACCGTATTTGCGGCAGGCATCCATCAGCACAGCAGTCCCTTTGATGTTCGTATCCAGAAATACTTCCGGATTTTCGATAGAACGGTCTACGTGGCTTTCAGCCGCAAAATTAACGATCATGTCCGGATGCTCTTCTTCGAATAATTTTTCTACTGCGGCACGGTCCGTGATGCTTTCTTTTACAAAACGGAAATTCGGATTATCCATTACCGGTGCGAGAGTAGAGAGGTTGCCCGCGTAGGTCAGTGAATCCAGGCAGATGATACGATAGTCAGGGTATTTGTTTAACATATGGAAAACAAAGTTGCTTCCGATGAATCCGGCACCGCCGGTTACGATAATTTTCATGGTTATAGTCTCCTTATAGTATATTCTTTACTGGCAGCAGTTATTAATGCGTAACAGTTCAGATTTGTCAGAACTGTTACATTAATGCAGGACATCCAGGAATTTTCCGTCCAGAACGTCTTTCAGGTACTGGCCGTACTGGTTTTTCTTGAAGATTTCATATACCTTCATCATGTCTTCTTCTGTAATCCAGCCGTTCACGTAGGCGATCTCCTCCAGGCATGCAATCTTGCGGTGCTGGTGTGATTCTACTGTTTTTACAAAATTTGTTGCTTCCACAAGGCTTTCGTGAGTTCCTGTGTCAAGCCAGGTGAAGCCCTGTCCGAGCAGCTCTACATTTAAAGCCCTATTTTCCAGGTAAATACAATTCAGGTCTGTAATTTCCAGCTCCCCACGCACACCGGGCTTCAGGTTTTTCGCGTATTCGACTACCTTGTTGTCGTAGAAATACAGGCCGGTCACGCAGTAATTGCTCTTTGGAGCAGCAGGTTTTTCTTCTATAGATACTGCCATTCCGTCGTTATTGAATTCCACGATACCAAAACGTTCCGGATCGTCCACATAATATCCGAAGATCGTTGCGCCTCTGCCGGATTCTGCGTTTTCCACGGCAGCCTTCAGCCGCTTTTTCAGTCCGTGTCCTGCGAATATATTATCGCCCAGAACCATGGCAACAGTGTCGTTTCCAATGAATTCCTCCCCGATAATAAATGCCTGTGCCAGTCCGTCCGGGCTTGGCTGTACGGCGTAAGTGATCTCCACTCCGAACTGATGTCCATCGCCTAAAAGCTCCTGGAACCTGGGCGTATCCTGTGGCGTGGAAATAATCAAAATGTCGCGGATGCCGGCATTCATGAGCACTGACATCGGATAATAAATCATAGGTTTATCATAGATTGGCAGTAATTGTTTGGATGTTACCATTGTCAGTGGGTAGAGACGGGTTCCGGATCCTCCCGCTAAAATAATTCCTTTCATATGAAATCTCCTTTATCTGTATAAGTTACTGGTATCAAAGATTAGTTGGTTTGTTTCAAGCTGTAAATGTATTATAAAAGGTGACCCAAGGTCACCTTCAAGCCTTTTTATAAATTCTTAAGAATTTTTTGGAAAAACGAAAATTGTGCAGCATTCAGTATATGGCTTTCTTTGGTGTGCAGATAAATACCCCGGCTTCCTTTGTGATATAGAACCCGCCGGTTGTTTTTTTCTTTACAAAAGACCGGAAATCTGTATAATGTTCCGAAATATACTGATACTGGTTTCCATGGCAGGAAAGAATATAGGATATCAGCGGTTCCGGTTCAGGTATGAGCAAAGAATCTTCATATAATTTCCATGATATATCTGAGAAGAATGTCTTTAAAATATCGGTCCCGTTTTCCCGGCCGAATTTCTCATATAACCTGTCAGCAGAAAGGAAAATCCTTTCATCAAATTCATGGACAAGCTGGCTGACCTCCTCCATGTGACGGGAACTGTATGCACTGCACAAGAAACGGCCGCCTGGTTTCAGTACCCGCTGCACTTCCCTGCAGACCTTCGGGATATCCTCGCAGTAGAAGAGTACATGATTGGCAATCACGAGATCCAGGCTGTTATCCTCAAAGGGGAGATTGTGGCAGTCAAAGGCATCAAAAGAAAAGCGTGAATCCTTTGGACCGATCGCCCTTCGGGCATCGCGCAGCATCCCTTCAGAGATATCGGACAATATGATATGGACATGATCAGGAAGCCCCGAAAGGTTGTCCTTCCAGAGTGTACCGTCACCGCATCCGATTTCCAGTATCTCCATTCCTGGCTCAATCCGGCACTGTTGGCAGATCCACGGGAACCAGCCCTGCGGATTTTGAGAGTAAAGGCTGTGAAGATTGATCCTGGCGGAAATGTTTGATGCATTCTGATATTGATTTTTCAGGCTGTTTTCCATGCTGGTCAGGTGGATCAGATTCAACATCTGGCTCCAGTCAATATTATGCTCCTTTTGAATCACTTCTGCGGTATCCTGGATTGCTTTTTCTACAAGCTGCATCTGCTCAATCCGATCCTTAACAAGCTTTAACTGAATGTGAAGCGAGTTTAGCATAAAGTGGTAATCGGAATCATCTATGGTCATCTGCCGGATGTCTTCCAGAGAGAATCCCAGGTACTTCAGCAGAAGAATCTGCTGGAGCCGCGCAAAATCGGCGTCTGTATAAAAGCGTGCACCCGATTCTGCAACGAGGGAAGGTTTTAATATATCCTGTTTATCGTAATAGCGGATTGTGCGCAAAGTGACATGAGCCATACGCGCAAACTCACCGGAAGAATAATAGCCTGATTTCTTCATTGTTTTCTATCCTTTCATACTTTATCGAGCAGCTCGCTGCGAGCCCGCCCGTAGGGCATGGATTACGGTGTGCCCCTGGGTATACTTTATCGAGCAGCTCGCTGCGAGCCCGCCCGTAGGGCATGGATTACGGTGTGCCCCTGGGTATGCTTTATTCTGCTTATGGTATAATAAAGTATTATAAAGGGAAAACAAGTAGGAGGCAATGAATAATTACTTGTCCATATAACGGCGCAGGAATTTTTCCTGCTGTTCGTCATCTGTCATTCGGTCATAAAGAGTGCTGCAGTGCAGGATGCAAAACAAAACAAAGCTGATCAGACAAAACAAAATTATACCTATAATAAAATAGATCATATAGCCCCTCCTTATGATATTTCTATACATCATATTATATGCAGGGACAAGTATAAATACTCCATGAATTTCATTTTGATGTGGGTTTACAGTGGCCTCTTGGGTATACCTTTCTTGCAGATTCTCTGCAGATCCGCCCGCAGGGCATGGATTACGGTGTGCCCTTTGGACATAAAAAATTCCGGCAGCAGCAAAGCACTGACTTGATCTCAACGGTATATAGCGGTTATTCAGCCGTATGCCGATGGAAGTATAACTGTGTTTAGCTGCTGCCGGATTGTCAGATTCCGTTAAAGAATACTGTGCAGACACAAGTCGCACAAAAGAAACTTATTTCTGTTTCTATGACAAACTTATTTATTTGAAACAAAGATGAATTTCACTTCCCCGTCCATATCATCTGATATTCCGGTGAAATTGGTATATTTTTTTGATGCATCCATCATAGTATTCAGTTTATCAAGCAGTCCATCGAGATCTCCGTCAAATGCGCTGACAAGTTTTTTGATACCTTCCTCGTTGAACTGAATCATGCCTTCATTTAATGTTTTGGCTCCTTCATCCAGTTGCTTCACGCCATCTATTAATGAACCGGAACCAGTCTGCAGTGTCTGAATTCCTGCGGCAAGCGTGCCCGCTCCGATATTGAGTTCGCCTGCACCGGAAGCGATCTGGGATGCCCCGGCAAAGAGACTGGCGGCCCCTTCATTAGCTTCCCCCATTTTTTTGTTCAGCGTTCCTGCACCGGTGCTTATCTGGGAAGAGCCTTCGGATAACTGTTTTAATCCGTCAGCAAGACCGCTTTCTCCAGCGACGCCGCCAAGAACCTGTGAAGTTCCGGCTTTAAGCTTAGAAACGCCCCTGTCCACCTGAGAACTGAGTCCGTTTTCGCCATTGACTCCTTCGTTCAGGGTGCTGATTCCGTCTTTGATGCTGGCGGTCCGGGTAGATGCGTCACCAATGTTAAGCGCTGTATTGAGCGCGGAGGAACCTGCACGGATACTGGAGGTTCCTGTGCTGGGATCACCGGCGTTCAGTGCGTTATTCAAAGCAGAGGCCGCATATTTGATACTTGGCACGCCATTGCCGGGATCACCGTCATTGAGCGCCGCATTCAGAGCAGCTGCCCCGCCTGCAATTCCGGAAGTTGTACCGTCGCCGTGAAAAGCAGAATCGATTGCAGAAGCTCCTTCTGCAACCTGCTGTGCCAGGCCGGAGAGTGCGCTGTTGTCAGCAGAAGGAGCGGCATTTGCGAGGTTATCACGCTCATTTTGTTCGGCCTGAAGGCTGCCAATCACACTCTCCAGAGCTTCCAGGGTACCCTCCGGCAGATCTTCACAGCCCTGTAGTGTGGTTTCCAGTTCCTGTAGTTGTGTAACTTCATCCCAGCTGCTGGTAGTATCTTCAGCAGTCTGATTTGCACCGTTAGCGGAGAGGGCGTTTGCGAGCTGCCAGGCGGCAGATGCCAGATCACCTGTACCTGCGGCCGTCTGTTGTACGCCGCTGTTCAGTGATGCGGCTCCTGCCGCCGCCTGCTGCGTACCGGCGTCCAGGGCAGCAGCCCCATCACTGACCTGTTGAATTCCTGCATCCAGCGCCGCGGCACCTGCAGCAGTCTGTGCGATTCCCTCATTCAGGGCAGAAACTCCCTGGCATAAAACAGGGAGCTGTGCACCGAGAGACTTCTGCATCTCCTGGACACCGGCATCCAGTGCCTGAATTCCCGGAAGGAGCTCGCCTGAAACCTTGCCGGATACCAGATTCAAGCCTGTATTAAGTTCTGCGGCTCCGGAACTTAATGTGCCGGTTCCGTCCAACAGCTGTGAGGTGCCGTCCGCCAGGGAAGCACTGCCGTCTTTGAGGTCATTGCTGCCTGCAGCCAGTGTATCTGTTCCATTCTTCAGTGTGCTGCTTCCTGCTGCCAGCTGTCCGATGCCGTCTGTCAGTGTACCGGAAGAGGAGAGTAGCGTATCCAGCCCGTTTTTCAGTTCACCAGAACCGTCCACCAGCTGATTTGCAGAATCCTGCAGTTTGGTCATAGAACTTTTCAGGTCGTTCAGATCATCCAGTTTATCTGTTTCCAAACTATTGAAAATATCATTTGTTGCGATTGTAATTCCCTCCACGGCATCGTACTCTGCAACATCGGCCTCAAGTTCAAAGTAATCCGGTATATTTAAATCTGTTACGCCCAAATTTTCCTTTACCTGCGGAAGACCCATGCCAAGAGCCATATCTCTGTCGCCATCGGAGACAAGTTTACCGTTTGTGACCTTGATATTGGTGAACTTATCGGCATTCAGTATCAGTCCGGTCACCATCAGGAATGGTGTATATTCGCTGTCGGATCCCCCTGTTGTATTCTGATACTGATATCGCATGATCAGATGGCCGCTTTTTCCCTGCAGCTCGTCGGCGCTGATTGACTTGCCGTCCAGCGTGTAAGTGATTTTAACACCTACCGGCAGCGCTTTACTTGTCGTTCCCTGATAGCAGATGTCCTTGCTGTCCCCATCCCAGGTCAGGCCGTTGCTTTTCTGGGAAAATGTTTCATCACCTTTGACATTTTCTATGTTTTCCAGCGTGGAAACATCTTTAATTTTTGTTTCATCTTTCAAATTTTTCAGCTGGTCGGATACCGTAACAGAAGTAACGGTACCGCTGCCGTCTATTTTGGCATAAACGGTTTCGTCTTTTAACGGTTTGATGTCAGACGTGGACTTTTTAGTGTCTTTGTCTGCAGAATCCTCCGTTTTGGCCGTGTTTTCCTTTGCATAGCAGGTGACAGGCGCGGCCAGTGTGCCGGCCACCATGGCCATAGCCAGTGTAATTGCTACCAGTGTTTTATATTCTTTGTTTTTCATATCAGTTTACCTCCTCAATAAAATCTGGTTGACTCCATTAATTATATCTTACTCTTTGGCCTGACCACAGACCCGCCCTCAAGGGGACTGTCAGGCATTTGCGCAGGCCTTATCGGCTGTTTTATCTTTCTTCTTAATACAGATACGCATATCCTTTGTAGTGGCACAGATCAACTTATCAAATACCATCAGCATGGACGGCAGGATGAAGATGACAGTGAGCATACTGATGATTGCGCCCCGCGCCATCAGAGTACATAATGCAGATATCATATCAATATCCGAGTAGAGCCCCACTCCGAATGTTGCTGCAAAGAAGCCCAGTGCAGAAACAATAACCGAGCTGACGGAAGCTGAGACCGCAATCCGTATGGATTCTCTTTTCTCTTTTCCCCTGCAGCGTTCTTTTTTGTATCTGGTAGTCATCAGAATCGCATAATCAACGGTTGCGCCCAGCTGAATTGTTCCAATGACAATGGATGCGATAAACGGCATCTTCGTCCCGGTAAAATACGGGATTCCCAGATTAATAAAGATTGCGAACTCAATGACGGCCACGAGGATAACCGGCAGCGAGATGGATTTAAACACAAGTGCAATAATAATAAATATGGCAATAATGGAGATTGCGCTGACTACCTTAAAGTCTTTATCAGTAATTGTAATCAGGTCCTTTGTACATGGCGCTTCCCCGATCAGCATAGCAGAAGAATCATATTTTTTTACGATATTATTCAGTTCAGTACACTGTGCATTTACCTCGTTGGTTGCAACCTTATATTCGGACTGTACCAGCATCAGCTGCCAGTTTCCCGATTTTAAAGTCTCCGTCAGTTCATCCGGAACAATATCCCGTGGAATGGCGGAGCCGAGGAGACTGTCAAGCCCGAGCGCGAATTTGACGCCTTTTACATCGGACATATCATTCAGCATCGCTTTAGCATCCTTGGCCGGAAGATCCGCATCTGCAAGAACCATATGGGTGGCATTCATGTCAAATTCGTCTGCCAGTTTGTCGTTTGCCTTGATGCTTTCCAGATATTTTGGAAGAGTTGCATCCAGGTTGTAGTATACCTCCGCTTTACTGTATCCCCAGAGAGCCGGGAAGAGCAGTATCACGAAAATGAGAATGAATGCCTTAAAATGTTTGGTTATAAACTTAGCGGGCTTCTCCATACCCGGTATGATAGAACGGTGCGTTGTCTTCTGGATCAGTTTGTCGAACACGAGCAGGAAGGACGGCAGGATTGTAACACAGCTGATTACGCCGAAGATAACTCCTTTTGCCATAACAATGCCCAGATCTCTGCCCAGTATAAAACTCATAAAACAAAGTGCAATGAAGCCGGCTACTGTTGTGACGGAACTTCCGATTACAGAAGAAAATGTATTGGAAATCGCGTGTGCCATGGCGCGTTCCTTATCTCCGGGGAATCGCTGCTGGTTCTCCTGATAGCTGTGCCACAGGAAGATGGAGTAGTCCATCGTAACTCCGAGCTGCAGCACCGCGCTCAGCGCCTTTGTAATATAGGAAATCTCTCCGAGAAAATAATTCGTTCCCATGTTATAAAGGATTGCCATTCCAATACTCAGCATGAAGAACAGGGGCAGTATCCAGCAGTCCATGAATACAGAAAGTATGATGCAGCTCAGGATCACGGCAATCAGTACATAGATCGGAGTTTCCTTCTCGGAAAGCTGTTTGATGTCAGTGACCACGGCCGACATACTGCTCAGGTAGCATTGTTTATTCGTAATGCTCCGGATTTCTGTTATGGCATCCATCGTACTGTCCGCGGATGTGGTATCATCAAAGAAAATTGCCATCAGTGTGGCATCGTCTGTCTTAAATACATCTTTTAGTTTGTCGGGCAGAATATCGATCGGCATGGAAGTGTCTGCAATGGAATCATACCAGATCACATCCGCGACTCCGTCTACGCTTTCGATCTTTTCCTTTACTTCCGCCACTTCTTTGGTATTCATGCCTTCCACAACTTCCATTGCAAAAGCACCCTTGCCAAATTCATCCATCAGGATGTTCTGTCCGGTCATTGTATCAATATGATCGGGCAGATAATAAAGTATGTCGTAGTTGACTCTGGTCTTAAGGAATCCCAAAGCCGAAGGTATCAGAAGTAAAATTCCGAGTATCAGGATAACGCCCCGATACTTTACTATTTTTTTACCTGCTTTCACCATGTGTAATGCCTCCCTTTTTAAATTATGACCCTTAGTCATTTTCAAGACTAAAAGTAATATACAGCAAAAATGACCAAAAGTCAATAATATTTGAATAAAAAGTTGACTTCTGGTCATTATTAAATTATAATAGAAAAAAATCATCGAAAGAGTGGGGAATATTATGGGAAAAGTTGACGAAAACAAGCAGCAGAAATTAGAGTCACTGTTTCAGAGTGCATATGACTTGTTTCTGACACAGGGCATTTCCAAGACATCGATCCACGACATCGTTCAGAAAGCAGGAGTGGCAAAGGGGACATTTTACCTCTATTTTAGAGACAAGTATGAGATACGGGACAGGCTGATTGCCAAGACGGCGGGACGGCTTTTTATGTCGGCACACGATGCACTGGATAAGGCGCAGATACCTGAATTTGAGGATAAAATCATTTTTATCGTAGATTATATTCTGGATGAGATGGGCAAAAACAGGGCAGTTCTCCGGTTCATTTCCAAAAACCTGAGCTGGGGCATATTCAGACAGGCGATTACCAAGAATGAAGCGGATTCCGAGATGGATGTGATGGCATTCTTCACCAGGATGGTAAAGGAAAATCCGGATGTCAAACTGAAAGCACCCGAGACCATGCTTTTCCTTATTATAGAGCTTGCAAGTTCCACGTCCTACAGCACCATACTGGAGAACGATCCGATCAGTTATGAGGAGCTGAAGCCCTATCTGAATGAAAGCATCCGTGCGATCATAAGAAATCATGTCGTTGAATAGCCTGAATTGGCGAAAAGGCTTGACTTCTGTCCGCTGGCTGTGGTACAATGCTCTAGCGAATGGAAGTAGGTCTTTTTTTTATGCCTAAATTTTGATGGCTTCGCAACCATCATGTAACACGTAGTGAATAAGAAAAAAGCGAGGTGGAAGTTGTGCGCACAAGAATCACACTGGAATGTACAGAATGCAAGCATCGTAATTACAACATGACCAAGGATAAGAAAGCTCATCCGGACCGCATGGAGACTAAGAAGTACTGCAAATTCTGTAAATCACACACACTGCACAAAGAAACGAAATAGTCGTTGGAAGGAAGTGGATGGCATGGGTGAGAAAACAGCAAAAACTCAGAAGAAGAGCTGGTTCAAAGGGCTTCAGGCAGAGTTTAAGAAAGTCATTTGGCCAGACAAAAAAACACTTGCAAAACAGACCACGGCAGTCGTTTCAGTTTCCTTATTATTGGGGGTATTGATTTCCGTAATCGATGCAATCCTGAAATATGGAATTGATCTGTTAGTTAAGTAAACAGCCGCAGCAGAAAGGTGATTTTATGTCAGAGGCAAAATGGTATGTAGTTCATACCTATTCCGGGTATGAGAACAAAGTAAAAGCAAATATTGATAAGGCAATTGAAAATCGTCATCTGGAGGATCAGATTCTGGAGGTCAGAGTTCCTATGCAGGAAGTGATCGAACTGAAGAATGGTGTCCAGAAAGCAAGCCAGAAGAAGATGTTTCCGGGCTACGTCATGATTCATATGATTATGAATGACGATACCTGGTATGTAGTTCGTAATACCAGAGGCGTGACCGGCTTTGTTGGTCCCGGATCCAAACCTGTTCCGCTTGAGGAAGAGGAGATGAACAGACTCGGAATCAGGCAGGAAAACGTCATAGTTGAGTTTGCAGTAGGCGATGCCGTGACCGTGCTCAGCGGTGCATGGGAAGGAACTGTGGGAGTCATTCAGTCATTGAATGAACAGAAACAGAGCCTGTCTATCAATGTAGAGCTGTTTGGCCGTGAGACACCGGTCGAACTCGGTTTCGCAGAAGTAAGAAAGATGGATTAAAAACCGTGGGAGGGATTCATATCCCGCCAATACCACAAGGAGGTAATTAAAAATGGCAAAAAAAGTAGAAGGTTATATTAAATTACAGATTCCAGCTGGTAAAGCTACACCAGCACCACCGGTAGGTCCTGCACTTGGACAGCACGGTGTAAATATCGTTGAATTTACAAAGCAGTTCAACGCAAGAACAGCAGACCAGGGAGACCTGATCATTCCTGTTGTTATCACAGTATACAACGACAGAAGCTTCAGCTTCGTGACAAAGACACCGCCGGCAGCAGTTCTGATCAAGAAAGCCTGCAACATCAAATCCGGTTCAGGTGTACCGAACAAGACAAAAGTTGCTACGATCACAAAAGCTCAGTTAGAAGAGATCGCAAAGACAAAGATGCCGGACTTAAATGCTGCAACAATCGAGGCAGCTATGAGCATGGTAGCAGGAACATGCCGTTCCATGGGTGTAGTTGTTGAAGAATAGTAGATTAAGTAAGGTATTTTCGAGCTTAGTACACTTAACGAAGTTGAAATAAGTGGGAGGGGCACGATCCCGCCAATACCACAAGGAGGTTATTTAAGATGAAACGAGGAAAAAAATATATCGAAGCTGCAAAACTGATCGAAAAGGGAAACCTGTACGAGAAGGCAGACGCAGTATCATTAGTTAAAAAATCAGCAGTAGCTAAATTTGACGAAACAATCGAAGCTCATATCAGAACAGGTTGTGACGGACGTCATGCAGACCAGCAGATTCGTGGTGCAGTAGTACTGCCGCACGGAACAGGTAAAAAGGTTCGCATCCTTGTATTTGCGAAAGATGCAAAAGCTGAAGAAGCTAAGGCAGCAGGAGCAGATTATGTAGGAGGAGACGAACTGATCCCGAAGATTCAGAACGAGGGATGGTTTGAATTTGATGTTGTCGTAGCTACACCTGACATGATGGGTGTTGTTGGACGTCTCGGACGTGTACTCGGACCAAAAGGTCTGATGCCAAACCCGAAGGCTGGTACAGTTACAATGGATGTAACAAAAGCCATCAACGACATCAAAGCAGGTAAGATTGAGTACAGATTGGACAAAACAAACATTATCCATGTGCCAATCGGTAAGGCATCCTTTACCGAGGAACAGTTAGCGGACAACTTCCAGACGCTTATTGATGCAATCATCAAAGCAAAACCGGCAGCTGTAAAGGGTCAGTATTTAAAGAGTGTAACACTGACATCTACAATGGGACCTGGTGTAAAAATCAACCCAATGAAGCTGGCTTAATCCAATTTGATGACATAGTAAATATATTAAGGTCTCGCCCTTTGGGGCGAGGCCTTTTTTTGATGGGGTGGGGCGCTAAGGCCGAGGTGTGTCCTGCTCCTGCCGTGGCTGTGCATGCTGTTTCTGGATCCTTTCCGTTCACGGAGAAGATGTAGGCGGAAAAACAGGGGGAAGGGAGGGACTTGCCGCATTTGGCCCGAATGCCGATGCATTCGCGCCGCAGGCGGCAACAAAATTTTTTCGGTGAAAAAAATTTTGCCCTCCCTTCCCCCTGTTTTTCCACCAACATCTTCTAACCGCTTACTCTACGGACTCAGAAACAGCATGCACAGCCCCGGCAGGAGCAGGACACACCTCGGCCTTAGCTGCGTTCATCCAATCGGGAGGAAAATGCCTGCCCCGGTGGGGTGGCGAATACGGGGGCAGCGTATTTGAGCGGGCTATGCGGGATTTGGTTCTGGTGTGAAGTGGTATGAACGTCCCGTGCAGCCCACCCACATCCGCCGCTCCCGTATTAGCCCCCCATGCATTCAATTTTAACTACCGTTTGGATGCACCAGCTCTATGACAGGGACAGGGAGAAGGGGATGGAGGTGTATATGTGTTTTCGAAGTGCTGGAGCGCGCTTACTGATTCTAGAAAAACCGCTGCCGGAAAAGCGGGGAAAAACGTGATTCCGAATCACGTTTTTGGGGAACCCAGCGTGAGAAATCATCAGATTTCTCATGATGTGTTCCCCCGTACCCGCATTTCCGGCAGCGGTTTTTCCTAGAATCAGTTAGCAAGCGGGTGCACTTCGAAAACACATATACACCTCCGTCCCCTTCTCCCTGTCCCTGTCATAGAGCGTCCCTCATTCAAAATTATCTAAAAATCTATTGACAAGCTAACAATTTAATGCTAATCTAATAAAGCAATTGACTGCCGAAGACAGCAGGTGCCGTAAGGCATAAGTTTAAAAACGCCTGCCGAGGAAGATCATGATTCTTAATGTGAATTATTGAGCCTCTGTGTCTTGGGACATGGGGGCTTTTATTTTTGGCAGTACACGCACAAATAAAATAAGGAGGTGTACCAGAACGTGGCAAAAGTTGAATTAAAACAACCAATCGTAGAGGCAATTTCAGAAGAGATTAAAGACGCTCAGTCAGTTGTTCTTGTTGATTACCGTGGATTGACAGTAGCTCAGGACACAGAACTTCGTAAACAGCTTAGAGAAGCAGGTATCATTTACAAAGTATACAAGAACACCATGATCAAGAGAGCGATTGAAGGAACTGAGTTCGAAGGACTTACAGATTGTCTGGAAGGACCAAGTGCCATCGCGATCTCTAAAGAAGATGCAACAGCACCGGCAAGAATTATTTGCAAGTTTGCAAAAGACGCTCAGAAACTTGAGTTAAAGGGTGGTGTAGTTGAAGGTAATGTATATGACGTAGCTGGATTGACAGAACTGTCCAAGATTCCTTCAAGAGACGAATTACTTTCCAAACTGCTTGGAAGTATCCAGTCACCTATTACCAATTTTGCTCGTGTTATCAAGCAGATTGCAGAGCAGGGCGGCGCAGACGCATGTGTAGCTGAAGAGGCTCCGGCAGCAGAGGAAGCTCCGGCTGAGACAGCAGAAGCTCCTGTGGCAGAAGCAGCAGAGACACCGGCTGAGTAAGCCGACATGGATTCCCTGAGAATTCGGTGGAACCAAAAGACAGACGTTAAAACTAAGAGGGACAGAGAGCCCGCACAAATAATCTAAAATGGAGGATATTAAAATGGCTAAATTAACAGCAGCTGAAATGATCGAAGCGATCAAAGAATTATCAGTATTAGAATTAAATGAGTTAGTAAAAGCTTGTGAAGAAGAATTTGGTGTATCTGCAGCAGCAGGCGTTGTAGTTGCAGCAGCAGGAGACGGAGCAGGTGCAGTAGAAGAGAAAGATGAGTTCGATGTAGAGCTCGTATCCGCTGGATCTTCTAAGGTTAAAGTAATCAAAGTTGTTCGTGAAATCACAGGACTTGGATTAAAAGAAGCGAAAGAATTAGTTGACGGAGCACCGAAGGTAGTGAAAGAAGCTGTTTCTAAGGCAGAAGCTGAGGAACTGAAAGCTAAACTGGAAGGTGAAGGAGCAGAAGTTAACCTGAAATAATTGGAGACTTTTGTTACGGATATGTTCATATGCAGCCATATTTGCAGTAATACTGCGGATATGGCTGTTTTTAGTTCATAGGAAATTTACTGGAAAAAACCTGTTAAATTTAACGTTCTGTTTTGGGATTGACAACTTGAACTTTCAGCCCTATAATGCATATATCTAATATAAAAGAAATACAGTGTCAGAGAAGCATTATAGTGTGTCTGAACATACATCGCACCCGCCTGAATGTCCCGCTAAGAGGAACGGTCAGCCGGGAACATGAATTATGAAACACACTCTGGAACAGGCAGGAGTAAAAGATATGAAGATGAAAAGTGAAAATAAAATAATCATTGTCGTCTGTTTATTTACTGTACTGTTATTTACTGTGAGCCTGCTCCTTTCAGGACATTTTACATCAAATGTGCAGCACAGGGAGCATTCCGCTTTGGGCGGGACACAGATCAGCCGTGCAGAGGGACGGCTGGCGGATTCTGATGTATCTGACAGGGGGACGCGGTCCGCCTCTTTTACTGTAGGCAGGGAACAGAGCTCTAATTTCTGGAACCTGAAGGTAAAGATCTATTTTAATTCTATTTTGGCTGTTTTATTCAAAATAGCTGTAATTCCGTGCGTTATTTTATGGGTGTTCCATTTTGAGCGGAATGTGAATACAATTCTATGGAGGATTGTATTTGGATTTCTGCATGAACAGGATGGAAAGAAAAGAACAGGCGCTTTCTGTGCAGTTTTATAATTTAAGTACGAAAGGAAGCGTAAATTATTGTGAATTTCATATTGCAGGCGGGAAAAGAGTTTTTTAAAAAGCAATCGCCGGCCCGTTTGATTACGCTGGGATTTGCCTGCGTGATTCTTTTGGGGGCCATATTACTGAAGCTGCCGGTATCTGTCAGAGAGGGGGCAGAGGTGCACTGGATTGACGCATTATTTACCTCCACCAGTGCAGTGTGTGTGACAGGCCTGATTGCGATTGATACGGCGGAGCATTTTACCGTATTCGGCAGAACGGTTGTAGCGCTGCTGATACAGATCGGCGGCCTGGGTGTTACTTCCGTGGGCGTGGGAATCATTCTGGCGGCAGGGAAAAGAGTCGGATTCAAGGAGCGGCTGCTTGTAAAAGAGGCCCTGAACGTGAATGGATTTAAAGGCATGGTAATGCTTGTAAAGTATGTGCTCCTGATGACTCTGTGTTTCGAGGGAGTCGGCGCAGTTTTAAGCTATTTTGTGTTTGTACAGAAATATTCGCCGCTGGATGCACTGGGCATCAGTATGTTTCATTCAGTTGCCGCATTTAACAATTCGGGATTCGATATATTAGGAGGCCTGACAAACCTGATACCATATCAGGATAATGTGCTGCTGAATCTGACGACTTGCGGTCTGATTATATTTGGAGGACTCGGTTTCCTGGTAATACTGGATGTGCTGAGAAACAGAAGGTTCCGGAGGCTGGCGCTTCATTCCAAGGTGGTAATTCTGACCAGTATTGCTTTGCTTACAGTGGGGACGCTGTCACTGAAGTGCACGGAGGACATTACCTGGCTGGGAGCCTTTTTCCAGAGTGTTTCTGCCAGAACGGCGGGGTTTTCCACGTATCCGATCGGAAGCTTTACTTCTGCGGGGCTTTTTGCTCTGACAGTGTTGATGTTTATCGGGGCCTCACCCGGATCCACAGGAGGCGGTATCAAAACAAGTACACTGTTTGTGCTACTCAATATTATTAAAAGCACGGCTACAAACCAGCACTGCACGGCATTTAAACGTAAGATTCCGGAAAAAGTGGTATTTAAGGCGTTTATCATTACACTGCTGTCGCTGATTGTAGTATGCGGGTCTACATTTATCATGTGTATACTGGAGCCTGAGTATTCCTTTATGCAGCTGCTGTTTGAATGCACATCAGCCTTTGGAACAGTCGGGCTTTCAACCGGCATTACACCGGATCTGAGTGTGGCAGGTAAAATGGTAATCATACTGACGATGTTTATAGGCAGACTGGGCGCGCTTACCATTGTGACGATGTGGAGCTTTAAACAGCCGTCCAGCGCAGTATTTACCGAGGAAAATATTACAATTGGTTAGGAGTTGAAGAGGATGTTAAAAGAAGGATTATCAGAAAGTTATGGGATTATAGGTTTGGGAAGATTCGGGACGGCATTGGCCCGGAAACTGGCTGAGGCAGGCAGGGAAGTGATTGTGGTGGACCGGAGTGAATATAAAGTAAAGGAACTGCGGCGCTATACGGATTTTGCGTATGTAGCCGATGAGCTGACCAAAGAGGTGCTTGAGGAGATCGGAATTCAGAATTGCGATACAGTTGTGGTCTGCATTGGAGAGAAAATCGACACCAGTATACTTGTGACGCTCAATGTTGTGAATCTGGGCGTAAGACGGGTGATAGCGAAGGCAATCAGCAGGGATCAGGGAGAGGTGCTCGAGAAGATCGGAGCAGAGGTTGTATATCCAGAGCGTGACATGGCTCTGCGCCTGGCTAAGAAAATGTTGGTCAGCAGCGTGATGGATTCTATTACACTGGACAATAATGTGGAGATATCGGAGGTTATGGTGCCTCCAAGAGTCATAGGAAAGAGCGTGGAGGATGTGCGGTTCAGACAGAAAACCGGGCTGAATATCATTGCGATTGAACATAAAGGAAAAACGGAAACGGAGATCAATCCGGATTATATATTTGCAGAGGGGGATATACTTGTTGTGATTGGAAAATCGGAGAATGTCAGCAGATATGAGGGCAGTCTCCTGGCTTAAGAAAGCTGGCAGAAGAAAGGTGGATTTTGGGATGCGGAAAACAAAGATAATCTGTACGCTGGGACCGGCTACTGACCGGGAAGGCGTTCTGGAGCAGATGGCCAAAGACGGGATGGATGTAGCAAGATTCAATTTTTCTCACGGAACATATGAGGAACAGAAAAAACGTCTGGACGAATTGAAGGCAGTCAGGGAGCGGCTGGATAGGCCGATTGCTGCTTTGCTGGATACAAAGGGACCGGAGATACGGCTCTGCAAATTTAAAGAAGGCAGGGTGGAACTCAGCGAGGGACAGGAATTCATGCTGACCCCCAAAAATATAGAAGGAACCAAGGATGTTGTATCTGTTACTTATCCGGATTTATATAAAGATGTAAAACCAGGGGACAGCATTTTGATAGATGACGGCCTGGTGGGGCTGGCAGTGGAGCGGATAGAAGGATCCTCTGTCTGCTGCAGAGTTGTAAACGGAGGCGTTATTTCGGACCATAAGGGAGTGAATCTTCCCGGAGTCAATGTGAATATGCCGTTTATCAGCCAGAAGGATCGGGAGGATATCCTGTTCGGGATTCAGGAAGGGTTTGACTTCATTGCCGCATCGTTTACACGTTCGGCGGAAGATGTGAATGAGATCCGGCAGATACTGAACGAAAATGGCGGAGAATTTATTAATATAATTGCAAAAATAGAAAACCAGCAGGGTGTGGACAATATAGACAGTATTATTGAGGCTGCGGACGGCATTATGATAGCCAGAGGCGATATGGGGGTAGAGATCCCGCTGGAGGATGTTCCTGTGATACAGAAGGCTGTCATCGGCAAGGTGTACAACGCAGGAAAACAGGTGATTACAGCGACACAGATGTTGGACTCCATGATAAAGAACCCCCGTCCTACGAGAGCGGAGACGACGGACGTGGCAAATGCAATCTACCAGGGGACAAGTGCGATCATGCTGTCCGGGGAGACCGCAGCAGGCCGCTACCCGGTGGAAGCACTGCGCACAATGGTTAGGATAGCAGTGCGGACGGAGAGTGATATTGATTACAATCAGCTGTTCAGTATTCGCAGCCGGGAGAGCCGGACGGATATGACGACTGCGATTTCTCATGCAACGTGTATGACGGCTATTGACCTGCGGGCAAAAGCGATTATAACAGTGAGCAAGTCGGGCCATACAGCGCGTATGATTTCAAAGTACCGACCGGGATGCATGATTGTGGGCTGTTCACCGGATGACCATACATGTCGCCAGCTGAACCTTTCATGGGGTGTTCTGCCGGTTCACATTCGGGAGGAGTACAGTATGGAAATTCTGTTTCTGCATGCCACGGAAGCGGCGGAGAAAAAGGGCTATGTACAGAATGGAGAAGTTGTTGTGCTTACAGCGGGAGTGCCCCTGGGAAAATCGGGCAATACCAATCTGCTGAAAACCACATTGGTCGGCGAATATTAATGATTTTGGCTGATTGCGGTTCATTGCGGTTGCCTTTGGTTTTGCTTGGATTTACAAAGTTTACTGTGTAATGTACAGTCTTTTGGATTACTTGTACCGGTATTTTTCAGTACCTCACTTCGAGCGGACCGAAAGGATATGAAATAATAAGTTGCCTCATTCGTAAAGTGGACGATAAGCTTTATGAATGAGGTATTTTATATTGTATGGCCAAGTTGTATGTATACAACTTGGAATGTGATATGCACAGGTTACAAAAAAATGATCAAAGTTGTACGTACATTTATGAAAGACTCCGTCTTGAATATCAAAATAATGTATTATAAAGTTATAGTATAAACGAGATCGGAAATATAGCTGGGAAGGAGGAACTTATGGCTGACGAAAAGGCGAAATACGAGGAGATTGCTGACCGGATTATAAGCGAGATGGAACAGGGAAAGCTGAAGCCGGGGGAACGGATCTACTCGGAAAATGAACTGGTTTCTCTGTTTCAGGTGAGCAGACAGACGGCGAGGCATGCGGTATCTGTTCTGGAAGCGCGGGGCGTTGTCAGAAGGGTCAGAGGAAGCGGTACTTATATAAGAGGGCAGGAGAAACAGGTGGACGCAAAGCGCAGCAGGACGATGCGGATTGCTGTTATGACAACTTATGTGGACGAGTACATTTTCCCCAGCATGCTGAGGGAGATGGAGGCCAGATTGTCCCGGGAAGGTTATACGCTGCAGATTTCATTTACTTACAATGCAGTGGAAAAAGAGCGGATGATTCTGAACGGATTTCTGCGGGAGGACTCTGTGGATGGGATTATCGCGGAGCCCACGAAAAGCGGGCTGCCGAATCCCAATCTGGATATTTACCGGGAGCTGCAGAAAAGGAAAGTGCCGGTTCTGTTTTTAAACAGTTATTATCCCGGTCTTCAGGGCGTACATGTGAGTCTGGATGATTATCTGGCAGGGCGCATGGTGACGGAGCACCTTCTGCAGTGCGGGCACCGGAAGATTGCGGGGATATTTAAATCCGACGACGGGCAGGGGCACCGGAGGTATGCGGGCTATGTGGATGCCCTGATGGCGGGGGATATCAAAGTGAAGGGAGAGCGGATTGCCTGGATAGATACGTGTGAGTTGAAGGAAATGCAGGAGGACCAGGGCAGGTACATGCGAAGACTTCGGGGGTGCACGGCCTGCGTCTGCTACAATGACGAGGTTGCCAACCAGCTGGTTGGGATATGCAAGGGGGCGGGGATACGGATCCCGGAAGACCTTTCCATTGTGGGGATAGATAACTCCGACCTGGCCGGACGTTGTGAAATACCGTTTACCTCGGCACAGAATCCCGTAAAAGAACTGGCAGGCCTGGCGGCGGCCGGGATGCTGCAAATGCTGGAAGGCGTTGAGACGGCAGAAAGTATAGAACTGAAACCGAAAATGATAGTCAGAAAGTCTGTGCGGATTCTTTCGGAACCCGGAGAGCTTTATTAAATATAGAAAGAAAACGGTTGAAAAAGAAAGGGCAATAAGGAGGAAGTAAAAATGCTGGAAAAGCTGAAACAAGAAGTCTATGAGGCAAACATGCAGCTGCCGAAGTACGGCCTGGTGACATTTACCTGGGGGAATGTAAGCGGCCTGGACAAAGAGACCGGGATGTTTGTCATCAAACCGAGCGGTGTGGATTATGACAGGCTTACCCCGGAGGACATGGTTGTCATGGATCTGGAGGGGAACAAAATAGAGGGGAAATACAATCCATCCTCGGACACGGCGACCCATCTGGAGTTGTACCGTGCATTTCCGGAGATCGGAGGAATCGTACACACCCACTCTTCCTGGGCAACAAGCTGGGCGCAGGCAGGGCGCGGAATTCCCTGTTATGGCACGACACATGCAGATTATATGTACGGAGAAATTCCATGTGTCCGGAATCTGACAAAAGAAGAAATCGACGAAGCTTATGAGAAGAACACAGGAGTTCTTATTGTAGATTATTTCAAGGAAAAAGACTATATTTCCATGCCTGCCGTACTCTGTAAAAATCACGGTCCATTCACCTGGGGAAAAGATGCACACGATGCAGTGCATAACGCTGTTGTCCTGGAGGAGGTAGCGAAAATGGCCGCCAGAAGTGAGATGATCAATCCGCAGGCAATACCGGCGCCGCAGGAGCTTCAGGACAAACACTATAACAGAAAGCATGGGGCAAATGCCTACTATGGACAATAATTTAAGAATATTCTGAAAACGGAGTGCAAGGGGGTCAGACCCCTCTGCAGAGGGGTCTGACCCCCTTGCGGTAAACTTTTTGCATTCTTACGAAAAGGAGGAGTTATCATGAAACAGAAACAGTACAAATTTTGGTTTTGCACAGGCTCTCAGGACTTATATGGAGATGAATGTCTGTCGCATGTGGCGGAGCATTCCAGACAAATTGTGGAGGCGCTGAACAAATCGGAGGCAATTCCGTATGAAGTGGTATGGAAACCTACGCTGATTACGAACGAATTGATAAGAAAGACATTCAATGAGGCAAACATGGATGAAACATGTGCGGGTGTGATTACCTGGATGCATACATTCTCTCCTGCGAAATCCTGGATCCTGGGGCTGCAGGAATACAGAAAACCGCTGCTTCATCTTCACACACAGTTCAACGAGGAAATCCCGTACGACACGATTGATATGGACTTTATGAATGAGAACCAGTCTGCCCATGGGGACCGGGAATATGGCCATATCTTCAGCCGGCTTGGTATGGAACGCAAGGTAGTGGTTGGTTTTTGGGGGGACAAAGCGGTACAGGCTAAGATTGGCTCATGGATGCGCACCGGAGTGGGCGTGATTGAGAGCAGCCATGTGCGTGTTATGCGTATAGCAGACAATATGAGAAATGTAGCTGTCACAGAGGGCGACAAGGTAGAAGCTCAGATTAAGTTCGGCTGGGAAGTTGATGCTTATCCGGTCAATGAGATCGCAGAGGCTGTTGCTCAGGTTTCCAGGGGAGACATCGATGCACTGGTAGAGGAGTATTATGATAAATATGAAATCCTTCTGGAAGGAAGAGATGAAAAGGAATTCAGAGAGCACGCGGCCGTACAGGCCGGTATTGAGATTGGATTTGAACGGTTTCTGACAGAGAAAAACTATCATGCAATTGTAACCCATTTCGGAGACCTCGGCAGCCTGAAGCAGCTTCCGGGCCTTGCAATCCAGAGACTGATGGAAAAAGGCTATGGATTCGGCGGTGAGGGAGACTGGAAGACCGCAGCCATGGTACGTATTATGAAGATTATGACCCAGGAAATGAAAGATGCGAAAGGAACCTCTTTTATGGAGGATTATACCTACAACCTGGTGCCTGGAAAAGAAGGAATCCTGCAGGCCCACATGCTGGAAGTGTGTCCGTCTATTGCGGACGGCCCGATCAGTATCAAGGCACAGCCGCTCAGCATGGGAGACCGGGAAGATCCTGCACGTCTTGTGTTTACGGCAAAAGAGGGACCGGCGGTCGCAACGTCTTTAATAGATCTGGGCGACAGATTCCGCCTGATTATCAATAACGTAGATTGTAAAAAGACCGAGAAACCAATGCCGAAACTTCCGGTTGCAACTGCATTCTGGACGCCGCAGCCGAATCTGCAGACAGGCGCGGAGGCATGGATTCTGGCAGGTGGAGCGCATCATACCGCATTCTCCTATGACCTGACAGCGGAACAGATGGGAGACTGGGCGGCTGCCATGGGGATTGAGGCCGTTTATATTGATAAAGATACGACAATCCGCCAGCTGAAAAATGAACTGCGGTGGAACTCTCTCGCATTCGGAAAGTAGAGGACTAACGTACGCGGCGGCGGCTTGTGATATCCGGCCTGCGTCGGTGGCGGGCAGCTATGTGCCAAACGCCTTTTGTACCGCCCCGCAGGAACCGGATATAGGTGCTGCTGGAAGCGGGGCCGCGAAGGCTGGCCGGAGTAAAGTAAAAAATAAGGAAAACCGGGGCAACCTGGCCACATCACGTGAAGCCTTGATGGCTTCACGCGCTGGGGCCAGGAAAACTCGTAATTCGGAATTACGAGTTTTACCCCGGTTTTCCTTATTTTTTCCTTAACTCCGGCCAGCCTCCGCGGCTACGCTTCCAGCAGCACCTATATCCGGTTCCTGTGGGGCGGTACAAAAGGCGTTTGGCACATAGCCGCCGTCACCGACGCAGGCCGGATATCACAAGCGCCGCGGCTGGGGACTGGCTGGGGAAGGACGGCTTCAAAGGGGGGCCTTTTAGGTGTGGGAGGAATATGGTATAATTAGGAAATAGTTTGGCGGATGGGGAGGAGACTTTATGGAGCGGAAGAGATGGGATGCGGTTGAACTGGCTCAGGAGCTGGTGCGGATTGAGAGTACGAATCCGGGGCGGTTTGAAGGAGAGGTTAGCAGATTTGTCAGACGGTATTTGGAGGAGGCTGGCATTTGTTGTGATGTGGCTGAGGTGATGCCCAAGCGGTGCAATGTGCGGGCGGTTCTTCCGGGGAAGGTGACACATCCCGCTCTTGTCTTTATTTGTCATATGGATACGGTTGTGGAGGGTTCGGGCTGGGAGGACGAGGCTTTTTCGGGACAGATACGGGAAGGGAAGCTCTGGGGCAGGGGCAGCTGTGATATGAAGGGGGGACTGGCCTGTGCGCTTTCTGTTTTTGCGGAGACGGCGGCAGGGGTTAAGGACGGAACGCTGGAACTGGAATATCCGCTGGTGTTTGTTGGGACTGTGGATGAGGAAGGTGATATGCGGGGCGTTGAGCGGGCTGTTGCGAACGGATGGGTGTCGGCTGAGGACTGGGTTGTGGATATGGAGCCTACGGACGGGCGGATTCAGATGGCGCATAAGGGGCGTACCTGGTTTGAAGTGGAGATGCAGGGGGTGACTGCGCATGCCAGTATGCCGGAAACGGGAGCAGATGCAATTGCGGGGATGGCTTCGGTAATTACTTATATAAGAAAGAAAATTGAGGAGTGTCCGGTACATCCGGAACTGGGGCGTTCAACTGTAACCTTCGGACAGATCAGGGGCGGGTACAGCCCCTATGTGGTTCCGGATCAGTGCATGGTCACTGTTGATATGCGTCTTGTGCCTCCTGTGGATACAAAAAAGGCAGAAGAGTTCGTGAGTGAGGCTATTGAATATGGAGTGCAGCATGTCCCGGGTGTAAGCGGAAGTTTTCGGATTACCGGTGACCGGCCTTTTATAGAAACGAACCGGGATTCTGTGCTTTTGAGGGAGCTGAAATGTGCGGTGCATGAGGTGACGGGAAAAACTGCGGAAATCACTCCGTTTCCTGGTTATACTGATACGGCTGTGATCGCCGGTACGCTGAAAAACCGGGAGTGTATGTCTTATGGGCCGGGCAGCCTTAACCAGGCTCATAAGCCGAATGAATTCGTTATTACCACAGAAATCGACAGATGTCAAGAGGTTTTTTGTGGATTAGTAAGAAATATGTTGACAACGAAAAGAGCTTTGTGATATAGTAAAAAATGCGCTATTGTGGAAAGGTATGCCATCGTAGTGACTGTTTTCGCGTCACGGGGCTCTTTCCCTAATTACTGGAACTAACGAAGGGCGACTCGTAGCCCGCCAAAAAATATATGAGGAGTGAAACGTCAATGGAGAAAAACAGAATTCGTCCCATCACAAACGGAAAAAGTTCACGCATGAGCTATTCCAGACAAAAAGAAGTATTAGAGATGCCGAATCTAATCGAAGTCCAGAAAGACTCGTACCAGTGGTTTCTGGATGAAGGTATGAAAGAGGTATTTGCCGATATTTCACCGATCTCTGACTTCAGCGGTCACCTGAGTCTGGAATTTGTCGATTTTACGCTTTGCGAGGATGACGTAAAGTATACCATCGAAGAGTGTAAAGAGCGTGATGCAACATACGCTGCGCCTTTGAAAGTAAGAGTAAGACTCTACAACAAAGACAACGATGAGATAAACGAACATGAAATATTTATGGGAGATCTTCCGCTTATGACGAAGACCGGTACCTTTGTAATCAATGGTGCTGAACGTGTAATCGTAAGCCAGCTGGTTCGTTCCCCTGGGATCTATTATGGGATTGCCCATGATAAACTGGGAAAAGAACTTTATTCCGCAACAGTCATCCCGAACCGTGGTGCATGGCTTGAATATGAGACAGACTCCAATGACGTTTTTTATGTACGTGTAGACAGAACGAGAAAGGTGCCGATCACTGTGCTGATCCGTGCACTCGGTATCGGAACAAATGCAGAAATCATCGACCTGTTTGGCGAAGAGCCAAAGATCCTTGCAAGTTTTGGCAAAGATACAGCCGAGAACTATCAGGAAGGTTTATTAGAGTTGTATAAAAAGATAAGACCAGGCGAACCACTTGCAGTGGACAGCGCAGAAAGCCTGATCACCAGTATGTTCTTCGATTCGAGACGTTATGACCTCGCAAAGGTTGGACGCTATAAGTTCAACAAGAAACTGGCACTTAAGAACCGCATCAAGGGACAGAGAGTGGCAGAAGATGTAGTCAGCCCTCTGACCGGTGAGATCGTTGCTGAAAAAGGAACCGTTATCTCAAGGGATCTTGCGGATACAATTCAGAATGCAGCTGTGCCGTATCTCTGGGTAGAAGGCGAAGAGGAATCCAGAAACATTAAGATTCTTTCCAATATGATGGTAGACCTTCAGGCAGTTGTAGACATCGATCCAAAGGAAGTCGGCGTTACGGAGCAGGTATACTATCCTGTACTGGAGGGGCTCCTGGAGGAGACAGGCGGAGATATTGAAGAACTGAAGGATTTAATCCGCAGAGATCTTCACGATCTGATTCCGAAGCATATTACAAAGGAAGACATCCTGGCTTCCATTAACTATAATATCCATCTTGAGTACAGAATGGGGAATGAGGATGACATCGACCATCTGGGCAACAGACGTATACGTGCGGTAGGAGAACTTCTTCAGAACCAGTACAGAATCGGTCTGTCCAGACTTGAAAGAGTTGTCCGTGAGAGAATGACCACACAGGATCAGGAAGGAATTTCCCCGCAGTCACTGATCAACATCAAGCCGGTAACAGCGGCTGTCAAAGAGTTCTTTGGTTCTTCTCAGCTGTCACAGTTCATGGATCAGAACAACCCGCTTGGTGAGCTGACCCACAAGAGACGTCTGTCAGCACTTGGACCTGGAGGTCTGTCAAGAGACCGTGCAGGATTCGAGGTACGAGATGTCCACTATTCCCATTACGGAAGAATGTGCCCGATTGAGACCCCTGAAGGTCCTAACATCGGTTTGATTAACTCTCTTGCTACTTATGCAAGGATTAACGAGTATGGATTCATAGAGGCTCCGTACCGTAAGATAGATAAGGAAAATCCGGAAAATCCGATCGTTACAGAAGAAGTAGTCTACATGACGGCGGATGAGGAAGATAATTACCACGTAGCACAGGCGAATGAGCCTCTGGACGACGAGGGACATTTCATCCACAGAAACGTATCCGGACGTTACCGCGAGGAGACACAGGAATACGAGAGAAGCAAGTTCGATTTCATGGACGTTTCTCCTAAGATGGTGTTCTCTGTAGCGACAGCCCTGATTCCTTTCCTGGAGAACGATGATGCCAACCGTGCGCTGATGGGATCTAACATGCAGCGTCAGGCGGTTCCGCTTCTTACCACAGAAGCTCCGGTTGTCGGAACAGGTATGGAAGTAAAAGCAGCAGTAGACTCCGGTGTCTGCATCGTAGCAGAAAAAGCCGGTGTGATTGAAAGATCCACATCCACTGATATTACAATTAAGCATGATGATGGAACTAAGAAGACATATAAACTGACCAAGTTTTTAAGAAGTAACCAGAGCAACTGCTATAACCAGAGACCGATTGTAGATAAGGGCGAGAGGGTAGAGGAAGGACAAGTAATTGCAGATGGTCCGTCTACTTCCAACGGTGAGATGGCTCTTGGAAAGAACCCGCTGATCGGCTTCATGACCTGGGAAGGTTACAATTACGAAGATGCTGTACTGCTGAGCGAAAGACTTGTGCAGGACGATGTGTATACTTCTGTGCATATTGAAGAATATGAGGCAGAGGCCCGTGATACAAAGCTGGGGCCGGAAGAGATCACAAGAGACATTCCGGGTGTCGGCGATGATGCACTCAAAGATCTGGACGAAAGGGGTATCATCCGCATAGGCGCGGAGGTACGTGCAGGCGATATTCTGGTCGGTAAAGTGACTCCAAAGGGAGAGACGGAGCTGACGGCAGAAGAAAGACTGCTGCGTGCGATTTTTGGTGAGAAAGCACGTGAAGTAAGAGACACGTCTCTGAAGGTGCCTCACGGTGAATATGGTATTATCGTGGATGCAAAGGTATTTACAAGAGAGAACGGCGATGAACTGTCTCCTGGCGTTAATCAGGCGGTCCGCATCTATATTGCACAGAAGAGAAAGATTTCCGTTGGTGACAAGATGGCCGGACGTCACGGTAACAAGGGTGTTGTTTCCCGTGTGCTGCCGGCAGAGGATATGCCCTACCTGCCAAATGGACGCCCTCTGGATATCGTGCTGAATCCGCTGGGTGTGCCTTCCCGTATGAATATCGGACAGGTACTTGAGATTCATCTGAGTCTTGCTGCGAAAGCACTGGGATTCAATATTTCCACACCGGTATTCGACGGTGCGAACGAGATCGATATTATGGACACTCTGGACCTGGCAAATGACTATGTCAACCTGGAGTGGGAAGAATTTGTAAAGAAACACGGCGAAGAGCTGCTTCCGGAAGTGCTGGAATATCTTTTGGCCAACAGAGAGCACAGAAAGCTGTGGAAGGGCGTTCCGCTTACACGAGACGGAAAAGTGCGTCTGCGTGATGGCCGTACAGGAGAGTTTTTTGACAGCCCGGTTACAATCGGACACATGCATTATCTGAAGCTGCATCACCTGGTAGACGATAAGATCCATGCACGTTCTACCGGTCCTTACTCACTGGTAACACAGCAGCCTCTGGGCGGTAAGGCACAGTTCGGTGGACAGCGTTTCGGAGAGATGGAGGTATGGGCCCTGGAAGCATACGGTGCATCCTACACTCTGCAGGAGATCCTGACTGTGAAGTCTGATGATGTTGTCGGACGTGTGAAGACATACGAAGCAATCATCAAAGGGGAAAATATTCCTGAGCCAGGTATTCCGGAGTCCTTCAAGGTACTCTTAAAAGAGCTGCAGTCACTGGCACTGGATGTACGTGTGCTGCGTGATGACAATACAGAAGTTGAGATTATGGAAACAGTGGATTACGGCGAGACTGATCTGCACTCTATTATCGAAGGAGACAAAAAATACCGTGATGAAAAAGAATCCTACGGGGAGCATGGATTCACGGAACAGGAATTTGTTGGAGAAGAACTTGAGGATGTGGAACCTGAGGAAGACGATTTCGACGATGACGCTGATATCGACTTTGATGAATTGGTGGATGACGAAGAATAGGAGGAGCCATTTATATGCCAACAAGTAATAATGAACAACAATACCAACCGTTAACTTTTGATGCAATCAAAATCGGGCTGGCTTCACCGGATAAAATTATGGACTGGTCAAGGGGCGAGGTAACAAAGCCTGAGACCATCAACTATAGAACATTGAAACCCGAAAAAGACGGACTTTTCTGCGAGAAGATTTTCGGACCAAGCAAGGACTGGGAATGCCACTGTGGAAAGTATAAGAAGATCCGCTATAAAGGCGTGGTCTGCGACCGATGCGGTGTTGAGGTTACAAAGGCTTCCGTGCGCCGTGAGCGCATGGGGCATATCGCCCTGGCTGCGCCGGTATCCCATATATGGTACTTTAAGGGGATTCCAAGCCGTATGGGTCTGATCCTGGACATTTCACCGAGAACACTGGAGAGAGTGCTGTATTTCGCTTCTTACATTGTTCTTGATAAGGGTGAGACAGATATGCAGTACAAACAGGTACTGTCAGAGGCTGAATACCAGGAAGAAAAGGAAAAATGGGGCTATGGTTCTTTCCGTGTAGGCATGGGAGCCGAGGCGATTCAGGAGCTTCTGCAGGCCATTGACCTGGAAAAAGAGTATGCAGAACTGCAGGCAGGACTTACCAGCGCTACAGGCCAGAAGCGCGCAAGAATCGTGAAACGCCTGGAAGTTGTAGAAGCATTCCGGGAGTCCGGCAACAAACCGGAGTGGATGATCCTCACAGCAATTCCGGTGATTCCGCCGGATCTTCGTCCTATGGTACAGCTGGACGGCGGACGTTTTGCGACATCCGACCTGAATGACCTGTACAGAAGGATTATCAACAGAAACAACCGTCTGAAGAGACTGCTGGAGCTGGGAGCTCCGGATATCATTGTCCGCAATGAGAAGCGTATGCTGCAGGAAGCAGTAGATGCCCTGATTGACAATGGACGCCGCGGACGCCCGGTAACAGGACCTGGAAACAGGGCGCTGAAATCCCTGTCCGATATGCTGAAAGGTAAATCAGGACGTTTCCGTCAGAACCTGCTCGGAAAACGTGTTGACTATTCCGGACGTTCCGTTATCGTCGTTGGGCCTGAGCTGAAGATCTATCAGTGCGGTCTGCCGAAAGAGATGGCAATCGAGCTGTTTAAACCATTCGTTATGAAGGAGCTTGTAGCGAACGGAACAGCACACAATATTAAAAATGCGAAAAAAATGGTTGAGAGACTTCAGCCGGAGGTATGGGATGTACTCGAGGAAGTAATCAAAGAGCATCCGGTTATGCTGAACCGTGCCCCCACGTTGCACAGACTGGGAATCCAGGCATTTGAGCCGATCCTTGTAGAAGGTAAGGCGATCAAGCTGCATCCGCTGGTATGTACCGCTTACAATGCCGATTTCGACGGAGACCAGATGGCTGTCCATGTGCCGCTGTCTGTAGAAGCACAGGCAGAGTGCCGTTTCCTCCTGCTCTCACCAAACAACCTGCTGAAACCGTCAGACGGTGGCCCTGTTGCCGTTCCTTCCCAGGATATGGTACTTGGTATTTACTACCTGACGCAGGAAAGACCGGGAGCAAAGGGCGAGGGCATGTTCTTCAGGAGCGTGAGCGAGGCCATCCTGGCTTATGAAAACGAATATATTACTCTGCATTCCAGAATTAAAGTCCGTGTCACAAAGACGATGCCGGACGGAACCGAGAAAACAGGTGTGATCGATGCAACACTCGGAAGACTGCTGTTCAACGAGATTATCCCACAGGATCTGGGCTTTGTAGACCGTGAGGCAGAGGGCAGTGATCTGCTCCTGGAAGTTGACTTCCATGTAGGCAAGAAGCAGTTAAAGCAGATTCTGGAAAAAGTTATCAATACCCACGGTGCGACACAGACTGCAGAAGTTCTGGATGATGTGAAGGCAATCGGTTACAAGTACTCCACAAGAGCTGCTATGACCGTATCCATTTCCGATATGACCGTGCCGCCGGAGAAGCCGCAGATGATTGAGGAAGCGCAGAATACTGTGGATAGGATCACAAAGAACTACAAGCGTGGTCTGATCACAGAGGAAGAGCGTTATAAAGAAGTAGTTGAGACATGGAAGGCAACCGATGATAAACTGACAGAGGCGCTGCTGTCCGGTCTTGACAAGTACAACAACATCTTTATGATGGCCGATTCCGGAGCCCGTGGTTCCGATAAGCAGATCAAACAGCTTGCCGGAATGCGTGGTTTGATGGCTGATACAACAGGACGTACCATCGAGCTGCCGATCAAGTCAAACTTCCGTGAAGGTCTGGACGTACTGGAGTACTTCATGTCTGCACATGGAGCACGTAAGGGTCTGTCAGATACAGCCCTGCGTACAGCCGATTCAGGATACCTGACAAGACGTCTGGTTGATGTATCACAGGAGCTGATTATCCATGACAGTGACTGTGCAGAGGAAGGCAAAGAGATTCCGGGAATGGCTGTCAAAGCATTTATGGACGGAAACGAAGAGATTGAAAGCCTGCAGGAGCGTATAACAGGACGTTTCTCCTGCGAGGATATCAAAGATAAAGACGGTAATCTTATCGTGAAGGCAAACCACATGATCACTCCGAGACGCGCGGAGAGAGTCATGAAGAAGGGTGTTGACGCGAAGGGCAATTCACTGGATACAGTCAGAATCCGTACCATTCTTACATGTAAATGCAAGAACGGTGTATGCTCCAAGTGTTACGGCGCCAACATGGCTACCGGTGAAGCGGTACAGGTGGGTGAAGCTGTCGGCATTATTGCTGCGCAGTCCATCGGAGAGCCTGGTACACAGCTGACCATGCGTACGTTCCATACAGGCGGTGTTGCCGGTGATGATATCACACAGGGTCTTCCCCGTGTCGAGGAGCTTTTTGAGGCAAGAAAGCCGAAAGGTCTTGCTATTATTACCGAGTTTGCAGGAACTGCAACGCTCAGTGATACAAAGAAAAAACGTGAGATCATCGTATCAAACGATGAGACGGGCGAATCCAAGGCATACCTGATTCCATACGGCTCACGTATCAAAGTGCAGGACGGCGCAAAACTGGCTGCCGGTGACGAGCTGACAGAAGGTAGCGTTAATCCGCATGATATCCTGAAGATCAAGGGACTGCGTGCCGTACAGGATTACATGATCCAGGAAGTACAGCGTGTATACCGTCTGCAGGGTGTTGAGATCAACGATAAGCATATCGAGGTCATTGTACGTCAGATGCTGAAGAAGATCCGCATTGAGGAAAGAGGGGATACCGAATTCCTGCCGGGAACCATGGCAGATGTCCTGGACTTCACAGAAGTGAATGAACAGCTGGAAGCAGAAGGCAAAGAGCCTGCAACAGGCGAACAGATTATGCTTGGTATTACAAAGGCATCTCTTGCAACAGATTCCTTCCTGTCAGCGGCATCCTTCCAGGAGACCACGAAGGTTCTGACAGAGGCGGCAATCAAAGGCAAGGTAGACCACCTGATCGGCCTGAAAGAGAATGTAATCATTGGTAAGCATATTCCGGCCGGTACAGGTATGAGAAAATACCGTGACGTAAAGTTGAGTACAGAGCTGGAACTGGACGATGAGATTGATTTTGATGAAGAACTGGAACTGGATGAAGAACTGGTTTTTGATGAAGAATAAGGAATAACACACAGATCCTGTAAGCAGGCCGGAAGGAAAGCGATCCTTCGGCGTTGTTTACGGGATCTGTTTTTATTTTAGAAAAATATACACTGTAAAATTGTAATTATAAAGGGATGATCGTCCCGGGTGTAAGCCTTGATAGGTAAAAATTTTATGCATATCCTAACTCATATTTTCTGTATCATCTATTCATTAGAAGGTATAAGGAGATGTAGAAACCATCAGTATTTTCGCTTCATCTTCACTTTGATTGATCCAGCGGTGTCCGATATAATTCGGATAATACAGTGTATCATGTTCTTCCAGATCGTAGATGCTGTTATTTTCCAGCTCAAAAGTAACTTTTCCCTGCAGCACATATACAAATTCCTCTCCACCATGACGGGCGTACTCCCCGGAGTCTGTGCCGGAGGGGATTGTAACAGTGGCAGCGTACATTTCATTTTTACCGTGTATAATCAGCGATTCAGTGAGCGACTTTCCATTGCTTGTATTTCTTACAAATGATTTCTGGTCTTTGGAGCGGACCAGCTGTACCTGTGAATCTTCCTCTAAAAACAACGAGAATACAGGAATATCAAGAGAATCACAGATGGCTTTGAGCGTCAGCAGATTGGGAGAGGTTTTGCCTGTCTCAATCTGGCTGATCGTGCTTCCGGCAACCTGGGAGATTGCGGAAAGTTCACGGAGTGACAGGTTCATATCCTGTCGTTTGTCTTTGATTGTTTTGCCGATTTTAGATAAATCCATAATAACCTCCCGGTGTTACTGCTTACAGGCTTGCCTGTGAACGGTAACATTATAGTAACAGTTCAGACCTGTCCGAACTGTTACACATTATAACAGAATCGGAATACTCAGTCAAATGGCGTGAATTGACAAAACGAACGATATTCGTTATAATGAACAAAAAGTCAGATAAAGGAGGTTAAGGGTTGGAAAGTGAAAAACAAATATATTTTAAAAACGGCTATATTCTAACCATGGACGAGTCAAACCAGGTATATGATAAGGGCTGCCTTCTGGTACAGGATGACAAAATCCTTGCAGTCGGCAAAGCAGCTCCGGAACTGGTTAAACCGGATGCAGAGGTGATTGATCTTAACGGCAGATATCTTCTGCCGGGATTTGTCAATACGCATGTACATACGTCCCAGCAGATCAGCCGCGGTGTGGGTGATGATGTGGACTTTATGACATGGCTGCATAAAAGAATGTGGCCTTTTGAGAGCAACATGACAGAGGAGGATTCTTATGTTTCGACTCTGATGTGCTGCCTTGAGCAGATTCGTTCCGGGGTTACAAGTTTTGCAGAGCCTGGAGGCCAGTTTGTCAGTGGCATGGTGAAAGCTGTGTCGGAGGCAGGACTGCGGGGAAAACTTGCAAAGTCCGTCATGGACTGCGGTGAGGGGCTCCCTTTGGTCTGGCAGAGAACCATGGAGGAAGAGTTGGAGCAGCAGCTGGATGATCTGAAAAAATATCATAATACAGCAGACGGAAGGGTCCAGATCTGGTTTGGCCTGAGGACGATTTTTAACAATACGGATGAACTGATTGTCAGGACAAAAGAACTGGCAGATCAATATGACGTCGGTGTCCATATGCACGTGGCCGAGGCCAGGTCAGAGATTGAATATACGAAGGCAGTATATGGGGAACCCACAGTGACACATCTGCACAGGCTGGGTGTATTGGACAGAAACCTACTGGCGGTCCATACGGTGTGGCTGACCAATGAAGAAGTAGACCTGTTTAAAAAATATGATGTGAAAGTGTCCCACAATCCGGCTTCAGCAATGCGCGTTTTGGGATTTGCAAAGATCCCACAGATGCTGGACAAAAAAATCTGCGTTTCCATAGGAACTGACGGGGCATCTTCCAGCAACCGCATGGATATGGTAGATGAGATGTGGCTTACGTCCCTGATCCATAAGGGATGGCGCCTGGATTCTACAGTTGTCCCATCAGAGGATATACTTTGTATGGCGACCAAAAACGGCGCGAGGGCGCTGCTGGATGAACAGCTGTATGGCAGTCTGGAACCGGGCAAAAAAGCGGATCTGATCGTCATTAACCCGCAGGGACCGTCCATGATGCCGGTTAACGACAGAATAGCCGCTCTTGTAACGGCCATGCATTCTTCAAACATTGAAAGTACGATGTGTGACGGAAAATGGCTGATGAAAGACAGGAAAGTGCTGACGCTGGATGAAGATGCGATTGTTAAAGAGGCGCAGATGCGGAGCGAGGCAATATACAGAAGGGCAGGAATCAAGCTGCCGGACCGGTTCCCGGTCATCCACTGCTGACATTATGGTAGTGGATATGAAATGTAAAGGGTACTGTTTCAGATAACATGGTGTAAAATCAGATTACGAGGAGTAAACATATGGATAAAAAATTGTTGGAAGTTGCAGCAGGTCAGACACCTGCAGATATTGTGGTAAAAAATGGTAAAATTGTGAATGTTTATACAAAAGAGATTTATGAGGGCGGTGTGGCTGTCAGCGGAAATACGATTGCAGCGGTAGGAGATGTAGATTATACGATCGGAGAAAATACAAAGGTAATCGATGCCGGCGGAAACTACATTACTCCGGGATTTATTGACGGACATATCCATCCGGAGAGCACCAGCCTGGCAATCCGCTCTTTTGCGGAACTGGTATTAAAGCACGGTACCACAGCGGTTATGACAGATCTGCATGAAGTAGGAGTTGTGGGTGGCCTGGAAGCTATTGAAGCAGTACTGAAAGAAGCGGAAGCGACAGATCTCAAACTGTATTTTGTTGTTCCATCCCACGTTCCGTTTGCACCGAATCTGGAGACAAGCGGCGGACATTTTAATGGAGAGATCATTCAGAAAGCGCTGGAGAGAGAAGATGCGGTAGGTCTGTCTGAAATTGTAGGACCATATGTATTATCCGGCTTTCCGGACCTGCTTGAATCCATGGAAAGAGCAAACAGGATGCCCGGCAAGACCTGCCAGGGCCATCTCCCGGATATGATGGGACCGGCTCTGAATACCTGTCTTGCTGCGGGGGTTACAACAGACCATGAGTCTCTGAACGGAGAGGAAGCCATTGCCAGATTAAAGAACGGCTGCCATCTGATGATCAGAGAAGGTTCCGCTGCGCAGAACCTGGCAGACTGTATTAAACCGATCCTGGAACAAAACCTGGATACATCCAGAGTCAGCATCGTAACAGATGATCTTCACACCATAGATGCGGTAGACAACGGCCATCTCGATGAGGCAGTGCGCAGGGCGCTCAAAGCCGGCGTTGATTTCCCGACCGTGATCCAGATGGTTTCCCTCAATGCCGCCAGAGCATTCCATCTGGACGATGAGATCGGCGGACTGGCACCCGGACGCAGGGCAGATATCAACATTACGACAGGAGAAGAAGACTTCCGGGTATTAAGTGTCATTGCAGGCGGAAAAGAGATCGTGGACAATGGAAAATGTCTCGTATCCTACCCGAAAGCCGAGCATGCCCCCTGTCTTCTGAACACAACAAAGCTGAAAAACCCGATCACTCCGGAAAGCTTCAGGATCGAAGCTCCTGAAGGAGCAAAAAAGGTAAAAGTACAGGTAATGGATACCCTTCCGTGGATTCCGATTACACAGGGACGCGAAGTAGAGCTGGCCGTAAAAGACGGTGTTGTCCAGTGTGATGTGGATCAGGATGTGCTCTATATTGCCCAGGTGGAACGTTACGGAGTAAACGGCAATGTAGGCAAAGCCTTTATGGGAGGTTTCCATCTCAAAGAAGGTGCGATTGCGTCCTCTGTAGGACACGACAACCACAACATTATCGTAATGGGCACAAACTTTGAAGATATGGCCATAGCAGTCAACCACCTGATTGAAATAGGCGGGGGACAGAACATCGTCAAAAACGGCGAAATACTCGCGGAAGTATCATACCCGATCTGCGGCCTTCTCTCCGACATGTCAGGCGAGGAACTTGCAGATGAGAAACGGAAACTCAATGGAATCATCCATGAACTCGGCTCACCGATCACCATCCCGTTCATGTTCCTGTCATTCATCTGCCTGGCAGCTATACCAATGTATGCGGTGACGGACGTGGGATTCATAGACGTAATAAAACAGGAAGTAATATCCCCTATAATCGAGGTTATTGAGTAGGGGAAGACGTTTAAGTTTACAGGCTAAGGGGACGCTGTGCGGAATCGTGACAGGACTCTTTTGGATGCGGATTTGCGGTGTAACAGCCGCTAATCAAAATGGAAGCCAACATGATGAATACCGCCGACAAACACGGGAATGCCGGATGCATTCCCGTATAAGTCGGCTTTTCCACAGGGCTGGAAGCCCTGCGGAAAATTCATATGTTGACTTCCATTTTGATGAAGCGGCTGTAACACCGCAAAGACGCATCCAAAAGAGTCCTGTCACGATTCCGCACAGCTGGCTCATCAGGCCGGTAGAAAAAACGTTCCCTCGGTGGGCAATATAGCGGGGGAGGCGGATGGTGTATGGCAGCCCGAGGCGTATATTGGCAGGAGATATTTGGGGAGGTTGGCATATTTTAATGTGACACTTGGTATGATTGTATCCAACGGCTGTTCCGTGAATATGCAGTCCCCAGCAGCTTGACACGTATGAATATACTCCATCCAGCTACATAACCCGCGCATCCATACTCCATCCGGCTCTCCCGCCAAGCGCCCACCTGATTTGCGGTTTTAAATACCGGTTTGATGAAGCCCAGCCTGCCTGAGACGGGGAGAGGGACGCCGCGGGACAAAAGGAGAGGTGGGCTGGAAGTATAGAGCGCACGGTCTAGAAGTACTTACACAAAAAGAGAGGTCCATGAGGGATGGAAAGTGATTTTCCAAAATCACTTTCCAGGACAACTAAAGCCAGAAAGCATCAAGCTTTCTGGCTGAATGTTGTCTGTGCCCTCATGGACCTCTCTTTTTGTGTTAGTACTTCTCCGTAAGCGGGTTACTTCCAGCCCACCTCTCCCTTTGTCCCGCGGCGTCCCTCTCCCCGTCTCAGGCAGGCGTCCTTTTTCAAAACTCACTTCCCCCGCCAATCAGTCCACAAGCTTATATCCAAAACGGATTCTGCGGTATATTTTCCATACGATTACTGCCGGAAAACTGACTGCGATATACAATGAGGTAAAGATCCCCACAGCTCCTCCTACTACCATTAATATAATCATTCCTATATTGCCCATATCTCTGTCGACTCCCTTTCCTTTATGAGTTATAATAAATTTTATGAACTCATTGTAAATGAAAAGGGGGCGTACAAAAAGAGTTTGGGCAATTTCTTAGCGGTTCTTTAACGTTGGTAATATGCAGTGCGGATCACTCGGCAGAAGGGGATGATGTAATATCAAATTCATCTTCTTTCATACGATAGCCAACCCCGACCTCGGTGTAAATATACTGTGGCTGGGCGGGATCCTTTTCCAGCTTTCGGCGGATATTTGCCATATTGACACGCAGTATTTTGTTGTCGCTGTCCGCGTAGGGGCCCCATACATTTGACAGAATGGCGGCATATGTTATGACCTTGCCTGAGTTCTGCGCGAGGTAGGCTACTATTTTGTATTCAATTGGGGTCAGATGGATCTCTTCCCCGTCTATGGTCAGTATGCGTTTTGAGAAATCCAGCAGCATGCTGCCGCATTGATATGGCCGGATGTACAGAGAACTTTCTGTATACAGGCGGTTGCTGTGGCGCAGGGAAGTGCGGATGCGGGCCAGAAGCTCCGATGTACCAAATGGTTTCGTGATATAATCATCCGCGCCCAGATCCAGAGCGGCTACTTTTTCTTTTTCTGCAGAGCGGGCTGAGATTACGATAATGGGGGTACTGGACCATGCCCGTACTTCTCGAATAATGGAACTGCCGTCAATATCAGGCAGGCCGAGGTCCAGCAGAATAATGTCCGGACATTGAGAGCCAATCAGGCTGAGTGCTTCTTTCCCGGTATCCGCACACAGAACTTTATACTCGTGCTTTTTCAGAACTTTACTGACAAATGTCAGGATATTCTTTTCATCTTCAATAATCAGTACTGTAAATTTATGCGTCATATTCATACTCCCTCTCTTTTGGCAGTGTAAATGTAAATTCGGCACCATTTTCATGGTTGGAGGCAGTAATAGTACCGCTGTGCGCCGTAATGATAGTCTTACAGATTGACAGGCCGATACCGATCCCTCTGTAACTGTCGACTGTATTACAGGTATATTTTCCTTCAAATATGTAAGGAAGCTGCATTTCATCTAGTCCAATACCGTAATCACGGATTTTGAAGCAGACAAAGTCCTCCTCGCTGGCTACGGTCAGATCTACTGGTTTCACGCTTTGCGAATGAACACAGGCGTTCTCCAGCAGGTTAATCAGCACCTGTTCAATCAGGGTTGCATCCATGGGAACCATAAGAAAATCCTGGGGCATACTCACGTGAATCTTTATGTCGGGATTCCGCTTCCGCATCCTGGTGATTGCTTCGGAAATGACCTCCTCTACAACCTCCGGCGATTTTTTTACTTTGCCAGAATCATCCTGGATCCGGGTAACAGTCAGCAGATTTTCCACCATGTTTAAAAGCCAGCCGGCATCCTCATTGATATTGGTAATAAGTTCCAGTTTTTCCTCATCGGCCAGGGTTTCATAATCCTCCATACATGAGGCTGAGGATCCTATAATGCTGGTGAGCGGAGTGCGCAGGTCATGGGAAACGGCACGCAGCAGGTTCGCACGGATTCTTTCTTTTTCTGTTTCTGCCAGCTTACGTTCCCTTTCGTCCAGAATTTCCTTTTGTTTTTTGATGCGGGTAGTGGTTGTGCTCGTTATAATGCTGACTGCAAGCATAACCAGAAATGTGACAGGATATCCGTCCAAGGTAAAGTCCATCTTAAAAAACGGATAAGTAAAAAATATATTAACCGCGGCTACACAGAAAATAGACGCACATATTCCATATACATAGCCATCCGTATTAAGTGCGATAAGAATCAGCGCAAGGATGTAGAACAAAGCAATATTTGCAGGATTTTTATTCCCGAGATGGAAGAATAAAAACGATAAAACACTCGAAACGGCCAGAAACATCAGTGTTGTCCCCAGGTTTTTTAATAAATTTTTCATCAATCTTAATCACCTCATTATCAAGCATATCATAATACAGAAAAAAATCCACAATAAATTTAAGAAGCGCGTGCGAAAACGGGGGCTGAAAGTGTATACAGGTGGAAATACTGTCCGTACAGTAAACATATTGATACTGTTCAGACCGTGCTGTGGACTATTACAAAATATTCCGGATATATTCGGCCCCGGACTTATTGACATGCCGTATAAATAGCCTTACAATTACAGTGGTATGTTAAAAATTGCATAAAATATGCAGGAAAAAGGAGGATTTACTAATGGATACAGGTAAATTAAACAGAATACTTGGAGCTATGAAAGAAAAGGACATGCCGCAGATGATTATTGCGGATCCTTTAACTATTTTCTGGCTGACAGGAAAGATGATTGTTCCGGGGGAAAGATTATTAGCACTGTATTTGAATGTGAACGGGAACCACAAGTTGGTTATCAACGAGCTGTTCCCGCAGGAAAAAGATCTTGGGGTAGAACTGGTATGGTATAACGACGTGCAGGATGCTGTTGAGATTCTGTCACAGTTCGTAGAAAAAGATAAACCGATCGGCATCGATAAGATCTGGCCGGCAAGATTCCTGCTCAGATTACAGGAATTAGGCGCAGGAAGTAAGTTTATGAATGGTTCCATGATTGTGGATTACATCAGAATGATCAAAGATGAAAAAGAGCAGGAACTGATGCGTGAATCTTCCAGATTAAATGATATCGCTGTAGAAAGACTGATTCCGTGGGTTGGAAAAGGCATGACAGAAAAAGAGCTGAATGCCAAGATCCGTGAGATTTACAAAGAGCTGGGATGCGAAGATGTTTCCTTCGACCCGATCACAGCTTATGCAAAAGGAGCAGCCGATCCACATCATGTAACAGACGATTCCAAAGGAAAACGCGGAGACTGCGTAATCCTGGATATTGGCGCTTTCAAAGACAACTATGCATCTGACCTTACAAGAACCGTATTTATCGGTGAAGTATCCGACAGAGCTAAAGAGATCTATGATATCGTAGTAGAAGCAAACAGAAGAGGGATAGAGGCCGCTAAGCCGGGCAACAGAATGTGCGATGTAGACGCGGCATGCCGTGATTACATCACAGAAAAAGGCTTTGGACCTTACTTTACACACAGAACAGGCCATTCAATCGGACTCGAAGATCACGAGTTCGGCGATGTATCATCAGTAAACGAAGACATCATCAAACCAGGCCAGTGCTTTTCAGTAGAACCGGGCATCTATCTGCCTGACGAGGGAATCGGAGTACGTATCGAAGATCTCGTACTGATCACAGAAGACGGATGCGAAGTACTCAACCACTTCACAAAAGACCTGATCATCGTTCCAGAAGAGTAGAATCTTTGGGGAGCGGGGATATTGGAGAAGAGTCCGCCTGCCTGTGATGGGGAGAGGGATGTCTCCGGGACAGAAGGGATGATTTCTGGAAAGTAACCCGCTTGCGGAGAAGTACAGACGTAAAATGAGCCGTCCATGAGGGCACGGACAACATCCGGCGGGAAAGCTTTATGCTTTCCCGCCTAAGTCGTCCTGGGAAGCGATTTTGGAAAATCACTTCCCATCCCTCATGGACGGCTCATTTTACGCCAGTACTTCTAAACCCGCGCGCTCTAAACTTCCAGAAATCATCCCTTCTGTCCCGGAGACATCCCACTCCCCATCACAGGCAGGCTGTGCGCATCCGGACAGGAGTAAACCCTGCTCTGTCGGGGGGATTCGGAGAGGCAGCGGATTAAGTCGCGGATGCAGAACAAGTATCTGTGGGGAAGTTATAGAATAGGTCTTTATAATGTGTGGTAGTGTAACGAAATAGTATTTACAGTAAGAACTAATATTCTATAGCTATACAGAATTTCTATCCTAACTCAGGCGATGCAAGCAGACCTGCCTGTTCCAGGCCAGGTCCGCGCAGCCAGGACAAATCCGCTGCTCCCGTCCATGCGGCACACCCTTCAAACTCCAGATACACCTTCCGCCTTGAATGCCGAAGCTGTATGGAATCGTAAAGCGCCGGAAGGCGCCGGAAACGGAAAGGGGGTGGCTGGAAGCGTCTTGGGGCTGTTAGCTGGAGTTAAGCAAAAACGAAGGGAAACAAGGACAAAAAGTGTGATCACAAATCACACTTTTTCCTGACCCCAGCGCGCGAAGCCATCAGGGCTTCGGGCGATGTGGTCAGGTTGTCCTTGTTTCCCTTCGTTTTTGCTTTACTCCAGCTTACAGTCCCATCCCGTTTCCAGCCACCCCCTTCCCGTTTCCGGCGTCTTCCGGCGCTTTACAATTCCATACAGCGTCTCTCCACCACGATAATCTGATAATTGAAGGATCCAATAGAACTGTATTCATATAATTGTGGGAATTTACAGATTTTACAGAAAACAATATTAATTTTGCAAAACACATTGTTAATTCCTGCATTCTTTGCTAGAATGAGGTCAGTAGTCCCGGTAAAGGAGGAGGTGTTGGAATTATAAATGCATACCGGGAAATTATTAGAAAAGGGATTGGTTTTAAGGAGGATGTTATGGAAACGTTATTGTATTTGGTTCCGGCAGTTGGAATCCTGACGCTGCTCTTTGCCGCATATCTGGCGGCTAAAGTTAGCAGAGAGGATGCCGGGAATGACAAAATGAAGGAAATTGCAGGCGCTATCAGTGAAGGCGCACAGGCTTTCCTAAAATCAGAATATAAAATTCTGGTTATTTTCGTTGTGGTGCTATTCATACTGATAGGTGTGGGCATCGGCAACTGGGTTACGGCAGTTTGTTTTGTGGTGGGTGCGCTTTTTTCTACACTTGCCGGTTATTTTGGAATGAATGTGGCAACAAAAGCAAATGTAAGGACAGCGAATGCCGCAAAAGAAAGTGGTATGAATAAAGCACTGTCTATTGCATTTTCAGGCGGAGCGGTTATGGGAATGTGTGTTGCGGGGCTTGGTGCACTGGGAGTGAGCCTGGTCTATATAATCACCCGCAATGTAGATATCTTATCCGGATTCAGCCTGGGTGCTTCTTCGATCGCGTTGTTTGCCCGTGTGGGCGGCGGTATTTATACCAAGGCAGCTGACGTGGGAGCCGATCTGGTAGGGAAGGTCGAGGCCGGAATTCCGGAAGATGACCCTCGCAACCCGGCAGTTATTGCGGATAATGTTGGCGATAATGTTGGTGATGTGGCAGGTATGGGTGCGGATTTATTTGAATCCTATGTAGGATCTCTCGTATCAGCACTGACTCTCGGAGCAGTAGGTGCTGCTGTATCAGGCGTAGTATATCCGCTTGTGATAGCGGCATGCGGACTGATTGCATCGATCATTGGCACATTTTTCGTAAAAGGAGATGATCATTCCAGTCCACAGAAGGCACTGACAAGAGGCAGCTATGTTTCTGCGATTCTTGTTATCATTGCAGCCATCGTGTTAAGTAAAGTGTTATTTGGCAGTTTCCATGCAGCTATTGCAGTTATCGCAGGGCTTGTCGTGGGAGTTATTATTGGAAATGTAACAGAGTATTATACCTCTGCTGATTATAAACCGGTTCAGAAGATCGGCGAGCAGTCAGAGACCGGACCTGCAACCACAATTATCAGTGGTATGGCGGTTGGCATGCAGTCCACTGCAATTCCGCTTCTCCTGATCTGTGTAGGTATTTTCGTGGCATTTAAAGCGGACGGTCTGTACGGAATTGCACTTGCAGCCGTAGGTATGCTGTCAACAACCGGGATCACAGTCGCAGTAGACGCATACGGCCCGATTGCAGACAATGCGGGTGGCATTGCAGAGATGTCCGGGCTGGATGAATCGGTACGTGAGATTACAGATAAACTGGATTCTGTAGGCAATACAACTGCGGCAATGGGAAAAGGTTTTGCAATCGGTTCGGCTGCACTGACAGCACTGGCGCTGTTTGTATCTTACGCCGAGGCCGTAAAACTAGAAGCCATCAACCTGCTGGATTATAAAGTAATCATCGGTGTCTTTATCGGAGGCATGCTGACATTTTTATTCTCCGCATTCACGATGGATTCCGTATCAAAAGCCGCATATAAGATGATTGAAGAAGTAAGGCGTCAGTTCCGTGAGAAACCAGGCATTATGAAAGGAACAGAAAAACCTGACTACACATCATGCGTAGCAATCTCTACAAAAGCGGCGCTGCGTGAGATGCTCCTTCCAGGAGTAATGGCAGTTGCAGCTCCGGTACTGGTCGGAGTTGTATTAGGCACCGATGCACTGGGAGGCCTTCTCGCAGGAGCACTGGTAACAGGTGTGCTCATGGCGATTTTTATGGCCAATTCAGGAGGCGCATGGGATAACGCAAAGAAATACATAGAGGAGGGACACCACGGCGGTAAAGGCAGTGAAGCCCACAAAGCAGCAGTTGTAGGAGATACAGTCGGGGATCCGTTTAAAGATACCTCTGGACCGTCTATCAACATATTAATAAAACTCATGACTATTGTGGCACTTGTATTCGCCCCCCTCTTCCTCTCCGTAGGAGGGCTCTTGTAGGGGAGTGGGGGTTTGGTTGTTTGGTGGACGCTGTGCGGAATTGGAATATGCCTCTTCTGGATGCGGAATTAGGGCATAAGTGCCGCTAATCAAAATCGGAGCCGGCATGTTGAACACCGCCGACACTCACGAGAATTCTGATGAATTCTCGCTGCGGGTCGGCTTGCATCCAGGCCTTGTGGGCCTGGATGCAGTTCACATGCCGGCTCCGATTTTGATGAAGCGGCACTAATGCCCTAAAAGACGCATCCAGAAGAGGCATATTCCAATTCCGCACAGCTGGGTGCATCCAATGAGAAGTCAAAAACCCCCTTCCCTGGGGGAGGGAGCCGCGGGGGCAGTGGATCATCTTGGCTAAGCGTATGGCGTCAATCTCCAGCCGTTTTCCTACGTGTAGCCGTTTCCATCCGCCTTTCCCGCCGAAATCCCCCCAGGAGGAAATATCGTCCGCCTTGATGCACGCAGCCTGCGGTAAGGAGAGCTCAGGGCACCGGTTCGGAAGCATATGACGGTTTGCAGGGCGTAGAATAAGCTTACTGACACTTAAGAAAAAACAGCCTGATTTTATGGATGAAATTTGTTTACCAAAACAAATTTCAAGGAGTGCGCCTGGCATGGGCAG
>LDAQ01000060.1 GCA_001028025.1 Faecalicatena fissicatena | reverse complement strand
TACTTTAGAGGGATCATATCAATGGATCCGGGCTATAATTTTACACCGCTGTAATCGCTTTGAGGCTGTATGTATGCACAAAAACGTATGTGCCATCGTCTGCCTGTTTTAACCAAAACGTCTGCTTGCTGCTGTTCTGATCGTTCCACAGCTTGAGTTTAGCGGTATCTCCTGCTACACCGTTGCTTTCCACGCTGGCTAATCTGCCCGGCGAAAGTTTCGGCTCCAGCTGGACATACTGTGCAAGCCCCTTGGCCTTGTATACAATTTTCCACAGCTGCGCGTCTGTGCCATTCTTTGGGTATAGCTGCAGCACAGCACCGTTGACAGCATTAGCCCCAGGAACATCCAGATACAGTCCCGTAGACTTGCTTTTTATGCGGACGAAGCTGCCCCCGGCATCCTCAATCTGGAACCGCTGGTTGTCTGTGCCTTTCTGCTGTCTCATTTCAATTTTTCCAGTCTTCGGGGTTTGACTGTCGGCCTTGTCCTCCTCGTCATTAATACACTCAAGTATGCCGTCCCAAGGATAATTGTAATAATCACACTCGTGTGACTCCCATCCGGTCTGATCCCCTTCCGCTCCATCAATCCCGCCAGTTTCAGAAATGCTGAATTCCCCCAGCCGATCCGGCACTGCAGACATGCACATAGCCGTGTGGCAAGCCTCGTTAAGATAGACATCCCCTGGTTTTGCGATATACGCCGTTCCCGGATGCCAGCGGAAGTTTCCGGTTGCTACCATGCAATCCCGCATGTTTCCTGTAAATGTCGCGCCGCCACAGCTGATCCCGGCCGCCTCGAACGCGGAAATGATAGCAGAGCTACAGTCCCGATCTCCCTGCTGCAGCTGATACGTCTTGCCATTGATTACTACCGGGCATGTCCCGGCCCCATCCCCCCATCTGCTAATCTGACTGTAACCGTGCCAGCTGTGTTCCAGTAAATGTCTGAATAATTTAAGTGCTACTTCTCTTTTCTTCATGTTTTATTCTCCTTCCGGCTCCGTGGTTTCCGTGTTCCCGATCTCTGGCAGTCCGGCAATGCTGGTCAGCAATGACAACACACCGGCCAGCAATGATGCAGACACCACATATTTAATATCCACCTGGCTCATTACGACCGCCGTTCCGATCCCGGCAATTGCGGCCTGCGCCACAGTTTTTACTGCCCTGATCCCAGCCTTTTTGCCCCATTTGATCCAATACTCTTTATTTTTCATATTCCTTTTTCCTCCTATTTTAAATTTGCCAATAAATAAATTACCCCGCCGGCGGCCGCCGTCCCTATTGCCCCAAGAAACGCGTTGAATAAGGCTTTCGTGCTGTCTTTCCACCGGCGCGCCGGTTCCTGTTCCAGACAGTCCACCTTGTCTTTGATGTCCTCCACATTCCTGTTTGTGTGCTTCATTTCTGAGGCCATTTCGACAAGCGTTTCGGACATGGTATGTATTTCTTCAACGATTGGCTCCAGTTTGTCCAGACGGTGCGTGTTGCTCTTTGAGCGTTCTTCTACTCTTGTAAGCCTGTTCTCGTGTTCTAAGTCCATGTGGATCTCCTCTCTATTTTCTAAATTAAAAAAAGACCGGATCCGGTCTATCTCTTGTCCTCATATTCATATTCCTTTCTTTCGCTAAATCGCAATATGTTGAAGGTAATTACCGCATCAGAAAAATTCACTGCTATTATAGGACAGTCTAGGGATCTGGAAAAGATAATTACCATCCCTTCTGGTGCGAGTGTACAAACAGTAATAACGCGCGCAAAGACTGGATATGCCCGTACCATTAATTGCACCGACCGCGGATATAGTGTCTCAGGCACTCAGCTAACAGTGTGGTTTTCTCTCGGTTCTTCTGATACGACCAACCGAGACGTTACCATTGAGATAATCTGTCTGTACAAATAATTTTTTATTATACGATGGTTTTCCATACTACCTTACCTTTCGAAAGTTTGCCAATCCACATTCTCGGAAATGCAGTACCTGTATCTGATGCAAAGACAGTACCGATGTCACCACTGTTTACATCGGCGTTTTGAAGATAAATAGTTCCTCTGGTCCAGGTATTTATAGGAAATCCCATGTTGTTGTTAGGACATACTTTATAATTAACTACGTAATTTCCACCCGCATCGTTACTTGCATTAATGACATCTGCTATGAATTGTGAAATAGTTGCTGACGGTGTGGGTCTGTAGTCTTTCCACAGGTTCGCCGGCAAATTGCGATTTAGTGAGTCAAGCGTATCTGCATCTAGGCTGACCCTTTTGCTCCCTTTTTCAAATGTCAATTTCCCATTAGCAATATAAACGCTTGATTCGCTTGACGAATCCGATACACTTACCCCCAAATCATTTACTGTGACTTTATATGGAGTGCCTGCATATGTTCTTTTTATTGTAATTCCATTATAACCCACCTTCGTGTCTATAATGTTTTCGCCACCGCCGTCCGGGGATGTATGAGACATACTATGAGTTGTAATTTCGCCACCTTCGATTCTGAAATCCCCGGTTACATACAATCCATTTTCATCAGGCCAATTTCTAAAGCTGCTTTTAAACACAGACCCATTAAATTCATATCCAGTGAATGTGTCAGCTTTAATATTTACTGCAGAGAATTCGAACAGTTCCCACTTCGTACCATTCCATCGGTACGTTGTATCTTTTACAAGCCCGCTTACGGTTCCGGTATGTTTCCAGAGCATGCCGGTATATTTGCTGGTCGGCTCTGTAGCAGATACCACAATACCTGTTGCCGGCCCTTGAGGTCCTGTGGCACCGGTGTTTCCTTTCAATGACAGTGAAAATGAGAATTGTTTTGTGAAACTTTTCCCGTCTACTGTAATTGCAATGGTCACATTGCCGCTTTTTGTGGTCAGTGCCGTGGTTGCGGAAAACACAATCTTACATGCAGTTGTTCCGTTGCCTGTCACTTGCGCTGTCAGTCCCGCGAATCCTGTCGCAATCCCCGTAGGGTTACCGGAAACCGCTGTACTTCCTATCTTAGTAATTGTTACCGCCACCTGAGTTGTATTTTTCCAGGCGTTAACATTTGTGTCTGTGCTGCCAGCTACCGCCGCGGCCGTCCCCGCAGCGAATGAATATGATTCGTTACTCAGTAATATTGTATAACCAGTTCCTGCAGCTCCAGTATCCCCTTTATCGCCTTTTATAAGCGACCATGTGTAATCTGATGCCGTTGTACTCTCCGTGGCAGTCGTTTTGTTGTATGCCAGTCCGATATATGTTTTCCCGGAAGGATCGTCCGACATGTTGGCCCCTGCCGCAGAAGTCGCATATTTTATCCATGTGTAATAAGTTTTGCCATCAGCACCCTTGCCGCCAGCGACTCCTTGATCACCTTTTGCCCCCTTTATCAATGACCAGGCATAATCACTATAATTTGTACTTTCTGTTGCTGTGGTTTTATTGTATGCCAGCCCAATATACGATTTTCCCGAAGGATTATCGCTCATACCAGTGGTAGGCGTATCTGCGTATTTCAGCCACGTATAATACGTCTTCCCATCTGCACCTTTAGGTCCCTGTATTCCTTGCGATCCTTGCGGACCCTGGGGTCCTGTAGCTCCAGTATCTCCCTTATCGCCCTTAATGAGTGACCATGTATAATCAGATGCTGTTGTGCTCTCTGTAGCAGTAGTTTTGTTATATGCCAACCCGATATATGTCTTTCCGGCCGGACTATCAGACATATTCGCACCGGCTGCGCTGGTAGCGTATTTTATCCATGTGTAGAATGTTTTTCCATCCGCTCCCTTGCCACCTGCTACACCCTGATCGCCTTTCTCTCCTTTTATAAGCGACCATGTATAGTCGCTGTAGGTATTACTCTCAGTGGCAGTGGTTTTGTTATATGCAAGCCCAATATATGCCTTACCGGTTGGGCTGTCACTCATTCCGCTTGTGGGACTATCTGCGTATTTGAGCCATGTGTAATATGTTTTCCCATCCGCTCCCTTTGGTCCTTGTATTCCCTGTGATCCCTGTGGACCCTGCGGGCCTGTGGCTCCGGTTTCGCCTTTTATTTTCGTCCACGAATACTTTGTCGGGTCCGTGCTGTCTGCAGATGCATAGTCTGTATATTGCCCGATATACAACTTATTCGCACTGTCAGATACCGAAAATCCGGTCTTGCCGTCTGCACTGTTCGCATAAGCAATATGCAAGTACGGGGTTTTGCCGTCCGCCCCTGCTTTCCCTGGGGTTCCCTGCGCGCCGTCTGCGCCTTTTATCTTACTCCACGCATATTTTGACGGTGTTGTGCTGTCTGTAGCTGTGTTATCAACGTACATACCAATGTATTCCCGATTGCTATCTGATACAGAGAAATCTTTTGTTCCATCCGAGCTGTTCGAATATGCGATATGCGTGTAGCTGCTCTTACCGTCCGCACCTTTTGGCCCCTGAATGCCCTGATCCCCTTTTTCTCCTTGCAGTCCCTGGAGTCCTCGTGCCCCGGTTTCACCTTTATCTCCCTTATCACCTTTGTCTCCCTTGATGAGTGACCAGGTATAATCTGATGCTGTTGTACTTTCGGCAGAAGTGGCTTTATTATACGCCAGTCCGATGTACGTCTTGCCCGTTGGATCGTCCGACATGTTGGCACCGGATGCATTTGTAGCATACTTGATCCATGTATAGTAAGTTTTCCCATCGGCGCCTTTGCCTCCGGCTACGCCCTGGTCTCCCTTTTCACCTTTAATCAGCGACCACGTATAATCCCCGTAATTATTACTTTCCGTGGATGAGGCTTTATTGTATGCAAGTCCTATATATGCTTTTCCGGTTGGGCTGTCTGACATTCCAGACGTTGGCGTATCCGCGTATTTTAACCAAGTGTAATAAGTCTTACCGTCTGCCCCTTTCGGCCCTTGTACTCCTTGCGGCCCTTGAGGACCCATAGCTCCAGTATCTCCTTTTTCTCCTTTTATAAGAGACCATGTATAATCTGAGGCATTCGTACTTTCTGTAGCTGTGGTCTTGTTGTACGCAAGACCAATAAATGTTTTTCCGGCGGGATCATCCGACATATTCGCCCCAGATGCACTTGTTGCATATTTTATCCAGGTATAATACGTTTTCCCGTCTGTCCCTTTCGGCCCGGCAACTCCCTGATCACCTTTTGCGCCCTTTATCAGCGACCATGTATATTCACTGTAATTGCTGCTCTCTGTAGCTGTCGTTTTGTTATAAGCAAGTCCAATATACGATTTACCAGATGGATCATCACTCATCCCCGTTGTAGGTGTATCAGCGTACTTTAACCACGTATAATATGTTTTTCCATCGGCACCTTTCGGCCCTTGTACTCCTTGGGATCCCTGGGGGCCTGTGGCACCCGTCTCTCCTTTGATCTTCGTCCATGCATATTTTGTGGGGTCTGTACTGTCAGCAGATACATAATCCGTATACTGACCGATATACAGCTTATTCACACTGTCGGATACTGAAAATCCTGTTCTACCGTCTGCGCTGTTTGCGTAGGCAATATGCAGATAAGGGGTTTTACCATCGGCTCCGGCCTTCCCAGGAGTGCCTTGTGCACCGTCCGCACCTTTTATCTTGCTCCATGCATATTTTGTAGGTTCTGTACTGTCTGTGGCTATGTTATCCACATACATTCCGATGTATGACCGATTGCTATCTGATACAGAGAAGTCGGTTGATCCATCTGCACTATTTGCATAAGCAATATGAGTATAACTGCTTTTTCCATCTGCGCCTTTAGCTCCCTGGATTCCCTGATCACCTTTCGGACCCTGGAGTCCCTGGAGTCCCTGCAGCCCTCGATCTCCCTGCGGTCCTTGCGGGCCTGTAGCTCCTGTCTCACCTTTAATTTTTGTCCATGCATATCTAGTTGGATCCGTGCTATCCGCAGACACATAATCCGTATACTGGCCAATATATAGTTTGTTTAGGCTGTCAGATACTGAAAAGCCAGTTTTCCCATCTGCGCTGTTGGCATATGCAATATGCAAATAAGGTGTTTTGCCATCCGTCCCAGCTTTGCCGGGCGTTCCAGCAGCTCCATCTGCGCCCTTGATTTTGCTCCAGGCGTATTTTGATGGCGTAGTGCTATCTGAGGCAGTGTTATCAACATACATACCAATATATTCACGGTTGCTGTCCGATACTGAAAAGTCAGTGGTGCCGTCTGCGCTGTTGGCATATGCAATATGGGTATAGCTGTTCTTTCCATCAGCTCCCTTCGCGCCCGGTATTCCTTGGTCACCTTTTTCTCCTTGCAATCCTTGAAGGCCCCGAGGGCCAATTTCTCCTTTATCGCCGTATACCCCAGTTACTCTCGGTGTAGTTTTTTCTTTCGTACCATCCGTGTATGTATACTCTTCATATATCCATAGATATTTGTTAGTTTCTGTAATTGTCGGGATATCTGTCTTCCATTCACTACTGTTTACTGTTATCCCTGTATTTTGGGGAGATACAAGATAATACGATTTTCTTTCCGAAATTCCAACTCCGTCCTCTCCCTGATCTCCTTCTATTTTTTTCCAATTATACATCGCGGGATCTGATGAATCAGTTTGGTTAAGATCTACATATACCCCGATCCAACTTCCCGCTGCTTCCCCATTATCTGCCGTAAAAGATGATCCACCATCATCGGAATACTTAATATGCAAGTAAGAGGTTTTTCCATTCTCTCCATTTGCTCCTGGTATACCACGGTCCCCCTGTGGCCCTTGTGATCCCATTAATTGTTGCCACTGATAGGCTGCGGGATTATTCGAATCCTCAGACTCGAAGTCTACATATGTACCGATGTATTTGTCAGGTGTTTCGGTCATTTGTGCTGCAGTAGGGTTTGCAACCGGACTATATTTAACATGGAAATATGAGGTTCTTCCTGGATCACCGGATGGCCCCGGAATCCCCTGTTCTCCCTTTTCACCTTGCGGCCCCTGTTCGCCATCCGATCCATCCCGCAATTTTGCTAGTGTTATGGTATCAATTGCCACTTGCCCGGTATCCATAGCTCGGATTACAGCCGTATTCCCTACCCATACAACAGATGCCTCATCAATCGTAATTGTTGTATTAGTTTGTGCAGGAATGAAATCGGCCCATATATCGTATTCATTGCGATACTGCCATTTTTCATGATTTGTGTTCTGGTATTCGGCAGTTAATATCAATGCAGACTGAACCGGGGTGTTGCTGCCTGACTCATATTTCATAATTTGGTTTCCGGTGACTGTACACAGTTTAGCATCCTCTCCATGATAGCCGTCTTTGACCTTCGCGTAAGTGAATGTAAGTGTGCAGGCTATACCGTCCAGCGTTACCGGGATATTTATCACCCCATTGTCAGGCATGTCTTTTCCTTTTTTGCCCGTTATGGTAATAGTGGATCCACTCAGGCTGAATGCAAAACCGCTGACCACCGGAAGCGTACCGATAACAGGTTTTATCTGCTTAGTGCCTTTGTATCCCACAACCACAGTGGACACAGATATATTTTTCGTAAGATTACCATCGTAATCAGCGTTAAATACATGGCTTGTGGTGCTTAGATAAAGTGTGTATGCATCAGCCCCCGGGCCTCCATCTTCCCCCGCTTTCCCCGGCTCACCATCGTTTACATTAGCTACTGTTGCCTCAGCGTATCCCCTTGATATACCGGCCTTGTCCGTGGCCTCATACCGGTATACCGCTTTCCCGGATATGTCCGCTGCGTTGACCGTAATAGACTTTGCTGTGGATATTTTTTCTCCGTCTACAGTCCATTGGATTACAAGGCTGCCCGTCATATCTTTTCCTGAATCCATTACAGAAGCCGTAAGGGTTGTGGAGCCTTCACCGTTTTTAAAAACGATCCCGTTGTCTGTAAGTATTGAACATGTATACACCTTATTCTCCGCAATGAGCTTCTGCATGGCGTTCAGTAATGCTTTGTCGATCTGGCTCTGTAGCTCCTTGAAGTTATCAAATGTGGTCTTATTCTGCGCCGGATCCGTGAAGCTCCTGGACTGCTCTGTAACCCTTGCCTGCAGGTACAGAGGCGGGTTGTATACATCATCAACGATGGTCACTGTATCCCCGATGTCCGTATCGAAATATCCCTCTACCTCATACTGTACCTGCGGCACGCAGTTCTTTTTCAACTCTGCAAGGGCCTGGCCGTATAGCGTGTTGACATTATCCGTGTCATAGCTCCAGTCCACGGTGCTATACCGGTCCGTGCTTGCGGTATTACTCGGAAACCGATCACGGGCCTGTACCGCCCGGATGCATCCATCACCTTTCGGTGACTGGTACTCTATATTGCCTTTAGCGTCACGCTCTGCCTTGTCCAGATTGGTTACCATCAGGCCGTCTTTACCGGTTGGCCTGATTGCGGTGTACAGCTCCGTAATATCAGATGTCTTTGTGATCCCAGACACCTCTTTCCCATAACGCAGCATCATGTCTGTACGATCCCGCCCCATCCCCTGGTCAGCGTCAGAATTCTTTTTGTATACGTTCAGGACTATCTTTTTCAATGAGTAGTCATTATTCAAAATCGGGACAAATTCTGCCTCTGCGTCAAATACCGTTGCCAGGGAGTATATACGCCCCAGCACGGTTTCCGATCCAGTCCACTCATGTGTTATGGTCTTGTCTGCCACCTCGTTAATGTTTAGTGTCAGAGTGTCCTCAAAATCGAATACATCCAGATACTCCGCGAATTTCATGGCCTTCGATGCCTTATAAGCGTCCACACGCTCGTTAAGCAGCTCCAAGTTCAGACTGTAGGCTTCAACTTCTACCTCGTATTCATCCCTGACAACTCTGACAATATTGAAATAATAATCCTTCCTGCGCCACTTGAATGCCAGTTTATTACCCTCTACCAGATTCACCGATTCGGGATGCTGCGCGTCCGTGGAAAATGTGTATGTGCTGGCGGCTCCCTTAAGGTATTCGTGTAGTTCATCTTTATAGTAATGCATTGCCTCCGGGGCCTCATTATCCAAAAAAGCGCGTATATCATCATACGCGCTCAATACTGCTATTCTTATGTTGTCCACTATAGATATGCCTCCCTTATCTTGGCTGTTATAGTTGGCGCAGGATCAGCAAAATCTGAAAACAAGAACTGCACCTTAGTTTCCCCTGGAGGAGCCTTCGGGTAATTACTGCCCACGATCTCATCCTCCTGGCTGATAACCCCGTTGGTGTATACTTTGCTGGCCGCGCCATTGATGTATACCACGTCACCGGATTGATACCGGTTTGGGATGTCGTACCAATAATTTACGTTGTCCTTGCGGAAAAACAAATAATCCCAATACATCCGGGTAACCAATTGTTTTACGCTACCGCGCTGTGCTGAGAAGATGGATATGTATTTTGCCTGTTTCGCAGCGGATGCCGTACTCCCGTATAAGGTATATACCCCTCCGCCAAAATAAAACTGGAATTTCCGGCCGGATTTACGGATATAGATTTCTCCCTTATCATGCGTTGTACATCCTTTGTAATCTGGCACAAAACTAATCCGCTGTTTTTCCACTCCCTCAATGTCAAACATGGCGTAAGCCAGATTTTTACCAAGCTCATATTTTGCGATCCTTATACTGGCCAAATGGTTTCCCGCCGTATCCCCGATGGACAGCATAAGCATCCCCGCCTGTGATATTAGCCCTGTTTCGTACCACACCTTAGCCTGAACATAAAAGTTCTGTGCTCCGACTACCCCTCCTGAGTCTGCGGGTATGGTAACCATCTTGCTTGCCCCGTGCCAGTTATCTTCCCCGCTCCCGACATTGTCCAGAGCCAACCATTTATGGCCTTCATATGGACCTACAATTTTAAATGTGCCATTTTTAAGATAGTTGAATCCCAGTATTCCCTGACCGTCCGTCATAGCACTGTACGCCTCTGGGGTGCGGTAATTGATAAGCTGCTGTGTCTTCTGCCGGGTTACTCCGTCTTGCTCCCCAGCATCTCCCAGCTGGATCACACCGTCCTTGGTTACGATCCCAATGTATCCGTTTTCGCTCTTATGGGTGATCGTATAGTCTATGGGTACGGCTTCTGTGCCGTTGTTGACTATCGTGGCTTCCAATATCCCGCTACTGTTTTTGGCAGCGTTGAAGGTCTTCTCCACCACGGAATATTTATATGGATCAGCGCAATAGATATCAAAGCTGCCTATCACATTCAGTCTACCGCCTGGAACCTCATCGATAGTACTTTTAGTTCCAATGAAATATTTGTCCGGCTCATCATTAAAAACAAATTTTATCTGTTCTTGGTTAAGCATAAGGTTCAGAGCATTAAACTTTTCTCTAAATGCCCTCGGTGTGCCCGCCATGAGCCTGTACGTCACAGTTATTATCCGCGAGACACTCCTTTTCCCTTGATACTCCGCACCATCTGCGTTTCCGATACGTTTCTCCAGTACCTCAGATTCAAGCAACTCCCGTCCGGTAACATACAGGGTTTGATATCCTTCAATCTTATTTTCAATATATGTTCCATTTATACTTACGGCTTCAGCAGGGAGGATCCCTACGTTGCTGTTGTGATTCACAGTATCTACAAAATTATACATTAGACCCTCCTACCGAATTCCATTTATTTTTTGTTTCACTTTTGTTGATCTATCATTTTCAGCTTTTACATAAGGCGCGCTTACCCGTCCGACTTCTTTCCCGTCCATTATATTTCTCAATTCTGCTGATACGTATACGACAGGATTGTAACTATATTCACTGTTTAAATTACTCCGTGAGATAGAGCCAGACGGTACACCGGCAAAGGAAAGAGCACTCGGAATACTTACCATGTTCTCGCTTACGCGCTCTACCAGATTACCCATTGATTCTATACCAATGGCAAATCCTTCTCCTATGTACTCTCCAAGTTTTATGAATACTTTTGATGGGCTCCCGATTTTTGATTTTGCAATAACCGCCTCTTCCGCTGCGGCCGCAAGTTGTGTGGCTATAGCTTGTACTTCTCCAAGTGCTGATCTCATTCCGTTTGCAAGACCTATTCCAATAAAATAACCGCATCTATACATCTGATCAGGGACGCCATCCAATGCGCTTACAATAGTTTGGGCCCCACTTCTGGCAATAGTTTCAGCTTCATTAAAACCAGCAGATAATCCTCGATTAAAGGAATCCATTGCATTTTTCGCCGCGCTCGAAAGTTTGGGAATGATTGTTTGGGCCGCATCCGCTATAAATACTGCCGCATTCTCTACAGCGATCTGGGCTTTATTGCACCCATTTAGAAGTCCAGTGTTAAACCTTATACCTGCCTGTGCCCCCGCTTGAGCCAACGCTGGAATCGTTTCCCTTGCAGAAGACACCACCTGCATAAATGCCGCCGTTACTGAGGACATATCAGGCGGAGTTATTACAAAGCCTTCAAATGCCGCCTTAATATTATCCACAGCCATTTTAAGAGTAGTCGCCACAGCTACAACCATTAACGCACTTTCATAAAATGCCATCATTCCCGTAGTGGCCGCAATTAGGCTTGTTACGATTATAAGCATTCCATTTGCTACATCTGGCAATCCTGCGCCCGCCGTGGATATCTCTCCAAGCCCGAGCGCTACAGCACCGAGTGACTTAGCGATATCAAGCAACGATAATTCAGCTATCATGGTAATTCCAACTGCAACCGCCTGGAAGCCGGCACCCGCATTCCTTGCAGAATTACCAACACTCTCTATAACCCCAGCAATAGAATCCAGTACACTTGAAAACCCGCCACTGATAGAATCTATTACACTAGAAATACCGTCTGCTATTGTCTCAAAGCCTTCATTTATGGAATCTACCACCTGTGATATTACGTCTCCGGCAGTAGTCATTACATTACATAGTGTATCTCCCACAACGGACACTATCTGGCTTACCGCATCTGCTATTGATGCTGCCACTTGAGAAAATGAATCTCCTAATTGTTGTATAACTGGCGGCAAGGCTCTTATAAAACCCTCTGCAAGCGCCATCCCTGCACCAACAGCAACTATCGTCAGACCGAATGCAATCATTCCAGGTATCGCCACATTGAGTGCACTTCCAAACAGGCCAAATACGGCAACCAAGCCCGCTACTACAAGCCCAAATGCCCCCATTGCCGCAGCCCCTTCAAGGCCGGTTTGCGCAATTGGTGTCATTGCCAGAGCCATAACAGATACGGCAGCCGCAAACACTGCTATGCCTACCGCACTTGCCTGCAGCCTCTTTCCTACGGCTCCCAAAATAGCCGCCAGTCCACCAACTACTATGCCAAATGCCAGTAATGGCGGAACTGCAGTGGTACCCAACGATGCCAATGGCACAAGCGCAAGTGCAAGTACAGCCAATGATCCCACAACAAGTGCAATACCGGCACTCATTTTAAGGAATGCATTGGATACTGCATTAAGCCGGGCTGGTGTCGTTTTTACATTTTTAAGCAACGACATCATCCCAAATGATAATGCCAAAACTGCCCCTGTCATTACTGCCATTATTCCAATGGCCATACCGCCAGAATTCGACAGTTTGATCGCTGCACTTGCCAACAGATAAAACCCGCCAGCTATGATGGCCACCCCAGCGCCTACCATCATAAATGATTTTGCAGAAGCAAGCATTTTTTTTGAGCTCCCACCGCTTGATTTTCCGACAGCATCTTGCCCTTTTGCAACACCAAAAAGTTTCGGTGCAAGTTTGCTCAGCCCGAGTTTAGCCAAACCGCCTATAGCTCCCGTGAACGCTCCCACTAATGGAGCAATTGTCCTAAGTATTTTAAAGCCCTGATAAGCGGCAATGATTTTAGGGAGCTGTTGTATTACCTTTGCAATCGTCTCCGCATGATCTTTTAAGAAACCCGCAAAAGTCTTTAATGCTCCTGTGACAGTATCCATAATACCCGAAAAACTACTAATGCTTTCCGTAGTTCCAAACGCCCCAGTCAGATTTTTAAATTCCCCAATGATCTCGCTTATTGCATCTCCAAAGGCGTTTTTAACCTCAATTGCAGAATCCTTTAAAATCTGCCAATAAGGCTTGATCTTATCAACTATGGCTCCAATATTCAAGTTGGAAATAAACTCAGAAACTTTTCCGAGTACGCTTTCTGCCGTATCTCCAAAAGCCTTTATAGACTCCCTCATTGTAGGAAATCCATTCTTTTTTAGCATGTCATCTATGGAATTAATGATACCGAGTGTTCCCCTTGTTACCGCGGCACGCATATTGTCAAATGTACCTGTCCAGCTCGCACCAGCTTCTTTGGCGGCCCCTGCGATCTTCTGTACTCCGTTGGTTCCCTCCATCATTGCAGATTCTACTGTATTAAGGAAATCTTCTGCACTGATCTTTCCGTTAGATAGATCGTCCTGCACAGAGGCAGAATCTCTTCCCACTGCTTTTGCGTACATACCTACAGCATCAATGCCAACATCGAAAAGACGATTTAGCTGATCCATCTCAACGGTTCCTTTTGTCCGCATCTTTGCAATTGCGTCAGTTACCTCTGACAATTGTTGGCTTGTTCCTCTGCCATAGAATGCTACTGCATCGGCCCATGCTCCCACGGACCTTGTGGCAGATCCTATTTCCATACCACGGGTAACAAAATCCTGCGTGGCCTTTGCAGCTACATCCAATCCGTAGGCTGTCCCTTTTGTTACGCCCTTCAAATCATTTAGTGCATTACCGGCTGCATCTGCATTACCAGTTATAGCGGTAATAGTCCTATTGAACTGTTCCATTGTGTCCTGACGGGCAAATGCAGAAGATACTGAACTCTTGAGGAGATCCGCGCCTGCAGAGACAGCCTTAAACACACCAATTCCAGATGCAATTTTCATGATTGAAGACGTGGCAGACGATGCCGCACCTTTTATACCATTAAGACTGCCTATAGAACTCTTTATGGTGTTTGTAAAGCCTTTATCTACGGCACTTAATACTGCCTTTACACTATAACTCTCCATTCTTCCTCCTCTCCAAATACTCCATATACCTTTCTGCCTGGCTTATAGCAGGTTTCTTTACGTCAGACTTTCCACTGGCCTGTTCCAACCTTTTTTCATAGTCAAAGAAGCTGTCAAACCTTTTATACACAGGCTCCGATCTGCCTTTTCCCTTCTTTTTCTCTGCTTTTACTTCCCTGTTAACCCAAGCCTGCAGATGAATCAAGTATTCTTCATCCACCATTTTCAACCGGTATGCTCTCATCCGTAATTCATATTCGTGCAATGTCATGCGCTCAATGGCTTCGATTTCACTCATATTAAGAAAACGCAAGCCGTTTACTATGATTTCCTCATATACTTCTTCTGATGTTAATCGGTCTGATCCTGTTTCTTGAGTGCTTCCTCCATCTGAGCAATCTTTAGTTTGGTAGCATTTCCCTTTTTTAGTTCACTGAGCACCTCGTCAAATAAACTTTCCAGATCTTCGCAGTTCTCTATGTATTCGTCCACGTCATTTGTTGACGGCCGGCTTTTTTCCATACATGTGCCAGCATAAATGATCTCAGATAATGCGACTGTATCAAATGTAAAAAGCATGGGTACCTTAAGCTCAAGTCCGGCCCCAAATTTTGTGCCTTCTTTCAAGAAATAATTTGTTTTATCCAGTTCGCGGATAAACTTAATGCCAAAATGTACATCTACTTCTTTGTTTTTTATGTTCAATAACATCTTTCTTCCTCCTTAACGAAAAAAGAGAGGGATTTCTCCACTCTCTTAGGCTCCTGATCCTGTTTTCGGTGTATCAGCAAATACATAGTCTGCGATTTCCTGTTGTTCCAGAGTAACTGTTACATCTCCGCGTTTTCCACTTCCGTTGATACCGAATGTGAGTGAACACTCTACGAACTCCTCTGCAGACGATGTCTTTTCAAATTCTGTAAGAAATCCCTGAAAGTACATGCCTTTGAATTTGTTATTCCCAGATTCCGCAGACTCCGCAAGGTTTGCTTCCCATATCTCAATAATTTCGTCCGCATCCATAGCATCTTCTAATTTATCAATCATCCCATCCCCTTTTGATAGGATGCTGGTTGCCGTAATTTCTACTTCTGCAGTCCCCGGCGTGCGGATAGAACCGTCTTTTGTAGCCGTAGAATCTGCATCTTTACTCTTTGTACGTCCATTTTCTGTTGTAAATGCAAGCAGCGTTCCATCAGTTGTTGCTGCGTCTTTCTTAATGCGGTATAAGTACACAATTTTCTTCCCCTGTATAGCCTCCGCAAATAATTGTAAATCCATTTTTCTCATATCTTCCTCCTAAATTTCAAATACTAAGTCTACCATGCACCGCCACAGTGCCGGTGTGACCGTCCTATCATGCATCATCTGTATACCTGACTCATTAACTCTTAATGTTATCGAGTACCCATAAGCCTTCCGTATGGAAATTGCCTGCCGGAACAGGTTGCTACCAATCTTAGATACATTTTTTCGGTTATCCTCCGTATCCCAGATATTAATTCTTGTGTCCACACGGGCCGTTATTCCATTTTTTGTGCCTCTGAAATTTGTAGCAGAATCTTCAAAATCTATGAATGGATATCCCACCTCAACCATTGGGCGGCTCTCATAGATTTTCCCATCGACCATAGGGGACGCTCGTTTCCATAATTCATCATGCACTGCCTGCTCTACTGTTTTACTCATTGCGTCCTCCTATTTGACTAATTTTTGCATGTCGGCCTTGAATTTTATCTTCTGCTCTTCCAGTGCGGGTTTGACAAAAGGCTGGGCAGACATGAACCGTGTCCCATATTCCAGATACGGGGAGTATTCTGTTGTCGGACCAGACTCTGCAGTCATACCTCCATCTATAATATCAAGCATTATACTGTCATGTGTTGCCCCTGTCTGATATCCTTTTTCGAAATCGGCATTCCTTTGGATTCCTATCTGCAAGCCAGATCCATTCTTACGAACAGCCCTTTTTACATCGTTTAAAGTGTGATTGTTCTTTAGCTTTTTTTCCAGCTGCTCCAATCCTACAATCTTAATCCCCGACATGCTGTATCACCACCAAGCTCTGCCTGTCGCTGGGACACCGCTCCGAGTCCACAGTGTACATTTTCCCAGCATACTCAATATAATCATAGCCATCTGTATAAGCTCTCTGTAATCGCAGAATAAGGCGGTTAGACTTAACGTCTCCAAACACAACCTGTTGCCGTTCCGCCCCCATGTGCGTTACATTTGCATATCGCTTTGTCCGGATATTATCGCCTTTTTCCCACTCCCCGGAATCAGGATCATATTTCTTGTTATTTTTTCTGATAAAATAAACTGGCTTATCATATCTCAAATGAACCGCACCACCCCTCGTGTGTTATCATTCTGTTGCTGATTCCACGCTTGGATTGCAGGAAGATACGGGGAAATATCGTTTCCGTTGGAATATGTAATGCTTTCCCCTTCTTGTGAAAAGCTGGTCATGCCCTCATTTCCAATCCGATTGAACCGCGCTACTGCCAGCTCACAGACAATATATTCTAGTGCCTGAGGGATTTCTGTTGTGCCGGATGGCAGATATGACAGTACCTGTTTCCCTGCATTTCCGATAATAATGTTCAGTTTTTTAATAAGTTCTTCATCATTTTCTTTAATATCCAATAGGATCTTTGCATCCTCAAGTACTGCCATTCTTTTTCATCTCCTATTTTACGGTGCCTTTTGCTCTCTTCTTATTGGTTGTAGGTTTCTCTGGTTCCGATGATTCTGCATCCTCAGAACTTTTAGCCGCCTCAGTGTGTTTTTCAATCAACGGCTCACCCCGCTTATTATCTGATCCTGACAGCTCTGCAAGACGTTCCTCGCTTACTTCCATCCCCTCACGTGGGAATGGTTCTCCCACGTCATAAGGATGATCGTTGTCCTGCAGGTCTGTAAAAAACTTAATTACTCTATACATGTCTTACCCTCCTACGCCCCTGTTGGATTTTCTGGGGTCGGGGGCGTGATTGTGCCGACAAAAACCCCGTCTGCATATTCAACAAAGAACTTCACACCAGACAGAATCAAAGTTTTTACAACGGCGTTGTCGCCGCCCACATAATGAGTCATTCCGACAAGGCCTGTCGCATCAGAAATCAATGAGAAGGTCTGACCTACATCACCAGATGCGGGTACATAAGCACCATTTATATTCTGAGTAACTGTAGCGATTGGATTTTTAGCAGTAACCTGCGGTGATACAATCGCTGTTCCAAGACCGAGAAAGTTATGAATGTAAGTGAATCCAAATGCAGACTGCATAGTAATCTGAGCAGTTCCAAGATAATCAGCAACATCTGTTGGATTTATAAAGAATACAGGAGAAACGTCCTCATCTTCATATTTATTCTGCAAAGCAGCCCATAAGGCAGCAAGAGTCGTCTGGAGATTTGTACCTGATACTTTACCTGTACCGGTTGCAAGAGTCTCATATAATGTCTTCTTAATATCTTTCTGCACTTTTCCAATAAGTTTTTCATCAGTCATATTAACTGCAACCTCACGCCCTGAACGCTGAATTGCCTCTGCTGTTGTTTCTTTTCTGTACTTGGCCAATTTCAGTTCAATTGTAGCTGCCAGTTTACGCTCTACATTTGTAAGCGGAATCGTCTCCCCTTCCCCAACCTGGGCCGGATCATTGGTTACGGTTGTTTTATATATTTTAATAAGATTACCGGCTGCCATTGGTGTCAGGTCTGCAATGCCAAGTAGTGTTTGCAGCTCTGCAATGTTCTGGCTTATCCTCGTTGTAAAATCTACAGAAATAGCGGGTTCCAAATCTGCTGTTGTAATTGCATTTTCATCTGCGGCAAAAAGCTGCAGTTTTAATTTTCTGTTATCATTCATAATTTAGTTTCCTCCTAAATAAAGATTAATGTTTTCTTTGATAGCACGTTGTCTCTCTTTGCGATCCGCAATTTTGTCAATGTCAGACCTTGTCAGCTTACTTGCCGGTGATCCCGTCCTTGGTGTCTTGCCTTTGAGCCGCTCGGTCACAGCATCGTTAACCGATTTCTCAAACAATTTCACAAAACTATCCACATTCTGCTTTGTTTCGTCCGAATCCTCAGTAACCATTGTTAGCAACAGGTCATCCGGCAGGTTAATATTTTTTGCAGACAAAATCCCACGTGCCACTTTCGCCATTTTGTCTATGGCAGTCTGGTGCCTCAATTCCTCTAGTTGCCTTTTTGCTTCAGCAAGCTCGTCTTGAGTCCGCTCTTCCGCTGACATGTTTGCAAGTCGTTGCGCTTCTCTGACAGCTTTATCTTGCTTTTTTCGTTCTTCCGCAATCTTTCGGGCAATAATACGATCCAGATCCTCGTCTGTGTATTTCGCCTTAGGTTCCGGGTCTGATTCAGGTTCTTGTGGATTTGTCTCTGGGTCTTGCGGTTTGGGATCTGCTGGTGTTGGATCTTCTGGATCCGCAAATAACTGTAACGTCATAAATTCTTTAAACTTCATATCTTTCTACCTCCGTGTTTTGAAACTTACGCTTTGTTTCCATAGCTTTTTCCGGGTTCCACGCCTGCCACTAAATTCCGTAAAGTTTTAGGACATTCACGCCTGGTCACGCAATCCGAACATTATCCGGATACTCATCGGCAATTTGTAAAATACCGATAAAAAAGGAATCCACCAGAGTTCGCGATTTCTCTGATAGATTCCCATATAAAATTTCAACCCCTCCGGGCGATATTTTATATTTAATTTTGTCTGATGTCAGATCCTCAATGGATCTGATTAATGTCTGTGTCAGAGCAGATACCCCGGCACACACAATGTCTTGGCCTGCTGGTGCATAACCTGCATGACCACTAACGGTTATTCCGTCCTTACGGACGCTTATTGCAATCAAATTGTATCCTCCTTAAAATGTGCATAAAAATGCCACCGTCCATTACTGACTGGTGGCATCTACTTATCATCTTCCCAAAATTCATCATCCATTGTGGGGTCATCGTCATCAAAAATTAAAGTTATATCTTCCGGTAATGATTCAATATCGAAGCCTTCTGGAAGTTCGCTTAACTTAATCTCTCTGTCTTTCAATATCTTATTCATAAGGTTCTCGTCCATACTCTAAACCATACCTTTCTGCAAAAGTCTTATTTACTTCTTCTGAAAACATTTTATGCCTTTGAATTTTGTTGATCTTACCATCATTATACAATCGTTGGTACTTAGGACGCAACTCTTTTCGAATCTCTTGTATTGCTTCTTCGAGAAGTTCTGATGACTTTATTTCCTTCGGCCATTCCACTGGTTTCCGCATATAGTACACGCAATCAATTGTGGAAACTCTAAGTTCTGATATTGGCATATTTTTCAAAAACCTTATATCCTTTAACGAAAATGAACCGCCTGACGGGTGATTATGCGTGACAACTGCGTTTTTAAGTTTGCGATAATCAAGAACAGAGAGCCTGACACTATCTGCGCCGCCTCTTTTTGTAGCAATATACTTCCCGCTTGAATCATATATCTCCATTGTTTCCTTGCTCCTATGTGAAAGGCTTTTTTCTGATTTCAAAAGCTCCATCTTTGCTTCTTTCGCCCATTTATCAGTTGAATCTGATAATTCTAGTTTTGTATTCTTTTTCAATCTATTCCACTGTTCCGTAGTGCCTCCATTATCCAAAAAGTCGAGCCATGCTTCATATTCTTCACTATCCTCATATGCAGCAACAGAACATCGACAATTCGGATGCATAGGAGGAGCATTCTCACCAGGCATCATCTTCTCCACATCAAAGTGCTTTCCATCAATCGCCCTGCAGATGTTGCAGGCAGAGCCAAGCGCAATGAATTCATACTGCATAAATCCATTCTGCTCAAATGATTGCTTTTGAGCTTCTGTCTGAACCCTAGCCAGTTCCGTCCGCATTAATCGTTCTGCGTCTGATTTTGATACGCCAAATCTTTTTGTCAAGTGACGCGCAAGCTGTCTCGGATTTCTTCCCTGTATCATTCCTTCTTGTAACAGCTTGGACAATTCTGCTTTCATCATGTCTTGATACATCCATATCCTATCTGAAAACCTCGCGTTATTAAAAGAGGCATTCACAATAGCAAGCGCAGCCTTTTGATTGTTTCTGATGGTGCCCCCGAGTATTCCGGCCTGCCGCTCAAATTCTTTTAATGCGCGCTCAGTTAGTATCGTGTCGAAATACTTCTGCATCTCATCAAATCCTCCGACCAGCTCCAAACCTATATTTGCTTTCAGCATCTCCAGGCGGTTAATCTTCATAGTGGCGTTATAAAGACGCATTTCTTTGTTTGCCTGCTCTGAAAAGTCCTTTTCTTTTACATACTTAGCCGCCTTGCGCTCATACGCTTCGATATCCAACTTGGAAACTCGCTTCTTGGCTTCTGCCAATGTTATGCCCTCTTTTTTGGCATATTTGGTGTAAAACCCGTTGATTTCCTTTTGCACCTGATCCATCATGTAATCATACATACCATTAATTTGATTTATGTACGCCTTTTCTGTTATCAGGTTCTTTTTTAGATTCTCCTCTTCTCTCCTTTTCCAGTACTCTTTACTGTCCATTTCCATCAACTCCAAATAATCTGACAGTCTCTGATTCTGATCGGTACGGTTTAGCATCAGCTTCCAATTTATCCATTTCTTCTTGAGTATTATCTACTATTGATAGCACTTTGAGCTGTGTCTCTTTAGATACAACACCTTCCAGATTAGTTGCTATTTGGCTTTCTTCAAGCAGGTTTGCCGGAAGACTTTTCGTAAATTTATAATCAATGTTGATCCATTGATCAGCTTCCAAAGGGCATGCCGGATGAGAAAATAATATTCTGTAACGCCGTTCTAATGCCGCTTGGAATTTTCTTTTTTTTGCATCCGCAAGATTAGACATGGCCTGCAATTTGTACTTTAAGGCTATTCCGGAAGTTGATCCTGCAAAGCTCTCATCCGATAAATCCGCAACCATTGACATCTGGAATATCCCTTTGTACAGTCTGTCAAGCAGATTCTCTTGTGTTGTATCACCAGTTGGTTTCTGCATAAACTCAGCGACAACACCGGATGGGTCATCTTCTTCGAGATTTACAATCCTCTTATCACGAATAAATTGGATTGTTTTATCATCTATCTTTGGCCCTATAATTTTCATATAAGCATCAGCAAAAGCGTCTACATCATTTGCTTTTTCAGATATGGCTTTGTTAAAGGCGTTAATTGCAGACATCACACCATCCAGAATCCCCAACCGTTCCGAATTTTCAATGAATTCTGTTGCTGGAACATCATCGAAATGATGTTCTGACGGATCTCCAATCCATTTATATGATCCTTCTCTCACAAAGTGCTGCACAATTTTGTCATTTGACCATGAACCGCGCTCTACATCGTTTGCGTCCCGGTAATAATGAATAAAAAACATTTCTCTCATCAAAACCGAATCATCATATATCATAAATGACTCTATTGGTGATATCTGCTGTACGCTCAATTTCCCTTCTTCATCTGTATAATAGATTTCATTTCCTGTTCCAAACATATCATCATATTTACCAAGCTCTGCATTGATATCATCCAGCCCATTGTATTTATTTAAAAAATCTAAAAAGCCTGACACTTCGCTGTCCTCATGATGCAACGCTATTGGAACTCCGAGAAAATATCCATTCATTGTGTCCACAATATATTTCGCAAAACCAAATGCAATCCGATTATCTGGTTTCCAGGCCGGCTTTTTGCGTTGGTGGAATATATTATAATCACCGCGATATGCTTCATCTAATTTGTTTAAGCGCATATTAACTTCTTTTTTGTGCCTGCCAATATATTCGGCAAGTAGCTCTGGAGTCATTTCTTTCCCTGCTTGAATTCTGTAAATCATGTTTATAACCCTCCTGTAAAGCCTGTATTTACCCCGTTTTTCTTCTCCATCTTCCTCAACAAACTTGCCGCGCTATCAGGACTATCATCGTGATCGGCAAATTCGCTATAATCCAATATCTCATTGATGTACTCGGGATCCGTATCCTCCAACCAAATGATATTCTTCCAGTTCTTCCTCAGGTGAGTAGATATCTTAACAAACTTGTTCATACTTTCGTGATATCCGTGTACTGGAAGACTCATTTCGCGAATCTCTTTCTTGAGATATCCTTTGTCGGCATTCTCTTCGCATTCAATAGTCCCTAGCCTTAACCGCTGGTGGTACATCTCAATTTCTTTCAGGCAATCATCCACATGCCTATCCCAACGCTTCCCAAAACCGATAATTGAACCATCTTTTTGCTTTTTAAATGCCGTGAATGCTGTGCCGTCTTTTCCGTCATATGCTGCATCAATATGTGCCAGCCCGTTAAAGATCAGTGATTCGTCTGCCGTAAATTTAGGATCTTTAAACATTGCATCCTTGTCCGCAATATGCTTTAGTTCATAGTTGGCAGCAAAGAGACTGTCACTCATGCTCTGCCGGAGCTGCTCTAGTTTATCCCGGGTAATTAATCCCGTAGAATAACAATCATACCGTTTCACATTCGGCATGATGGAAATTGCATCTTCCTTATGCCAGGGAGTTCCAGTGTTGATAAACCGGCCGCCACGGTTACAGATGTTCTGCAGCTCCATGTACTGTATCTTTGTCCTCTCACGCTCTGCCTTGCTGATACGATCCTTTAGATTGACGATATCATCTGTGACCACAATGTCTGCATGTTTTCCTGTAATAGATGTTCCAATACCAAGTCCGATCACCTGTGAGACTCCCTTTGTCGATGTACAAAGGTTCGTGTGGATCTCTGAGTTGTTCTCTTTATCAAATCGCATTTCCACATTGTAAAGATTATGCACGACCTGTCGCATGGCTCCGGATTTCAGTATCTTCTGCGTCTGAACCATAACCTCTCGCACATCATCATCTGTCTTCCGAAAAAACAAAACGTTTTCATTCGGTTTTATGACTGTATGAATCGCAAGGAACAGAGACAGGTCTGTGGTCTTGTACGAACCACGGTGAGCCAATAACGTTTGATTTTCTTCTGTATATAAAAAAGACCGCAGCCACTTATTGTGCAGCTCGGTCAAATCATTAAAGCCTACCCAGTGCCCTATCTTGTACGGTTCATAGTACAACAGGTCAAGAGTCTGCTTTTTTTTGCTGTTCAAAGTATTCCTCCATCTCGTTGATAGATTCATCTATCGGCTTGGATATCTCAATGCTTTGTTTATCGCTCCATTTCTCCCTCAGCCGGTTCTTGAGCCAGAATATCTGCGCTGTTGTATCGGGCACAACCTCTTTTTTTGTAACGGTTCGCTCAGTAAGCACATTACACTCGTACTTTTCTTTTACTTCCTCATACTCATATCCGAGTGCGCGCTTCAGAAGAGCATTCTCTACCTGACGGTCAACAACCTCTTTCCCCTTTTTTAGGGCCTCTAAAATCTCTAAATACTTAGCTTTCCAATTATACAGAGTAGCAACTGATATTCCCATATTTCTTGATATCTGCTCATCTGTTAGACCATCTCTGGCCCATCCTTCAATTTTCAGCAAGCCTTCTGGCGTAAGCCATTCTTGATACTTGCCTTTTGCCATATCGGCTCACCTCGCTTTCTTTTCTGAGATAAGCGGCAGCCGGGTAGTGGCCGCCGCCCACTGTTTACTAAATATATTTAAAATGATAGTTTTTATATGATTCTTGCCTTTTCTGTAATGTATCTCTTATCCCCCTCGGCTTACAGTTCAATTCTTTTGCGCAGTCTGATGCCAAGTTGTATACTTTTCCGGTTTCAATACATATAAATGGTCTATTATTACGCCGTAACGTATTCATTCTTTTATCTACCGCATTCCCATAATTGCTGTTATACTTCGGAGTACACCATTCTAAATTTGTTACTACATTATCGCTTTTTACTTCATTTATGTGATTAACAAAAGGCAATTTATCAGGATTAGGAATAAATGCCTCGGCCACAAGCCGATGTACCTTTGCCCGTTTTACCGTTCCATTGTTCCATAATCCTACAAGTTCGTATCCGCGATGTATTTTCTTTAATAATATTTGACCATCTGGTTTTTTAATTTTCCCACTACTTCGATAAAAACTTCTTATCCTCCCAAAGTTACTAACTTGATACACCCCATCGTATCCTTTTACATCTCTCCAAATCTCTTCCATGATTACCCCCATATAAAAAGACCCAGCATTTCGCTGAGTCTGATTGTATGACATGCCGCATTCGGAACATACCCGAATATTCGTAACGAACATGAAATTGATTTTTTAGTTACATCATCCCGTTCTATTACATATTTCTCCATTTTTGAGATACAGGCTGCCAAGTAGTGACAGCCTGCACTGTTGCGATTCTTGTACGACACATTGATGCCCACCAATGCTAAATGTTGAACAATGACCTTATGAATTATTGTTATTAGTTACTGACCGATGAACAACCGCAACAAAAACACCGGTAATGGGGACAACCGGAATCGAACCGGTGACACGCTGGATATAAGCCAGGTGCTCTTCCTTCTGAGCTATGTCCCGTTATTTTATTGCATAGAAAAAGAGACACCGAAGTGTCTCCCTGAAACCTTTTTTGCTACAATAAATTGTATTGGTTCTTTATATATTCAATAATCTTTTCTTTATTCTCTATCCTTGACTCACTTACGAAAATAATTAACTTATTTAATACTTCTTCTGTTGAACAACCATAGTTGTTTACTAACGTTGAAAGTATATAATCAATTTTAATCTCATTTGCTTCATCATGTATTGTTTTTTTTGCGCTTTCAATCTCAGAATATATATTCTTTATTTTGTATAATTCAATACAATTTTGAACCAAAGCAACTGTGTATAAAACAATGAATACTATATGATATGTTTCTATGAAAACTAAAATATAGAACAAAATTATTGGAGCTATCATCAATCTGCTTGAAATCAGAAAATAAACTGCAATTAAGATGAAACATTGCATGCCTATATTTTTAGCCAAAAAGCTGTAACTGGATAAGACTCTTGTAATGACGTTTTCTCCATTTATCAAATTTATACTTTTTGTTTCCCTCCTCGAAAATAGACTTACAATTATAGCAATTCCACTTAGTGAGAATCCCAATAATCCGATCATCGCTCCAATCAAACAAATAATCAAAGTATTCAGCATTTCTTGGTAAACAGAAAAATCAGAGTGAAGATTGATGCATATAAAAAAGGCCAAAATGAGTACGCTAATTCTGAAGCTCCATTTTACTTCCCACTCTTTTTTATTAAATAGATCATACATCTTACTATTTTTCCAATTACACATATTTATTCCTCTATTTTTTTAGAACCAGCATTTCGTTTTCGTATAACTTCATCACAAGCCTTAATGAATTCTGACATACGCCTAATATGCCTTTTTACCGGCGCCATATCTTCAGTACTTCTTGTTACACCATCTCTTCCTGTAGCCTCGACTTTAACATACCCACTACTGGTAGCTTTCTCAACCGGCATATCTCTTTGTAAACTATTAGCTTCATCTAAAGATTCTTTAACTAACTTAGAATCGATATTAAGTCCTAGTCTACTGGTTGACGTTAATAATATACTCTTTGATGATAAATTTGCTTCCTCAAATTCCTCTAATTTATCTTTCCCATTATCCTGTATAGATTTTAATATTTCAGTATCTGGATTTACCGGCTTCAATGAAAAAGATAATTTTTGTATTCCTTTTATATCTTTCAATTCTTTATACAGGTTATTGATATCAATACCATTTGTATATCTATCAACAGCAAATTTGTAGTCTCTTTCTGCACACCTTGCCGCTTCATTTAGCATCGCCGCAAAAACTTCTAAAAATTTCTTATGTCCAAACCGATTACTGGTATTATACCCAACCATTTCATTAAATACATCAAAATAAAACTCTATCGCATCAGTATTACTTATTGATCTACTTTCCAATTCCTGTGTAATTGGATTTTTTTCTTTATAGAATAACTTGAATTCTTTATCCAACCTCCCTCTTATGTAAGTATCTGTTTTGTCTTTAACATAAATACTATAATCAATTGTATTCGTATGTTGCTCACCATCCTCACCGATGTAAGTATTCTCTTCTCGATACCTCATTCCATCATCAAAATGCAATAATATATCGAGCATTATATCTCGTATTTGCAACTCTTTTGAATACACTTTATAAATATGTTCTGAAATCAAGTTAATCTTTCCAAAATATATTGTTATTGCCATTCTATGTGCCCTCCACATATACATCCCAATACCAAAACACCACCACAATTATATTAATAATATACCATATTTTGACAATTATCAACAAATTGTAGCGACATTTTAAAGTATATGTGGTACTTTTTACTATAGAACACACGTTCTTTTTTTGTCAATGTACAGACTCACCAAAAAACGCCCCACACTTTCATGCAGGACGCTTTTTTTCTGTATGTATGAAGGAGGTCATACTTCCGAGAAACCACCACTGAACAATTGTTATAATCGTTCTATTATAATTATATCATGATATTCTGCTAATAGTGCTAATCTTCCAGAAACTGATTAATAATCTGTGGGATTCTTCCTCTGCTATATCCAATTGTTTCAGCGATCTCTCGTTGCCGCTTCCCTTCTATGTATGACATCTCAAAAATCTGTCTGGCAGCACTATCCGGTATAGCCGCAATGAACTCCTCTATTTCCAACACCGCAGCCCTGATCTTCTCTTGCCTCTCTTCTCGGATCTTGAGCCTTCTGTTGATTTCTTCTGACTCCACAGGCTCATCCATCTGCACAGTAGTCCTAACCTCTGTATACGGGAAATTACGGCTTGACCCTACTACTTTCCCAGCTACCACAGGAACATTGGCCAGACGGTCATATAGCTTGTCTATAGCCCTATCATTCAACTCCTGCTCATGGATCAGCGCTCTGTACTGCTTAAGCGTCTTCTTGTCCACCGGCACTCACCCTTTCTTTTATATCATATTTTTCAGCCAGATACTCTTCCAACGTTTTATGTTCAATCTGTCGCCCCTGCTCCTGCAGCAGCCTCCCGGCCTGGTATGCGGGTCTCATAAATGTATCATGAGCTTTCTTGTCCGCGGGAAGCTCCGCCAGGCCCCCGTAATGGTCCTGACGATCCCGTTTCTGCTCCTTCCTTGTCCTTCTCAATCTATCACTCCTTATCCTAAGCCGCCGCTCCGTACTGCAGGAAGGCACTCTTGACCTGCTGCGGGCTGCGGTATGCATAATGCTTGTTGGTTACATTGCCGTTCTTGTGGCCGAGATACAGGGATATTAACTCACCCGGACACCCCTTTTTGGCCATATTGCTTGCCGTGGTCTTGCGGAATAGGTGCGGGTATACATTGCGATCCAATATTGATCTCTTTGCAATCTGCTTAATAGCCGCCCGTAATCCGCAGCGCTCCATTCTGTTATGCGGTGCCCTGACCGAGACGAACAACGCTGGGTTATTGTCCTGCCGACTATCAATGTATTTCCGCAGGTGGAACCGCGCCATATCGTCCAGACACACCGTTCTATATGCCCGCCCCTTCTCTCCATATATCAGGATGTCACCTGTCTGCCAATTAATATCCTGCACATTAACAGACGCGCACTCCCCGATCCGGACAGCTGTGCTACGCAGAAACTCTATAAGTGCGCGATCTCGCAGACATTCTCGGTATTCCTCAATCTGCGTCACCCTGTTGACAGTTTTGACTTTGCAGGCGTCCCGCAGAGCCTCCATCTCCCAGTCCTCCATGTGGTCTATGGGTTTTTCTACCTCAGTGTACTTTTCGATACTCTCTACCGGATTTTCCGTAATCAGGTGGCTTCTTCTCATCCAGGTGAAGAATGCAGATATCATCCTCCGCTCATTATTGACGGTTACCGGCTTATTCCCTTTCTGGGCATAGTGCTGCAGGTAATATTCAATATCCATGTCGGTTACATCCAATAATGATTTCCCGATGAAAATTATGAAATTTTTAATGCTTCGCAGATAATACTCGGCAGTATTTTTGCTGAGTTTCGGCGCTTTCTTGGCGTTGAAAAGCTCTATTATGTACTGATTGGTATTCTCACGCGTCGCTGGCAGAGTCTCTCCCATTTCTACAACATCCACGTTGTACAGCTCCTGTACAATAACCTGATTCAATACATCCATTGCCACTGCATCCAAATATGGCATCATCTTGGTTATAATATTGTCCCTTAAAATTTCTTTCTGTGTACGCATAATATTTTCTCCTCTTTTGTATTGCCTAAGGAGAATCGTTATGGTACAATTTCCTTAGGTAAGTGAGCAGTGGAGAACAGTCTGGCCGGACGTTCCACTGCTTGTTTTTATTCTGTTCTCAAAAACTCACTCACCCAATAAATCAATCCACCGGCTCCCTACTTCCGGTTTCAAAAACTTCTTCCTTTTCCAAAAATCAATTCCACAACTTCCATCTTCGCATAGTATATTTCATTTAAACGTTCGTTGAATTCAAGTTCAGACGTACATCTTTCAAGTTCATCTTGCAGTTTCTCCATCTCTATATGATGTTTTTCCTTCTGGCAATTAGTTTCATTTACCAACTTATCATATTCCCGTTTCCAATCAACTCCATCTGTGCGTGTAATATTTTCGTAATCTTTCATACTGTCTTTCCCTCCTAAATATTTGGTTTAGTTTACCAATTGAACTGTGGGTCCTTTGGCTCTTCTAACCATTTTCTTAGTTCATCCGGTCTCATGCTCTTCAATTTCTGCTTAAATTCTCTACACTCTTTTCTGGGATGATTATCATATGTCAACAACATCACAGTATCAGCTATAAGCGCCTCAAAGAAATATTCTCTGTTTGTTACCATTACTGGGCTATATCCCCCACAGTACCCGCTCATCTTTCCGGCGCTGCAGCAATCATCCTGTTTTATGCAATTATTACAGTTTGCCATAATCTACCTCTTTCCCCGGCCAGCCGCCGGAAGCTATTCTGGTTTGTATGGTTCCGGTAGCGGCATCCAGGCAACTACTTTTTTAACCTCTTCTTCCCAACAGGTATTTTCTTCACTATTTCCATCCGCTATCATTAACCATTTCCCGCACTCATAAAAACAGTATTCTATATCATGCCCCCCTGTATTTTTTGCGATTGTTACAAGATAGAACTTTTGTTCTTCCGGCAGCCGCTCCGATACCGGGATCCAACTATGCTTTCGTTGCTCTTCCTGATACAATTTCAGATACTTCATGCTCTGGCTCCCGTCAAATGAGTTTATCCTTTTAATTTCCTCCGGTGAAAGGCCAGTGTCCTCATACTCCGCAAGACGCTTACATTTCTCATACCTAAATTCGCACCGCTCATTATTGCACCCCATTCCATCACAAGGTTTTTCAAAACATTTTGGATAATAGGCGTTCCCATTATCCCATGCCGTTAATCTCTCCATCTGTAACTCCTTCCTTTGCTAAATGCCAGTTTAGTTAATATCTATTACTTCCCTAAGTGCCTTGAAAACAGGGTAAACCTGTTGTGGCACTACGGCATTTCCGTAACATTGCATTTGTTCTTTGTATTGCTTATATCCGCCCATCCAATCGGGAATCCCATCATCCATTCCACATACTGGGGATTTATGTACTGACCAATACGTTCCGGGCAAATAATCCCAAGGCTGGAACAAAGCGCCTGTCCGTGCTTGCCATTGTGTTCTGTCGGTGTTTGTTTCCGTATCGGCTTGAAATCTTGACTCGCTCTTGGCGATGCCAACAATAAAAACCCTGTATCTCTCATGTGGCGCCGCGACAGCGTAAGCCGGCACACAGAACGTCCGGACTTCGTAACCTTCTCTTTCCAAATCGGCACAAACTGACTCATGTATTGTTGATAATAACCCATTAACATTTTCTCCAAGTACAAAACTGGGCTGAAGCTCTCTAATAATTCGGCAGAACTCCGGCCATAAGTGCCGTTCATCGTTTTCAGCTTTTCTTTTTCCGATGACGCTGTGCGGCTGGCATGGGAATCCTCCTGATATAACGTTAACTGTTCGTAATCCTGTTTTTTCATAAAAATCTTCTCCTGTTAAAGTTTTTATATCTTTCCATTTAGGTACATCAGGCCAGTGTTTTTGCAACACATTTCGCGGAAATTCCGCAAACTCACATTGTCCTACTGTTTCAAATCCAGCCCATTCCGCAGCCAAATCCAATCCACCAATACCAGAAAACAAACTCAAATGTGTATACCTCATATTTTTCTAAAGGAGCCGATGCGCATCTTCCCGGGAAGCCCGTCTCCCTTCTCTTATTTACTTAAATTTTAAATTTTCATTTAGAATCCTTACGTTAATTCCATCGGTGATATAATATGCCGTATCAGTTCCGACCTCCTCGCTGTGACCTGCTATTGTCCCGTTATCGTACACTTTGGTTACTTGTATAGTGTCTAAGTGACGTCCCCCTGGGCTTGTTATACTTAGACGACATCCACCATTCCCCTTTTTAGCCGCAATCTTAATTAATGTATCTATCATCTTTTCAGTCATTTCATCTTCCTCCTAAATGTTAAAACTCCATATAGTTATCAGTCATTGATAAAAATAATTTTGTCGATACCCACGGCAAATAATTTTGGGTGTTTAAAAAGTAAACTCTGCCGCTGGTTATTTTAAATAGTGCTCCCGGAAATACCGTTACTCTACCAACATCACAAAAAAATGCATCAAATTGTTTTATTACTTTATAATTTTTATTATCCATTTATTTTTTCTGCCACCGCCACTAAATTCTTAAAACAATATGTTTTGTAATCGCTGCATAACTACATCCGTGGCATATTGTTCTGCTTCATCCATATCTTTCTTATCTTGATTTATAAGTCTCTTAGTCTCGAAGAATAATTCTTCTTTTTCAACATATTCTTTACCATCTATTACGACTTTCAAAATTTTCTCCTTTCACAAAATTGTTAATTCTAATCACAAGAAGATACGCTTGTATCCAGTTCAATACCTTCCATAACTGCTCTCATTTCAAGAATTGCCATATAGTCTTTCATGGCTTCCAACTGCAGAGTGTATGTGCTCCGCGGACAAGTAGGCATAAAGTCTAATTCATCTCTGTCCCATTTTGATACCATATTTGATAACCCTATGAATCGGATCTTCAACTGATCATATTCAGCTTCAAATCTTTCTTTATAATCTTTACTGTTCATTTTTTCAACTGTATCTGCTAATTTCATCATCTCTACCTCTTTTCTCCGGCACTCAGCAGCCGGCAGCTAAATCAAAGATTAGACACCATTTCTTTTTAACCGGAGAGAAAAACGGAATCATAACATATAATTCATGCTTTTTCTTGTATTCCTCCGCCTGTTCTTTGGTTTGAAAATATCCGCCATACATTTATTTTCATTCTCCTTCTAAATGTTAAATTGTGTATGCTTCTCCTCGATGATCCTCCCGCACTTTTTGCAGATTTCGTAATAATCGTCACCACTAATTCTTTCAAGTCCACTTTCCGAGCAACTATATCCAGACAAAGTTTCTTCATGATGACATAGTAACCCTTTCAGAAATTTCTTTTTACGAAACGGTACGATCCCATCTATTGTATGTAAAAAGTTCATATTTCACCTTCTTTCATAAATGTTAACATCCTTTTATTAGTGTAATTCCCGAATACTTTTTTATAGCAGCAGTTAGCGAAAACCAGTGTTCTTCAGATTGGATTTCTTCCGGGTCTTTTGATAGTACTTTATAAGCCTTTTCATCCAATGCTATCCTGTTGCCATCTTTAAAATTTACCACCCATCCGCTCTCCATATTTACCCTTTCCCCAAATTTTAATTCAACAGGTCGAATTCATATCCAGATCTGATAAATTCGACCGTCTTCTCATGGTTGCACGCATTCCCCAACTTTTCATAAATCCGCAGCATCTCTCTTGTATTGAAGTTTGTTTCAAGGAATTTATTTATGCCATTTAGCATGAAAAGATTGAATTCTTCATTCTTCCTGTACGTCTTATATGGCTCTGTTTTACAAGCCCCTCTGGACAGCCACTCTAAAACCTTGCACCGGATATCAAAATCATCTGCACAATTTTTTAGAATAAAATATTCATTAGCCCTCTCATGTGCAATGAATTCGCCATGCATATTGATATAGCTTTTAGGGAACGAATCCAGTAGCTTAAGTTCTGTATCTGTCACAATTTCACCTTCCTTAATTAGTGCACCAAAATGTTAAACTTGTAAGAATTACTTACATGTTCAAGCGTTAATTGAGATAATCTCTCATTACATCCTCTACCCCCTCTATGTCTCCGTATTGTATCGCACAGATAAGTTCATCTTCTGCCTGTGTAATCGCATCTACAATCTGCTCCAATGTATATTTTTCTTCCATGATTCAATCCTCCTTCTCTGCCAGCCGCCCGAGTTCTGCTCCACAGTTCTTTATGCAATCCTCCGCAGAATAACTAACATAATGCCCCTGTTGATTCATCCTGTACGCATGTATGAGACGATCTACGGTCCATGTGTAATTGCACTTTTCTATGTACCGCTCAACTACTTCCCGGTCAGTCAGCTCCTCGCTTCTTTCTTCCTGCTCCAGCTCCATACGTTCCACAGCATTTCCATAGATCATCATAATTCGTATGTACTCCTCCTGGGTTAATGCCAGGCCCATAGCAATTGATCTGGTTGTAGAGATTAATGTCCTTGCATCTGCAGGACCTATCATCTGCTCTTTGCTCATTTAACCACCTTCCTTCGTTTTCTCTTGGTTCCGGAGAAGATGAATTTATTCATGTTGCCTTGCTTAAATCCTACGTTCACCTTTCGCTTACCATTGAAGCTATGTCTTATATCCTGTGCCATACCTGCCTCCTATTTCGATAAAAACCACCATGTTTTCTGGCTTTTTCCATATCCTGTTGTGCATGAGTCTACGCCGATATCACGCTTTGCTTTCATCAGATCTGCCCGTTTGATCCCGGCACCATCACTCCGCATCGTGACTTCCTCGCTGTTTGCCTTCCCATCTGCGAGCGCATTTTTAAGGAATTCAATAGCCTTTTCATATCCGCTTTTCTCAAATCCTTTTACGCACTCTTTGATTCGTTCGAGCTGGAGAGTGTTGGCGTTTACTTTGCTCCAGATTTTTTCGATATTCTCTGCAGCTTCTTCCAAGAGCTTCCGCTCTGCAACGATCTGCTTATGTATATTGGTCAATACTGTTGCATCAGTCTGCTCCGGTACATCTTCTGCAACAATCAGGCTGCCTTCCTCCAGGCCCAGAAGCATACACATGATCTTCTCCACTGCTTCTGGTTGATCTGGATTCTTTTTTAAGCAGCTCACAAATGTTTTGTATCTCCCCATTTCCAGTGAGAATGCACATTTTGTCTTGCCTTGCTTTTTCAGCTCTCCGCAGAGCTTATCGTAATCTATCTTCACTTTATCAATTTTCGGTTGGTTCATATGTTCCCGTTTTTCCTCCTATCTCTCCAGAAGCTGTTCTTCCAGTCTGTCCATGTCGTATTTTCTACGCTCAAAATTATTGTTATTCCTAACCACCGATTTCTTTTCTATCGGCTCCCGCTGCGATTGTGTATACAGTACTTCAAATTTATCTCGGAATTTCTTTGTACTCCGGATATTGGATTTCCAAAAAGAATTTGTAGTAGCATATTCAAGCGCCTTTAATATCTGCTCTTCCTCTCTTCCATCCAACCGCTTCATACGGTCTATCTCTATAGCCCACTTCTTTTTTTCTTCCTCCGTCTCGGGAACCTTTGCCGATTTAAAAGTATCCCTGCAGGACTGAATCAGCTTTTCAACACACATCAAGTCAAAATCGGATGGCACGAACGATGATTTATTATTTATATTCTTTTCATTCTTATCATTCTTTTCATTCTTGTTTGTGTTTTTTTGCAGTTCTTTTGTGGTCTCTTCATGGTTTTTTTGAGGTCTTTCTGTGGTTTGAGATTCCTGATAAAGCCCGTAGTTTACAATGGTTACGGTGGTTTTTTTGCGGTCTGATTTTTTGACTATCATTTTGTCACTTTCCAATAGGCTCAAAAACGATCTCACCTTCGTTTTGCTCCATCCCCACCGGTCTGCCAATTTGAGTTCTGATGTGATAAAACTTCCGCGCTCTATGTTGACCAGGTCATTCCCCAGCACAGTTTTTTTGTCTGCATGATTAGCCAACATCAGAATGTCAATCCAGGCCTGTCCTTTTGAAAATGGCTTATCATCCCATAACCAGTGGTCAAGTAGGCTTCTATGCGCTTTTATCCATCCTTCCATAGGAAGCCTCCTCAATGTCTATACCGCAGTTCCGCAATGTCTTTTCCGCGATCTTTACGATCATAAGCAGCTCTTTTATCCGGCTCCGCTCCTGGAGCACCCAGCGGATCAGCATTTTTCTATCTTCTGCGCAATTCATGTCAGGAATAAAATATCCCTTTCCATTTTGAAGATTCAGTATTGGGATCTTCTTCCGCGCTTCATGCAATAGGTTTCTCATGTCACGATCTTTAAGACCTGTTTTATAACATAGCCACTTCCGCTTTATGGCGTATTTGCTGCCGGTTCTCAAAAATGTCAAAATATCAATTGTCTGTTTCTTTGGCTTTTTGGGCTTCTTAGGTTTTTCTGGATCATCCACAAAATCAAAGATCCCCATCTGCCCTGAAATCTGTTCTGCCATCCGCCCTCCTTTCCCCTCCCGGCAGCACACCGGGAAGTAATGAAATGGCTTACGATATTACCGTGACGTACCCGTAAGCCGACATGAACGGGTTACTATATAGCAGGGTTTCCCATGCTAACTTGTACAAAAAAATTCTCTTCGGAAGTCTTCTTCCGTTCCGTAATGTTCTATGTAATACTCTCGGCACCGTTCTCTCAGGTCCTTATCTACAGTATCGGCATCTTTGCCTCTACGTGTGCCATTTGGATGAAGATCCGGGCGAAGCGGAGCGATAAATCCATACTTTTCACACCTTTTACGTTCGTTCGAGGTATGGCTGAATACATGATGACGTTCTACGCCGTACTGCTTTGTATACATACAGTGATCCATGTCCTCTGTGAAGATGCTCCATAATCTCTTAGCCAATATCCACACCATACCTTTCTTTTAACAACCGCTTTTCATCAGGTGTGGCAATCTCTGAATCAGGTATTCCGGTTTCTTTGCATTCGGATATTAGTCCATCAATCAGACGTGCCATTTCGGAAGTATTGTATGTATGTGATCCTCTCAAGAGCTTATAAGTTCGATAGACTACTCCATCTTTCCCGGTCTTTACTTCGGAAGTCGGTTTTATATGATATTCATGAGCATTTCGGGCTGTTCTTGCCGCCTCCTCTGTATCAGGGATCGGCATTAATACCCTTTTTCCATCGATCACCTCATCCACTCCATAATTACACAGCATTCTGTTATGAGCTTCTGGATTTGATAAATGTAATACTTTTGCAAATTTTGATAATAAAGTCCAATAATAATCATTTGCTTTCAGACTCCGTTTGGCATGATATTTGTCGATTTCAAGGCTTAATTTGGGATAGTCCTTTAACTCTTCATAACATTGACGGAAGTCCTCGTGTGGTTCAAATAAGATGGTTAGGCGGTCTGTTTTAAAATCTCTTATTGGTTCTTTCAGTCTTCCTGTAAATTTCACGCTTAATCACATCCCCGCTTTTTCATGTCAATCATTTTAAGAAGTTTGTTATAGACAGGTTCATAATCATTAACAGACATTTCTTTAAGATCTGATATGCTGCACATGTCATAAATTTTATCTACTGAAAAATCATTAAAATCACCAATCTCTTTTATTGCATCCTGAATAGTTATCAGCATAGGTTTTGTGATTCTAATAGTCGGAAATTGTTTATATACGACTTCATTACCTCGGGACAAATTGATAATTTCTAAAGAATCAATTTCACCTCTGTTGTTATATGTGATGCTTTTCACGGCAAACCTGTCATATGTGTAATAGACTTCCTTGTCCTTCTTTTTTTGGATTTTAGCTTGAGCATTTGTAATCCAGATCCTTGGCGCTGAATATAGCTCGCGCCCTATACCAAAGTTTACACATGCCCTCTTGAATGCATCGGATGCACGGCCCTTTTCCTTTTCTGTATATGAAGCAGTTCCAACATCATCACGCGATATCCACTCGCCTATGTCTGTGTTATATACAGAAACGATGCAGCGCTCTTCGCCGTTAACTTCTTTGCTCTCTCGTTTCCACATAAGCGGACCATATGTATCATCCAATAGATTCATTGCTGCCCTTGAGGTTATATACAAAAGAATGGAAACCCCATCTGCTGTTGTCTGCTGGACACGGCAACTTATCTCTTTGGCCTGTAATCTTCTCACTTCCATTGTGAACTATGCTCCTTTCTCCTGCACCCAATTGCCGGAATAAAACCACTCCACCAACGTCTCTGTAAAATCCTCCATGTCCTCTGAGTGCTTTGCAATCTCCAGAAATGTCTCTTTCATCTCCAGATCTCCCGACCGGCAGCAATCACAAGCATAAGAGAAAGAGTCTTCTTCCAGAACCTTTTTGCCGGCCTCTGCATTGACTCCGATGTACATTTACTCATCACCTTCTGTTTTCTTTGGAAGTCCTACTATTTCTCTAATGACATCCACATCTACCCAGCGTTCTCTATCTAAGTATCTAACAAGTTCGCTTTTGAGTGTTCTAAGCTCTATAAGTTCATCTATATATTTCATAATTTCTTCTGGCATCTTGCAATTTCCTCCATTTCTGTTACAATTAAGTTGATTAATTATCTGAGTGCATATCGGGTTCCAGCCCATTGATATGCGCTCTTTCTTATGCCATCCGGTCAAGAATCTGAAACTTGTAACCGATCCTCTCAATATCTTCCACGGACAGAATCTTGCCTTCCTCCGGGCGGCCATTGAGCTTGAATACAAGTGCCCTCTGCCCGATCTCCTGCTGGAACAGCTGGCGGTTCATTGGGATCTCCACACTGAGCAGTGTTGTCAATATCTCCGCTGTTGACGCGTGTCCTATTGCTGAGTCCAGATTGTCACGATTGTTCTTAACCAGGGCCTTTGCCTCGTCCAGTGTAATGTCTGTAAGACGGTACTCCCCTGCTGTTGTCAAGATGCTTGTGTTTAACAGTGCTAATTTCATATTGTTCTCCTTTTCTACTTTTGATTGTTTATACGGTTGCTATCCCGATCAGGAATAATACTGCCAGTGCTACTCCTACATAGCACCAGTTCCATGCCGACATTGGGCGGTCACGTGGCCTTTGCTTTTTATGCAATGTAAAATTCTCAAACATGGCTTGTCCTCCGATCTACCGCCTAAGCGGTTTTGTCCTTTTTGCTGTTCTCTTCCAGGCACTGATTGACATACGTGACAAAAACATTAATCCGCTCCTGGATCTCCTCATCGTTTGTGAGTACACTGTCTTTTATTACTACCAATTGCACCACCTCTCTAATATGTATGCTGTGCTGATTGTCCGTGTTGCTGATTGCGCTTGTACGTTTTTGGTTGTTACAGATGTAAATATTTGGTATAATCTTCCTAACAAATGATGAAAGGGATGAATATCATGTCTACAAGTTTTACTTGTCCATTTTGTAATAAAGAAATAGCTAAATCCAAAGACACATACTCTGAACACTGGATATCTCAGAAGGGTTATATGCGTACAAAACCGTCCAGTCCTGGGCAATTATGCGTTTGCTATTACACATGTCCAAACTGTAAAGAAATTACTATACTTATTGATGTTGAATATGATCCATCCATAGGAATTGTTCATATCAGACCACTTTCAAAGGCCCAAAAATTTCCTGATTATATTCCTGAAGCTATTCGAAATGATTACGAAGAGGCTTGTGCTATTGTGAATCTTAGCCCCAAGGCCTCCGCAACGCTTTCCCGCCGTTGTCTCCAAGGAATGATTCGTGATTTCTTCAAAGTATCAAAAAAGAGTCTTTTTGAAGAGATCGATGCTATAAAAGATAAAATTCCCGCACAACAATGGGCTGTATTAGATGGTGTTCGCCGTATTGGTAACATAGGGGCCCACATGGAAAAAGATATAAACCTTATTGTCAACATAGAATCATCCGAAGCCGAAAAACTTATCAAACTTATTGAACTTTTGTTACAACAATGGTATATTGAACGCCATAATCGGCAAGAACTCTATGCCGATATCATCGGAATCGATCAATCTAAACAAATTGAGAAAAAGAAAAACTGAGTAGGCAACTACTCTTTTTCTCTTGTGCAAGCATCATTCTCTGCAAGCAGATTCCCATTAAAGTCCCAATACTGTTTAATGGGCCGGCACAAATCATCTTGCGTGCCTTCTCCCCGAATAGAAATAGTTTCTATTACTTGAATAACCTTTGCCGAATCCGTTCCTCTTGGTCTTACCATTCTTCACTACTCTCCTTCCTCTAACATTTCTGCGCTCATATGTAATCCTCGTTTCTGCTCGAAAACATCTCTCCAAAATTGGATACATCTTTCAAAGCATCAATATCTCTTAATACCTGGGCATGCTGCTTTTCAAACACTTCAGCAACTCTTTTGCTATCCGTTACCAACTCATCGTTGATAATTTCGACTTTAATTGTGTTATACATTACCCCCTCTCTCCCTGTTTCATTTTTGAAACTTTTTGTGTAAAAAAATATGAAGGAATATCTTTTAATTCAATGTCCAATTTCTGACACCAAGCAATGATTTCTTCTTGAGACAGCCCTATACCATTATTCAATTTCAAAGACATAGATCTATCCGTCATATTGTTTACTTCTGCGAATTTTCCTTGCGTTTCATACTTTTCAACAATTCGACCTCTTAATTTACTATAGTCAAATTCAACAGTCCTTTGCAATTTCACCACCTCCTCGTTTCATTTTTGAAACTATCTGTACTATACCACCATAAAATATGCATGTCAATACTTGAATTTCAATTTTTAAACTATTTTTGTTAAATCTATTGCACTTTTGTTTCAATTTTGATATTATATATCTAAAGGGGTGATAAAATGCAAAAACCAATGGATGAATTCAAAAACAGATTCAATAAAGCCATATCAATTAGAAATATAAAGCCTATAGAACTGGCACAAAAAACTGGATTATCAAAATCAACAATTAGTCATTATATGTCTGGATATACAAAACCAAAATCAGATAAGCTCTTTATCTTGGCACAAGCTTTAAATATTGATGAAACTTGGCTTATGGGATATGATGTTCCTATGGAAAGAAAAACAGATGCTGAAAAATTTGGAGAATATGCAGATCAATTTAATAAATCTCATACAGAATATATGCTTAGCGATGAAGAGATGGAAGTTATAGAAATTATGCGTTCATCATCAAAATTGAAACAACGTTTAACAGCTTATAATAATTCTTTTGAAAAGGTTCTTATTGACAAAATAAATTGCAATCTCATACAATTTAACACATCTGGATTAAACCAAGTAAATTCTTATACGAATGATTTGCTTAAAATAACCGATTACTGTAAAGAGCATCTTAATGAGGCCGAAATCATTAGTTTCAAAAACTCCATGTCCATAGGAGAAGCCAATAAGATAAAGATGCATTTATACACATTTATGCAGAAGATTGCATGCGCCGGCGGTGGGTTTATCTTTGATGATATACCAACAGACGTTATTGAGGCTCCTTATATGGAAGGTGCAGACTTTATTATTGGTGTTAATGGAGATAGTATGGAACCAACTTTTTTTGATGGCGACAAGGTTTATGTGGAAAAGATGCAGATGGTAGAAATCGGCGATATTGGAATTTTCATGATCAACAACGAATGCTTCATAAAAGAAGCAGGGGAGGACGGTCTAATCTCGCATAACAGTAAGTACGACATGATCCCTGGTACTGAGAATGTGCAGTGTATCGGGAAAGTACTTGGGAAAGTGATAGAGGAACCGCTTGTTAATGATTCTTCAGACTCCACAGTTTTATCGATTGAGGATTTAGAAGCACTGAGAATAGGCAGAGAACTTATAGAAAAAAAATCAAGTATTAAAAAGAATAGCGTTTAATTTTTTGACATATTTTACCAGGAAAACATCTATTGTTTCAGTGTTAGAATACTCTTGTAAATTTATATTTCGGAGGGTGATAATAGATGTTTTTCATTGATGAAATCATAAGCAGAAAACTTATAAAATTATCTGCTTATAACGCACTTGTAACTTTTAATGTGAACAGTTTGCCAGTTAATCCACTGGAGATATTAAATTCAAGGGATGATATTTTACTTTATTATTTTTCTTTTTATGAGACTTATATGCATTTTACTTTAGAAGATTTTAAATATTCATTTGGACCTTATGGAGGTGCTACTTATAATAAAGAATTCAAAAAATATAT
>LDAQ01000006.1 GCA_001028025.1 Faecalicatena fissicatena | reverse complement strand
AGAGGCGGCCGTGGGTGCGGGCGTGACCTCGCTTTTGTTTTTTGTGACCCTGAAGAAGATCCGGGGGATCTCCGCCGACAAGGAGGAGGATGACGGAAAGGAGACGGAAGAATGAGCAGAAAACGGCCCCAGGAGGAGTATAACAACAGTCCGGCCTGCCGGTTTAAACGGTGGCTGAACGGAGAGAAGGACCCCTTTGTGGGAACCCTGGAGATGAAGCCTCCCCCGATAGAGGAGGAACCCGGGCCTCCCTATGAGCCTTCGGACTATGAAGAGATAAAGAAAATGAGCAGGGATTATTCTCGGAATGAGAGATTGAAAACATATAGTAAAGTGTACATCGCTGTCAGTATTTTGATCTGTATGCTGCTAATCATGATATTGGTTTATGCAGTATCCTATCTTCCGTCTGTGGGAGAAAAATCGAATCCCACCAATAATGAAGTGCCGGAACGGTATATTACAGAGGGGCTTCAGGAGACAGGTTCTGTCAATGTAGTGACGGGAATGATCCTGACATACCGTTCCTTTGATACCTTTGGGGAGACCACGGTTCTGTTTATAGCAACCTGTTGCGTCATGATTCTTCTTTTAGTTGAAAATGAGGAAAAACGGAAAAAGCTAAAGCTTGATGACTACGGCAAGGAACCTCTTCAGGACACGGTTCTGAAGAAGGTGGCAAAGCTGGTTTGTCCCATAATATTTTTGTTTGGAATCTACATAATTTTAAACGGGCATCTGTCTCCGGGCGGCGGCTTTTCCGGAGGTGCGGTGATCGGTGCCGGGATGATACTATATGCGGCAGCTTTTGGTTTTACAAAGACGCAGCGATTTTTTAATGAAAAGATTTATGTAATCGTTAAGGTTACTGCGCTTCTGTTGTATGGCCTGATTGCACTGCATTATTTCTACACCGGGGCAAACGGGCTGGAGCATATTTTCCCACTGGGAGTTCCCGGGGAGATATTGAGCGGAGGAATTATTCTTCCCATTAATATCTGTGTAGGGACAGAAGTAGCATGTACAATCTATGCGTTTTATGCATTGTTTAGAAGAGGAGGGCTGTAATATGGGAAGTAATTTAACTTCAAATTTTATTGAAATCGTTGCAGTCATTTTATTTGGGATTGGGTTTACGGACCTATTTCTGCATAAGAACCTGATTAAAAAGATCATCGGGCTGAACATAATGGATACCGCGGTTTACCTTTTCCTTGCGGTCAAAGGTTATATTAGCGGGTTAAAAGCACCTATTATTGTGGACGGCATACAGAGCGCTGACAAATATATTAATCCTGTGCCCAGCGGCCTTGTGCTGACCGGGATTGTGGTGTCGGTGTCGGTCACGGCACTGATGCTCGCGCTGACCATCTGCCTGTATCACAGATATCATACTTTGGACCTGGATGTAATATCGCTCAAGATAAGGGAGAAGGAAGAATGAGTTTTGTACAGAATGTTCCCTGTTTTTCTATTTTAATGGCAATGTTTGCGGCAATCATTACATCCGCAGTAAAGGGGAAGCCGGCGAGACGTATTTGTATCTGCGTGACGGCCGCGATCGGGTTAATGTCCGTATTCCTTCTTGTGTTCCTGATGGGAACAGGTGAAAGCTATACCTATATGATGGGGCATTTTCCGGCACCATGGGGAAATGAACTCCGCGCAGGTATGCTGGAAGCGGCCATGGCATTGCTGTTCTGTATCATTATGCTGGTCGCGTTATTTGGAGGTATGGAAGAAGCTCGTGCAGACCTTGAGGCAGACAAGGCTAATTTTTACTATATCATGGCAGATTTGATGCTGGCATCCAGTCTGGCGTTAGTGTATACCAACGATATGTTCACCGCCTATGTATTTGTCGAGATTAATACAATAGCGGCCTGTGGACTGATTCTTGGGAAATTTAATGATTTGACCATTGCTGCAGGGGTGCGCTATATGATTATGAGCCTCATGGGGTCCGGCCTGCTGCTGCTTGGAATCAGCTTTTTCTATGATATGACAGGGCATCTTCTCCTGAGCAATATGAAAGAGAGCATTCTTTTGCTCTGGCAGACAGGTGAGTATCACATTCCGCTGATACTGACGATTGGACTGGTGAGCGTGGGCCTTGCGATTAAAAGCGCCCTGTGGCCATTTCATTCCTGGCTTCCAAATGCGTATGGACACTCCACGGTTGCATCATCGGCTATGCTTTCCAGTATCGTGTCCAAGGGATACATATTCCTTCTTATAAAGATTATTTATAGAGTGATTGGTACAGAGGTATTTGCAGAAAGCCATATCATTGATATTTTGTTTGTGTTTGGAATTATTGGTATGATACTTGGATCTCTGGATGCTGTCCGGCAGAAGAATATAAGGAAAATGATTGCGTATTCCTCTGTAGCGCAGATAGGCTATATTTTTATGGGGCTTGGCCTCGGTTCAGCTGCGGGTAATGGGGCAAGTATTTACCACATCTTCGCCCATGCGGCGGCAAAATCC
>LDAQ01000059.1 GCA_001028025.1 Faecalicatena fissicatena | reverse complement strand
AACCCTGCTGGATTTTGAGGCATCAGAGACATTCACTGCATAATCTTGATGATTATGCAGCTCAGGTCTCTTTAAAATCGGCTTTGTGAGCCGATTTTAGCCTCAAAATCCAGCAGGGTTTCCATTAAGCCATTCTCCGCGCATTTTCTGCTTTTGCAAAGGCCCCCATGCCTTTTATGCCCCGCCCCGCAACTCCCTCTTTCCACAGGCGGACCCTCTCCAAATTTGCTCCCCAGCCACTAAAGAATCCGTATAAATTTCAGGAAGGAATTTAATCCGCTTTCGCTGCTTTTATAAACTCCCGCATCTTCGAGCACCTGGCAGAATACTTTCCCGATTTCCTGCTGCAGGATATGGTCGATGTTTTCGGGGCTGATGTCCGGGTAAGCGGGCAGGAAACTGTCGGCCCAGTCGGCGTGTTTTGCCAGATTTTCATCGCTGCGGATGTCTTTTTTCTCCAGTATGAAGGCCTTCAGCTGCTCCATCTCATCCTTCAGGCGGGAGGGCAGTACGGCGAGCCCCATAACCTCTATCAGACCGATGTTTTCTTTCTTAATGTGATGCAGATTTGCGTGCGGGTGATATACGCCCAACGGGTGTTCCTCTGTTGTGATATTGTTGCGCAGTGTCAGGTCCAGCTCGTACAAATCACCGTGCATTCTTGCGATTGGAGTGATGGTGTTGTGAGGCTGACCATCTGTCTCTGCGAAAATGAAGGCGTCCTCATCTGTGTAGCCCCTCCAGGTTTTCAGAATGTGGTCGGCCAGTTCGATGATCCGGTTTTCATTTTTTCCCTGGAGCCGGATGACGGAAAGGGGCCATTTTACGATGCCGGCTTTGATATCTTCGAAGCCTTTTACTTCGAATGTACTGATAATTGGTGCTTTAGCCATCGCAAAGGTGTAATTGCCTCCCTGGAAATGATCGTGGCTCAGGATGGAGCCGCCGACGATCGGCAGGTCTGCGTTGGAACCGAGAAAATAGTGGGGGAATAATCTGACAAAGTCAAATAACTTCCGGAAGGTGTTCTTTTCTATTTTCATGGGGACATGCTCTCCGTTTAATACGATACAGTGTTCATTGTAATAAACGTAGGGAGAGTACTGGAATCCCCAGCCGCTGTCATTGATGGTAATCGGAATGATCCGGTGATTCTCGCGGGCAGGGTGGTTTGTACGGCCTGCATATCCCTCGTTTTCCATGCAGAGCAGACATTTCGGATATGAGGACGCTTTGGCATTCCTTGCTGCTGCAATGGCCTTGGGATCCTTTTCGGGTTTGGAAAGATTAATGGTGATATCCAGTGTGCCGTATTGGGTATCAACGGTCCATTTCATGTCCTTTGACACTCGGTACCGACGGATATAGTCGCTGTCCTGGCTTAATTTATAATAATATTCCGTGGCAGTCCTGGGAGAAGTTCTGTACAGCTCCCAGAATTCCTTCTGTATCTGTGCGGGACGGGGCATCAGGCAGTTCATCAGTTTTGTGTCAAACAGATCCCGGTATACAATACTGTCTTCGATGATACCGCGGCTGCAGGCCTCGTCCAGAAGTTCTTTGAGTACATCCTCCAGAACGATGCCGGACAGGACGCAGTCTGTGTCTTCATACTCATCTTCCTGGAAAAGCTCCAACAGCAGATTTGTTGCATAGATACGCTCGCACTCGGGCGTCAGTCCAGTCTGTATACCGTACTGTACCAGTTTTTTGATGGAATCACTTAACATCAGTTTTCCCTCCTGTCATCCGCAAATCCTGCAGGATGAGTACTGTGCCATTTCCAGGCAGAAGAAATGATCTCCTCAAGGTCTGCATGCTCCGGGTTCCAGCCGAGAACTGCTTTTGCTTTTTCGCTGGAGGCTATGAGCCTGGCCGGATCTCCGGCACGTCTTGGGGCGGTCTGGGCTTTGATCTCCAGCCCTGTGGCCCTGCGTGCAGTCTCAATGACTTCCTTTACGGTAAAGCCTACGCCATTGCCGAGATTAAAGGTATTGCTTTCTCCACCATCCATCAAATATTTTACCGCCAGGATGTGGGCCTGCGCCAGATCGGTTACATGAATATAATCCCGTATGCAGGTGCCGTCTTTTGTATCGTAGTCATCCCCGAAGATGCTGATGTACTCGCGCTGTCCGAGCGGAACCTGGAGAATCAGCGGAATCAGATGTGTCTCAGGACTGTGTGCCTCGCCGATACATCCGCTTTTATGGGCTCCGCAGGCATTAAAATAGCGGAGCGCAACAAATTTCAGGCCGTGGGCTCTGTCTGTCCACATCATCATCTTTTCCATAGCCAGTTTTGTCTCACCGTATGTATTCGTAGGACAGGTCTTATCATCCTCCAGGATCGGGATGTTTTCAGGTTCGCCGTAAGTAGCAGCAGTGGAAGAGAAGACGATTTTCTTAACATCGTGGGCAATCATAGATTCCAGCAGAACTTTTGTGCCGCATACATTGTTATCGTAATATTTTAGCGGATCGGACATGCTCTCGCCTACCAGAGAATTTGCCGCAAAATGAATCACCGCATCAATGGACTCCTTTTCAAATACGGAATCAATAAAAGCCCGGTTCCGGATATCTCCCTGATAGAAACGTGCACGGGGATGTACCGCTTCAATATGACCTGTTTCCAGGTTATCTGCAATGACGACGTCCTCTCCCCGGTCAATAAGTTCATATACTGTGTGAGAACCGATATAACCGGCTCCTCCTAATACTAATACAGACATTTAAATGCCACCTTTCTGAATCTGTGATCTACCTGTTACATAATTGCTGCATGAGTTTTCTATTGTATGAGCACTTAGTGACCGTACTTAGGTCACTGAGTGCGATGCATGAATAATAGTTAGCGAAGTCTTTTCAAGCCTTACTATTATTTATTCGCTGAGCCGGCAGGCTCCTCCGCCGATGTCTACGGTATAGAATTCCGCTTCGCAGCCGGTCTTTTCCTGATATGCGCTGCCCACAGTCTTGATAAAATCATCTGCAGAGTCATTTTTTACGATGCTGACTGTACATCCGCCAAAACCGCCCCCCGTGATTCGGGAGCCAATCACACCGGGAACCTTCCATGCCAGATCGACCAGAATGTCAATCTCTTCACAGGATACTTCATAGTCATCCCTCAGAGAAATATGGGATTGGTTCATCAGCTCCCCGAATCGGGTGACATTGCCGTCTTTCAATGCCTTTACGGCTTCTATGGTGCGCTGGTTTTCTGCGACTGCATGTTTTGCACGCCTTACTTTAATCGGGTCTTTGATGACTTCTTTGAACTTCTCGAAAGTATCCATGTCCAGATCACCGAGTGTATTAATATCCAGTTCCTGCTGGAGTGCTTTGAGCGCATCGGCGCATTCCTGGCGTCTCTCATTGTATTTGGAATCCACCAGGCTGTGTTTCACCTTGCTGTTGGTGATGATGATTTTGGCATCCTTAAGTTCAACCGGAGCGTATTCATAATTCAGAGTCGCGGTATCCAGGAAAATGGCATGATCCTTTTTCCCCATGGCCACGGCAAACTGGTCCATAATGCCGCAGTTGCAGCCGTTGAAATTATTTTCCGAATACTGGCCGATCAGTGCCAGATCTGTCATGCTGAAGTGGTTAATATGAAACAGGTCGGTCAGGACAACTCCCGTGAGTACTTCCAGGGAAGCGGAGGAGGAGAGGCCGGAACCGTTCGGGATATTGCCCCAAACCACCATATCAAAGCCGGTATCCAGTTTTACGCCCTTTTCAGAGAATGCCCATACTACGCCGAGGGGGTAGTTTGCCCAGCCATAGGCCTCTTTGTTTGTCAGGTCATCAAGAGAGGCTTCTACGACGCCGAAGCTGTCCAGATTCATGGAATAAAAGTGCATGGTTCTGTCGGAACGTCTGCGCGCAAAACCATATGTACCAAGAGTCAGTGCACAGGGAAAAACATGCCCTCCATTATAATCCGTGTGTTCACCGATCAGGTTCACACGTCCGGGAGAAAAGTAGAATCCTGCGCCGTCAGCGCTTCCGAAGAGTTCTTTGAATTTTGCCGCCAATTTGTCTTTCATGATAAATGCCTCGCTTTCGTCTATGTTCTGCCTGTTGCTTGTTCGTTCTTAATCTTGCCTTTATTATAGCGAAAAAGGGAGCGGGTGTACATAAAATTTCCGTGCAGATATATGTAATTATGTTGCATGGAAAACATGGGAAGGGTATAATAAAAAAGAACCCCAAGGAGTTGTCTGTTTTTCAAAACGCTATTTGGAACACAGGGTTTTTCAAAATAGAGAATCTAATGATTGTAAAAGAGACTATAGATTGTAATAGGATGAATTTCTGAATGGAAGGAGGAAGGTGTGATGGAGGAAACCTATAAGTATTCTTATAAGGCAGATGAGAATCTGCTGACGTCATTGTCCGTCTATAATGCCGGGCATCAGAAGTGCGGGCCGGGCTATCAGTGGGGGCCGGGGGTGCGGAATCATTATTGTATCCATCATATTATTTCGGGCAGCGGATACTACAGCGTGAATGGCACCACCTGCAAATTGTCTGCGGGAGACACGTTTATACTGTACCCTGATACGGAAGTCAGATACTATGCTGATCAGGAAAAACCCTGGGAATATGCGTGGGTGGGATTCATGGGTACGGATGCGGCATCTATCATTCATGCAACGGATTTTACGAAAGAAAAACCATTTATAGAGAACAGCGGCCCGCCCCGGAGACTTCTGAGAAATCAGCTCAGCAGAATTTATGAGGTAAAGGGAAACAGCCACGAAGCTGCAGTAGCCATGACAGGCGCCCTGTACACCCTGCTTTCCACACTGATGCATTATTCCAGCAGCCGGGAGACTGCGAAGGATATCCAGCTTACCTATGTGGAAAAGGCAAAGGCTTATATCTCAACGAGTTATTCATATCCCATTACGGTGGAGGATGTGGCGGCCTACGTGGGAATCAGCAGAAGCTATCTGTACCGTTCATTCCAGGCCTATGAGCAGCAGTCCCCCAAGGAATATCTGAGCAGTTTCCGTATAAAACAGGCCTGCCTCCTCTTGAAGGAGACAAGCCTGTCCATTGCTGCAATTGCCTATTCAGTTGGATTCGAGAATAACCTGTATTTTTCAAAAGCATTTAAAAAGCAGATCCAGGTCAGTCCTTCGGAATACAGACGCGGATAGATATCCTATTCTGCTGTCAGCTCTTCTCTTAGAACCGGTTCGTCAAGCGGTCTGATCTTCAGGCGTATAATGCGCTTAAACAGCAGTGAGGTAACCACTACGGCTACAATCTCCGCAATCGGAAGCGCCCACCAGATGCGGGAAAGTCCGAATACTTCTGCGAAAAAATAAGCCACAGGCAGAATTACGAAAAGTTGTCTTGCCACAGAAACCAACAGGCTGTAAACTCCATTGCCAAGAGCCTGGAAGACAGAGATGACAATGATACAGTATCCTGCGAAAATGAAGCTCAGACTGATGATGCGAAGCGCAGGAATACCGATTTCCAACATATTCTCGGAAGCACCGAAAAATCCCAGCAGCTGTGCAGGGAAGATCTGGAAGATGGCAAGTCCCACAAGCATAATGCCTACCGCAATCATAACACTGAGGTTAACCGTGGACATAATACGTTTTTTGTCCCGTGCTCCGTAGTTATAAGCGACAATGGGAATCATACCGTTATTCAGACCGAAAATGGGCATGAAGATAAAGCTCTGCAGCTTGAAGTACACGCCGAATACGGCAGCTGCCGTGGAAGAAAAGAGCAGCAGGATCTTATTCATTCCGAATACCATGACAGAACTGATGGACTGCATGATGATCGAAGGAACGCCTACCTTATAAATCGTGGCAATGATCGTTTTATCAGGACGGAAACCTCTCATATTCAGATCCAGGTCGGTGTTCTTTTTACAGTTAAAGTAAAGAGACATACAGACGGCCACAACTTGCCCGATTACGGTTGCCAGAGCAGCACCTGCGACTTCCATGCGGGGCAGTCCGAACATTCCGAAGATCAGGATCGGATCCAGGACAATATTGATAATGGCGCCGGTTCCCTGTGTAATCATATTGTAAATGGTTTTCCCAGTGGACTGCAGCAGACGTTCAAAGGTGATCTGCATGAAGATTCCTACGGAAACAATTGTGATAATCAGCATGTACTGGGTACCATAGCGTACAATTAACGGATCATCCGTCTGAACGGTAAAGAAGAGATGTGAACCGGCCAGACCGACGACTGCCATGATAAGATAGCTGATGATGCCCAGAAATATACCGTTCTTTGCCGCTGCATTTGCCCCGTCAAAGTTTTTTTCTCCCAGATTCCTGGACAGGAGAGCATTGATACCGACTCCGGTTCCCGCGGCGATCGCTATCATCAGATTCTGTACGGGAAACGCAAGAGAGACGGCTGTCAGAGCTTCCTCGTTGATCTGAGCTACGAATACACTGTCTACTACATTATAAAGCGCCTGCACCAGCATTGAGATAATCATGGGCAGAGACATTGTAACTAATAATTTGGGAACGGGCATTACACCCATTTTATTTTCTGTCTGTACTTTCTTTTCCATTTTATAAATCCTCCTCATATGTAACCGTGGTAATTATAACATCAATAAAATATAAGTACAATGCATATATTTAAAAGAAGCGTTAAAAAGGGTTGTGTGCTGTTTGCGTTTAAAAAGAATGATGCAGGGCGCGGGATTCGTATACGTGCTTCTGCTGCTGGGAGCGGTTTGTCCGTCTCTGTTTACCAGAAATCAGACAGAAGAGGAGGCGCCTGGAACTGCATATGCAAATGCATCGGCCTATGTGGCAGATGCAATGACAGAAAAGCCGAAGATTGCAATTACTTTTGATGATGGGCCCAGTACCGTGTTTACGCCTCAATTGCTGGATGGGCTGAAGGAAAGAGGGGTGAAGGCCACATTTTTTCTGATTGGTCAGAATATAGAAAAGGAAGGCGCCAGTGAGATTGTGAAACGTATGTATGATGAAGGGCATCTAATTGGAAATCATACATATCATCATGTGGAAATTACAAAGGTCAGCAATGAGCAGGCTTACCAGGAGATTATGCTTACTAATGAGGCGATCCAGAACATTACGGGGGAAGAGGTGCAGTTTATGAGGCCCCCTTTTGGTCTGTGGCAGAAAGCGCTGGAGCAGAAGATTCATGTGCTGCCGGTTATGTGGAGCATCGATCCTCTGGACTGGGCGACAGAAAATGTAGATGAAATTGTCAATAAAGTAGTGACGGAAGCGCAGGAAAATGATATTATTCTGTTGCATGACTGTTATGACAGTTCAGTAAAAGCGGCGCTGCGCATTATCGATCTGCTCCAGGCAGAAGGATATGAGTTTGTGACCGTGGATGAACTGATGCTGGATTGACGGGCAAATAACGTATACCCAAAGAGCGCCCCTAATGGAGGATAAGATGATAAATGAATATTCCAGAACCGAATTACTGATAGGAAAGGAGAGCGTGGAGCGCCTGAAGGCGGCTTCCGTCATGGTGTTTGGCGTCGGCGGTGTTGGATCACACTGCATAGAAGCACTTGCACGCAGCGGTGTCGGCCGTCTGACGCTGGTTGATAATGATACCGTATCACTTACCAATATTAACCGGCAGTCCATTGCCTATCACAGTACTATCGGAATATATAAGACAGAAGTCATGAAAGAGCGGATCAGAGATATCAATCCTCAGATCCGGGTAAAAACATATGAGATGTTTGTGCTTCCGGATAATCTGGAAGCACTGTTTGAGGAAAGGCCGGATTATATCATAGATGCCATAGATACGGTCACTGCGAAGCTGGCCCTGGCAGAATTGGCCCTGCGGCTGGATATACCGCTCATCAGCAGTATGGGAACCGGAAACAAACTGCACCCGGAGATGTTTGAGATCACGGATATCTCCAATACAAGCGTGTGTCCCCTGTGCAAGGTGATGAGAAAGGAACTCAAAGCCCGGGGGATTTATCACCTGAAAGTACTGTATTCCAAAGAAAAACCTATTGATACTTCTGCCAGAGAGACCGGAGAAGATAAGGGGCAGCGCCGCAGCATACCGGGCAGTATCTCCTTTGTGCCCCCGGTTGCGGGACTTCTGATTGCCGGTGAGGCAGTGCGGGATCTGATAAGAGAAGATTGACTTAAGAAAGGAAAAGTAATGGATTTATTTGATTATATGAGAGAAACAACGAAGGAAAAAGAGTCGCCGCTGGCCTCCCGCATGCGTCCGTCTTCTTTGGAAGAAGTGGTGGGGCAGCAGCACATCATAGGAAGAGACAAACTGCTGTACCGGGCGATTAAAGCGGACAAGCTGGGTTCCCTGATTTTTTACGGACCTCCGGGAACCGGAAAGACGACGCTGGCCAAGGTGATTGCCAATACCACAAGTGCAGAGTTTAAGCAGATTAATGCAACCATTGCAGGGAAAAAGGATATGGAAGAGGTGGTAAAAGGGGCAAAAGAGCTGCTTGGGATGTATCAGAAGAAGACCATCCTTTTCATCGATGAGATCCATCGGTTTAATAAGGGGCAGCAGGATTATCTGCTACCTTACGTGGAGGACGGCACCATCACGCTGATCGGGGCAACGACAGAGAATCCGTATTTTGAAGTGAACGGGGCGCTGCTTTCACGATCCAGTGTGTTTGAGCTGAAGTCCCTGAGCAGGGAGGATGTAAAGACTCTGCTGAAACGGGCCGTCTATGATAAGGAGAAGGGGATGGGGACCTTTAAGGCGGAGATCACAGAAGATGCACTGGAATTTTTGGCTGACGTATCAGGCGGGGATGCAAGAAACGCATTGAATGCGGTGGAACTGGGAATCCTGACGACAGAGAGAAGCGCGGACGGGCTCATATATATCACGCTGGATGTGGCCTCTGAATGTATACAGAAGCGCGTTGTACGGTATGACAAGACCGGAGATAACCATTACGATACAAGCTCTGCTTTTATAAAAAGCATGAGAGGGTCAGACCCCGATGCAGCCGTTTATTATCTGGCGAAAATGCTGTACGCAGGGGAAGATATTAAGTTTATCGCACGCCGTATTATGATCTGTGCTTCAGAGGATGTGGGGAATGCTGACCCCATGGCCCTGACGGTAGCGGTATCGGCGGCACAGGCGGTGGAGCGCATCGGGATGCCGGAGGCACAGATCATCCTTTCCCAGGCGGTGACCTATGTCGCGTCAGCACCAAAGAGCAATTCGGCCACAAATGCTATCTTTGCCGCGACAGAAAGTGTAAGACGGCATAAGACAACGGTTCCTGCACATCTGCAGGATGCTCATTACAAAGGTTCGCAGAAGCTGGGACACGGAGTGGGGTACAAATATGCCCACGATTACCCGGGACACTATGTAAAGCAGCAATACCTTCCGGACGAAATAAAAGACGCCAGATTCTATGAACCGGGCGTCCTTGGATACGAAAAGACAATACGTGAATATTTAGAGAAGCTGAGACAGGAGTGAGGTATAGATCTCCTGGCTCTCCTTTGACCAGTTGCTGGCAATGGTTTCGGCCTCAATCTCCGTTGGCACGGTGATTTTCAGATCAATCAGGCTGAAGCCATTTTCCACGATCTGGCAGCGCACCTCATATTCATGGTTTGTATTCAGGTAATAATCGGATTTTATAGCAACTTCTTCTTTCAGATCATATTTCTTTTCTTTTAAAAATTCATCAATATCACTCTGGATAGCAGGGGAAATTTTATTCTTAAAGAACTGGATCGTCTCTGCCCCGTTTTCCGTCAGATGATATAAAGTACGGTTGTGGGTAGTCTCAACCCGAAGCAGCCCGGAATCTACCATTTCCGATAGGGTCTCCTGCAGTTTAAAGTAGGTAGTATAGCCTTTGTCCAGAATAAATTCCGAGATCTGGGATGTCGTCAGCGGAAAGTCCACTTTTTCCAACATGTATAATACGATTAACTTATATAAGGTAAATGATTCAGTCATAATACTCCTTTCCCTGCCAGATATCCTGCTCCTTCAGATAGCGGTGCAGCGTATTCAGGACAGTTCGTTTATTACTGCTCCATAAGGGGGCAATCAGAAGTTCGCTGGGACCGTCCCCGGTCAGGCGGTGTATTGCGGTCTGAGGATTCAGACGTGAGATACACATGCCCAAAAACTGAATATAGTCCTCCATATCAGGTACCGGAAATGGATGGCGTTCATATTCCAGCGCCAGATCTGTACCCTTTAAAATGTGCAGAAGCTGCAGCTTTATGCCCTGAATATCCATGCGGTTCAGATAATCCACGGTCTCCAGCATCTGTTCGTTAGTTTCGCCGGGCAGATAGAGGATGGTGTGTACAATTACGGTAATCCCCATGCTTCTGAGATCACGGACCGCTTTTTCAAAAACGGGAAGCTCATAGCCTCTCCGGATATACCTGGCAGTGGCTGGATGTATGGTCTGAAGCCCCAGTTCGATCCATACCGGCTTGATCCGGTTGATTCTGCCAAGCAGCTCCAAAACATCGGTGCCAAGACAGTCGGGCCTGGTAGCGATGGAGAGAATCCGGACTTCCGGGTCTGCAATGGCTTCCATGTACAGCTCTTCCAGGCGGCACACCGGTGCGTACGTATTGGTATAAGCCTGTAAGTAGGCAATATAAGAATGAACCGGGCGTTTTCCGCTCAGCTCCCGTTTACCGGCTGCAATCTGTTCCGAGATGGAACATGCCCTTGAACCGGCAAAATCACCGGAGCCTTCGGAGCTGCAGAAGATACAGCCACCGTGTCCCAATGTGCCGTCACGGTTCGGGCAGGTCATACCGCCGTCCAGGGTGATCTTGTATACTTTTTCTCCATAGGCCGTTTTCAAATCATAGTCCATGGAATGGTAACGCTTTTCCCCCCAGCGAATCATCTATATCAGTTCCTTTACTGCTTTGCTCACAGCTTCGGCTACGCGCGGATCAAAAGCTTCCGGAAGAATGTTGTTTTCGTTCAAATCTTCATCGGCAACAAGGCCGGCGATCGCTTTGGCAGTAGCAAGCTTCATTTCTTCTGTAATCTGGGAAGCACGCCCCTCAAGAGCGCCTTTGAAAATTCCAGGGAAAGCAACCACATTATTCACCTGGTTCGGAAAGTCAGAGCGTCCGGTTCCAACTACTTTTGCACCGGCTTCTTTTGCCAGGTCAGGCATGATCTCCGGTACCGGGTTTGCCATAGCGAAGAGGATTGCATCCCGATTCATAGAGGCTACCATTTCCTTTGTTACAATATTGGGGGCGGAGACGCCTACAAAAATATCCGCACTCTGAAGGGCATCTGCCAGTGTACCCGTCTGTCCGTCAGGATTCGTAACTTCTGTCATCTTCTGCTGCATCCAGTTCAGATTTGGGGAGGCTTTGCTGATGATGCCGTTGATATCACACATTGTAACATTACGAAAACCATATGTAAGAAGGAGCCTGGTAATGGCAACACCGGCGGATCCCGCTCCGTTGACAACAACACGGCAGTGTTCTTTTTCTTTTCCGGTTACCTTCAGTGCATTGATGATTCCGGCCAGAACAACGATTGCGGTGCCGTGCTGGTCATCGTGGAATACGGGGATGTCCAGCAGTTCTTTTAAACGATCCTCGATCTCAAAACAGCGCGGAGCAGCGATATCTTCCAGATTGATTCCGCCAAATGCGGGAGCAATATTTACTACGGTTCTGATGATTTCTTCGGTATCCTGAGTATCAAGGCAGATCGGAACTGCATTGATGCCTCCGAATTCTTTAAACAGAACGGCCTTGCCCTCCATTACCGGCATGGCTGCCAGGGCACCAATATTGCCGAGGCCGAGGACTGCGCTTCCGTCTGATACAACTGCAATTGTATTTGATTTTATAGTATATTTATAAGCAGCTTCCGGATCTTGTGCGATTACCTTACAGGGCTCTGCAACTCCCGGGGTATAGGCAACGGCAAGGTCTTCGCGGGAATTCACGTGGGCCTTTGCAGTTGTTTCTATCTTTCCGTGCCATTGTTCGTGCATCTGCAATGCTTTTTCACTGTTTGTCATTTTTCTTACCTCGCAGTATCTTCATATTTTTATTTGTTCTTACTATCTGTCCAATATAATAACACTCTTGCAAAATCAGTGCAAGCAGGAAACTCTGGAGAAAGACGCATATTTTTTGAAAAAAAACTTTCCTTTTCAAATGAGATGATGTATAATGGCAACAGATTTAATATATCTTTAAGGATATATCTTTAAGGATACAGGCAGATGCCTGAATTCGGACAAGTCACTTCAGACTAAAGGTTCCCGCGACATTTATTTAAATTCAAAAGAATACCGTAGAAAAGCCATATATTTATTTAAGAAAGGAAATAACGCATTATGACGAGAGAAAAGTATGAATCTCTGCCGCTTGCAACATTAAAAGACCTGGCGAAAGCACGCAAAATGAAGGGTGTATCAGCTATGAAGAAAAGTGAACTGATCGACACTATGCTTGCCCAGGATGAAAAAGAAAAGATGGAAGAGGCCAGGGCAGAGGCCAAAGAAGAAGTAAAAGAAGAACTGAAGGAAAAAAAGGAAGGAACAGATATTGAACAGCTGGACAGCGGCAAAGCGGCCAATGGAATTCTGGAAGTGCTGCCGGACGGATATGGGTTTATCCGCTGCGAGAACTATCTGCCGGGAGAAAACGATGTCTATGTATCGCCCTCCCAGATCAGAAGATTCAATCTGAAAACCGGAGATATTATTTCCGGTAATACGAGAGTAAAAACACAGTCCGAGAAATTCAGCGCTCTTTTATATGTTTCTACGATCAACGGCATGAGGCCGTCAGACGCGATGAAGCGGCATAATTTTGAGGATCTGACCCCTATATTCCCGAATCAGAGACTTCGTCTGGAGACGCCGGGAAGTTCTACGGCAATGCGCATTGTCGACCTGCTTTCCCCTATAGGAAAGGGGCAGAGAGGTATGATCGTATCTCCTCCGAAGGCCGGTAAAACGACGCTGCTGAAGGAAGTGGCGCTTTCCGTACAGAAAAGAGAGCCGAATATGCACCTGCTGATCCTTCTGATAGATGAGCGTCCGGAGGAAGTGACAGACATCCGTGAGGCGATTGCAGGGCCGAATGTAGAAGTTATTTATTCCACCTTTGATGAACTGCCGGAGCACCATAAAAGGGTTTCTGAGATGGTAATTGAACGCGCTAAACGACTGGTGGAACATGGCAAGGATGTTATGATTCTGCTCGACAGTATCACAAGGCTTGCCCGCGCATACAACCTGACGGTACCGCCTTCAGGAAGAACACTTTCCGGTGGTCTTGATCCGGCGGCGCTCCATATGCCGAAGCGGTTCTTTGGTGCTGCCAGAAATATGAGAGAGGGCGGAAGCCTAACAATCCTGGCAACGGCGCTTGTGGAGACCGGAAGCAAGATGGATGATGTCGTATATGAGGAGTTCAAAGGAACAGGCAACATGGAACTGGTACTGGATAGAAAACTCCAGGAAAAGAGAGTATTCCCGGCCATTGACATCCCGAAATCCGGGACAAGAAGGGAAGACCTCCTGCTCAGCAGAGAGGAGCAGGATGCAGTCTATATTATACGCAGGGCGATGAACGGCCTGAAAGCGGAGGAAGCAGTGGACAATCTGCTGAATATATTCTCACAGACAAAGAGTAATGCGGATCTGGTTCAGGTCGTAATCAAAAAGAAATTTCTCTAGAGAGTGCTGACGAACGCAGTCTAGTATACATTCAGGACCTTCAGAAGCAGAAGAAAGAGCACCAGAAGGATACTGGGCTTTACAATTTTGGCTCCGTTTTTCATAACCATACCCGCGCCAAGGTAGCCGCCGGCCATATTGCACAACGCGGCTGCAATCCCTACGGGGATCAGCACCTGGCCGTTTAACAGAAAGATGATAAGCGATGTAATATTGGTCGTCAGATTGATTACTTTGGCCTGCGCGTTGGCTGTTTTTATACTGAGTTTTGCAAATACAGTAAAAGCAATGATCAGAAACGTACCGGTTCCCGGCCCGTAGAATCCGTCATAGATGCCGATGATAAATGCAGCGGTTACCGCTGTAATATAAGTTCTTTTGTCCAGTGTAACAGAGTCGCTTCCATTGTCGTGGAACAGCTTTTTATTCAGGACAAGGAAGGCGGATACGGGCAGTATGCCGATCAGTACATACAGCATGATCTTCTCAGGGACAACCATAGAGATATGTGCACCAATAAAAGAACCGGCAATTGCGGCGACCACGGAGGGGAGGGCCAGTCTGAAGCTGACGAGACCGTTTTTGATGAACCGGAAGGTGGCGAGGGAGGTCCCGCAGGTGGAAGACATTTTGTTGGTGGCAACTGCCATATGCGGAGGAAGTCCTGCGATCAGATAGGCGGGAAGAGAGATCAGCCCTCCGCCGCCTCCGATTGCGTCTACAAGCCCGGCTAAAAAAAGAAACGGGCATACGATCAGAAATGTGGAGGCGGAAAGTTCGATAATCGGGGCAGTGATATCCATAAGAATAACTCCTTTGTAATTAGATTAGATTTACTACGGGAATTATAACACAAACCAAACATACAAAAAAGACTTCGTTTTAATAGATTATTCTGAAATATCGCTTGCAAAACTGAAAATCTTATGATACAATAACAAAGCTGTTTAGAGATTATAATAACTATATTTTAAAATAGAGAGGTGAAAATCATGAGAGAAGGAATCCATCCAGAGTACCATCAGGCGACAGTAACTTGCAACTGCGGAAACACATTTGTAACAGGATCAACAAACGAGAACATCCACGTGGAAATCTGTTCCAAATGCCATCCATTCTACACTGGACAGCAGAAAGCAAATCAGGCTCGCGGACGTGTTGACAAGTTCAATAAGAAATATGGTATGAAATAGGAATGACTTATTGCAGGCTGAGGTGAGATATCTCAGCCTGTTCTTGGGTTACAGGCAACTATATATGCAGATTGGATCAGAAGGTCAGCAACTTCGGTGAAGAAGGAACTGACCCTTTTCTGGTACAGAAGACAGGAGGGTGCATGAAGTCATCGAACATAGGCGGACAGGCTGTTTTGGAAGGCATCATGATGAAGAATGGAAATCAGTATGCGGTGGCAGTCAGGAAGCCTGATAAAGAGATAGCGGTTGATATACAGGAGTATAACAGTGTAATCCCATTTAAACCGATGATGAAGATCCCTTTTATACGCGGTATCTTCAATTTTGTAGATTCCCTGGTTCTGGGAATGAAGACTCTGATGTTTTCAGCAAGCTTTTTTGAAGAGGAAGAAGAGACAGAGGTGGAACTGACAGAGGAAGCGATTGCAAAGAAGGAGAAGCAGGATAAACTGCTGATGAACCTGACGGTCGCATTTTCCGTAGTTCTTGCGGTTGCAATTTTTATGATTCTTCCTTATTTTTTGAGTAATATACTGCGGAAGCACATTACATCCAGAGGGGTAATCACCATTCTGGAGGGCGTAATCCGTCTGGCAATTTTTCTGGGATATATTCTGCTCGTATCCAGGATGGAAGATATTCAGAGAACCTTTATGTACCACGGGGCAGAACATAAGTGTATTAACTGTATTGAACACGGACTTGTCCTGAATGTGGACAATGTACGGAAAAGCTCCAAGCAGCATAAACGCTGCGGGACCAGCTTTCTGTTTTTTGTCATGATTGTCAGCATTATATTCTGCTTCTTTATTACGGCAGAGTCGCAGGTGATGAGAGTTGTGCTGCGTATTGCGCTTCTTCCTCTGATTGCAGGGGTATCATATGAGATTATCAAGCTGGCCGGAAACAGTGACAATTATTTTATTAATTTATTGAGCAAACCGGGAATGTGGGTGCAGAATCTGACCACGAAAGAGCCGGATGACGGCATGATTGAGGTTGCGATCTGTGCAGTGGAAGCAGTCTTTAACTGGAAGGCATATCTGGCGGAGAATTTCGGTATGGAGTTTCCAGAGGAGGCGTCCGGAGAGGAAGCCGAAATGGCGGATCATAAAATCGTTCATACTGCCGGGCAGACAGCAGAACCTGCGGGATTCACAGAGCGTACCGTGGCAGAGGGGCAGCAGATATGACACTGCAGGAAGCATACCAGAAAGGTGAGAACAGGCTTGCCGGGGCAGGAATAACAGATGCACGGCTGGATGCATGGTATCTTCTGGAGTATGTCAGTGGAGTTGGCAGAGCGATGTATTACGCTATGCCGGACAAACTGCTCACTGAAGCGCAGGAAAAGCAGTATACAGATTATATAGAAAGAAGAGCACAGAGAATTCCGCTTCAGCATCTGACGGGAACTCAGGAGTTCATGGGATTGGAGTTTCAGGTGAATGAACATGTACTGATTCCGAGACAGGACACGGAAGTGCTGGTCGAGGAGGCTCTGGGGGCGGCAGAAAAATATATGGAGCATATGAGCTGTTCATTTGCAGGAAACCGCGGTGCGGGGGATGGCTGTGAGGAAGCCCGAAAAACATTCCGGCTGCTCGATATGTGTACCGGATCAGGCTGTATCTTATTAAGTATGCTGCATTACATTAGTAAAAATAAACAGATGCAGTCCAAGGGCCTGGGAGTGGATGTTTCGGAAAAGGCTCTGGAAACTGCCAGGGCAAATGCAGATGCTCTTCATATTGATGCGGATTTTCTGCACAGTGATCTCTTTGAACAGGTGGAGGGGAGCTTTCAGATGATTGTATCCAACCCGCCTTATATCAGAACCGATGTAATAGAGACTCTGCAGGAGGAAGTAAAAGGACATGACCCGGTTCTTGCGCTGGACGGCAGGGCGGACGGTCTGTATTTCTACAGAAAGATTGTACGGGAGGCAAAGCACTGTCTCGTAAGCGGAGGCAGTCTTCTGTTTGAGATCGGGGCCGATCAGGGAGAGGCCGTTAGCGCTATGATGTGGGAGGCAGGCTATTCCCGTGTCAGTGTAAAAAAGGATCTGGCAGGACTTGACCGGGTCGTCTGGGGCGTGTATGATGTATGAAGTGAGTTGTAGAAAGGATAGAGAAAAATGTTTGACAGATTAGAAGATTTGCTGATCCGTTACGAGGAAGTGATGGGTGAACTGCAGGAGCCGGATGTAGCCAATGATCCGGTACGTTTTCGGAAGCTGATGAAAGAGCAGAGTGATCTGAATCCGATTGTAGAGGCATATAGAGAGTATAAGAAAAGCAAACAGAACATAGAGGACAGCCTTGCCATGCTGGAGGAAGAGTCCGATGAAGAGATGCGGGAAATGGCAAAAGAAGAACTGAATGATTCCAAGGCCCGTGTAGAAGAGCTGGAGCAGGAACTGAAGATTCTGCTGCTTCCAAAGGACCCGAATGACGACAAGAACGTAATTGTTGAGATACGCGCCGGTGCAGGCGGGGATGAGGCCGCTCTGTTTGCAGCAGAGATCTACCGTATGTACGTACACTATGCAGAGGGACGCCGCTGGAAAGTGGAGATGATCTCCCTGAATGAGAATGGAATCGGCGGTTTCAAGGAATGTGTATTTATGATTACCGGACAGGGAGCATATTCCCGTTTAAAATATGAGAGTGGTGTACACCGCGTACAGCGTGTGCCGGAGACGGAGAGCGGAGGCAGAATCCATACCTCTACCATTACGGTTGCAATTATGCCCGAGGCTGAAGAAGTTGATGTGGTCATTGAAGAGAAGGATATCCGTATCGACGTTATGCGCGCCTCAGGAAACGGCGGACAGTGCGTCAATACAACGGACTCTGCGGTGCGCCTGACGCATTATCCGACCGGGATTGTTATCTACAGCCAGACAGAGAAGTCACAGCTGCAGAATAAGGAAAAGGCATTCCGTCTGCTCCGTTCCAAGTTATTTGACCTGGAACTGGAAAAACAGCAGGCATCCGAGGCGGAGGCCAGAAGAAGCCAGATCGGAACAGGGGACCGCTCCGAGAAAATCAGAACCTACAACTTCCCACAGGGAAGGGTCACAGATCACAGGATCAAGCTGACACTGCACAAGCTGGATACGATTCTAAACGGAGATCTGGATGAAATTATAGACAGCCTCATTGCAGCAGACCAGGCAGCGAAACTGGCGAATATGAATGAGGATTAGGCATGATATACCCTGGCATTTCGTAATGTATACTTTCACGGTTGGACGCGCTTTGCGCAGCAAGGTATATGAAAGGTAAAAAGTAATGGAATTTCAAAGGCTGAATGAAAAGAAAAGAATATATGAAAAAGGGAAGTCATCTATTGAAAAGATTACGCTGTCTTCCTATGAAAAAGATTTTGAGTTGACCTATACTCATAATTCAACGGCAATTGAAGGAAATACATTAACTTTAATGGAGACAAAGGTGATTCTTGAGGATGGCATTTCTGTGGGGGGAAAAGATCTTCGGGAAATATATGAGGTGACGAATCACAGAAAAGCATATTCATATGTCAAACAATGCATTGCAAAAGACCAGGAATTGAATGAGAATATTGTGAAAGATATTCATGCTATACTGACGGAAAATATTATAGCTGGCGGAATCTATCGCAATCAGGAAATCCGAATCACTGGTGCGGCACACAGGCCTCCTTCGGGAAACGAGATGTATATTCAGATTAAGAACTTCTATGCAGATATGCCATATAAAAAGGAATTAAATCCAATTGAACTGGCGGTCTGGACACATGCAGAATTTGTAAGGATTCATCCTTACGTTGACGGTAACGGAAGAACCTCAAGACTTCTCATGAATTATCAGTTAATGCTGAATGGATTTCTGCCGGTTTCAATCGCGAAAGAGGACAGGCTGCGGTATTATAACGTTCTGGAAGAGTATGCGGTAAATCAAAGCCTGCAGCCTTTTGCAGATATGATTGCAGACTTGGAAGAGGCACAACTGGATGAGTATATCAGATTAATAAAGCATTAGAAAAAAGGGAATGAAAAGAGCGCCGCAGGCCGCTCAAGTGTATACTTGGGCGGTCTGTGCAGCGCTCTTTTCATTTCGCATTCCACATACGCACAGCCTGTTACGTATACAACATACTGACCGCCCATCTCCAGTTACACAGGAGAAAATGTGAAAGAATGCTCAGCGCCATGTATACAGCTGGTTCATGTGCGGAGAGAGCAAGTTCTTTTCTGGTGCCTGTCCGGGGGAACAGCCGCCTGAAAAGGATCCAGACCAGATAACCCGCCAGAGCGCCAAGCGTGTTCATAATAAGGTCATTGATATCGCTTACTCTGTTATTGAATAGCTGGCATAGTTCGATGAACAGCGAGTAACAGGCACCGGCCAGAAGGATCCGGGACAGTGACCGGTAATTCTTCCAGAGCAGAGGCAGGAGAAAGCCCAGAGGCATAAACATGAAGATATTCAGGATCTGGGAAAGCTCCAGTCCGTCGTTTAATGGGATCAGGTTAATCTTATCCAGTGAGATGATGCCGTCGTACCTGCCGATATCCCATATTGTTCCGATCCCCGTTGTCTCCAGTACCATATTCAGGTAGATCAGAAAAAGAATCACCCAGATAAAATGTGCTCTGCTCAGGTGGTTTCCGGGTTTGCGTGCGCGGATAAACACATAGATGAGACAGGGCACAAAAACACATAAAAGCGGGTAGAGCGTGATGAGAATAGCAGCCATTTCAGTTTCCTCCTTGTTGCTTGTCTGTATAGTTTTAATGATATTTCAATTATTTCAGTATCTTCTTAATATATATCGGATATTTTATTAAGATTTTTTTAGTTTTGCTGTTGGATTGGTACTCGGGGGTCAATGAATAACAGTTGGGCGGCATACAGGGAATATGGTCTGCGGCCGCTGCAGAAGCAAAACAGAACAAAATATATAATAAGTTAGTTTACAAATAAGGCAGAACAGGAGTAATATTGTAAGCGTATCATTTGTTATAGTGAGAGAGGGAAGAGAGACTATGAGAGAAAAACTGAAAAAATTATTTGCCTACTATAAGCCATACAAAGGGCTGTTTTATAGTGACATGTTTTTTGCCATACTGGGAGCAGCAGTGACTTTGGTCATTCCGATGATTGTCCGGTATATTACGAACGACGTCATTTACTTTAACAAGGCCGATGCCAGACATGCGATTCTGGTACTGGGAGCCATAATGCTGTCCCTTGTGGCGCTGGAGGTCTTCTGTAATTTCTACATAGCTTATTTCGGGCATATTATGGGTGCAAAGATGGAAGCAGACATGAGAAGCGACATTTTCGGCCATTATCAGAAACTGACATTCGCATTTTATGATAACCAGAAAGTCGGACACCTGCTTTCCAGAATTACAAGCGATCTGTTTGATATCAGCGAGCTGCTCCACCACGGGCCAGAGGATCTTGTGATTTCTATTATTAAAATTATTGGTTCATTTGTGATTCTGCTGACTGTGAATGTCAAACTGGCTTTGATTGCTTTTGCTTTTATTCCGGTCATGGCTATATTTGCTTTCTATTATAATGGAAGAATGAAGACTGCCTTTAAAAGAAACCGGGAAAAGATTGCGGACATCAACAGTCAGATAGAAGACAGTCTTTCGGGCATCCGGGTAGTAAAATCATTTGCGAATGAAAATGTGGAAATGAAAAAATTCAAGGCAGGCAATGATAATTTTGTGGCAGCGAAGAAGACGAGCTACAAGTATATGGGTATTTATAATTCCGGACTTGGGGCAATGAGCACACTTATTACAGTTATCGTACTGCTGTCCGGCGTGAGTATGATGCTCACTGGCTCCATCGTCGTGACGGATCTGATTACGTTTCTGCTTTATATTAATAACTTTACAGAACCCGTAAAGAAACTTGTGAACTTTACGGAACAATTCCAGAACGGCTACTCAGGCTTTGAGAGATTTCTGGAAGTATTGTCTATCGCACCGGATATTGCCGATGAGCCGGATGCGGTTTCGCTGAAAGAAGTGAAGGGCGATATTGAGTTTAAAAAGGTTTCTTTCTATTATGAGAATGAGAACGAGAAAGTCATGGACAATCTGGATCTTAAAGTGGCGGCAGGCGATTATATCGCGCTTGTAGGACCTTCGGGCGTGGGGAAAACAACTCTGTGCAGCCTGATCCCGCGTTTTTATGAAGTGTCGGAGGGCGGGATTTATCTGGACGGAACTGATATCAGGCACATTAAGCTGGAAGAGCTGCGCGGCCACATTGGGATCGTACAGCAGGATGTCTATCTATTTGCGGGAAGTATTATGGATAATATTCGTTATGGGCGGCCGGAGGCTACTGATGAGGATGTGATCCGGGCGGCTAAAAATGCCAATGCCCACGAGTTTATCATGAATTTCCCTGATGGATATGATACAGATATTGGACAGCGCGGCGTAAAGCTGTCGGGAGGACAGAAGCAGCGTCTTTCGATTGCCAGGGTCTTTTTAAAAAATCCGGAGGTGCTGATCTTCGATGAGGCCACATCGGCGCTGGATAATGAGAGTGAAAAGGTAGTACAGCAGTCAATGGAGAATCTGGCAAAGAACCGAACGACCTTTGTGATTGCACACCGATTATCTACTATCCGCAATGCACAGCGTATTTTGGTTATGACCGATAAAGGTATAAGTGAAGAAGGAACACATGAGGAACTGTTGGAACAACAGGGGATTTACGCCGGACTGTACCAGATGCAGTTTAGAAAAAATGGGATGCAGTAAACGGAAATCCGGATTGCTTCACCTGGTGAAAGATTCTTTACAACCTTCCCCGTTCACGGGGCTAAAATTCAAATATATACAGTTTTATTGTCAGATAAACGGAAAATGTGGTATACTAACAAAGTATAATTTGGCCCTGGGTTAAAATTATTCAAAAAAATGTTAGGAATTACATTCAGAAAGAGAAGGTTAGGAATGGACGATATAAAGTTTAAGCGGCCGGAGCTGGAAGACCGGGAGATAATTACTTCCTATTTCAGCAAAGCACCCAGCAGGAGCTGTGAAAGGACTTTCAGCAACGTATATCTATGGTCAAGACATTACCATGTGAAGTATGCGGTTATAGAAGATGCCCTGATATTCCAGGATGATGAATTCGATCTTGCATTTGCTTATCCGGCGGGTGAGCCGCACTGTGTGAAAAGGGCACTGGAATTTCTTATGAAGTATAGCCGGGAGAAAGGATATCCATTAAAACTTTATAATGTAACGGAAGAAAATTTTGCGCAGATGGAAGAATGGTACCCCGGTGAATACCAGGTTGAGTATGACAGGGATCAGGCAGATTATGTGTATGAGTCAGAAAAACTGGCCACGCTGGCAGGCAAGAAGCTGCACAGCAAACGGAACCATATCAATAAGTTTAAGACTGCGAATCCTGACTGGTGTTATGAGACACTGGATGAAAAAAACCAGGAAGAATGCTTTCAGATGGCGCTTAGATGGCGGAATCAGAATGGCTGTGAGGAGGATCCGGAAAAGAATGCGGAGATGTGTGTTACGTTAAATTCACTGCGTCTGTATAGAGAGCTTGGGCAGACCGGCGGTATTATCAGGGTGAATGGAGAGATTGCCGCGTTTGCAATCGGAGAACCGATCTGCGATGATACCTTTGTTGTTCATGTGGAAAAGGCCTTTGCAGGCATCGATGGTGCTTATCCGATGATCAACCAGCAGTTTGTGGAACATGAATGTATGGATTATAAATATGTAAACCGTGAAGATGATACGGGGGCAGAAGGGCTCAGGAAGGCAAAGCTTTCTTACAAACCAGCCTTTCTGGTAGAAAAAGGAGTTGTTACTAAAAAAGCAGCCCGCACTGCAGAATAAAGAATCTGTTTTTGCGGCCCTGGCTGCAGAACTGCCAACCGGGCATCGTCCGATGCCCGTGAATATATGAAAAGCAGAAAAGGAGAGAGGATAATGATTTCAAAGAAAATGGAAAATATGGTCGCAAACAGTTCTGCGATCCGTGCAATGTTTGAAGAGGGCAACCGTCTGGCCGGTATTTACGGGGCAGAGAACGTATACGATTTCAGCCTGGGCAATCCCAATGTACCGGCGCCTGAGGCTGTCAAGGAAGCCATCAGAGAGCTGCTTGATGAAGAGAATCCCGTTGTGCTTCACGGTTACACGAACAGTAATGCCGGCTATGAGGATGTAAGGCAGGCCATCGCGGAATCATTAAATAATAGATTTGGTACATATTTTGCGTCTAAGAATATTACGATGACAGTCGGCGCGGCAGGCGGACTGAATGTCATTCTTAAGTCACTTCTGAACCCTGGTGATGAGGTAATCGCGTTTGCACCGTATTTCGGGGAGTACAGAAGCTATACGAACAATTATGACGGAGTTCTTGTTGAGATTTCCCCTGATACAGCCACATTCCAGCCAAAACTGGATGAATTTGAGGCAAAAATAACATCGAAGACAAAGGCAGTCATTGTCAATACTCCGAACAACCCGACCGGTGTTGTTTATTCGGAAGAGACGATTCAGAAGATGGCTGCAATCATGGAGGCGAAACAAAAAGAATACCAGACAGATATCTACCTGGTATCTGATGAGCCGTACAGAGAACTGGCATATGACGGAGTGGAAGTTCCGTATCTTACAAAGTATTATGCCAACACGGTTGTCGGATACTCCTACAGCAAGTCCCTGTCACTTCCCGGGGAACGTATCGGTTATCTGGTGATCCCGGACGAGGCGGCCGACAGTGAAAAACTGATTGGTGCAGCGAATGTAGCAACCAGAATCCTGGGTTTTGTTAATGCACCTACCCTGCAGCAGAAGGTGGTAAAGAAGTGCCTGAACGAAAAAACAGATATTTCTTATTATAATAGAAACAGAGAAACATTATATAATGGATTAAAAGAGCTGGGCTTTGAGTGCATCAAACCGGAAGGAGCTTTTTATCTGTTCGTAAAATCACCGGTTGCAGACGAAAAAGAATTCTGTGCAGCAGCGAAGAAGTACAATGTATTGATCGTGCCAGGTTCCTCGTTCGCATGTCCGGGCTATGTAAGACTGGCATATTGTGTATCTTATGAGACAATTGTAAATTCTCTTCCTAAATTTGCAGAACTGGCAGCGGAGTACAGGTAGACAGGAGCAGCAGAATGGAACCAAATGCAAAAATATTAGAAAATATACGTAAAGTAGAGCCTTATGTTCCGGGCGAGCAGCCGCAGGAAAAAGTTATTAAGCTTAACACAAATGAAAATCCTTATCCCCCGGCGCCGGGAGTGATTCAAGCGATAAAAGATCTGGCGGCAGACCGTCTGCGTCTCTACCCGGATCCTGCAGCAGGCGCACTTGCAGAAGTTCTGGCAGAGCATTATGGAGTAGCAACAGACCAGGTATTTGTCGGAGTCGGTTCAGATGATGTGTTGTCCATGTGCTTTCTGACTTTTTTCAATTCAGACAAACCGATATTGTTCCCTGATATTACATATTCGTTTTATAAAGTATGGGCAGAGCTCTATCGCATCCCATATGAGTGTCCCAGGCTGGATGAAGACTTTTGTATCCAAAGGGAGGATTATTATAAGGAAAATGGGGGAATCATATTCCCGAACCCCAATGCCCCCACAGCCGTATATGAAGATCTGGCGTTTGTAGAGGATATCATAAAACATAATCAGGACGTGATTGTAATTGTAGATGAGGCATACATAGATTTTGCAGGCAGGTCGGCACTGGAGCTTCTGGACAAATATGAGAACCTGATTGTAGTGCAGACATTTTCAAAAGCAAGGTCTATGGCGGGGATGAGAATCGGATATGCCATCAGCAGTCCGGCTTTGATAAAATACCTGAATGATGTAAAATATTCCTTTAATTCTTATACCATGAACCTGCCGTCAATTGTCTGTGGTACAGAAGCGGTAAAAGATAAAGCATATTTTGAGGCAACAACGGCCAGAATAATAGAGACCAGGGAGTGGGCAAAGGCAGAACTGAGTAAACTGGGCTTTCACTTCCCGGATGCGAAAGCCAATTTTATATTCGCCTCACATCCGGATTACGATGCGGCAGAACTGTTTGCAGCTCTGAAAAAAGAGAACATTTATGTTCGTTACTGGGGCAGCAGACGGATTGAGCAGTATTTGCGCATAACAGTAGGGACAAGAGAAGAGATGGAGATACTCTTTGAATTTCTGCGGCGATATATGCAGCAGTGATCAGGACCTGATTGTCATATATGATAATCGGGGAATTTTGGAGTTAAATCCAGATAAAAAACCGGAAGCCAAAATATGTATGAAAACAGGAAAAGTTCCTGTTCAAAACACACATTTTGGCTTCCGGTTTGGTTTAGGATCAGTGATCCCATAGGCAGACCTTCCTGCATGAGGGATTCAGTCTACATGCAGAAAGGCTTTGAGGATCCAGTATCTATTCATTCCTTTCCCTCGTTTCGCTCTTTCAGTTTCAGCAGATGTAGGTATTCTTCCAGTTTCTGCTTTGATTCTGGCGAAAGCTGGAGATAAGAGATCAGGATTTCACGACCTCTCTCTGGAGAGGCGCTGCTGATTGTTATGGTTCCTGAATTGGAGCCTGTGAGCAGATAATCGACAGAGACGCCGAAGTATGCGGCGATACGCAGCAGTCGTTCATAGTCCGGCTGTTTGCCCTTTGTCTCATAACCTGCTATGGTTGAGCGCGTCACTTTCAGATAATCAGCCAGCTCCCTCTGTGTGATATGATTTTGTTCCCTCAGCCTTTTCAATGTAGATGCAAATTTCATTATGGCACCTCCCAGAATATGGTATATTTTACCAGCTTGTTACAATTTATAGACAAATTGTGTCAAAAATCAACATAAGAAATATAAAAGTGCCGATATGACACGAATTGATTACTATTTACTGGTTTGTCGGCGAACAGTAACACTTATTGGCGCGGGAGGGATACCCGTTGACACAGACAGTGAAAATTCGTATAATGAAAGAGAGGAAAAAGAAGGGAAGTATATGGATGATTGCAAAGAATAACGAAGAAAAAAGAAACCAGATCTGGAGGGCTGTAATGGCTGTGACAACCGTGCTGATCATCATCATAGCAGCCTTTTTCGTGATAAAGCTTTTTACTGCTAACCCGGTAGAAGGTAAGTGGAGCCATGAGGACAGCAGCCTGGTCATAACGATCAGGGGCAATGGAGCAGCTGTGCTCGAATGGCCGGAAGAATTTGAGGGTGAAGGCGTATCCGTAGAGATGAAATACAGTATCGACAAAGACACCAAAACTTTCACACTGCGTGCAGATGATGAGGCGATACAGAAGGCAGCAGATGAGTCAGATGGAGCCGTGACCGCAGAAGGCCTGAATTCAGCAGTAAATACTCTGGAAGGTACCTATGATTACAGCATTGAAAAGAGCACACTGACGCTGACAGACAGAGAATACGGAGATCAGATGATATTTGATAAAAAGTGACAGGAAAACAGGGAAGGCACTCCCTGTTTTTCTACGATCAGGCAGAGCTTTTATTAAGGCGGCACTGAGCCATCGGATGAAAGCGGCAGTGCAGACGTCACTGCAGACGCAGATGCCAGGGGAATGTGCATAGAGAAAGGATGTTTAAAGTATGGATATGTTAAGAGAAAAGACAAGGGAAGTCAGAATTGGAGATGTGCTCATTGGCGGCGGACATTCTGTTGCAATCCAGTCCATGACGAATACAAAGACCGAGGACGTGGAGGCAACAGTGGCCCAGATACTAAGGCTGGAAGCGGCAGGCTGTGAGATCATACGCTGTGCGGTGCCTGCCATGGATGCTGCTTATGCTCTGAAAGAAATTAAGAGACAGATCCATATTCCATTAGTCGCAGATATTCATTTTGATTACAGACTGGCAATTGCTGCAATTGAAAATGGCGCGGATAAGATCCGGATCAACCCCGGCAATATTGGGAGCAGGGAGCGCCTGCAGGCCGTTGTGGAGAAGGCAAAGGAATATCTGGTCCCCATCCGTGTAGGCGTCAACAGTGGTTCTCTGGAGAAACCGCTGCTGGAGAAGTACGGCGGTGTGACTGCAGAGGGAATCGTAGAGAGTGCACTGGATAAGGTTAGGATGATCGAGGAGATGGGATACGATAATCTGGTGGTCAGTATCAAATCTTCTGATGTTATGATGTGTGTTAAGGCACACGAACTGATCGCATCCAGATGTCCGTATCCGCTCCACGTGGGTATTACAGAGGCGGGAACCGTATATGCGGGAAATGTAAAGTCTTCTGTGGGTCTTGGAATCATTCTGCACGAGGGGATCGGCAATACAATCCGTGTCTCCCTTACAGGAGATCCGCTGGAAGAAATCAAAACAGCAAAGCTGATATTGAAAACACTGGGGCTTCGCAGAGGCGGAATTGAAGTTGTATCCTGTCCGACCTGCGGGCGGACACAGATTGATCTGATTGGCCTTGCAAATCAGGTGGAGAATATGGTCGCTGATATACCTCTGGATATTAAGGTGGCTGTCATGGGGTGCGTTGTAAACGGCCCGGGTGAGGCAAAGGAAGCAGATATCGGTATTGCAGGCGGAATTGGAGAAGGCCTTCTGATCAGGAAGGGTGAAATCGTGAAGAAGGTGAAAGAAGAGGAACTTCTGGAAACCTTGCGACAGGAGTTGTTAAATTGGAAAAGGTAGGAAGCGAAAAGATTTTTTTTGATGTTTTTCCGACATTAAAAGTGGAAGAAGATATACAGATGCTTTTTGGAGACGTGGAGGTCCAAAAGATCACGACAAACTCAAAACGGGACTTTCTGCGTGTCCATATTTTAAGCAGGCATTTGATTCAGAAAAAGCATATATGGCAGATGGAACAAAAAATCAAAGAGCAGCTGTTCGGATATACGAAGATATCCATCCGGCTGGAAGAACAGTATTCATTGTCCGAGCAGTATACGGCAAGGACGCTCATGATGGAATACCGTGAAAGCATTGTGCAGGAACTGAAGCAGCACAGCGTGCTGGCGGCAAGCATGTTCGAACAGGCAAAGATGCGTTTTGAAGGCGGGGATATTCTGTATCTGGAGATGCTCAATACAATTGTTTCCGAAGGAAAACAGGAGTATATAGTGGAACTGCTCCATGAGATTTATGAACAGAGATTCCATATCAAAGCCGACATCCGGGTTACATACCGAGAGGCGGAAGAAGGTCACGACCGCCAGTATGAGGAACAGAGGATCCAACAGGAGATCAATGCGATTTTTGAACGGCGGGCAAAGCAGAGAGGCGAAGAAGCTGCCGAAGATGGCGGCGGGAAAAAGGACGTATCACAGGAGAAAAACGGAGAGTCCGCAAAGAATGGTGATTTCAAAAAGAAAGAATTCAGGAAAAAGGACTACAACAGACCGCTCAAACAGGGGGATGATCCAAGTCTGATCTACGGCCGGAACTTCGACGATGAACCTATTACCCTGGAACAGGTGGTCAGCGAGATGGGAGAGATCACCGTCCACGGCAAGATCATCAATTTTGACACCAGGGAAATCAGAAATGATAAGACAATCCTGATGTTTGCCGTGACGGACTTTACCGATACAATTACGGTAAAGATGTTCACCAGGAATGAGCAGCTGCCGGAACTGCTGGGGGATCTGAAAAAGGGAGTTTTCGTTAAAATCAAGGGGGTCACAACCATTGACAAGTTTGACGGAGAGCTGACCATCGGTTCGGTGACCGGAATCAAGAAAAGCGGCGACTTTACCGTTACAAGGAAGGACCTGAGCCCGGCTAAAAGAGTGGAGCTCCACTGCCATACAAAGATGAGTGATATGGACGGGGTATCTGAGGTAAAGGATATTGTTAAGCGGGCCCATGACTGGGGCCATCCTGCAGTTGCGATTACAGACCACGGAATTGTGCAGTCTTTCCCGGATGCCAACCATTTTATCGAGACACTGGATAAAGATGACCCGTTTAAAGTCATTTATGGTGTGGAAGGTTATGTCGTGGATGACCTGACGGAGATTGCCGTAAACGCCGGGGATGAGCGGCTGGACGATACATATATCGTATTTGACCTGGAGACGACGGGCTTTAGCGCCATCAAAGATAAGATTATTGAGATTGGTGCGGTTAAGGTTGTAAACGGAGAGATCGTGGACCGTTTCAGTACCTTTGTCAATCCCAAAAGACCAATTCCGTTTCAGATCACACAGCTGACAAGCATTACAGATGAAATGGTCATGGGGTATCCGGATATAGAGACGATACTGCCCCAGTTTCTCGAATTTGCCAAAGACGGCGTGCTTGTGGCGCATAATGCGGGATTTGACGTGGGATTCATTGAGCAGAACTGCCGGTATCAGGATATAGAACCACATTTTGTTTATGTGGATACGGTGGCGATGGCAAGAGTGCTCCTGCCCACATTATCCAAGTACAAGCTGAATGTGGTGGCAAAAGCACTGGGGATTTCCCTTGAAAATCATCACCGGGCGGTGGATGATGCGGCCGCTACATCTGAGATATTCGTGAAGTTTGTCCAGATGCTGAAAGAACAAAACATTACCACCTTAAAAGAAATGAACCGGTTTGGAGATATGAATCCGAATGCTATCCGCAAGCTGCCCACTTATCATATCATCATACTGATTAAAAACGACATCGGCAGATATAATCTTTATCAGCTGATAACCCAGTCCCATCTGACCTATTACGCCAGAAGACCCAGGATTCCCAAAAGTGTGCTGAACGAATACCGGGAAGGGCTGATTGTAGGAAGTGCATGTGAAGCAGGAGAGCTTTATCAGGCCATTTTGAATAATAAGTCTGCGGAATCCATCGCAAGACTGGCTGACTTTTACGATTACTACGAAATCCAGCCTCTTGGCAACAACCGTTTTATGATGGTCAGCGATAAGTACCCGGATATTAATACCAAAGAAGATCTGGAGGAGATTAACCGAAAGATTGTGGAGCTGGGAGAAAAGTTCAAAAAGCCAGTTGTAGGCACCTGCGATGTGCATTTTCTGGATCCGGAAGATGAGGTGTACCGTCGGATTATCATGGCGGGCAAGGGTTTCAGCGATGCGGATGAACAGCCTCCTTTATATCTCAGGACAACAGAGGAGATGCTGGAGGAGTTTGAATACCTTGGCTCCGCGAAGGCCAGAGAGATTGTTATAGAAAATACGAACAAGATCTGTGATATGGTTGAGAAGATATCGCCTATTAACCCGAATAAGTGTCCCCCGGTTATCGCAAATTCAGAGCAGGATCTGAGAGATATCTGCTATAATAAAGCCCATGAGATCTATGGGGAAGATCTGCCAGAACCGGTATCTACCCGTCTGGAGAAGGAGCTGAACTCCATCATATCCAACGGATACTCAGTTATGTATATCATTGCCCAGAAGCTGGTTTGGAAATCAAATGACGATGGATACCTGGTAGGTTCCCGTGGTTCGGTTGGTTCTTCGTTCGTTGCCACCATGTCTGGTATTACGGAGGTAAATCCTCTGAGCCCGCATTACTACTGTGAAAAATGCCATTACAATGAGTTTGATTCACCGGAAGTAAAAGCATTTGCCGGCGGCTGCGGATTCGATATGCCGGATAAGGTATGTCCCAACTGCGGGGAAACACTGGTTAAGGCCGGATTTGATATCCCCTTCGAGACATTCCTCGGATTCAAGGGAGATAAAGAACCTGATATTGACCTGAACTTCTCCGGTGACTATCAGGCAAAGGCACATAAGTATACAGAAGTTCTCTTCGGAGAGGGGCATACTTTCAAGGCCGGAACCATCGGCACACTTGCAGATAAGACCGCATTCGGCTATGTAAGGAATTACTATGAGGAGCGCGGCCACAGAAAGCGCAAATGCGAGATTGACAGAATTACGGTGGGCTGTACGGGAATCCGCAGAAGTACGGGCCAGCATCCCGGCGGTATTGTTGTACTGCCGCACGGACACAGTATCAATGAATTTACCCCGGTGCAGCATCCTGCGAATGATATGACGACGGATATCATAACAACACATTTTGACTATCATTCCATTGACCATAACCTTTTGAAACTGGATATTCTCGGTCATGATGATCCGACCATGATCCGTACGCTGGAAGAATATATTACGTCGGATGCCATGGACAATGAGTACAATGATGAGAATCCGTTTATCGCCACGGAGATACCTCTGGACGATAAAAAGGTGCTGTCTCTGTTCCACGATACGAGTGCGTTGGGGATCAAACCGGAGGATATTGACGGCTGCAATCTGGGCTGCCTGGGAATTCCTGAATTCGGAACGGATTTTGTTATTCAGATGGTACAGGATGCAAAACCGCAGTCACTTTCCGACCTGATCCGTATATCCGGTCTGTCACATGGAACCAATGTGTGGCTGGGCAATGCACAGGAGCTGGTAAAATCAGGTAAAGCAACGATTTCTACCTGTATCTGTACACGTGATGATATCATGATCTATCTGATCAATCAGGGGGTGGACAGTGCACTGTCCTTTACCATCATGGAGAGCGTACGTAAAGGAAAAGGGCTGAAACCTGAATGGGAAGAGGCGATGAAGGAAAAAGACGTGCCGGACTGGTACATCTGGTCCTGTAAGCAGATCAGCTACATGTTCCCGAAGGCCCATGCGGCTGCGTACGTTATGATGGCATACCGGATCGCGTACTGTAAGATCAATTATCCGCTGGCATATTACGGCGCTTATTTCGGCATCCGCGCCAACGCATTTTCTTATGAAATTATGTGCCAGGGTAAAGACAAGCTGAATTATTATATAAAGGACTACAAGCGCAGGGCGGATTCTCTCAGCAATAAGGAGCAGGATGTTGTAAAGGATATGAAAATCGTACAGGAAATGTACGCAAGAGGCTATGAATTCCTGCCGCTGGATATCTATACAGCAAAAGCGACAAAGTTCCAGATCATAGATGGAAAACTGATGCCGCCGCTCTCCAGTATCGAAGGAATGGGCGAGAAGGCCGCCGAGGCAGTGGAAGAGGCCGCCAAAGACGGGCCGTACCTGTCTCTGGATGATTTTCGCCAGCGTACGAAGGTCAGTAAGACGGTTATCGACTTTATGGCGGATCTGGGGCTGTTTGGAGATCTGCCGCAGAGCAATCAGCTTTCTCTCTTTGATTTTGGGTAGAGGGAGTATGTGCTGCGGGCGGGGGGACGCTGATGACAAGGCGGGTCCGGTGCCTGACGGGGCAATGTCTGCTGGTGAAATGTCCTGACACTTCGCTAAGAAGCAGTAGAAGAAAACGGAAGGAAAATGAAGGTACATGCCGCATTTGGTCCAAAATCTTGATGATTTTGAAACGCAGGCGGCATCAGAATTTGCCTGGTAAGGCAAATACTGTCCTTCATTTTCCTTCCGTTTTCTTCAACTGCTTCTAGAGCTTGCTTTATGGACTTTTCACCAGCAGACATTGCCCCGTCAGGCACCGGACCCGCCTTGTCATCAGCTGGTGCATCCGGGCGGGAGAGCAGGGCATATTCCTGGTGGGACCCTGGACGAGGTGCGGCGGATGTGTACTTACTGATTTTTTCTTTGTGTATGCTGTGGGATGGGCCTTTATTTTGCGGCAGTTGAACAGTTTAGCTGGCAATAATGTGTAGACTTTCCATTCTTGTTTATGCTATAATGTCCCCAATGGACTTACGGGGATAATAATTAAACCGCCCCGGGAATGCTTAAAGATTTATGGAGGAGAAGAACTATGTACGATTTCGAGGAAATCAAGAATGAAGATTTGGAGATTGCGGAAGCGATTCAGGCGGAGATGGACAGACAGGATTCACATATTGAGCTGATCGCTTCTGAAAATTGGGTGAGCAAGGCTGTTATGGCAGCTATGGGAAGTCCCCTGACGAATAAATATGCTGAAGGATATCCGGGAAAGAGATATTATGGCGGATGCCAGTGCGTGGATGTAGTTGAAGATCTGGCAAGAGAACGCGCGAAAGAGCTGTTCCAGTGTGAATATACTAATGTACAGCCTCATTCAGGCGCACAGGCTAATATGGCAGCTATGTTTGCCATGGTGGAGCCAGGCGATAAAGTGATGGGAATGAATCTGGATCACGGCGGACATCTGACTCATGGTTCACCGGTTAATATGTCAGGAAAATATTTTGATTTCTCGGCTTACGGCGTAAATGACGACGGCGTAATTGATTACGATAAAGTACTCGAAATCGCAAAAGAGAACAAACCGAAATTAATCATAGCAGGTGCAAGTGCCTATGCAAGAACCATAGACTTCAAGAGATTCCGTGAGATCGCAGACGAAGTAGGAGCATACCTGATGGTAGATATGGCTCATATTGCCGGCTTAGTGGCAGCAGGAATCCATCCAAGCCCGATTCCATATGCACATGTAACAACCACCACAACACACAAGACCCTGCGCGGTCCAAGAGGCGGCATGATCCTGTGCAGCAAAGAGATGAATGAGAAGTTCAACTTCAACAAGGCAATCTTCCCGGGAATCCAGGGCGGCCCGCTGATGCACGTCATCGCAGCCAAAGCAGTCTGCTTCAAAGAAGCCCTGCAGCCGGAGTTCAAAACATACCAGGAACAGGTAGTCAAAAATGCCAAAGCATTATGCCAGGCTCTCCAGGAAAAAGGCGTTAAAATCGTTTCCGGAGCAACCGACAACCACCTCATGCTCGTAGACCTGACCGAAAACAACATCAGCGGCAAAGAGCTCGAAAAACGCCTCGATGACGCTCATGTAACCTGCAACAAAAACACCATCCCGAACGACCCCCGCTCCCCATTCGTAACAAGCGGAGTAAGACTCGGAACCCCCGCAGTCACCACCAGAGGAATGGTAGAAGAAGACATGGTAAAAATAGCCGAAATCATAGCAATGGTAATAGCCGACGAGTCAAACGTAGAAAAAGCCCAGGCAATGGTAGCAGAACTCACCAAAAAATACCCGCTCATCTAATACAGACAAATTGGGAAAAAGAACGGATTGCCGATTCCCTGCAATCCGTTCTTTTTCCTCTTACTGCCGCTAAGTCTGCGGACAGCCCCGCAAAACAGCACAGGCCTTCCAGGCCCCTCCCGTCCCGTCTTCCGCAAAGCGTCCCTCCCCCCAATATTTTTCAAATTTAATGCTTTAATTCGGCAAAGCAGTGTGTTATACTATTGATTAATGAATGTTATGTTGAAGGAGGTTTTTACGATGATTTGGGCAAAGGAAGAGACTCTGCCAAGAGCTGAGATTGAAAAGATTCAATTGGAACGTTTACAGGAGACGGCAGCATATATTTATGAGAGGGTAGAACCTTATCGCAGAAAGATGGATGAGGCTGGCGTGAAGCCGGGAGATATTCAGAGCCTGGAAGATTTAAAGAAGATGCCATTTACATATAAAGCAGACTTCAGAGATCATTATCCGGACGGACTGTTTGCGGTGGATAAAAAGGACATTGTCAGATACCATGCAAGCTCAGGGACTACGGGCAAACCAACCGTAGTGGCTTATACACAGCATGATCTGGATGTCTGGCTGAACAATGTGGCAAGAATGGCATGTATGGGTGGTGCCACATCTGAAGATGTGGCTCAGATTGCATTTGGATACGGCACCTTTACCGGGGCGCTGGGACTGCACGGAGGCTTGGAAAAACTAGGGGCATCCGTAATTCCAATGTCTTCAGGCAATACAAATAAGCAGATTATGTTTATGCAGGATATGGGCGTGACGCTGCTGGTAGCAACGCCTTCCTATGCGCTTCATCTGGGCGAGATATTAAGAGAACGAGGGATTGACCCTTCAAAGGATCTGAAGATTCATATTGGCCTGTTTGGCGGCGAAGGAATGACAGAGCCTATGCGAGATGAGATGCATAAAGTCTGGGGAGAGCAGTTTTTCTGTACCCAGAACTACGGAATGAGTGAACTGTGCGGGCCTGGGGTATCCGGCGAATGTACAGAATTATGCGGTATGCATATCAATGAAGACTGGTTTATTCCCGAGATCATTGATCCTGAGACAGAAGAAGTACTGCCGGCCGGTGAGACTGGTGAACTTGTCATAACCTGTCTGGGGAAAGAAGCACTTCCGCTTGTCCGCTACCGTACAGGAGATCTGACAAAACTGATGTATGAGCCATGTAAATGCGGCAGAACAACAGTGCGCATGGAGAATCTTTCCGGACGTGCCGATGATATGCTTGTAATCCGTGGAGTCAATGTATTTCCTACTCAGATAGAGGAAGTCCTTTTAAGAATCGAAGAGATCGGGCCGCATTACGAGATTCTGGTTGAGAGAAAGAACCGGCTGGATGTTATGACAATTTCTGTTGAGCTGATCGATGACAGACTGCTGGACAGCTACGCGAAGTTAAGCGAACTGGAACAGAGCATCAGATCAGAGCTGAAGTCACAGCTTGGACTTGCAACACAGATCAGGCTGGTAGCCCCGAACTCCCTGAAGAGATTTGAGGGCAAGGCAAAGAGAGTAACAGATTTACGAAAGGATGGATTATAAGATATGTCAGAGAAAGTGATTATGTTAGGCAATGAGGCGATTGCCCGAGGGGCTTATGAAGCCGGAATAAAGGTGTCCTCTGCCTATCCGGGAACCCCGAGTACAGAAATCAGTGAGTACATGGTTCAGTATAAAGATACCTTTTATGAAGAATGGGCGCCGAACGAAAAGGTGGCGGCAGAAGTAGCAGTGGGGGCAAGCATCGCCGGTGTACGTGCCATGGCGTGCATGAAGCATGTCGGCCTGAATGTGGCTTCCGACCCGTTGTATTCCGTATCCTACATGGGAGTTAACGGCGGACTCGTGCTTACAGTTGCTGACGACCCGGGTTTATACAGCTCCCAGAACGAGCAGGATACCAGAATGGTAGCAAGGGCTGCGCAGATTCCGGTGATCGAGCCTTCTGACAGTGCAGAGGCAAAGGAATTCATAAAGGCAGCCTTTGAGCTGAGCGAAAAGTTCGACAGACCGTTTATATACCGGATCACCACCAGACTGGCTCATTCTCAGGGACTGGTAGAACTCTGTGACAGAGAAGAGATCGAAGACAAACCGTACGTAAAAGATATCCGTAAAAATGTTATGATGCCGGGCAACGCCAAGCTGCGCCATGTGGAAATCGAAAAGCGCAATAAAGAGCTGGCGGAGGCTGCAAATACGCTGTCTATCAATACAGTTGAAATGAACGACACTAAAATGGGCGTTATTACAAGCGGTATTCCATATCAGTACGTAAAAGAGGCACTTCCGCAGGCATCTGTATTAAAACTGGGAATGGTTAACCCGCTACCAAGGAAGATGATAGAAGAATTTGCCGCAAAGGTAGATACACTGTATGTCGTGGAAGAACTGGATCCGGTCATTGAGGAGCAGGTTAAGTCCTGGGGAATCAAAGTGATTGGAAAAGAAATCTTTACCGTACAGGGAGAATACAGTGCAAACATGCTGCGCAAAGCGATCTTAAAAGAAGACCTGGATATCAAGTCCCCTGCAGACGCTCCGAAGCGCCCGCCAATCTTATGTCCGGGATGTCCTCACCGCAGCGTATACCACGTGTTGAAAAAGTTGAAAATGCATGCTGCCGGAGATATAGGATGCTATACTCTGGGTGCAGTTGCGCCTTTGAGCGTGGTTGATACAACCATGTGCATGGGTTCCAGTATTTCCACTCTGCATGGAATGGAAAAGGCAAAGGGCAAAGAATACATCAAAAACTGGGTTGCAGTGATCGGCGATTCTACATTTTTACATACAGGTGTTAACTCTTTGATGAATATGGTTTATAATAATGCTACAGGGACCGTTATGATTCTGGACAATTCCACCACGGGAATGACCGGCCATCAGGATCACGCAGCTACAGGAAAGACACTGCAGGGAGATCCGACTTACGCCATTGATATTCCGAAGCTGTGCCGTGCAATAGGTGTGAATCATGTGACGGAGGTGAATGCATTTGACCTGGAGACTCTGGAGAAGACGATTAAGGAAGAAGTAGCAAGAGATGAAGCGTCAGTGATCATCACCAAATCACCTTGTGTTCTTTTGGACAAATCCAAAAAGCCGCTCTATATTGCACACGAAGATAAATGTAAAAAGTGCGGTATGTGTATGAAGCCAGGATGTCCTGCAATGACGAAAAATGCAGACGGAACCATCCATATTGACGATACAATGTGTACGGGATGCGGTCTGTGTGAATCCTTATGTAAATTTGATGCAATAGAACTGGTAAAGGCGGGTGAATAATCATGGCAACAAAGAATATTATGATCGTAGGCGTAGGCGGCCAGGGAACCCTGCTTACCAGCAGAATACTGGGAGGACTTACCATTGCAGGCGGCTATGATGTGAAGCTTTCTGAGGTACATGGAATGGCGCAGAGGGGCGGCAGTGTTGTTACATTTGTGCGCTATGGCGAAGCGGTGGCAGAGCCCATCGTGGAAGAAGGACAGGCGGATGTGATCATCGCATTCGAACGTCTGGAAGCTCTGCGTTATGCTCATTTTCTAAAAAAGGACGGTGTTCTGATTGTCAATGACTGGCGGATTGACCCCATGCCGGTTGTGATCGGCGCGGCAGAATACCCGGAAAACATCCTGGAAACTCTGGAGAAAGAGTACAAGATCTACAAAGTAAACGCAACAGAAGAGTCCAGAAAGCTTGGCAATCCAAAGGTATTCAATCTGATTGTACTGGGCGTGGCAGCACAGCATATGGATTTCACAAAGGAACAGTGGTACGAAGTGATCGAAAAAACGGTGCCTCCAAAGACAATTGAGATCAACAAAAAAGCATTTGACGTAGGTTACACATTATAAGGTAAAGGCGGTGAGAGGATGATTAAACAGTTATCAGTATTCGTGGAGAACAGACCGGGCAGTCTGATGAATGTCACGTCGGCTTTGACGGAAGCACATATCAATATACGGGCGATAGCTTCATTTGATACGCCTGAATTCGGCATTCTCAGGCTGGTAGTGGATAAGCCGGCTGAAGCAAAAACATATCTGACAAGCAGAGGATTTGTTGTCAGAATTCATGACGTGATTGGTGTGGAGCTCAAAGACGAAAAGGGAAACCTGAACCGGATGCTCTCCATACTTGCAGAGGGCGAGATTAACATCAATTATATTTATTCTTTTGTAATCCGAGAGGGAAGAGCACCGGTTATGGTATTCAACACAGATGATTATGAGAAAGCGGCGAAGGTGCTGAGTGCTGCTGATGTGAAAATCGTGGAAGAAGCGGATTTATAGAATTACGGAAATAAGGGAAAAACAGATAAGGAGTTAACTAAAATGGCGGCAGTGACATTAGAAAACTGGAAAGAGCGGATCTTAGACCCGAAAATAGAGTGCATGAGCAGCGACGAGATGGCTGCTCTGCAGAGCAAACGTCTGGCTGATGTAGTAGAAAGAGTATACAACAATGTTGATTTCTACCATAAGAAGATGAAAGACCTTGGAGTAGAACCGGGAGACATCAGAGGAATTGAGGATATTAACAAACTTCCATTTACAACCAAAGAAGACCTGAGGGACAACTATCCGTTCGGGCTTCTGGCGATTCCGAAAAAGGATGTAGTACGGGTGCAGGGGACATCAGGAACGACAGGAAAGCTGACACTGGCTTCCTATTCACAAAAAGATGTGGATGTGTGGGGCGAATGTGTTGCTAGATGTCTGTCAATGGCAGGGCTGACGGATGAAGATATCATTCATGTATGCTATGGATACGGATTATTTACCGGAGGAATGGGCCTGGATTATGGTGCAGAGGCACTTGGTGCGACGGCGATTCCTATGTCAGCCGGAAACACAAAACGCCAGATGATGTGTATGGAAGATTTCGGCTCAACAGCATTCGCATGTACGCCTTCTTATGCGCTGCATCTTGCTGAATCTCTGCAGGAAGCAGGAGCCGTGGATCGTCTGAAGCTGAAAGCGGGCATTCACGGCGCTGAGCCATGGACCGAAGAGATGCGCAAGAAAATCGAAAGCATTCTTCATATTAACTGCTTTGATATTTATGGATTATGTGAGATTACAGGACCAGGTGTGGCACAGGACTGTATCCATCACAAAGGCCTGCATATTAATGTTGACTACTTCTATCCTGAGGTGCTCAATCCGGTAACGCACGAAGCCTGCGCAGATGGTGAGACTGGCGAACTGGTATTTACCACACTGGCAAAAGAGGCAATGCCGCTGCTGAGATACCGCACGAAGGACCTTACAAGTATTGACCACAGCACCTGTGACTGCGGCAGAACGACTCCGAGGATATCCAAGTTTACAGGACGTACCGATGATATGAAAGTCATCCGCGGCGTCAATGTATTCCCGACACAGGTTGAGACGGCGCTTCTCAGCATGGGAGGCGCGGTTGCTCCGCATTACCTCATGATTGTGGACAGAGAGGATAACCTGGATGTCCTGACTGTTATGGTAGAGGTCGATGAGAGTATGTTCTCCGACGAGATCAGAAAACTGGATGCGCTGAAAGCGAAGATCGGTGCAGTACTGAAGCAGGCACTTGGAGTTTCAGCCCGCGTAAAGCTGGTTGAGCCAAAGACAATACAGAGAAGCGAAGGAAAAGCAGTACGTGTAATTGACAAACGTAACCTGCAGTAGAGGAGGTAAGCACGATGGGTATCACAATACAACAATTATCAGTATTCTTGGAAAATCGAGAGGGACGTCTGGATGAAGTGCTTGCAGTGCTGGCCAGCAACGATGTTAATATCGTTGCGCTGAGTCTGGCAGATACATCAGATTACGGAATGCTCCGCATGATTGTATCAGACCCGAACAAGGGGAGAGCGGTGCTCAAGGACAATGGAATCACAGCAATGCTGACGGACGTGGTGGCACTTCGGGTACCCCACGCAACAGGCTCCTTAAGCAAAGCAATGCATCAGATCGTAGAAGGCGAGGTAAACATTGAATACATGTATGCGTTTGCAAACGGAGAAGATGCATCTGCAGTTTTAAAAACTGACGATCCGGCCAGAGCAGTTGATATACTTAGAGGCAGCGGATTTGACGTCTGGGAGGCAGCAGAGGCCTATGTTTCCAATATTGCCCTGTAGAATAGAAGAGCAGGACAGATGACAGGAGCAGTATCACTTATTATTCGAGTGATACTGCTCCTGTAAAATTTGTTCCTTTTTGCGTCTTAACCCTGCATCCTGTGAAAAGCGGCTTTTGCATTATCAGTTAATAATACAGTCTATCTTATATGATTCCAATATATCTGCAACATGCTGCATTTGTTCATCGGAAGGCGCCTGTACGTCAGGAAGAGGATATACACTTCCTAGCCGTTCGTGCTTTGTCGTCCCCAGCTTGTGATAGGGGAGGATGTTAACCCTGGAAAAACCATTTTCCTTACAGAACTTACCGATTGCATGGATATTCTCGTCGGAATCCGTGCATCCGGGGATAATTGGGCAGCGGAGACATGCCTTTTCGGGACAGGTGCGTCCGATGAGGCGGAGATTCTCCAGGATCTGCTTATTGGTGACTCCGGTCATCTCTATATGTTTCTGATCATCGATAATCTTGATATCTGTCAGATACAGATCGATATATGGCATGACCTTTTCAAGGCTCCGGGCGGGTACACACAGCTCTGATTCAAGAACCGTATTGATTCCTTCGCTCTTGCAGCGCCGCAAAAGCTCTGTTACAAAATCAGCATAGACAAGAGGATCCCCTCCTGAGAGTGTGATTCCGCCTTTTCCAGCGTAGTAGGATGCATCTCTGTGTACCTTTTCCATAATATCATCGACCGTCATCCATTTACCGGTAATATCCAGTGCGTTCTGAAGGCACATTTCCACACAGTCATGAGTCTCACATTTATCACATTTTTCCCGGTCATGACGGACAAACCCGAATGCCTCGGCTTCTTCTTTTGTTTCATATGCCGTAACCGCATCATGAGGACATACTTTTGCACAGAGCATACATCCAACACATTTCATTTTCGTATAGAATAATTGCGGAACTGCCTTTTGTCCTTCAGGATTGGCACACCACAGACAGGTAAGCGGGCACCCCTTAAAAAATATGTTGCTGCGGATTCCCGGACCATCATGCGTGGAAAAACTTTGTATATCAAAAACTAATGCCTTCATTTCATTTTTATTTTCCATATTTATATGTCTTATCCAATTCTCCTTGTCAGAGAAAAATGGATCATTCTCCTTTCTCATTTCTCCGCTATACCAATATGGATTTAGATCCGGTAAAACATAACGGCAGGGAAGCAGCGGGAAAATAAATATCCCCGCTCCTGCTGTCTAATACCAGGAAACTATTTGTCTACTTATCGCCCCACACTTCTTTTCTGGACGGCTGTTTCACGATATTAACAAAGAAACATGCTACAAGATAGAATATGACAGAGATCCAGATTGCTACGAAGTAACTGCCTGTTGCATCACGGAGTGCGCCTGCAACGTATGGTCCCAGGCCTGCTCCGCCTGCCATACCAACCAGTGAGATAAGTCCCCATGCCGGAGGCATCTCTTTACGGCCAAGGATAACTCCGACATATCCGGCTACTGTAGGAATATACATACCATATACAAGGCCAAAGAGAAGTGCATATACCAGGAATGCCCAGTGGCTTTGTCCGCCGTTTGCCGTCAGTTTAACACCATAGTTCAGCCACAGCGCCATGATCGCACATCCAACATAAGAGAATGTCAGAACTCTCTTACGTGCTTTGATCGGATCTCCCAGTTTCTTTGTAAGATTATCAACATACCCGCCTACAACGATTGCGGAAATCAGGAACATCAGGCCGATAAGACAATAAATATAAGTAGCAGGAAGTTTATCATAACCAAGATCTTTTGTTACGTAGTTGATAGAGTGCGAAAATACGATAAACTCAGCAAAGTTAGAGAAGAACCATAACAGTGAAAGCATCCAGAATGATTTGTGTTTTACTGCCCATTTAAATGGAACATAGAATTCTTCCTTTTTCTGGCCCTGATCTTCTTTTGACAGCTTCGCCATGAAATTGTCATAACCCAGCGGCTTCTGTCCGAAGGCCTCTGGTTTACTCTTGGTAAACTGTGCTGCGATTGTAATACCAACTATCAGGACAACACCGAACACCCGCATCATGAACTGCCATGAAGCAGTTGACATCAGAATCATAGAAAGGAGAGGCCCGATACTCATGGCAACGCCGGCAGCAGCTGTTGTAAGACCCATTGCAAGGCCTAATTTTTCCATGAACCACTGACGTACCATAGAAGTAATAGGCGCCCAGAATGCACCGGATCCGATACCGGCAATCACACCGTAGAATAACCAGTACTGCCAGGGCTCTTTTGCGAAACTGCAAAGGAATAAACCAACCCCCATAATGATACCATGTATACTATAAGTAAGGCGGCAGCCGAGCTTATTAATATAAGTACCAACTAAAAATGCAAACAGTCCGTACATGACCATGAAGATTGAACTTCCTGCTGAGACAGCAGCGGTCGACCATCCGGTAGCCTCAACCATTCCATTAATTAATGTTGCAAACGAACCACGTATTGTCATATGGAACAAAACAATTGCAAATGCTGCCCCCGTGACTGACCAGCCGGAAAATTTCACATTTTTTTCACTCATTTTCATTCCTCCTCATCGATAATTTTAAAAGAGGAGGAGAATGAACTCCCCTCCTCCAGGCTTATAAAAGCATCTTATCAATCAATAAGTTTACACCTGATTGTACTCTGTACGGGCAATAACCTCATCCTGAATCGGTTTGCCAAGTTCGCACCAGTAAGCGCTGAATCCGGCAACACGAACCATCAGTTCACGGTAGTTTTCCGGATGCTTCTGTGCATCACGGAGCATATTGGAATCAACGATATTGAACTGGACATGGTAACCGCCATTGTTGAAGTATGATTTAATAAAGTCTACAAAGTTCCTGCTTCCTTCGTCTCCGCGGATTGCATTCGGATGAATCTTCATATTGAGCTGAACACTGCGGTACTCTGTAGGATCAAGTTTCACTCCGGAATTCAGAAGTGCGATAGGTCCGTTCGTATCTGTCCCAGGTGATGCAGAGAGAATACCATCACAGAGTGTAACTCCTGAAAGACGGCCATCTGCTGTAGCCCCGGTAACACGGCCATGCGGGCCATGAGCAGATATAGACAGTGCTGCAGTCAGCCAGCGATATCCAAGATATGTAATCTCTGATGCACAAACTCTGTCATAGTCATGCCACAGATCTACAAAGATATTGTCTACATAATCATCGTCATTACCGAATTTCGGCGCTTCAAGGATATCCTTATGGATCTTCGCATATTTCATATGCAATGAAGGCTCGATTTCCTGATTAAGCATGGAGAAGTTGCCGGCAACAGCGCCAACCTTATAGCCAAAGTTGTTGTCTATCGCTTCTTTGAATTCCTCGAACGTATATTTCTTTTCATCCCAGATAAGTTTCTTCATAGCAGCCAAACCATTGCAGACGTTTACTGTTCCGGAATCAAGCAGTGTAACTGACTTGTTGTAGCGGCATCCATTATCATCCTGCGGACGTCCCACCGCTACACAATCATGCATCAGCACAGAGCCTGCGATCTTCGGATGAATCCCGCGGCAGATGCCGATAACGAAATCCCAGTAACGCATGTAAACTCTCATATAATGCTCACGGATCAAAACGAAGTTATCCCAGACATCCTGATAACAGGTGATCGGTTTACAGCCTGTGAAACAAACTTCACCGGTTCTCGGATCAACACCGTTATTTAATGCCAGTTCGAAAGTTTTTCCTTCATTATAGAATGCAGGATGGTTAATACCATGTGTGGTACCCTGCATACCAATCTCAACACATCCGGCAATACTAACGTCTCTTGCATCCTCCAGCGTGATATTCTCCTCCGCATGGCACCAGAGAAGATGCTGAACCTGCATATCATAATTGAACCATGCTGGATATCCGCATCCGGCCTTTGTTGTCTCTGCCGCTTTCAAGAGCAGATGTTCCGAAGTCTTGGAGCTCACAAGAATGCCGAGCGTCGGTTGTGGTGTAGGGATATTTACACCTGCCTCAAGAATCATATCCTCTAATTCATTATCAATACATTGCCCGGTCTTCGGATCCAGCCCGCCCACTGTCATATGCTGGAAGGAGTTGGACGATGCCATAGCTGCCCATGCTGATGGAGTGATATATTCTTCGGAACTGAACTTAATTCTCATGATTTCCCAAAGTTCAAGAGCCTCATCTTTTGTTATACGCCCAGCCTCAAGATCCGCCTCATATAACGGATATAATAATTTGCCCCAGTGTGCAGGAGAGAGTCCGAGAGAAATGGAATCGTTCCATACCATCAGATGTCCGAGCCATGCAGCCTGCAACCCTTCTCTAAATGTACGGGCCGGTTTTGCAGGAGCCCATTCAAGACCTTCTGCCATCAGAAGCAGTTCACTCTTACGAGGCTCAAGTGCAGTCTCAGCCTGGCGGCGTGCGTCATCAGCATAATGCTTTGCCCATGTTATGATTGCTTCACAAGTATAGATACAAGCCTGCCAGAAGTAGATTTTCTCTGCTCCCTCCTTTTTGATTGGCTGTTCTTCTTCCAGATGGCGCTTACACTCTGCAATCACATCTTCCAGACCACGCTCAACGATAATGTCATATGCCGGTGTCCAACGTCCGTCACAGCCGGATGCAAGACCGGAGCCAGGGAATATACCAACTTTCTGTGCCAGCTTCAGATCTTTATAATATGGGAAGGATTCTTCCATAACCTTCTCGGATACATCCTCTATAGAACGTGTGCTCCAATATTTCAGGCACTCTCTCATAGGCTCAACTTCTTCTTCACGGATAGAGAACAGCTGTCCTAATTTGATCCAGCCCTCTTCCTTGATGTTATGAGCATCATCATCACCGCTGACAGAGAAGAGTTTTGCTTCCTCATCCTCCGCCATATTCAGAAAATCGATCATGAATTTAGTAGAGAATTGAGGATACATTGTTGCACCACGGGTAAAACGTGTCTTGGAACCAACAATCACTTCATCTTCTTTTACGGTTGCATCCATATTTTCGATCATATACTTGTATGAAAGACCTCGGCGGATATACAACGGCATACCATCATATTTTTTCCACGCTTCTGTATATAACAATGGCATCTGTCCGTCAAAACGGCACTTGGAATTCAGAAAATGGTCAAACAGTCTCTCTGTGCGGTCAGTAGATGGTGCACCGACCACTTCTTTTTCGACAAAGTCTGTTATCTCCTTATCTGCATCAGCTGCTGGCGGCCATGCTACAGTTTTTCCAGTTTCCAACATTTCAAGAACGCGAGATTTTGCTTTTTCCATATCGTGTAATACCTCCTCTTTTTTGCTTTTTTTCATTCGAAAGTCCGGATTCTTTCTATGCACTAAGCTATGTCCTCAGTATAATATAAAAAAATATATTTGAAAATTAGGATATATATCTATTTTTATCTGAAAATAAAGAGAAATAATTCGAATTATGTACCATTTATCTAAATATAATTACATGGTATTATTACACTGTTTTACGTGGTCAAAAGTATTAGAGTGGATTCAATTTAGTACTTATGTCCAATTCTTTTTAATGCATATCTGTGGTATTGTATAGTTGATGGATTATTAAGTCCGCAAAATGCAATGTCCTGTAATAAGCCTTGGATTCCACGGGCTATGGACAATTGGGCAGCACCGTCAAGATTACTTTTAGTCAAAAAATCCTGTCTTACGACCGCATATCTTATGAGGAGGACTTCCTATGACCCCCAAGCAGACAAGCTTCGCATACGCCCTGGCAAAAATACAGCAGTTACAGGATATGTATTCCAAATACTTTCAAGTGTCTATCACAATTTACAATGCAGAAAACCAGTCTGTCACGATCCCTTCCAATCAGATCCCTTTCTGCAACAGTAAGCTCTCTGCAACTGACACCGTATGCCACATTTTTTCAAAACGGCTCACTCAGCGGCCACCAGAATCATTAACCGTAACAACCTGCCCCTATCAGTGTTTTTATGCTATTGCGCCCCTGGGGCTTCCTTTGGATATCGCTGACACAGAGACGGTAAATTATTACATCATTATTACTCAGCCCCGGCATCAAAATACCGAAGACCTGTTTACTTCTTTTGATGCGATTGAATCTATTTCCGCCGACCCTGGAACCATGGATTTCCATGAGATTGCCAACCTGATTGTATCCAGCTTCGATATTATATTTTCTCTGATGTCTACTAACGAACTTGCACAGACATTGCATAAGAAAGATAAAATTAAGATTAATAAAGATGCTCTCAGCGAGTTAACCTCCCGCGAACGTGAAATTATCCATCTTGTAAGTATTGGAATGTCCAACCAGCAGATAGCCGGCCAGCTGCAGATCAGTGAGCATACTGTAAAAGCACACATCAGTAATATTCTTAAGAAACTGAGCCTTAACAACCGCACACAGCTTGCAATTTACGAGATGCTGAATTAACTGCCGGGTCTGGAAAGAGAGGGATTATGCGGAGAAAACCGATTGCGTTTTACATCTATATATCATTTTTATTTATCCTTATCCTGACACTCGTAACACTTGGCAGTATCATCGCTTACCATAATTATAAAACAGCCAATAAAGGAGTTATATCACGCCTGGATGTTGCCCTCAGTGTTGCCAAAGACCAGATGCTTATCCATGAGACTGCCATTGAACATACCCTGGCCGGACTCGGTAATTGTAATGAGCTTAATTCATTAATAGCCGGTAAAGATTATCATGCCATGGGCGAACTGCTTAAGCGTGCAGATAACCAGGAACCCGGTTATTACCTGGTTGTTGATGAAAACGGCACCATCTTGTGCAGTGCGGACCACCCGGCCGGAGCAACCTGGGAACTGAGATATCTTCTTGATTTCTTTGAAAATAATTCAGCTCCTTTACGTACGACAGAGATCCTATCTGCAGATTCTGTAAATCACGCCTTACCGTCTTTCAGACAAAGCGTACAATTAAATGAAAAATCCGACAATATTCCTGCACTGCTGCGGCTTGTCCTCTTTCCGATCTATGACGGAACGAAGCTGCAGGGAGCAATTGTCGGCGGTTTTCTGATCAATAACAACAATACTCTGGCACATGATTATACATCCGCGGTTCCTGACACTTATCTGTCCGTCAGCACCGGGGATGGGATGCGTATTTGTTCTAATATTGATATAGGCAATTTCTCTTATCTGGAAGGCTCTTTTCAGAACAGTGAACTCTACGAAACAACAAATGCAGGAAAGCGCTGGCAGGGCAAAATCCTCATGGATGAAAGAAGCGAATATGGAATCATTGTAGCTGATCCGCTGTATAACATTAAACATGAAGTGGTTGGGAATATCGGGGTTGGAGCTCCTACTTATCTGTTTGCAGATCTCGGATACAACGATCTGTTATTTATCGTCATGATAACACTCTTTTTGATTTTCATAGGCGCTTTTGTCCTTCGCGTTCTCTGCTACAGAATTACAGCTCCTCTCCACAAGCTGCAAAAATTCTCGCGTTCTATTGCAAAGGACAGTACACCTCCGAACAATATCTTCTGGGATAACTGGTTTGTACCAATAGAGATACAGGAGCTCTCCGAAGACCTGCTTACCATGTCTCAGAAATTAATTGCTGAGAATCTGATTCTGGAAGAACGCGTACAGGAACGGACCCAGTATCTTATACATACAATAGAAGAATTAGAAGAAGCAAACAAGTGTAAATCCGCTTTTCTTGCCAATATGTCACATGAACTGCGTACACCGCTCAATTCAATCATAGGATTTGCTTCTATTCTTCATGATGAATTATTTGGGGAACTTAACGAAAAGCAGAAACAATATATTTTTGTTATTCTGGACAGCGGCAATCATCTGCTTGCATTGATTGACGATATATTACACTTTGTAAAACTGGACAGACATGTCGAGACTATCTCCCTGAAGGAGGTAAATGTCAATGACATAATAGAGAACGTTTCAATGTCGGTCATGCCGTTAGTCCAGAGCAAGGACCAAAAGCTTGTAATAGATATAAAACCGGAAGACACCGGACTCACGGCCATGTGGGATGCACAGAAGATCCGCCAGCTGCTGTTGAATATGTTATCGAATGCGATCAAATTTACACCGGAAAACAAAGAAATCCGAATTCAGTTTCGTCCGGCAAATGAAGCTGCCTATTTTATCAGTGTGATTGATAATGGGATCGGAATAGAAGATGAATTCAAGAAAAAAGTTTTTCATCCTTTTGAACAGGTTAATTCAAGTTTTACCCGCAATTATCAGGGGGTAGGCCTGGGACTGGCAATATGCAGGGAGCTGGTTGAGATGCATCAGGGCAGAATCTGGCTGGAAGATAATCCATCCGGCGGACTGATTGTTCATGTCGTATTACCGGTCCGTCCGTCTGTATCAGGAAATGGTAATCTCTCCGAAAATTAAATAATTGTATTGACCGCAGGCTGATTGTCTGCGGTTCTTCATATGTCGGGATATTGTCTGATATGGTTCCTTCCTTCGGAATGACCTGAATTTTTTCATCACAATAAAGCGCTGAAGAATATTTGCTACAGCGCTTCTTCGGCGGTCAGCCATTCCATGCTTACCCCCAGTACTTTTGAAAATGTTTTCAGTTCATAATCTGTTACAAATCTTGTTCCTTTCTCTATACGGCTTATGCTGTCTCTTTCTAATGTGATACCCTCAAGCTGAATCAGCGCAGCCAGATCATTTTGCGTAATCCGTCTTTTTAAGCGTGTTAATCGTATTCTTTCGCCGCATAAATTTTTCTTTCCCCTGTACATATAAATTTTCATTTTTTTATCGCCCCGTAAATGTGCTAATGATCAGAATTTTTCTTGACTTTAACATATTTTACACGCATAATTGTGTTAAAGATCAGAATTTCCTGCTTTTATATAGGAAAGTTAGGAAGGGGGTACTGTCTTGAAAAAGTACAGGCTCTTAGACAAAAAGCGGGGTAAAGTGCGGGTTACATATGAAGGAGGATTTACATGTCTAAAATATTAGTTGTCGAGGATGACGTCGCAAGTCAGATACTAATGACAGATATTCTGGAAAAGTACGGATATAACGTTGTTGTTGCAATGGATGGCCTGGAAGCAATCAGCCTCGCAGAAAAAGAAAAGCCAGATCTGGCAATCGTGGATATTATGCTCCCTACGCTCAACGGCTACCAGGTATGCGAGCGCCTGCGCTGTCTTCCGCAGTGTAAAGAGCTTCCGGTTATCATCTTGACTGCACTGAATGAAGACCAGCATAGAATCCGTGCGCTGGAAGCCGGTGCCATAGATTTTCTGAGCAAACCTTTCAAACGCGTTGAACTGCTGACTAAGATCAAGGCAGTTCTTCTCATGCAGGAAGATAAAACGAATATGATTTCTTTTGATAAGATTACGCAGGGATTTTTATATGCTCTTTCACAGCGGAAACCCGATATCCAGATAAGCAATCTGCGATGCGCCTACTTTACAAAACGTCTTGGTATTACACTGGGACTCTCATCGAAAGATCAATTAACACTGCATTATGCGGTTCTTCTGAGAGATATCGGATATCTTTCTTTTCCGGGTGAGATTTCAGATCTGGGAAATGACAGCGACAGGCACACTGTTCTGGGAGCTGAAATTGCGGAAAAATTCCTGCCGGATGATATTAATATGATCATCCGTTATCACCACAGTAATCTTACGGATGCAGAATTCCCGAGGAATCTGTCCGAGACATCCGCAGTACTTCTTAACATTGCAATAGTATGCACACGTTTTGAATACTTAATGAAATCCGGAGATGCTTCACTGAATGATGTGCATAATATTCTGCGCCATGAGAGCGGCCTTGGACTCTGGCCGCAGAAAGAGCTGGAACTGCTGATTCAGCTGACACAGTAGAAGCAGAGTGGATCCGTCAGGGGATCAGTTGATGCAAGAATAGAGTTTCGCTTGCGAAACTC
>LDAQ01000058.1 GCA_001028025.1 Faecalicatena fissicatena | reverse complement strand
CAGAAAAATTTACACCCTCGGTTTTCCTGCTTTTTTACTTCTACTCCAGCTTGCAGTCCTCCCCCGTTTCCAGACACCCCTATGTCCGGTTCCAGAAGCGGCCCCTTCGCCAACCCCCTCCCGCTCCCCCTAGCACTCCCAGAGGCCCACTACTAGGACGGTCATGTCATCCATCGGCGCCGCATCCCCATTCCAGTTCAGGACCTGTTCAAGGATATGGTGTGCCATTTCTTTTGGGTTGTTCATGATTGTCCCCTGTATGATGGTTTCTAGCAGGATATCCTGCTCTCCTACGGGGAGGGCGTCCATGATGCCGTCGGTTACCATAATAACGAAATCGCCGTCCTCAAGCTTACGCTTTACAGAATCGATCTCTATGGTGTGAAGTACGCCGATCGGAAGGCTGGTTGAACTTAAGTGTTCTACTTTGTCCTTCTTTTTTATGAAGGTTGAGGATGCTCCTGCTTTGATTAACTCGCAGGTGCCTGTGTATAAGTCAAATACGCTCATATCTATTGTGGAAAAATGTATTTCTTCCCGGCCCATGACCAACGTGGTGTTGATCATCTGGATTGCGGTTTTTTCCGGAAATCCGGCTTCCAGCAGTTCCTCCAGAAGCTCGATGACGAGGGTGCTCTCCCGGCATGCTTTTTCTCCGGAACCCATGCCGTCCGACAGTGCGACTCCCTGGCGGCCGCCGGGTAGCTCCAGCATCATGAAGTTGTCCCCTGAGATCTGACTGCAGCCTTTTCCAATTCTGGCCACACCCTGCAGGGTATAGAAGGCCGGGCCTTCCATGCATACCACGGTGGTGTATTCCCTGCCCAGCATCTGGCAGTGGGCTCCGTCCAGCACGAATCTGCGGCCCATCACTTCTGTGACTCCGCGGACCAGTTCCTTTGTGGTGACGCACTCATTCTGCATGGCGCGCGCAGTTATGTGCACTTCGTATTTCCCCTCGCGGTTCATAAAAAAGTTTGTATACAGAACCCTGATTCCTTTCCTTTTAAGGTGTACGCTGATCTTTTTTTCCAGCCGTTCGTCTGTGAACATGCTGTCCTCCAGCTCTTTTGCCGTGCTGCGGATCATGTCTGCAAATGTATCCATCTGTACGGCGCACCCTTCCCGGCTCTGGGCAATCCGGTTAATCCATATCATGTTCTGTCTTGCCTCATGAAAGGCCTCCAGCATTTCCCGAAGAAATCTTGGCGCCATGACGCACCTCTGCTGCAGTTTTCTTTTCGTCTCCGTGTTCAGCTCATTTCCATAGTTGTCCACTGCCGACAAGATCTCATAACCCATCTGGTAGGTGTGTACAAAATTCTCTCCCCAGCACCAGGAGCATTTTTCGCAGTTTGTGCAGACTTTTCCTTTGACTTTTTCAAACATCTCCTCTATCTCTTCGCTGCTGAATGATTTTTTCTTTTCTTCCAGTTTTAAAAATGTGTGGGACAGCTGCTTCAGGGAATCTGCAAATTTTTCAATCTGGGCCACATAGGGGCTGGAATGCAATACTTGTCCTTCGTCCATGTTTACCCCTCCTATTCTCCGTATATTTTTATACCACGACAAAAGCTCCAGGAATTCTCCTGGAGCTTATCTTTCGTAGTATCGTTATTGAGCCGGTTTAAAAATAATCTCGTTGGGATCAACAAGACCCAGCTTCTCTTCGGCAACTTCTTTTATGTACTCATCTGTTTTTACATACTCTTGGTATTCTTTTATCTCGCCGGCACGCTCTTTCTGCTCGTTAATCTGAGCCTTCAGTTCCGCCTCCTGCTGTTTATAGCTCTTGTTCCTGGCCTGCAGGGTCACTGCATTCACCGTCAGAACGCATCCCAGTAATACTAATATCATAGTAATTACAGCTACACTCCGCCGATGGTAACCAAAACCAGAACTGCGCTTACGGCTCTTCTGCCGCTGCGTTCCTGTTTTTTTCTTATTCGTCATTCATACTCACCCAACTTATAATCTTATTAAACACCCCTGCTTAATAAATCTATTCTATCGGTTTTTCTTCTTTTTTTCAAGGCTTTTCTTTATTTTCCCGGATATTTTTTTCGAAATTGAGAGTATGAAATTCGCCAGTAAAATCCCACATACCACACCTAGTATGAAGAACCATCTGATACTACCATATGTCGTTTTATACATCTGCCGGAACAAATACGCGCTCACTCCGAGCCAATAAAGTAAATCTTCCAGATTTACAATCACAATATGGTGCGGTATCAGGCGCCTCAGCAGCCTGAGTATCTGGTAACTGAAGAGTATCACAATCCCGGACAGCCCCGCGTATAGAAATATAATCGCTTCTTTTCCAATTCCCAGCATCATAGGCGTGCCTACTTAAACAGCTTTGCAAAGAAATTTTCATTCTGCCGGCCGGCCTGATTCGCACTGGAGTATGCGATACTGTCAATATTGCCTGACAGATCTACTTCTCCCTTTTCTACACTGAGCCGGTTCACATGCAGATCGGTTCCCTTAACCATCAGCATGCCCTGTTCCGTCTCCAGCAGGATTTCATTTAAATCAAAAGAAAGAACATCCAGGACTCCGGTGACCATACTTGTCTTTCTGTTATTTACAACGAGTTTATGCGCCTTGGGCATTTGCCGCTCTTCCATACACTTTCCCCCTTCAACTTTGCTTTTCTATATATATGAAGGGTTGTATCAAAATATGTATCCCCGCCGGATATCACTGTATATTGATTATTGTTATTATCATATAACTTTTACGCATATCTACGGCGGCGGTCCTGTTCGGCATCGGTTTCCTGATTACAGATACCGGAAAAGTTCTTTCGCCTCTTCCTTTTTGGTCGTATCCTGCAGGTCCAGAACTTCTGCCTTTACGGTTTTGGTGCCGAACTGTATCTCTATAATGTCCCCCGGTTTTACATGCAGCGATGCTTTTGCCACAGTCCCGTTTACAAGCACCCGTCCTGCATCACAGGCTTCGTTTGCCACAGTCCGGCGTTTGATCAGCCTGGACACTTTTAAAAACTTATCTAAACGCATTTTCTTTTCCTTTCTCACTTATGAATATCTTTTAAACAACTCCGATTAATTTCCATTCTGTTTTGTACAGTTTATTATTCAAAGAGAAAAGAAAGCACTTACAATGCGGACATCATAAGTGCTCTCTGTATCTTTATCTCTTATTGATTCATTCCAATTAAGCGTTAACTTCGTCCTTTAAAGCTTTGCCAGCTTTGAACTTAGGAGCTTTGCAAGCTGCAATTTTCATTGTCTTGCCTGTCTGAGGATTTCTTCCTTCTCTTGCTGCTCTTTCACTTACTTCAAATGTACCAAATCCAACTAACTGTACTTTATCGCCTTTTTTCAACTGATCAGATACCACATCGATAAATGCTTTCAATGCTTTTTCAGAGTCTTTCTTGGAAATTTCTGCCTTTTCTGCAATAGCTGCTACTAATTCTGTTTTGTTCATGGATAAATTCCTCCTCTTTATTGTACTAGAATATAATATTCTAACAGTTTAACAAAGGCGCTCATGTACTGGCGTTCACATGATTAGCCCTTATGTACTGTTATAACTGTTTCCCATATTTTTGTCAAGGATTTTTCCGGCATTCCCGCGTTTTTTGGCACTTTTTTAGGGTTTTTTAAGATTTCTGAGGCGGGGTTTCTTACTGGTATTCCTGCCTGACACGATATGTTACATTATCTCGTCAATCATTGCAAGAACTTCTTTACCCATTTTTTCTGATGCAGCATCTGCATCCTCGAGAGACGTCCCTTTTATGCCATAATAGAACTTCACTTTCGGTTCTGTTCCGGACGGCCTTACGCACAGCCATGCATCATCTGTCAGATCATAATAGAGCACATTGGAACTCGGTAATCCGGTTCCTGTGATTTCGCCTGTCTCCATGTCCTTAATGGTGTCTGCCTTGTAATCTCTTGCTTTGAGCACTTTGTAACCCGCGATCTCTGTGGGAGGATTCTTGCGCAGTGTCTCCAGGATCTCCTGTATCTTCGCCAGGCCTTCGATCCCTTTGAGTGTGATGGACTGGATATCGTCTTTATAATATCCGTAACGGTCGTACATCTCAATCATGGCATCCCACAGGTTCATGCCCTTGGTTTTGTAATACGCCGCTGCTTCACAGAGAGCCATTGTAGCCACGATCGCGTCCTTGTCCCTTGCATAGGTGCCGATCAGACAGCCATAGCTTTCTTCGAATCCGAATAAATACTCTCCCTTACCGCTTGTCTCAAATCCGAGGATCTGCTGTCCGATAAATTTGAAACCGGTCAGGACTTCGATCAGGCCTGCGTTGTAATACTTTGCAATTGCGTCTGCCATGTTGGAGGTAACAATCGTCTTGATCAGATACCCGTCGTCCGGCAGGCCTTTTAACTCTTTGCGCTGTCCGATCTCATAATCGGCAAGCAGGCAACCTGACATGTTTCCCGTCAGTGTGTGATACTCTCCGTTCTTGTCCTTTACACGCACACCAAGCCTGTCCGCATCCGGATCAGTAGCCAGCACGATATCTGCATCAATCTCTTTGGCCAGCTTCAGTCCCAGGTCAAATGCTTCTGCAGCCTCCGGGTTCGGATAGGATACGGTTGGGAATTCGCCGTCCGGCAGTTCCTGTTCTTTTACAACATATACATTCTCAAATCCAAGCTCTTTTAAAATACGGCGTGCCGGAATGTTTCCGGTTCCGTGCAGCGGGCTGTATACAATCTTAATATCCTTGCCGGCCGCATCGATGGCATCCTGGTGCAGTACCTGTTTTTTCAGTTCTGCAATATATGCATCATCAATCTCTGCGCCAATGACTTCGTAAAGCCCTGCAGCTTTCGCCTCTTCCAGGGTCATCGTCTTCATTGTGGTATAGTCTTCAACAGCCTTTACCTCGTCCATGATTCCTTTATCATGAGGCGGTGTAATCTGTGCGCCATCTTCCCAGTATACCTTGTATCCGTTGTATTCCGGCGGGTTATGGCTTGCTGTAATATTAATTCCTGCAGCGCATCCCAGCTCCCTCACTGCAAAAGACAGCTCAGGGGTCGGGCGCAGGGATTCAAATACATAGGACTTGATTCCGTTCGCTGCAAGGCAAAGCGCTGCTTCATCTGCAAACTCCGGTGACATGCGGCGGGAATCATAAGCTACCGCCACGCCCTTTGCACCGTTTCCACTCTTATTAATATAATTTGCCAGTCCCTGTGTTGCTTTTCTGACTGTATAAATATTCATACGGTTGATGCCTGCGCCGATGATCCCGCGCAGACCAGCCGTACCAAATTCAAGGTCTGTGTAAAAACGTTCCTTTATCTCGTTCTCATCTTCCCTGATGCTCTCCAGCTCTGCCTTTGTATCTGCATCAAAATATGGGTTTGACAACCACTCTTCGTATCTCTGTTTGTAATCCATACTGGTACCTCCTGCCTTAATAGTATGTCCCTATTATACAACAGGCCCCTATAAAATGAAAGCAAATATATTTTCTAAAAATCGCAGTTTTTCTTCCGTCTGCGTGATTGCCGTCTGTAGTTTTTCCACATTTTTTTCAGGAATCCATGCCTTATTCGAGTGATAATAGGTATTTGCAGTCTTCCAGAATTTTTCCGGGTATGCAAGGCACAGTGCAATATACTCCAGTTCCCTCGGATCCAGCTCCCGGACGCTTTGATAGGCATCCAGCATAGACTGGCCCAGGCTTTCATGCCACCGGTGCTTTTCCATTACTTTCCGCAGAAAATAATACAGATCCTGTGCCTGCACGTCGATCCTGAAATGCTCAAAATTTGTCGTTGCCAGCGCGTTTGAAGTAAGCAGAACATTATGGTAATTGTAATCTCCGTGCACAAGCCGGTGGTTTTCTATACTTTCTTTGTACAGACTGTCATACCTGGATTTTTCCAGACGGCCGGCAACCTGCTCTGCCAGACTATACATTCTGTCAAAATACTCCAGAAACAGAAACTCAAATGCACCTTTTGAAACTTTATTGCGTATAAATGCGCGTACTTTTTTTAATTCCCGGTTATGGCGCATAAATTCTTCCTGCAGATGCCTTCCCGTAGGAGGCCGTATAACGGCCTCCTCTTCTGCAGCACACACGTCCTGCCACTGCATTCGGCAGTGCAGATCTGCCAGGTTCCTGGATGCCTGCAGGATCTCAAATTCTTTTTTTACATCGCATTCCCTTCCGGAAAACCATTTTTTCAGCATATACCTGGTGCCGTCCCGGGATACGCTGATCAGCTGGCCTTCTTTATTATAAACCGGGATATCTACATTCGGATATCCGGCCTTCTCCAGGCTGCACAAAACGGTGTACAGCAAAGGGGCACGCCTGTCTGAAACATCCGCTTCCTTCAACAGCATCGTGCCCTCTTTCGTGTCGCAAAAAAACGCACCCCTTATTTTGCGGGTGCCTCTTACTTCTATATCATATTGTTCCAAGACTTCTAATTCATACTCTCTCATGGCTGCCCCCTGATTCTACGATTCTGACTCTTTCTAATGTATGAAAGGGACAGCCCGAGTATGCTATATGCCTGATTTTTCTTTCACATAATTACATAATTTTTCTTTCTCATTCATCTCTGGTTCGTCCAGAACCAGCTCCAGCAGCTCATTCAGCATATCCCCCATCTGTCTTCCGGGCTGCATGCCCAGCTTCATCAGATCTCTTCCGCTGACCGCCAGCTGCCTGAGAGTCACACAGTGGTCATTGATGAGGGTCTCCTGATAGATCTCCCGCATTGCCACGATATTTTCAATCTTCGCCCGCCGCCTGTAGGGGCTCTGTGCCTTCACGTCCGCCATGCGCACTGCCAGATAATAAGGAAACAGCTCCACCCCGATCCGGTTCATCGCCCGCCGCACGTTCTGCGGGGTTGCCTCAATCCGGTAATCATGATAACAAACAAGCCTTGTCACCTTTTTCACCGTATCATTGTCGAACTTGAGCCTTCTCAGCACACTGCGCGCGATTTCTTCGCTGACCAGCGCATGCCCTTTAAAGTGATCCACGCCCTTTTCATCGGTGGTCTTCATCGATGGTTTTCCCATATCATGGAACAGCATTGTCAGACGGAGAATTTTATCCTTCTTCACATTTTTCAGAGCATGAAGCGTGTGACCTGCCACGTCATACTTATGATGGCGCGTATTCTGCTCCACGCCTACCATGGCATCCCATTCCGGAAGAATGATTTTTGTGATTCCCAGCTCATATGCGTCCTGGATCAGATCCGGATGATCGGACATCAGTAGCTTAACCAGTTCCACCTGTATCCGCTCCGCGCTGATATTCTTAAGGGTAGGTGCGAGTTCACGCACCGCCTGCGCCGTATTCTTCTCAATCGGAAATGCCAGCTGCGCAGAGAATCTGACCGCCCGCAGAATCCGCAGCGCATCCTCCGAAAACCGCTCCGCGGGGTCGCCCACGCACCGGATCAGATGGTGGTTCAGATCCTTCATCCCCCCGAACACATCCACAAGACGCACCTCATCATTATAAGCCATTGCATTAATCGTAAAGTCCCTGCGCCGCAGATCCTCTTCCAGGCTGGTAGTAAACGTCACATCCTTCGGATGCCGGCTGTCCTCATAAAGCCCGTCGACCCGATAGGTAGTCACTTCGAATCCTTCCCTGCCAATCATAACAGTCACAGTACCATGTTCAATCCCCGTATCAACCGTCCGCCTAAAAAGCCGCTTAATCTCCTCAGGCCTCGCAGAGGTGGTAATATCCCAGTCCTCCGGCTTCCGGCAGAGAATAGAATCACGCACACAGCCGCCCACCGCAAACGCCTCATAGCCATGCAGCTGCAGATTGTTGATAATCATAATCACTTTTCTCGGCAACTCTATCTTCATGTATATCTTCCTTTCAGAGGGGTCAGACCCCTTTGCACTCCATTTTCAGAATATTTTTACAATTTCCTGTTCACGCTTTTGACAAGTAAATATTATAACTTGTCTTTGCTGTTCACTCAACCATTTTATAGTAGATTTTAATCTTTTTTCGTCATAGCATGCAAATGCATCATCAAAAATCACAGGAAGCGGCTCTTCATAGAGCATATCCACTGCTGCCATGCGAAGTGCAAAGTAAACCTGTTCTATTGTCCCACGCGACACCCGCTCTACGGGTATCCGCCGCCCATCTTCCAACAGGGTCATATTCAGGTTTTCATCTGCCAGAAGTTTTGTATACCTTCCCCCTGTTATACGTTCTAATATCTGTGAGGCTTTCTGATTTAATATACTGCCGAAACCCTGCACCATATTCCGGGAAGCAGCAATCATTTTTTCTTCTGCAAGCAGAAGGGCGGCATTTGCAGCCTGCAGGTTTTTGATTTTTTTATCAGGCATCTCAAGCTCCGCCAGCTGTTCCTGCAGGTTCTGGAACCTTACCTGCCTCTCTTTCCACTCCGCTTTGATCCTATGATTTTCCCACTCCAGTCTCTGCCGGTATGTCTCTGTCTCATTTTTGCGGGCATTCTCCAGTTGTGCCTTTTCCCGCTTTTCTGCATCACGGTCACGGGCTGCATCGCCTTTTCTCCCGTTGGCCCCCTGCAATCTGGTCTGCCGCCTGTACTTCCCATACTTTACTGCTCCAACGGCAAGAAGCAGCAGCCCTGCTGCTAAAATAACCCAGGCCAGAACTGAGATCGCACCCCCACCTGCAAATGTCTCACCACCGGGTGCAAACACACTCCAGAGCCGTCCTGCTGCTCCGGCCGCTATTCCCAGGCCGCCCATAGCCATCAGTCTTCTGCCCTGGCCGGCCTCTGCATCGAAACTTTCCGCTCTGTCTTCCCTCTGCTGATTCTTCACTGAATCATCCGTCACGGCCTCTTCGTTCGAATCCGCTTCTGCCATCACACAGTCATCGCTTTCCCGGGGTAAACTCTGCAGTTTCTTTTGATTGTCTTCAAGTTCTCTCTGCAGTTTCTCAGCATCTGCCGAAACATACTGGCATTCCTGCCGGACCGCATCTTTTTTTATTTCCTGCTTTTCCCGCAGAGATTTCATCTCCTGTTCCACAGCTCTTCTACGCAAGCGCAAAGTTTCCAGAGCCTTTCCAAGATCAACTGTACTGCGCCCGGTCTCATAATAATTTGCGGCAAAGTTTTTCAGTTCCTCGGCCAGCCCCTGCCCTGGCTTTGCTGTGAGTTGTCCTATTGCAGCGGTATTTTCAAATGACTCTGCTGTCATTTGGCCCAGAAGCATATTCAGATCTCCGTCTTCCACGGACAGCTCTTCCCCGTCATCCTCACAGATCAGGTACGCGCTTTTAGAATATCTGTCAAATTTCCGTTCCAGGTAAAAGTTTTTTCCCGCGATAGAAAACCGCATCGAACCGGCATAATAATTGGGATTAACCCAGGGTTCATATCTGCTGAACTCATCATTTAGTGCCGCCCGGCCTCTGCCTCTTTCCAGGCCGAAAAGCATTGCCCTGATAAATGCATAGACCGTAGATTTGCCATATTCATTTTCTCCATAAAAAACATGGATCCCGTCCTTTATATAAAAACGTTTGTCTGAGAACTTTCCAAAATTCTCTAAGTACAACTCTTTGATTTCCATACTCTTCAACTTTCTCCGGCAGCTTCCGGTTTATGACAGGCCATTCTCCAGAAGAGCCTGCACTCCCGCCTGGAGTGCCTGATACTCCATACTGCCTTCCTCACATCCCAGAAATTCTTCTATATATTTTCCCAGCAGATTATCCTGGTTCTCCTCATACAGTGCCTGATAATCAAATGCGGGGCAAGTCTCATCCTCAATCTCAATAATATTCCCGTAATCATCCATATATTCTATTTCAAATTCTACATCCGGATCCCGCTGCCCCCGCAGTATAAATTTATAAATATTCTGGGTACCTCTCTTCTCCACGGTTTCACGGATATAATCCTTCACGCTCCCATTCGTCATATGCTCATTCACCCGGAGCGCCAGATGAATATATTCTCTGGATGCACAGGGAATAAATTCCACATGGACTCCCTGCTCTGTAATCTCTCCGCGGACAAATCCATGCTGTCCTGTATCGTTCTTATCCACCGGCTCCAATGCGCCGGCAAATAAGGCGAAATCTTTTATCATTGCCTGGGGTTTGTGGATATGTCCCAGCGCAATATAGTCAAATCCCAGGGCTTCCAGGATCTCCCTTCTGAGAGGAACATGCTTCTCATCGCCGCCGTGTGCAAGGAGAATTTCATGATCCGCCAGCCCCTGTGCCCTCACATTACAGCGTTCTTCCCGAATCTCTCTCGCATGATAACTGAATCCATACACCGCCAGGTCGAGCTCCGGCATCCGTACATAGCCCATCTTATCTCCCAACAGAGGATAGACATTATCACTCCACTGAAAAGTCCGGTAATAAGTGCCTTTTCTGATATAGTCATGATTTCCGGCAATAAATACCACCTTGGTGTGGGATAGTGTAGAAAACAGGTAGTTTACTTCCTTTAGTTCCCTCAGAAGCGGCTGCCTGTGGAACAGATCCCCTGCAATAAGCAGTATATCCGTCTTTTCTTCCTCGCACAGTGTTACCACCCGTGAAAATGCATCCCATAATTCACGGGGACGCCCTCCACTGTACGCAGTCCCTGCATCAGGCTGCGCCCCCAGATGTATGTCAGCAATATGGATAAACTTCATGGGCACCTCCGTTTTTAAAATTCCTTCTACGGCCAAATAATAACAGTTAAAAGGCAATTGAGGACGTAACAATGACCAGTCTGTTACGTCCTCAAGCCAAATACCCCGCAGCCGACTGCCTGGTACGTCATAATTGCAGCACAGCGGGATACGGGGTATCGGTCCCCTCCGGCGGTTCCCGGATATACATGCAGGCATGTACACCCGGATGGCTGCCTTCGCGGGAATATCATCTACAGTTCGCAGTTATTTACAGTTCTCGGGAACGGAACAACATCGCGGATATTGGACATTCCTGTAAGATACATGACACATCTCTCGAAACCAAGCCCGAATCCTGCATGTCTGGTAGAACCATATCTTCTCAGATCCAGATAGAATTTGTAATCTTCTTCCCCCAGATTCATCTCCTTCATCCTCTGCACCAGCTTGTCATAGTCATCTTCCCTCTGGCTGCCTCCGATGATTTCACCGATTCCCGGCACCAGACAGTCAACTGCTGCCACGGTTTTTCCGTCCTCATTGAGCTTCATATAGAATGCCTTGATCTCTTTTGGATAATCTGTAACAAAAACCGGACGCTTGTACACCTCTTCGGTCAGATAGCGTTCGTGTTCTGTCTGCAGGTCCGTACCCCATGTCACTTTATACTCAAACTTGTCATTATTCTTCTCAAGCAGCTCTACAGCCTCTGTATATGTTACCCTCGCAAAATCTGAATTTACCACATTCTTCAGTCTGTCCATCAGGCCCTTGTCCACAAAGGAATTGAAGAAGTTCATTTCCTCCGGTGCATTTTCCAGAACATAAGAAATCACATATTTCAGCATAGCCTCGGCCAGATCCATATTATCATCCAGGTCTGCAAATGCAATCTCCGGCTCGATCATCCAGAATTCAGCTGCATGCCTTGTAGTGTTGGAATTCTCTGCGCGGAAGGTAGGCCCGAATGTGTAAATGCTTCTGAAAGCCTGCGCAAATGTCTCGCCATTCAGCTGTCCGCTTACAGTCAGGTTTGTCTCTTTTCCAAAGAAATCCTGGCTGTAGTCTATCGTTCCGTCCGGATTCTTCGGCACATTATCCATATCCAGAGTAGTCACTCTGAACATCTCGCCGGCTCCCTCGCAGTCACTTCCCGTGATCAGCGGTGTATGCACATAAACAAATCCTCTGTCCTGGAAGAACTGGTGAATTGCAAATGCAATCATAGAGCGCACTCTGAACACCGCCTGAAATGTATTCGTCCGTGGACGAAGATGAGAAATCGTTCTGAGATATTCGAAACTATGACGTTTCTTCTGCAGTGGATAGTCCGGTGCTGATGTCCCCTCGATAGTCACTTCATCTGCCTGAATCTCAAATGGCTGCTTTGCCTGTGGTGTGGCAACCAAAGTACCTGTAACTATAATTGCCGCTCCTACATTCTGTTTGGAGACCTCTTCGAAATTCTCCATGCTGTCATGGTACACGATCTGCAGCGGCTCAAAATAGGAGCCGTCATTCACCACGATAAAACCAAAAGTTTTTGAATCACGAATACTGCGGATCCATCCACCCACAGTCACTTTCTTGTCCAGATATTCCTCTTTGTTCTTAAATAATTCCCGAATTGTAACTAGATCCATACCAAATACTCCTTATTCCATCAAATTTTTCCTTTTATTGCACATTAGCACTATTATAACACTGAATCCGCCTGAAATACAATCCCGTTCTGTCTTCTGGCCTCATCCACTACACGCAGTGTATCCATTGAGTACTTTTGATAAGAATGCTGACTGCATTTTTCTCCTGCAAGCCGCACAAATTCCCTGACCTCAAATACCATATTATTAGATACAGGTGTGTACGGAATCGGCTCCCGTCTTCCGTCTCTGTACACGATTTCCATCGACTGCGGCATGGAGATACCGTATATAAGAAGACTTCCCTCTTCTCCCTGGAATATTCCGGGATTCACAGAATCCGTTATCTTTGAATAAACAGCTTCCGCCATCATATCATCATACTGCATCAGGACAATACCGCTCCCCTCAAAACCATTTTCTAATTTCGTGGAAAACGCTTTTATTTCTTGTGGCATTCCAAGCATTCTGACAAGTGTGTGAATGCAGTATACCCCGATATCCATAATGGCCGCATTGGACAGGTCCGGATTAAATGCATTCAGAACCTCCCCCTGCCTGAACTTATCATAGCGGGAAGAATACTGGCAGTATTCCACCGTCACCCTGCGCAGCTTTCCTATTTTCGGAAGCTGTTCTTTTATCAGATCAAATGCCGGATCAAAGTCCGGACGCATGGCTTCCAGAAGAACAACCCCATTTTCCTCTGCACAGTCAAACATTGCAGCTGCTTCTCTCTCATTTACAGCCATAATCTTTTCGCAAAGAACATGCTTCTTGTTCTTCAGCGCCTCAAGAGACTGCCCGCAGTGTGCATAAGTTGGTGTTGCAATATACACTGCATCGATCTCAGATTCCAGAAACTCTGCATAATCTGTATAAACATTGGGGATGCCGTGCTTCCCGGCAAATGCCTCTCCTGTCTCCTGCTTCCTGGAATATACTGCAGAGATCTCCACCTCCGGGACCCCGTGCGCCGCTTCGATCAGCCTGTCACTGATAAAATTGCTTCCTACAATTCCTAATTTCATACTGCTGCCTCCTAATTTTTCTGACTCCGGCCGCACTTCTGCGCTGTGCCGGAGCTATATGTTTAAGCACAATATTATTTATTTTTGCTTTTACATGTATTTCCAATGAGATTGTAGCAAATATACGTGATATTATCAATCATTGCTGTATTAAATTATAATCAAAAGATCAAAGTTAAAACATATTTCGCCGGATCTCCGGATGAAGATGTACGGGAAATTAACGGAAGCCCCCATAATAGTTCACCCCAAAACGCTGCATTTCTATACCGCTGCATATTCCAATCCTGGACAAATATTGGACATTCCTTGATTTTTCCCTTCCCCCATGCTATACTACTAATCGTTCCAAAGCCCTGTAAAAATAAGGTCTTATGGGCTGAATCAAACCGAGTGTTCGAGACCTTCCACTCGTAAAACAAAACTAAAGGAGAATTTAATAATGAAAGATTCACAGAGCAAAAAAGTGCTGTTCATAGCACAGGCAGCGATGATCGCTGCGATCTATGTGGTGCTGACCATTGTGTTTGCGCCGTTCAGTTACGGTGAGGTGCAGGTACGTATTTCCGAGGCCCTGACAATTCTTCCGGTATTCACCCCGGCCGCGATTCCGGGTTTATTTATCGGATGCCTGATCAGCAATATATTTGGAGGATGTATTCTGCCCGACATTATTTTTGGCAGTCTTGCCACTTTAATCGGCGCTGTTTTTACATGGCAGCTTCGAGGTAAAAGCAGATTCCTCGCTCCCCTGCCTCCGATTATTGCGAATGTGCTGATCGTGCCTTTTGTCCTGCGTTACGGATACCAGGTGCCGCTCCCGATTCCTTTTATGATGCTGACCGTAGGCATCGGTGAAGTGATATCCTGCGGAGTCCTTGGAATGATCGTGTATACTGCATTGAATAAGTATCGGAACACAATTTTCAGAACAGCGTAATATAAAATCTGATATTTTTCAAGATCAACGAAGAACCATCTTCACGGAAACTATTTCCAGAAGATGGTTCTTTTTATTTCCGATGTTAAATTGCGCCCGGAGCATCCTGTAATACATGTCCTTGCAGACAGTTCTGCGGTCAGGCCGCATATGATAGTATCCTTACTTCACATAGCCGATAAAAGTATTTCCACTTCCCGCCGTCATTGCCTCCATATCATTTACACTGACGGTATACTCCTCACCGCTGTCCGGATCAATATACGTGACATCCGTCGTACTGTATCCGGTTAAAAGTATGGCATGGCTGGAATCTGTCATTGCTATGACGGGCAGGCCTTTGTTAATGACATAGAGCACCTGGCTCAAAGTACAGCCCGTAAGATTTACCCGTTTTGCATTATACTGCTTCATCTGTTCCTCACACGCCTCAAAAGAGGACTGGTCATCTGCCCGTTTAAATGCCTGTGCATCTGTGTAATATACCAGATCCCGGTTGCCCTTCTCCCAGATATAGGACTGCTCCGAAGAAATCACTACGCCCGATACCTGTTCTGCCTTTTGAATCGCATAAGCCGCTTTGTCATAGATTTCAATCAGATCACCCATTCCGTAGACATAATATTTGTCCGATTTTACTTTTCCATCAAATGCGATTGTGACTGCCTTTTCCAGCATAACCTGCTTCGGCCTCAGAATCTTTGGAGACTGGTCCTCAATTCCATCCGCATATGTCAGCCTCATCTGCTTTTGTTTCAGGTCTGTTGAATAGGACTCCAGTGTAATATTGCTTTCTTTTCTTACCTCGTTGTTGCTGATATAATCCTGATTGATTCCCGTATAAGTATCCCCCGATTTTGTGACGCGGTTCAATGTCACCAGATTTTCTTCAATAAATATATCGGATATATACGTTTCCTCCACGGAATATGTTTTCACAACTTTATTTTTACTGTCCCGGATCTCCAGTTCGTACATCGGGAGCAGCTCTTCACCGGCAACTGTCCTGCCTTTATCCGCGGGACGCTGACGCCCGTATACGAAGTCGCTGGCCACAAACCCGAGCGGGCGGATTGTTTCACCGTCCTTTGCTTCAACAGTCGTTTCTTTCCCGCTTTTCAGATTGAGTACTCTGATCTCGGTTGCTTTTTCCAGTGAACCATTTGTCTGATATGCCAGCAGATGTCCGTCATCGGAAGCCGTATACTGCCCTTCCTGCAGATTTTCGGCAAGAACCTCCTGCTTGTTTTTCTCCAGATCTACCTGATACAGTTTACCTCCGGCAAGCACGAAGAGCATCTGTCTCTCATGGCTGTAGTACACCATTTTCCCAAGCTCGTCCTCCGCTATGGCAAATGATTTGTTGCTCGGAATAAATGCCTTTTCCTCTACTGCATTTTTGTCAATGTCGAAGTAATATACATCAACACCGACTTCCCCCTCATGCTCTCCGCGGTTCATATATCCATAGACAGCAAATGCCGTACTTCCATTGTCCTCCACACTGATGATCCGCACTTCATGCTGATCATACCGGCTTCGCACGTCATGCCCTTCTTTATTTGCAAAGCTGAATACAAGTGAGAGTTCATCTGCTGCCTGATTGTAAGTCCACAAATCCCGTTCCTGTACAAAGGAAACGATTGTACCGTTTTTGTTCGTCTCATACGGCACATCAGAGGAGGTAATACCAAGCAGGATTCCATTTTCGTTTAACACTTTTTTATTTCCATTAAATACCTGGTTCATGCTCCTGTTGTAGTCCAGGAGATATAACTCATCTCCGCTGTATCTTACACGGAAAAACTCTTTAATATTGTAGGTCTCAACTTCCTCGTTATCTCCCATGCATGTCACCTGATACTTCGCCAGAAGAGAGGTATAGACACTGTTGCTCTCCTTGATGCTCCATTCCACATCGCTTGAAATCTCAGGAGCCAGGTTTCCCCATGTCAGCTGTGAACTGCTGGAATGAATCGTGACTGTCTGAAATGTTGTATTATCCCCTTCTTCGTTGGGCTCCAGATATTCCCCCAGCTCGGATGCATTTTTCTTATCAAATGTCTTCGTATGAATGTCTTCTGCAAAATTCAGACACTCACCGACTGCAAGATCATCGGGGCGCTCAATTCTCGTATAGAAATAAACATCTTTATTATCAACCTTTAATATTACTTTTAAAACCGCCTCAGATACCTCTTCCGCCAGAGCACCATTCAGATCCAGCTGAATTGTGTTATCAGACAGATCCTTAACCTCGTCCTTCTTATAAATATCCACTCCATCCAGAGAGTATACCTCATAGTGGATCGCCTGTATTTCGTTTCCATCCGCATCCACAGCCATCTGAAGTGTACCATTTTCTTCCATCGGGGTGATCGTATCCCGCATGGCAGTGATGTCCATCTCATCTACATGCCCGGCCAGCGCATTTACATTTTTCCCCTGCACCGTAAATGAAATTCTCGGCAGAGTAGGCTGGCTCAGATCAACCGTCAAATCCGCCGTTCCTCTGTTTGTCAACAGACTGCTCACGATAATTGCGATAAGAAACACGCCCGCAAGAATGCCTGCTTTTATCAACCTCTTTTTTTTCATTTGTCTGTCCCCTTTATTTGAAAAACATTATCCCAACTCCCATGATCATTCTTCATCCGGATGTAACAGCTTCCCAAGCGTCGGATTCACCTGAAGAAACACCTTGCAGTCTTCAATTTCCTGCCTTGCATCAGAACTGCGTTTTCCTGTTTTTACTGCTCGCAGCAGAATATTTTTCGGCGTGTGCTCCATGTCAATAAACTCTAAAACCTGAGTATCATACCCCGAAGCTTCCAGATACTTTGCCCTCATCCCATCGGTCACCAGCGCTGCAAACCGTTCCTTTAAAAGTCCGTATTCCATAATCGGCGCCAGTGTCTTATTTACCATCTGTCCATTCAGCTCATGCTGACAGCACGGAACCGAAAGTATCACTTTTGCATTCCACCCGATTGCTTTGGCCAGTGCATAATCCGTAGCCGTATCACAGGCGTGAAGCGTTACCACCATGTCTACAGACTGAACGCCTTCATAATCTGCAATATCCCCCTCCAGAAACTGCAGTTTATCATAGCCATACTTCACAGCCAGCTGATTACAGTGCTCAATCACATCCTTCTTCAGGTCAAGGCCAATAATCCGAATATCATACTGCTGTATTTCATGCAGATAATGATACATCGCAAATGTCAGATAAGACTTTCCGCAGCCAAAATCCAGAATGGTAAGCTCGCGCTCCTTATCAAGCTGAGGAAGAATATCCTCAATAAATTCCAGAAAACGGTTAATCTGCCGGAACTTATCAAAGCGCGCCCTGACCACCTTACCGTCACCGGTCATAACGCCCAGATCCTGAAGATAAGGTACCACAGTCCCCTCCTTCAGGATATACTTTTTACTGCGGTTATGCGACAGTTCTGCCGCCATCACTTCCCCGGGCTGCCGCTTCTTCTGAATCGTCATCTTTCCCTTTTTACTCACAAGAACCGTATAATTCATTGTTCTCGTCGTCATCTGCAGCTGTCTGAAGGTTAACAGATATTCCCCGATCCGCCTGACCGCATCCTCCGCCTCCAGATTCTCATGAAATGCCTGTGTCGCAGTAAAAGCTTCAAATTGAAAGCAAAGGCCGCCCTTCTTTTCAACCGGCCTCACCTTAATCTTCAGCACCCCGTCCTTCGTACGGGGATTACTGATAATCCCCTGAATAAAATCTATATTTAAAACATCATCCAGTAATTCCTGTAAAGATTCCATAAATCACCTCTTGAATCATCCATCACGTTTTCATTCCTAATTGTAAAGCAAAACACCGGATGGTGCAAGAAACACTTCCTGATTGGGTACACTTTATAATATCAGTATTTTCAAAATACCAAAACATATGAGAAAAAATGAGAATATTCTGAAAAAGGAACGCAAAGGGGTCAGACCCCTTTGCAGAAGGGTCTGACCCCTTTGAACACTTCCCCATTTTACTTCACACGAGGAAACTCTATCGTTACTTTAAACAAATCCCCATCCAGATATAGTCTGAAATCACCTTCCTGCATAGCTGTCAGGCTCTTTGCTATTGACAGGCCCAGTCCGCTGCCTTCTGTACTTCTGGATATATCTCCTCTGATGAATCGTTCCGTCAGTTCGTCCGCCGAAATATTCAATGGCTGTTCGGAAATGTTCTTCAGCGAAAAGCTTACATTCTCCTCCGTCACCCACAGGTCCGCATATACCCGCGTTCCCGGCATGGCGTATTTGGCGGCATTGTTGTATATATTCTCCAGTACCCGCCACATCCGTCTTCCGTCAACGTGGATCATTGCTGGACCGTCTGGCAGGTTCTGGACCATTTCCAGATTCTTAGCACCAAACTTTTCTGCAAATTCTCCGGCGGTCTGGTTAATCATCTCTACCAGGTTCACGTCCATAAACTCCAGAACGATATTTCCGCTGCTGACTTTGGAAGCCTCAACAACATCTTCGGTCAGAGTTTTCAGGCGCTGCGCCTTAGCCTCCAAAATGTCCAGATATCCCTGGATCTTCGGGTCATTAAAATTCTCACGCTTTAACAGATCTACGTAATTGATAATAGATGTCAGCGGTGTCTTAATATCATGTGAAACATTTGTTATCAGGTCTGTTTTCAGGCGTTCGCTCTTCATGCCCTCTTCCACCGCCCGCTGCAGTCCGTTGCCGATATTATTAACCATCTCGGCCATCTTCAGGTCTCCGCCGCGCAAATGTTCCAGCGGGATCTGATAGTCCACATTACCTGAGGCAATCTCTTTAATTCCTCTTTTTATCCGGCTCTTGGAAATTGCGCCTCTAACTACCAGATAGACAGCCGCTGCTTCCACCAGAAGCATGAGTATAAAGACTCCGGAACTGCCCCTGACTCCAAGTGCCAGCCAGTGAACCACTACGAATATACCCAGCGAAAATACGGCCCTGAATGTTACATTGCGGTTTATCCAGAATTCTTTCAAAAACAGGCAAACGCTCCGCAGCAGACTGTTCTTCCAGACCGTACCCGCTTTAATCCTTCGCACCAAGCTCAGGTAACCAAACAGGAAGCAGGCCGTGGTGAATGCAGCAATGATTCCCATTATTATTAAATCGGCTACTCCTAAATAGCTGCCATAACCGCTGTAAGCGATATCCGAATACGTTCCTACAGAGTATAAGTCTTTCGTATATGTCTGCACATTGGAGATACTGCCGATTCCTCCCCAGGCACTGGTGAAGAAAATAAAAGGTATCAGCCACAGCAGAATGACAAATGCTCCGCCCAGTTCTGTCTTCCACCTGTCAAATGAATTCAGGTGCACTGTTTCGTCATTCCCGCTGCGCCCCGCTATCAAGGTCATCCAGATCAGGATTGCCAAAAACAATATGGAACAGATTGTACTTCCAATTGCCGCCATCCTCATATAAGGGGCATACGTATTATAGTCTTGTTCGTCCGCATAAAACAAATCCTGTATCGGAAAGTTCGTATCAACGGCCGCCGCAAATATGCAGTCGGCCTTCTGGCTGTAGTTGTAAGACTTGACCATAGAACGCCATTCACTGGCTGAGATATCCATATTCGTCTCAAATTCTGCAAGCTTGGGCCTTACAATAAGATACTTATTACTACTGCCGGCTTTCATCTGTTCCAGGTTTTCTTTTACAGAATTATAGTCCTTAAGATGACTGTTATTTGTATATACTTTTTTCGTGCTTTCATCTACAAACATATACGTAAAATTGGTATTTCCCTCTTCCCACGTATCTCCTGAATAAAGATAACGATCCACCTGAGAAGAAAGAGATCCCAGAATATTCTGCAGGTAACCGTATACTCTGGAGAGTTTTCCGTTGAGTTCCGGCGATTTGTTTACCACTTCCAGGATATTGGCGGCCCCGGCGGGCGTATACTTTTCCCGTAATGCCTCACTGAATGTCCAGCAGTCCGTATACTCTGTATCTCCATCTGCACTCTTGATGGCCATGCTGTTATAATAACCGGATGTAAAATATCCGTTTTCCAGCTGCTGCATAAAATCTTCCGAAGTCATTCCCTCGACTTCCATCCGTAATTTGTTGTCCTCAACTAAAGACTTAAACTCGGACATATAATAGTAATGATACGTTCCGTCGGGCTTCTCGCAGACTACCACATCATTGTCCCCGTAGTTCGCTCCTTCCTCCACGTACTCACTGCTCCAGTTGATAAGGTCTTCCAGCGTATAAGCCAGACCGCTTTCATTTTCCCCGTCAATCACCCCGTTCTTGGCCAGATTCATAACGTCAACCAGCTTTTCGGGATTATATTTACCATCCGTCTCAAAGTTATTCTTCATAGCAATGCCTTCCATGACATCCCATGTGGCACTGGATACTAAATTCTTAAAGCTCGTGGATTCTGCATATGGCCTGCTTGCAGACTTCAGGAAATTTCCACTCCCCCGGCTGCCTGTAAAAGCCAACATGATCACCATGCCAAGAACAGCTGCAACTACCGTAAGATGGGCAAGCAGCAGCAGAATCCCCTTCGTCACCGGCTTTTTATACCAGTTCTTCATAGCGCTCCTTCCTAGAGTTTTTCTATCTTATACCCCACTCCCCAGACCACTTTCAGGTATCTGGGTTCCTTCGGGTTGATCTCAATCTTCTCCCGAATATGCCGGATATGCACCGCAACCGTGTTGTCCGCACCGATTGCGTCCTCATTCCAGATTGATTCATAAATCTGGTCTATAGAAAAAACTCTCCCCTGATTTTTCATTAATAATAATAAAATGTTATACTCGATAGGTGTCAGCTTCACAACCTCTCCGTCCACGGTAACTTCTTTCAGATCATCATTAATAGCAAGGCCGCCAACCTCATACACCCGCTCGGATTTTTCCTTAACACTGCCTCCAAGCTGGGTATATCTGCGCAGTTGAGATTTGACCCTCGCTACAAGTTCCAATGGATTAAATGGTTTCGTTACATAATCGTCGGCGCCGACGTTCAGCCCCAGAATCTTATCCGCGTCCTCAGATTTTGCGGACAGGATAATAATCGGGATGCTGTTATTCTCTCGAATTTTAAGGGTGGCTCTGATTCCGTCCAGCCGGGGCATCATGACATCCAGTACAAGCAGATGCACGTCTTCCGACTCAAGCATTTTCAATGCCTCTGCCCCATCATAGGCTTTCAGTACATGATAGCCTTCCTGGGATAAATATATCTCGATTGCTTCTACGATTTCCTTATCATCATCACAAACTAAAATATTATACATTTTTCATCACCTCCCTTACAGTATACATGATATCTGTGATTTTTTAAGACCCATTGGGGAAAATCTTATAAATTTCTTAAATTCCGCTAATCCCATACCCCGTCCGGCAGTATCAATGACTTTCACCCCCGGTAAACATCCAGTTCCCGTCAGCGCCTCACTGAACTCACCTCATAGCTTCCCTCTCCACCTCACTCGTCCATGTCCTGCTGAAAGCCTCGAGCCCCACATGATGGTAACAGGATGCCGCCAGATACTCTTCATAATATCCCCGGTACTTCCGACATCTGCCGGGCTGTCCGAGCAGCCGCAGCGCGTTATTCTGCTGATGCACTACAGCATCCTTTGTGATACCGATTAGCTCCCCGGTTTCCCTGAGGGTTTTATGATCCAGAAATCTGCAGCGGATCACTTCTGCCTGCTTTTCCTCCAGTCCTTCCACAGCCTCCCAGAGCATTTCCTTCATGTTTTGATAGTCCAGCCGCCGTACGGTTTCCCCATAATCCATATGCCTCCTGTTATTTTTTTACGCTTCTCACACCGCCTTTTTCAAATACCCCGGACAATCATAAAAATTGAAAGCCCGGGATACTCTGACGTATAATATTATATCTGCGTTTTTGTCTAATTTAATTTATAGATTCGTTTCGAATCTATAAATACCATATCATATTCATTCCGAATCGTCAATGGATATTTTATATTCATTCTGAATCTATTCAATCAATCTTTTTTATGTTATAGTTTTGAAATAGAAAGCCCTGCCTTAATTTAAAAAGATTAATCATAGAAAGCTCTGCCTTTCCGTATTAACCTTTCGATATTAAAACAGGGCAGAGTCAAATGAACCCTTAGTCAAGTTCTATGAACAGGTTCAGATATTTACAGTAAAGGTGGGATTAAAATGTCTGTAGGAGACAACATTAAAAAGGCCAGAAAGAGCGCAGGACTTACACAGAAAGAACTTGCAGAAAAATGCGGGGCAGCCGAGATTACAATACGCCAGTATGAATCCAGCAAGCGGGAGCCCCGCAATGAACAGCTCATGAAAATAGCCCGGCTGCTGAATGTAGAACTCTATGATTTGCTGGGCTATACTGTTCCGGAACAAAATGAACATGTACAGAAAGCCCGGGCCCAGGTTCTGCAGGATATTATGAATGAACGGGAACAGAAAACAGTTTCTTTAGAAACTCAGATCACCAAAAGCCAGGAAATTGTACTGCAATACATGGAATTGCTCAACGGGAACGGACAGGCGGAAGCTGTACGGATGCTCAAACTGCTGGCAAAGATACCGGATTATCAAAAGGAGAAAGAATAGCCGCCCTGCTTCAAGAACAATTTTTTTCCTTAGACATATAATAAAATGATAAGTATAGCCACTTTTTATATGGCAAAGGAGTTTTTTATGAGCACACGAGGACTGGATGTCAGTGAATTTCAAGGTACTGTAGACTGGGAGCAGGTAAAAGCTGCCGGGTATCAGTTTGCCATGCTCCGTGCCGGATATGGCTTCGGCACATTAGACCAGCAGTTTCAGAGAAACGCCGCAGAATGCAACCGGATCGGGCTCCCTATCGGCGTATACTGGTTCTGCTATGCCATCAGCCCTGAGACGGCCCGCCAGGAGGCTGACGGCTGTATAAATGCAATTTCTTCCTATCGTCTGGACTATCCAATATGCTACGATATTGAACAGCCAACAGTCAACTACGCCGCACAGAACGGAGTGACACTTACTCCTTCCCTGGCAACGCAATTTGTCAAAAGCTTTTGCAACAGAATCGAAGAACGCGGTTACTATGCCATGTTTTACAGCAACCGTAATTTCTTAGATACTTACTTTCCGGCTGACCTTGCAGACCGATACGCTTTGTGGTACGCCTATTATAACAGCCGGCTGGATGATGACAACTGCGGCATATGGCAGTTTACCGACCAGGGCAGTGTCCCCGGTATCAACGGCGATGTGGATCTGGATACGGGCTTTATTGATTACCCTTCCGTTATCCGCAAAGCGGGCCTGAACCACCTCAAAGACGGAAGCACCCCAACACCCAAACCGCCGGCACAGGATTACATTACCTATGTGGTGCAGCCGGGCGATACACTAAGTGGTATTGCTGCCCGTTACGGCACCACCTACCAGACACTTGCCGCACTGAACGGTATCACTAATCCAAATCTGATTTATGCAGGCCAGACAATACGCATTCCGGAGGACGGGACCTCCACTGCACGCTATTACACTATACAGTCGGGAGATACACTGAGCGGCATTGCACAGAAATTCGGCACAACAGTCAGTGAACTACAGCGTCTCAACGGGATCAGCAACCCAAATCTGATCTACGAAGGCAACACTATTAGAATCTCATAATAATTTTTTTAGAATTTGGTAATAATTTTCCCACTTCTTTTATAGAAATGACATACTTTATGCACATTTGCCTCTTATACTAGTATATAGATAGTTGATAAACAGCTATCTCCCCCCTCATAAAGTAAAGGCATTCTGAAATGCACAGGATGCCGCACTTTACTCTCATTCCTTTAGATAACTATAAAAACAACGAACCCCCTGTAGCCGATACTGCAGGGGTTTTCGCTGTCTGTAAATCAATCTTGTATTTTATCTCTGCCAAAACGAGTTTTGCGTTCAGACTCCAAAACTTCTCACCACAGCCCCGCTGATCACATCCCCGATCAGTTCGTATCCCTGATTCGAGCAATGGACCATATCATCCCCCGGAACCGCACCATAGACAGACCATGTTCTCCTGTTAATCCCGGATGTTTTCCACAGGTTACAGACCGGGATGCTATTATCTGCGTCAGACTGTCTCCCATACAGCATACCTTTTATCTCTCCACTTTTCTGTCAACAGCATTTCTGTAACCTCCCGCTCGTTTTCTAATACTTGAGAATCTCTCCATTATCCGCTCAGTTAATACCGGCGCTGCCACTTTACACCAACCTGATCTCAACCATCTGATGCCCCTCAATTTTTTGAATTTCAAACCTCACATATCCGTCACTTTGCTCCCAGGAAATGGGTCTGCCCTCCGGAACAAGCTGCATTCCCAACACGTGATGCCCGCCCACATATACGCTGAATTCCGTATGATACAGAGGAATCACATCCTCAATTGTATAGATCTCCTCCGACCTCTTTTTCGGAATGTAATGGAGCAGATGCAAACTGGCAGCCTTATAGAAAACAGGCATTGAACCGGCTGGACGACCGCTTTTTTCTACGGCGGGCGAGCTGTCTGCTTCTTTGGCAGCAATGCCGGCTTCAGATGAAAAGGCTTCTTCTGCGGACAACACTGTCGGCATTGATTCCATCCGGTAATCCCTGACGCGCTTTCTTAATGCCTCGGACGCTGCTGGATTCCAGGAGTATATGAAATCCCTGTACCACTCTATAGCGCATGACAGAGGCAAAGAACCTGCTCAAAACCAGACAGTACAAAGTTGCGGAGGTGGCAGATATGGTTGGCTATACGGATGTCTTTTATTTTAGCAAGCGGTTTAAAGCATTCTGCGGATATTCTCCGAAAGAATATATGCAGTTATAAAAAACTACATCCTAGAAAAAGGACGGGGAAAGACTGCCATTCAAAATGCTTCCTGCGAATACTTCCTGCACTTACCCGCTTAATTCAGGTCTGCTTTTTATGCCCTAACGTGCAATTTTTATAATTCTATAATATTTTTTCCACTTCTTTTATAGAAACGACACACTTTATGCACATTTATCTCTTATACTTGTACTTAGATAGTTGATAAACAACTATCTCCCCCCTCATAAAGTAAGGACATCCTGTATAATACAGGGTGCCGCACTTTACTCTCATTCCTTTAGATAACTATAAAAACAACGAAACCCCTGTAGCCGATACTGCAGGGGTTTTCGCTGTCATTAAATACTCATTTAAGCATAAAAATCACATTTGTAATACCTCATGAAGACGTATTACAAATGTGATTAGTACAAAGCCCTGGCCATCTCTCAATCAGGCACTCAATGTGTAAACCCATACACCTTCGGCGGCGTTTGTCTGCCATGTACCAGCACGGTTGCCTTATCCAGCTCTTTGATCGCTTCAATAAAATCCCTGACCAGCAGTTCCGCCATGTCATAGTCCAGGTCGCAGCGGCAGACAATTCTTTGAATGACCACCTGTTCCAGATCGGCCGGAAGCGGGTAAGTCGGAATCTGCCACCCTCTCATCAGAAGCCGGTCAGAGAGGTCATAAAGGGTCCATTCCCTGTCGTTGTCCTCCCGAAGGCCATAGCACACTACGGGAAGGTCCGTTCCTTCGTGGTAGAGTTCAAAGACCCCCGTCTCCTTAATCTTCCGCGCAAGGAAAGCCGCAACATCCTGCGTCTTTTGCTGGATTCTTCGGTACCCCTCCCTGCCAAGCCGAAGAAAGTTATAATACTGTCCAATCATTTGGCTGGCCGACCGTGAGAAGTTGAGCGCCATGGTTGGCATGCTTCCCCCTAAGTAGTCCACATCAAAGATAAGCTCTTCCGGAAGGTACCGGCGTTCTTTCCAAAGAACCCATCCAATCCCCGGATAGACCAGGCCATACTTATGCCCGGAGCAGTTGATGGAAACCACGTTTTCCAGACGAAAATCCCACTTTAATTCCGTACGGAGGAACGGAACAAATAAGCCTCCGGAAGCGGCGTCCACATGAATCGGAATCTGATAGGTGCACGCATGGTTGTATTCCGAAAGAACCCGGTCCATCTCCTGAATATCGTCAAAGGCACCGGTGTAGGTAATGCCGAGAATACCAACCACGCCGATTGTATACTCATCCAGGGCCTGCTTCATTTTTTGAGGATCCATTTTCATGCAGTCCCTTGTGATCGGAACGGTACGCAGTTCAATATCCCAGTAGACACAGAATTTTTTCCAGCACACCTGATACCCGGATGAAATAACTAAATTGGGTTTTCGACTCAGGTCAAGCCCGGCTTCTTCTGCATGTTTTCGCCAGCGGAATTTCATTGCCATCCCGGCGAGCATACAGGCCTCTGAAGAACCAACGGTAGAAGTCCCCACACATTCCCCATTTTCCGGAGCATTCCACAGATGAGAGATCATGCTGATGCAGCGGCGTTCAATCTCCGTGGTCTGCGGATACTCTGTCTTATCGATCGCATTCTTTTCCAGGGTTTCCACCATCAATTTGACTGCTTCGTCCTCCATATAGGTCTGGCAGAAAGTCGCCAGATTCAATCTGGCGTTCCCCTCGTTCATCAGCTCATCCTTAATCAACTGGTACGCAAGCGCCGGCTCCAGCGGATTTTCCCCGATCCGGTCTTTGGGAATGGATGAATCCGCTTCCAAGGTGCCAAATAAAGGCGTATCATAGGAATCTTTAAACATAGTTTCCTTATCTGTTTGATTGTGCAGCATATTTTCACTCCTTTGCGTATTCAAACTTCCACTTTATCAAAATTTTGTACTTTAATTATAACATTTTTGAAACAAAAAACCAGAGAGGCATGGGTTCTTTTTGCATATTCTTCGTGTGTAAGAAACTAAACGCCCGACTTTAGGACGGAACACAAGTATCATTGTGTTCCCTGCCTGTCATCTTTTTGGTAATATAGATTTTAGAATTCTATAATATTTTTTCCACTTCTTTTATAGAACTGACACACTTTATGCACATTTATATCTTATACTTGTACTTAGGTAGTTGATAAACAACTATCTCCCCCCTCATAAAGTATAAACGTTCCGGGAACCCCGGACGTTACACTTTACTCTCATTCCTTTAGATAACTATAAAAACAAAACCCCTGTAGCCGATACTGCAGGGGTTTTTGCTGTTCTGAATTTTTACCTATTTCATAATTAAATATTCCATCGTGAACTTAATTTCCAGTCTGTTAACGCACTTATTTACAGCACAAGTTTTGCTCCAATCAGCGTATATCCGCTTTTTATTTTTCATTTGTTACATAAACTATATTCCCCTGACAGCAAAACATATGACTTGAAGCTCTACTGTAAATATAGTATAGTAATAATATAAGAAGGGGAACCGAAAGCGGCTTATCCCATTAATGAATTAAGCTAATGTTACAACAGCCGTCGCTATTGGTAGTAGTGGCGGCTATTTCCTTTTGTCCCTGAATATCTGATAACACAGACCTGCAAGGCAGCTATGAGTATACTAAACTGAATAAGATCAGAGTATGTAACCACATAGGCACCCTCCTTACTTTCGTCTGGAGGGTATAATCCCCTCCCAAAAGAAGGGTAAACCGGTTCCGGATCCACTTTTCCATTTTAAGAATTTCATAATATTTTTTCGATTTCTTTAATATTTATAACATACTTTGGACACATTTTCCTTTTATACTAAAGTCAGATAGTTGATAAACAACTATCTCCCCCCTCATAAAGTAAAGACATCTTGGGGTAACCCAGGATGTCGCACTTTACTCTCATTCCTTTAGATAACTATAAAAATAACCAGAGGCCCGGACAGCCGATACTGTCCGGGCCTTCTGCTTTTCCCATTTTTTTCCGATCCTGCTTATACCTGCCTCATCTTCACGTCGTAGGCCTCTTTCCGGGCATTGTGAGTCTGGTTCTGATTCTCAGGCTTCTTCTTTTCCGTAATGCTGTTGAATTCATTTCTGTTTTTCTGCCCGTTGATCTCTTCCTGCTTCTTCTTATCCATATTCGTCACCTCATTGATAGTATGTTCACAAGATGCCGCCATATACATCCTAATCTTTTTTATGGTGTATTTCCTCCTGCTTTTATCAATTTATAAGAAATCAGTATATCCTGCCAGGACTTTTTTGTAACAACTAGGATTTAAAAGGATTTTTTAAGATTAAAAAAAGAACCGGTATCACTTCCGGCTCTTCTCAAAATACTCCATTCATTATTTACAATAAGATATGAAAAATGAAAAAATTATATTTTACTTTCCAGCCACTCATACAAATCTTTATACACCTGATCCCGGTCAGTCTCGTTGAGCAGTTCATGTCTGTCGCCGGCATACAGCCGCAGCGTAACATCCTTGATCCCTGCTGCTTTGTACTTCTCATAGATCTTCCTGACACCCTTACCAAAATCTCCGGCCGGATCCTCAGCTCCTGCCGCAATCATCATCGGAAGCGTCTTTGGAATCATGTAGATGCTCTCTTTTTTCTGCATCTTCAGCATACCGCAGAACATGTGATAATAAGCATTCACAGTAAACACAAAGGAGCAGAGCGGATCCGCCACGTATGCATCCACCATCTTAGTATCGCTGGTCACCCAGTCTGCCCTGGTCCTGGACGGCTTATAGCCCTTGTTATAGCCTCCGATCGCCAGATTGTCGATCAGCTTGCTGCGGTAGTGCCAACCCTTAAATGCCGCTATAATCCGGCAGAGACGCTTCGCGAACTTCAGCGTCGCCCGGCTCTTGTCGGCAACCACACCTATGATAAGCACACCGCTCAGGCCATTGCCGTACATCTGGATATACTGACGCACCAGTGCCGATCCCATGCTGTGCCCAAGCAGAAAATACGGGACATCGGGGTACTTTGCGGCCGTCCTCTGTCTGAGAGTATGCATGTCTCCCAGCACACAGGCGTTGCCGTACTTCTCATTAAAATAACCGTATTCCGTCTTGCCCTGAATGGACTTGCCATGTCCAAGATGGTCATTACCGACCACATAATAGCCCTGGCTGCATAGAAAATCTGCAAATTCATCATACCGGTTGATATACTCGACCATTCCATGGCTAAGCTGCAAAACTGCTTTTACTTCGCCTTCCGGCTTCCATTCAATTGTATGGATTTCAGTATTACCATCTTTTGATGGGAAGTAAAATTCATCTTTCATTTTATCAACTACCTATCCTCTAATTTTATGTAATCACGGTAAGGCGCGAGTGGTTTGTACGCCGGACGGATAATCTTATCAACATTCTTGAGCTCTTCCAGTCTGTGTGCACTCCAGCCTACGATACGTGCCGCCGCAAAAATCGGAGTATACAGCGCTGACGGAAGATCCAGCATACTGTAAACAAGGCCGCTGTAAAAGTCGACATTCGCATTAACACCCTTGTACATCTTGCGCTTTTCGCCGATAATCTCAGGCGCCATATGTTCTACCTTCTCATAAAGAGCATATTCTGCATCGTATCCCTTCTCGGTAGCCAGCTGCTTAACAAACTTTTTAAAAATGTCAGCTCTTGGATCAGAGATAGAATAAATCGCATGTCCCATTCCATAAATAAGCCCCTTCTTATCGAACGCTTTCTTGTCCAGAAGGTTGGTCAGGTACTGACGGATCTGATCATCATCATCCCAGTCAGTAAGATTCTGCTTCATATCATCAAACATCTGCGTAACTTTTACATTCGCACCGCCGTGCTTCGGACCCTTCAGAGATGCCATAGCGGCAGCGATCGTGGAATAAGTATCTGTTCCGGAAGAAGTAACAACGTGTGTTGTAAATGTAGAGTTATTACCACCGCCGTGATCCATATGAAGCACAAGAGCCATATCCAGGATCTTTGCCTCCAGTTCTGTATATTTTCTGTCCTCACGCAGCATCATCAGAATATTCTCAGCAGTAGAAAGTTCCGGATACGGCGCATAAATATATAGATCCTCACCTCTTCTATAATTATATGCATGATAGCCGTAAACCATTAACATCGGGAACTGGCTGATCAGATTCATGCACTGGCGGAGAACATTCGGTATGGATGTATCGTCCGCTTTCTCATCATAAGTATACAGATTCAAAATGCACCGGGAAATCATATTCATCATATCTTTGCTCGGCGCCTTCATAATAACGTCCCTTACAAAATTCGGAGGAAGCATCCGCCTTTCCGCAATCATACCCTGGAAATCATTCAGCTGAGCTTCTGTCGGAAGACTTCCGAAAAGCAGCAGATATGCAGTTTCCTCAAATCCAGGATGTTTTGCTTCCAGAAATCCTTTTACAAGTTCTTTGATATTGTAACCACGGTAATAGAGGTTTCCTGCACAAGGGACTTCTTTCCCATCTACAATCTTCGTAGCGCAAACATCAGATATGTTCGTTAAGCCCGCCAATACACCTTTACCATTTACGTCACGGAGGCCTCTTTTCACCTCATATTTCGTGTAAAGCTCTTTTTCAATTGCATTGTTTTCCTCGCAAATCCGGGCCAGCTCTTCAATCTTCGGGGTGTTTTCAAAAAAGATGTTATCAATGTCTTTAGGTATTCTTGCCATAAAACCTCTCCCTTCCTCTTCTTTATTCACTTGTTTGATCTTTCTATTATACTAAAAAAGTGGGTTTTATACAATGAAATGTCTATAAAATCTTTATGAAATGAAAATGCCGGATTTAACTCACGATTTTAGCCTTGGGGAGCAAATAAGGGACGCCTGCGGCTTACTGTCCGACTGACATCCTCAGCTGTCGGAATTACATTTCCTGCTCAGTGCATTGGTAAGTGCCGCGAATTCTTCCAGTGTTAGTGCCTCTCCCCGCACGCCTGCCCCTCTTCCAAGGCTTTCGATCGCGGCTTCTATCTGCTCTTTTGTATAATCCAGTTCCGGAGAATTCTTCATGCCATTAGCAAGTGTCTTTCTCCTCTGGTTAAATGATGCCCGTATAATCCGAAACATCAGCCGTTCATCATCTACCTGCACCGGCGGCTTCTCATACCGCTCGAGGCAGATCACTGCCGAGCCTACCTTAGGCCTCGGCATAAAGCAGTTCGGCGGCACATTTGCCACGATATAAGGCTTTGCATAATACTGGACTGCCAATGACAGGGCACCGTAGTCCTTTGTGCCCGGCCCGACCTGCATACGCTCGGCCACTTCTTTCTGTACCATGACCGTAATACTTTTTACGGGCACATGCTTCTCGAACAATCCCATGATGATGGGTGTGGTAATGTAATAAGGCAGGTTTGCAACCACCTTAATCGGCCTGCCCCCGTTCTCGCGCTCTGCCAGCTCTGCGATATCCACCTTCAGTATATCTTCGTTAAGCACGGTCACATTGTCAAAGCCATCGAGAGTATCCTCCAGGATGGGAATCAGCGCCCTGTCAATCTCTACTGCGATCACCTTCCCCGCCGCACAGGCAAGATACTGGGTCATAGTCCCAATCCCCGGCCCGATCTCAAGCACCATATCATCCCGGGAGATCTCTGCCGAACGTATAATCTTATCCAGCACGTGGGTATCTATCAGAAAATTCTGTCCGAATTTCTTTTGAAAAGCAAAATTATATCTATGCAGAACTGCGATTGTATTCTGCGGGTTGCCTAATGTGGGCTCCTTCATAAGCTCCTCCTCGTTCTTTTGAAACATTTTTCTCTAATTCAGTATAATATACTTTCCGATTCCCGACAACGTTAATCAGAAAGTTTCCCTTCCGATACTGTACAGTTAGTGCACCGCACGGTTCGGACAGCAGCATTTAGTCCTCAGCACTCCACCGCCTGCAGGAAAATATCATTAAACTTTTCCAATTCATCATACATAATTCCATGTCCGCTGTCCTCCAACGTATACAGCCTGCTGCCGCTAATGCACTCATGCTGGATTTCTACAAGATCAGATGACACCACCTCGTCTTTTGCACCATGGATAAGCACCGTGGGGACATTTACATAACAGAGATCATCTCTCCCGTCCTCATCGCGCAGAGACAGTGCGCACTCAATTGTGCCAATAGCCGAAGCCGACATCGCAATCTGCCGGAACCAGTCGATAATGTATGCACTGTGCGGGCTTGCAAACAACTGTTTACTAAACTCCGCTGCATACTGTGCACGGTCTGTCTCGATCTGGCAGATGATCTCGTCCACAGCTTCTCTGGTCAGCCCATAGGGATAGCCCGGCCGCTGTGTCCAGCTCGGAGCTGCAGCCGCGAGCAATATCAGCTTTTTCACTCCGTGTCCGCCAAACAGACGCATATATCTCAGGCTGTTCGCTCCGCCCATGGAAAATCCAACCATAGTAAAAGACCACAGCCGCAGCCGCCTTACTACCTGAAAAATATCCGCGGCCATCTGGTCATAACTGTAACCGCAGCCCGGAGCATCGGACTTTCCAAAGCCTCTCAGATCCAGTGCCACAACCCGGTATCCCATTCGTACCAGAATCGGAATCTGATACTCATAAATTTTATGGGACAGAGGCCAGCCATGAATGAAAAGCACCGTCTCTGCCCCACCACAGTTATAATCATATACTGCGATCTTTACTCCGTCTGTAGAATTGACATAAAACATAATATCACACATTCCCAGTTTATTTCTGTTTAGTATATGCAGATATATAAAAAGCTGCTACCGCTTCGTTTACAGTATATTGTAAAGCCTCCTGGCATTCTTCTCCGTCTGCTCCACTACCTCTTCATAAGACACCTGCTTCAATTCTGCAATCTGTTTGGCAACATAGACAAGATTCAAAGATGAATTTCTTTTCCCCCTGTTTGGAACCGGTGCCAGGTACGGACAGTCAGTCTCAAGCAAAAGGGACTCCAGCGGAATCTCCTCCACTACTTCCTTCAGCTTTCTGGAATTTTTAAAAGTAACAACACCGCCCACACCGATATAGTATCCCATCTTCACATATTCTCTCGCCATCTCCACCGAGTAGGAAAAGCAGTGTATCACCCCCTGCAGTCCCCTTGCATATTCTTTCATAATCTCAAGCGTATCTGCTGCCGCATCCCGGCTGTGAATAATAACCGGCATTCCCAGCTCCCGGGCCAGTTCCAGCTGCCGGATGAACCACAGCTTCTGAAGCTCGTGGCTTTCATTATCCCAGTAATAATCCAGCCCGATCTCCCCTACCGCAACGATTTTCTCTTCCCGAAGAATTTCCTTAAGCCTGGCAAAATTTTCTTCATTCAGTTCACCCACATCATCAGGGTGCACCCCCGCCGCGCCATATACAAAAGCATACTTTGCCGTCAAAGTCCTGACATCCTCCCAGGATGCCACGTCGGAGCCGGCATTGACAATGGTTCCCACGCCGCCCTCCTGCATGGAACACAGAAGCGCATCCCGGTCCTCATTAAACTGTTCATCATCATAATGTGCATGTGTATCAAAAATCATAGGTTACCTCCCTGGTCTGCCGTACAATGCTTTAAATATATAAAAACCGGACCCTGCATAGAGGGTCCGGCCTCATCGCTTCCACGATTATAGCACAATATCATCGATCTTTTCAAATGTATCCATCCGGAAAGATTCTACCGTATTACCGGCCACGAGATAGAATGTATCCTTGCTGTACAGTCCGCGTCCTTCTGAATATCCATTCATCTCCCTTTCAAATACACACTCAAATCCTTTTTTCTTATCGTAGGAGAATACATAATACTTCTGGCTCTGTCCATATGCCGCAAATCCGATCAGGTTCTGTTCTGTACTGATCAGTGCCGCTTTGTAGTTATAAGAGACATTTGTGGAGTAACAATCCTCCAGCACATATTTTTGAATCTCCTTCACATCGGAAGGATCTGAGATATCAAACATGGACAGCTTCACGCCTTCTGTAGTGGTCCCTGTCTCATCCACCTCCATCCCAATACCGAGCAGCAGTCCGTCTCCATAAGGATGAAGATAATCTGAGAATCCCGGAATCTTCAAAGCACCGATCACCTCCGGCTTCTTAGGATTGGACAGATCTACGGAAAACAACGGATCTACCTGCCTGAATGTCACAAAATATGCGGTATCTCCCATAAATCTTGCCGAATAAACCTGCTCATCTTCTGCAAGCCCTTCTATTTTCCCCAGTTCATTTAATTTTTCATCCAGGACATAGAGTGAATTACTGTCCTTCTTTGTGGATGTATCGGAAAATACAGACTCTCCGAATCTAACAATGGGGAATGGACTTGATCCGCCGGTCGGGCTGACCGTTGTTACCAGTCTCAGGCTGCCCTTATACTCGTCAATACTAAACGAATCGTTTAATGTACCATCGATCCGGGTCTGCCCTACTGCCTCCAGAGTCCCATCCTTATAAGCCACCTTTCGGATACAGGTCTGTGTCACATCTGATTCATCCGAATTGTAGTAAGACTCACAAACATAAATATTATTGCCGCTCACATATACCAGCCCCGAACTGCCAAACACTGCTTTGCTGTCCAGTTTCTTATTAGGGTCTTTCAGAGAAAATGCTGAGATAACTGTATACTGATTTCCCCGTACATACTGGGGAAGCAGAATACTGCTGCTGTCAATAGACTTTCCCTGCACCTGGGGAATGTATGAATCAATATCATTCCTTGCAGCCGATACCTGCGTATAAAAATTACTGAACAGATATACATAATCGCCTGTTACACGCAGCGTATAAAAACTTCCGCTCTGCGTAATCTTTCCGACAGATTTTGGTTTCCTGGGATTGCTGACATCATAAGTCTCTGCAACAGTATACTGTTTGTAGGTGCCGTCATATCCCTCGTTGCCGTCGTTATATTCAGTCCTTGTGTACACAATGATCAGTTTTTCGTCCTTAATATAGATCTCAGAGATATACTGGTCATCCTCCAGCCGGATTGATCCCATCTCCTCCATCTCTTTCTTCTCAATGTTGACAATCTGGACCTTCTGCCCATTCAGAATATACAGGTTCTTACCGTCCGTCTTGACGATATCCCCTTCTTCAACGCCTTCCTCCCTGATGTTCGTATCCGAATAGGACGCACCGCCGTCCGCAGACTCCTTAGCCGCAGATGAATCGGCCTTAGCATTATTCCCTGCGAATCCCGTACTTCCAAACTCAGAAGCTGACGCATTATCCTCAGTGGCACTGTCCACACTATATTGCTGCTGGAGTTCATCCTGGCTTTTCTTCTCCGCCTCAATGTATTTATAGATCTCATCATAGTCTTTGGCAGAAGCTATCACCGTATCCTCTGAGCCGGAGACCGCCTTGTCAGCTTTCGCTTCATTGGCCCCTCCTGCATCAGCGGCAGAAGTACTGGAAGTTTCTGAATTCTCTTTATGTCCTCCAAGACCTCCGCCGAAAGCGGCGATCCCTACCACAATCACGCAGCATGCCGCTGCTGCCACCGCACTGTATGCAGCTTTCCATCTGAAAGGTTTCTTTCCGCCTTTTTCTTTCAATATCTTCTCTATATTCCCGGGCTTCAGAGATTCCGGAATCTCTACATCGTCTGCCATCTCCCGGATCCGTTCCTCCACAGCCTGTTCTTCGGCCTTCTGTGCATCTGTAAGCTGTTCTTCTGGTTTCTGTCCCTCATTCTTCCCTTTTAAATCTTTCCCATCCATCTTCATATCTACACCCCTTTCTACTGCAGCACGCGGCGCATCTTCTCCAGCGCCCGTGTCTTCTTCGAGCGGACTGTGGCCGGGTTCAGCTCCATCATGCCGCCGATCTCATCGCTCTGATACCCGCCGAACACGGAAAATGCCACAATCATCCTCTCGTCTTCATTCAATATCCGGAATGCTTCACGCACATCATGAGCGCCTGCATAATCCCTCTCTGCAGCCGGTATCTCTGTCTCCAGCTCTTCTGTGTGCCCTGTATCCCTTAACTTCTTCTTACACTGATTACTCAAAATCTTAAAAATCCAACTCCGGAAAGACTCCTCTTTCCTAAGGCTGCCAATATTCTCATAGGCAGATATCACAGCTTCACTGACAGCGTCCTCCGCATTCTGCGGATGCTTCATCATATAAAGTGAAAATTTATACAGGTCCACATAAATTCTCGCGTACAGTTCTGAGAATGCCTTCACATCGCCCTTACAGGCCTTCCTGATCAATATCAGTTCAGAACAGCTCTCATAATCATGCATTTGCACCCCTCCTCTCCTGCTCCATTGCCGGAGCAGTATATAAACATTCATGAATGAGAACGAAACAGATTGTAAATTTCGTTCTTGCATATAAGAGTAACATAAATTCCTTTTTGTTGCATTTAAAAAAAATATTTTTAGGCGGCTGGTGTGGATGAACAAGGGGACGCTCCCGGAAAGCGAATCTTTCCTACCGCCCGGACGCACCAGCTGTCTGGAATCGTGGAAGGGCTCTTCCGGATGCGTCTTTAGGGGATAACTGCCGCTATATCAAAATGGAAGCCAACATATGAACTTCTAACAGGACTTCCAGTCCTGTTAGAAAGACGACTTAGCGAGAATGCATCCTGCATTCTCGTGTTTGTCGTCGGTGTTCATCATGTTGGCTTCCATTTTGATATAGCGGCAGTTATCCCCTAAAACCGTATCCGGAAGAGCCCTTCCACGATTCCAGGCAGCGTCCCCCCCCAACCGTTCGTTCACAAGTTCACTCTCTACCCTCTATAGTAGTTTATGAGGCATCCTTTGAGGATGATTTCGCGTTCTGCATCTGTGAGTTCTCCCAGGTGGAACTCTGTTTCTTTGAGGCTGTCGCCTACTACATATGCTTTTATTGTGTCAAGTTTTTCTTCAACGGCTTTTCTGACGTCCGGAATAAAGATGTAGTCTCCATTCTGGAATGGCAGGGCTTCGTGGTTCTCGTCTGTCAGAAGCGGGAGCATTCCCCAGTTGATCAGGTTAGAACGGTAGCGCTTTGTGGCATACTCGTTGGCGATGTTTGCCCAGCCGCCCAGTACTTTCTGACAGGATGCTGCCTGCTCACGGGCAGAACCATCTCCTGGTTTTACTGCAAATATGGTGCTTCCTACTCCGAGGTTTCCTTCGCCCACTGACGGATAAGATTCGCGGATCTTTGCCATCACGGGTTTTAATTCCTCAAGGACATCCAGCGGACATGTGCCTGCTTCGATTGCTTTCTGCGCTGCCTGAACTTCTTTTGCGCGGCCTACGTATGAAGGGTCTTTTCTGGACAGTGTAAACTCGGCAAGCCCAAGCGGGTTGGAGCGGTAGGAAGATGTCTCGCCTGACGGAATCAGCTCATCTGTAGTGGTTACCGGGTCATGAATCTCGGAAACGATCTTCACGACCAGATTCTCCGGTAAAGCAGACATGGCCGGCCAGTCTTTGATGTTCGGACCGAACTTGATCTCTACATCCGGATCTGCTGTGCCTTTGCTGTCAAATACTCTATTCTCGTAAATGCTCTTGTCAAAATGATATTTCTGTCCTGTATATTCTACATCCAGTGCGGTTGCCGGGGTAAGGAATCCCTTATTGGCAGCTGTTGCTGCAATAGAACGTGCATCCATAAGCGCCACGGAAGCAATCTGTCCATTCTGGAGCTTGGAGCCCTCACGGTTCGGGAAGTTCCTTGTAGAGTGACGGATTGAAAATGCATTGTTGGCAGGTGTATCTCCCGCGCCGAAGCATGGGCCGCAGAAAGCAGTCTTCACAATCGTTCCCGCTGCCATTAGGTCTGCAACTGCACCGTTTTTAACAAGTTCCATATAAATTGGGGTACTTGCAGGATACACACTGAATGTAAACTCATCGTGGCCAATATTCCTGTCTTTGATAATGTCTGCAGCTGCACAGATATTTTCAAATCCACCGCCCGCACATCCTGCGATAATTCCCTGTTCTACGTATAATTTGCCGTCAATTACCTTGTCCTGCAGAGAATAATCCACTGCACCATCCAGGCTTACAAGAGCCTTTTTCTCAACATCATGCAGGATATCCTTCAGATTGGCATTCAGTTCATCGATTGTATACACATTGCTCGGATGGAACGGCATTGCAATCATCGGTTTGATCTCACTTAAATTTACGTAAACCATGCCGTCATAATATGCCGCTGCGCCAGGATTCAGTTCTTTGTAGTCTTCGCTTCTGCCGTGAATGTCATAGAATTCCTGAATCTTCTCATCTGTTTTCCAGATTGAAGACAGACAGGTTGTCTCGGTTGTCATAACGTCAATACCAATTCTGAAGTCAGCACTCAGCTTGTCAACGCCCGGTCCAACGAATTCCATCACTTTATTGTTCACATAGCCATTTCCAAATGTCGCACCGATAATTGCCAGCGCCACATCCTGAGGTCCGACACCTTTCATCGGCTCTCCGTCCAGATAGATAGCGATTACGCCAGGCATCTTAACGTCATAGGTCTTATTCAGAAGCTGTTTTACAAGCTCGGGTCCGCCCTCTCCCATGGCCATCGTTCCGAGTGCTCCGTAGCGGGTATGGCTGTCAGATCCAAGGATCATCTTTCCTCCTCCAGCAAGCATCTCGCGCGCATACTGGTGTATAACTGCCTGATGAGGCGGTACATAGACGCCGCCGTATTTCTTTGCGCAGGTCAGCCCAAACATGTGGTCATCCTCATTGATCGTTCCGCCTACCGCACATAAACTGTTGTGGCAATTGGTCAGCACATAAGGAATCGGGAACTTCTCAAGTCCTGAAGCCCTCGCCGTCTGGATGATCCCGACAAATGTAATATCATGGGATGTCAGTTTATCAAACTTAATCTGAAGATGTTCCATGTCAGATGATGTATTATGCTCTTTCAAAATTCCATAGGCCATGGTATTCTGTGCTGCTTCTTCCTTTGAAACAGGGACAGAAACACTGCCTGTATCTTCAACTATTTCAGTGCCGTTAAGCAGATAGACACCATTATCATATAGTTTTATCATGTTCACTCCTCCTAAACACATTTAAATTTAATCGTTACTGTTTATCATTTTAGCATGTTAAAGAATGGATGTAAATAACAGGGACTTTAAAATAGAGTTTCGCTTGCGAAACTCGCGCCTGCGGCGGTCGCATCGCGACACCTGCCTTGTACATCACAGTGCGCATCCCGCCCGAAAGGCTTTTTATGTTACAGGCAAGCTCGAAAAACTTTCCTGTAATAGAGTAGGGAAATAA
>LDAQ01000057.1 GCA_001028025.1 Faecalicatena fissicatena | reverse complement strand
CAGCGGCTGTATTTCCAACAGGACAGGTGCTTTTCACAGTCCGTCCCGGCTCACGGTAAGCGTCCGCTCCATCCGCGCCCGAGACTAAAGCTCGTTCGCTAAATCCCGATTGCAGATAAATTGTATATGATATCTGTGTCGAGATAACATGCAATTCCTTTATCAAAATATACATCCTGTAGATACAACAAATCTTCTTTAGACAATGCATCCTGATTCTTATATTTATATGTTGTGCCAAGCTGCTCCCATTTCGATGTCCCAAGCCTGTGGAACGGCAGAAGATTTATTTCAAAGAATCCGTTTTCATTCATAAAATCTGCTGTTTTTTCAGCGTTTTCCACACTGTCGTTAAATCCCGGAATGATTGGTGTTCTTAATACGATTCTTCCTTTCCAGCCACTTTTTTTAAGTGCACGAAGATTTCTTAATATCTCTTCATTCCCAACACCGGTCTTTTCCTTATGTGCTTCGGAGTCCATATTCTTGATGTCTACAAAAGCAAAATCTATATATTCTAATACCTTTAAGAATATGTTTTCATCCGTGTAAGCAGAGGTCTCTATTGCTGTATGGATATTATTTTTCTTGCATTCCTTTAATGCATCCAAAAGAAATTCCCACTGTATGATAGGATCACCGCCGCTAAAGGTAACGCCCCCATCGGCTCCCCAGAAATCTTTATCCCTTTTTAACACATCCATCAGTTCTTCCAGTGTGTAATAAGTACCGGATACTCGAAGTGCTTCATAATTACACACATTCATGCATTGATAGTCTGTACAGTCAACGCAGTGCGCCCGCTGTATCTTTGGCAATCCGCTTTCCTGATCCATTGTAATGGCGCCTCGTGGACACGCGGCCACACAGCTTTTACAATGATTCTGAACTGCCTTGCATCTGCCGGAAGTGAATAACAGATTCTGCTTCAGCTTCTTCCCCTCCGGATTTGCACACCACTCACAACGAAGCGGACAACCGCTTAAGAATACAAGAGTTCTGTCTCCAGGACCGTCATGTACAGAAAATCCCTGTATGTCAAATATTAAACCTTTTTTCTCCATAACAATCCCTCCTGAATACTAGTAAATCGTACAGTAATTTACGATATGCCAGTAACTTATTTCTTTAACTTATCCGGCAATTTTGCTTCTTTTGGAAGTGTGAATGCAAAGACTGCAGATAAAATGAACATGATTGTTGCTACGATGAATGATACTTTATAGGATCCGAATACATCAAATAATTTTGCACCCAGGTAACTTCCTACCGCAGGGCCGATCCCCATTATGATAAGCGTTGCAAGCCCCCAGATTTTCGGGAAGCTTCTTCCGAATATAGATCCCATATATCCTGTCACCTGTCCCGGCATTCCCTGCCAGTAAGCCGCAAAGAAGATACATGCTGCAATCGTAATAATGATGGATGTCTTACCCGCTAACAGGCAGATCATACCAAGAACACCACTTGCCGCTGCAAAGAACATCAATATTTTCCTTGCCTTTGTCTCATCCCCAACTTTGCTTGCATATTTATCGGAGAAGGTTCCAAGAAGCGGTGCGAATACACATCCGAGAAGTCCTACGAATGCGTAGAGATTTGTGCTTGTTCCCATAGAGAGTCCAACGTCTGTCTGCCAGTAACGAACCAGCTGTGACCAGATCAGGAACTCAGAGAAACAGGAACAGAAGAATGACAGGATGGACCCCCATACAAAATATGTTGTGAATGCTTCTTTTACTGACCATGTATAACTGGCTGTTTCTGATACGGACTTCTTGCCGCCGATCATTTCACCTTTGGGTTCCATGCCATAAGTTTGTGGCGCCTGTTTCGTTATTAGAGTCGCAATCAATAACAGTACCAGTGCTACAGCACCAAGAAGCTTCATTGCTACGCGCCAGTCCATTGTCAAAAGAACTGCTTTGAGTCCAAGTGTCAGGATTACCTGTGCGATACATGCACCTGCTGCCGCGAAACCGAATGCTTTCCCGTAAGCATTTCCAATAAACCAGCTTCTGATCGTTGATACTGCCGGAACAAAAAGCATACCAGTTGCGGTACCTGCAAAAATAGAATATGGAAGCAGATACATCAGATAGGAATCCGCATAACTTGTAACAAAATATCCAAGGAATCCGGTAACCGTTGCAATACCAAAACAGAATTTCGGTCCGAATTTACTGAAAATAAGACCAGAAAAATAAGATATAACTGCATAGACAAGCATCATGATGGAATATCCTGCAGTTACGCTTGCCGTATCCCATCCCATATCTGTTGTCATTGGAGTAAGCAAAACGGAGAACGCACTACGATATCCGAAAAACACAAAATAAACAAGAAAAGCAGCTGCAATTACCATTAAACCATAGTTTTTAGAATTTGACTTCTCATTCATATTAAAGCCCCCTTTTCATTATGCAGGCGCCCAGGCGCCTGCATGCTCAGATAACACGGTTATCTATTTTGCCTCATATCCTTCACACGTTTTTGCGTCCATATTTTCATATGCCCAGTATTCAGATTCCAGTCCTTTACACGTTCCGATGCCTTCTTCATTCACATCACAGAAATGACTGCAGTTCCTGCATTTTGTTTTTTCTGTAAAGGCCGGACAGATCTCTGTATCAATCAGCACAAAACCACCATTTTTTCTACAAAAACCTTTAAATACATCAAACTGAACAAAGTTTTTACAATCACTGTGTTTATTCATATCAGATACCTCCTTCAAATTCTGTACGGGCAATTACTTCATCCTGGACCGGTTTTCCCGTCTCAACCCAGTACTGCGTAAATCCAGAAACTCTGACTAACAGATCTCGGTTTGACTCCGGATGTATCTGTGCTTCCTTTAACATTTTGGAATCAACAATGTTAAACTGAACATGGAAGCCTCCCTTATTCATAAATGCCGAGATCATCGTCAGCAGCTTCTTGCTTCCGTCAAATCCGCGGACTGCATTCGGATGGAATTTCATATTAATCTGTGAATTCTGGGATTTACTCTGATCCCAGCAGCATCCTGAGGACAGTAACGCATACGGTCCTTTACGGTCAGTGCCCGGATATGCAGACATAGAGCCATCAGCAAATGCCGTGTTGCACAGACGTCCGTCTGGTGTTGCAAATGTTGCCATACCTACTGCTGCATGCAGCGCCACAGATATCTGACATGCATACATTGGTTTTGCATACAGAGAATCGTATGTATTGCAAAGATCGCAGAACCAGTCTTCATACTCTTTCAGAATCTCTTTCACGTAATCTTCATCATTACCATGCTTCGGTGCTTTCAGACAGTCACCATGGATTTCATCATATTTTGCAACATCTGGTTTTTTGATCTGTTCGCCGAGTGAGAATGCTTTTGATTCCATTGCTGTATAGAAACCAAAATTATCCTTAATTGCATCCCGGAAATCATCCAGTGCATATTTTCTGTCTTCGTATACAAGTTTCTTCAATGCCACCAGTGAGTTCACCATATTGATCGTACCACAGGACTCAATATTATATGTCGCATTATATCTGGTTCCCATATGCCCGATATGATGGCCGTTCTTCAGACAGTCTGGTTTGAACAGAGAGTTCACTATGGACATATTTCTGTCGCGCCAGATATCATGCTGGATATTGCCGGCTTTTACCGTTGACTCCAATGTCTTTGCATAATATTTTTTATACTGATCCCAGAACTCTTCATAAGTTGTAAGTTCTCTGTTATGCGGCGGAAGTACCTGGATACCGGTTCTTGGATCTACGCCGTTGAACAGTACCATATTGATCATCTTCGGATTCGATACAAAGTGTACGCCTACGGAAGTTGTCTGGCTTGCGCCTGCCGGGATATAATGTGTCTTCCCATTGAAATGAAGAGGCATGAAGCAGCCCGGTGCAGTCTCCAGACATCCGCCTATCGCTACCGCACGTGCTTCTGATACAGTCATTCCTTCTGCGCCATACTGATTCATCATAAAGTCCATTGCAACCCGGTTGTTCATCCATGCAGGATATCCAACACCTGTCTTGGTACATTCTACACATTTAATCAGAAAGTCCTTCGGAAGTCTCTCATCATATAATACAGATAATGTAGGCTGCGGAGACTGGTTTGTCATACCGGCATGAAGAAACAGCCACTCAAGTCTGTTTCCGCAAGGCGCTCCGTCTTTATCAAGGCCTCCCACAGAAAGGTTGTTAAATGTGTTACCGGATATACCTCCCGAAATTCCTGTACTTGCAAAAAGCTCGATCGTACTGAATTTGAAGCGGTGAACTTCCAGAAGTTCGATGACTTCTTCTTCTGTAATAGTACCATCTGCAATATCCTTTTCGAAATATGGATAAAGAACCTGGCCGAGACGTCCCGGTGAGTATCCGGAGATAGCATCTTCATTCAATACTGTTATATGGATTAAATAGGTAAGATGCAGTGCTTCTCTAAAGTTTCTCGGCGGATTATGTGCAATCCATTCCATTTGGTCTGCGAGCGCAAGATACTCTGCTTTCTGCGCTTCATCCGGCTCAATCTCAGCAACGGTTCTCAATTCTTTTACATAATTCAGCCAGAACTGCTGAATGCCGCCTAATGCAATGCATGCTGCCTCGTAGAAATACAGACGTTTCATACCAAGGATTCCGTCGCCGTCTGCATATCCTGCAACTTCCAGTTTCTTCGCCTCACAGAATTTAATCATTCCGTCAATCCCATATTCCAGCGGGAAGTAATAACTTGCAACTTCACGTCCCTGTGGAATTGTATAGCCGCTGTCACAGAACACGAGAACGCTCTTCATGATATTTGCCTTATCTTCATAGTCAGACATCATCTTCTCATAAGCAAGGCCAAGATCTTCGACCGATTTTCCTGCCCACTCTCTTGCAAGCTTTGTAAGCACCGGTACATCTTCCGCCCTGATACCGAATTTACCTGCAAGAGAAACAACTTTGCCCTGGTTCTTTGTTACGTTTCCCCCTCCGGTTCCAAGGGCTGCAATCTCATCGATTGCCGTGGTTCCACTTGCCGCTGCACTCTTGAGCTCATCTTCTTTTGCAAGGTAGAATGAATTGGTAAGCCATGGCATTGGAAAACCGCCTCTTAAATAATCTGTTTTTCCGCCCGGGAGTAAATCTTTCGGATAAATACTCGGGGTGGAATGAGCGTATGCGCATGCAAGTGCTTTTGCACGACGGACTTCCAGCACATCTCCGTCACATTCTGCAAACTTTCTGTTGTACCAATAGGGGAACTCCACACTTGCGCTTGAAAATGCCTGATAATACAGATCCATTAAGTATTCTGCGCGTTTTGTTTTGTCCAGCTTGATCTCTCTGTCAACAATCTCTCCGGATTGTTGGGAATCATCGCTGCCGTAGGCTAAACCCATTGACATTCCTTTTTCTGCAAGAATCTCTTCCAGCCGTTTCCCTCTCTCAATAGCGTCCATACAATTCTCCTCCTTTTGAAATTATTCGTTCTCTGCAGCCTTATAGGCGCTGCTTTGATATATTAGTATCATAGTATATTATGATCCGGATTCCTATTGACCAGGGGGCTCTTTTATGGAGTATTTTCTGGTATGATCTCCTTATTTTAGTCCTTTTCTCATGCTTGAGGATTAAAAAAGATGTAGGTTCAATGCGGGGATCGGTTTATGGCTTTACTCTTGAAATATATTTTACTGTAAAAAAATAACAGCCACTCTATTTATATAAGTGGCTGCTGAGATTTCTGTTTGTATTTACTTTTGCCATAAAGTGTGAGGGGTGCCGCGTGGTTCCTTTCCACGAACCCACTTTTTCATAAATCATAACCTATCCCTGCTCCTTAGCGAATTCGGGGTCACGGATGCGGCCCACGATAATGATTGCCACGAGGAACATGATAAATATAAACACAAATGGCAGCCGGCGGTCAATACTTGATAACCCCCCTGCAAAATAACCAAATGGTGAAGAAAAAGCAATCGTGAAAGACATAATCAAAGCATTTATCCGAGCCCGTTCCTCAGGATTAATACTCAGCTGAATCAAGGCATCCTTACGAGGCATAACAAGGGAACCGGCTACTGCCACAACAAAGACATAAATAATAATAACCGGTATATTACCGATCGGAGCCAGTATCAGAAGAATCGCTGCTGCAGCATACAAAACCGATACACATAGGTATCCGGAATTTCACGGATTCCAATCGGTGCTGTATTCCAATCATAAAAATCAACATCACAGCCGCATTCAAAATCGGAAAAAAAGCCAGATAGCGCGATTCTATGCCTAATCGTTGAGTCACATACAAGCTAAAGAAATTGGTACTGACCAGATTTGTGATATGTAATATCACGGAGACAATGAGCACTTTCATAATATCTTTATTCTTCAGCACTTTAGGTATTAGATCCTTGTATTCGTATAACATCTGTAAAACAGGGGTATCTTTTGTCTCAGCCATTCGAATCATTCCCTGCCGGGTTTCCTGACAATAACGAAAAGTAACAACTACCTTAATCAGCATATTCACAGCGAAAACCAAATATAAAACTCGGATAACAGGAACCACGGTAAAGGAATTGATAAGCAATCCAGAAATCGGCGCAAAAAAGATTGCAATCAGACCGCCTATATTCACCCAAGTATATATTCCCAATAAATCTTTGGGTTCTGCATCTTCAATCAATAAACAAAACCATGCGGTCTGGTTAATCTGCTCAAAGCTGTTGAACAAAACTGCAATTAAAAAGAGCCAGAAGTTACCCGATATGCTCCATATCAGGCAAGCAACAGTCCAACCAAAGAAATCGCCCATCATGGTTGTAAATTTTCGCCCCATCTTATCTGATATTATGCCTCCAAAGAAAGAAAAAAACACTTGAACAAACATGGCAATGGACAGAATCAGTCCGATTTGGACGTCCGTTATTCCCTGTGAATACATATATAGTGTGGCAAAAGGTGCGATCAAATTATATGGAATACCCCATAGCGGTTCCATCAATATCAGAGTTCTTGGATTTCCTTTGTTATGCTTTAACAATTCAATCAACGGGTGTTTCCGCAAAGCTTTTGTTTTTTGTACTGTATTCACTGGTTTCTCCATTCTACGGTTGGTTCTGACTTCACGATCTATTCTGGGAGAAGGTAATTTTATTCTATAACAGGATTACTCTCCATGTCTAATACAATAAGTATATCATGACGGAAAGCGGATTACACGGTTATCTTGCATTTGACGCTCAAAGTATTCATCTGTGAAGATTTGCCCTTTTTCAGTCGCTCCTTGTCCATTATCCAGCCTTGGGTGGTATAATCCTTTACAATTTGGCCTGACCATTTACGTAAGCGAACAGCACGGTCATTATTGACTTTAAAGACAACTGCAATAACCATCTGGAGATCATAATGAATGACCTCACGATTCACCTGACGTGAGCACTAATTTACCTGACCTTAGACATCAGACAGACTGTCTCAATGGCTCTATACTATTGGATCATATCCACATACAATACCTATATTTCTTCCATCAGCCTATCAAAATCACTTCTATAATCTTTGTCTTGAATTGTCCTATACTTCTCGAATTCACTCTCCGCAAAAGCTTTTGCAATCTCTGCTGTAACTTTTCCTTTTCCCTGTAAAATCGTTTCTTCATTCAATTCCAAAAATACGTCCAACTTTTTTGCCCAGTCTTCCATTGTCATAGGAATCCTTTTTCTTGCCTGTCTCTCTGCATAATCCAGATACATAGAAACAAACTGGTTCAAATCCTTCATTTCTAGCATAGATAAATAATTCTTCGCAACGCTTACATCTGTTTTTATTATTTTTCCATTCGGTGCGTTTTTCCATGTCTGCAAGCCCATATGCTCTTTTTTATGGTCTGCTCTTTCTACAATAACTTCTGCTGCTGTATGTCCATGAATTGCAAAGTGAAGTTTATTCTGTACCGTGGCAAAAAAATCTTTCGTAGTTTTAGCATATTTAGAATAATCTACTGCCGTCGCATAAATATCAGTAATCTTTTGATAAAATTTACGTTCACTGGCACGAATTTCCCGGATTTCATCCAATAAATGTTCAAAATATTCTTCGTCAAAAATCTGTCCGTTTTCCAAACGCTTCTTATCCAAAACATACCCTTGAATCGTATAGGTTCGTATTACTTTTGTAGCCCACTGGCGAAACTGTGTTGCTCTCAGAGAATTGACACGATATCCAACAGATATAATAGCATCTAAATTATAAAATTTGGTATTATAATTCTTTCCATCCGAACCAGTATGTCGGAATTTCCGACATACTGAACTTTCTTCTAATTCTCCTTCTTCAAAAATATGTTTTAAATGTTCTGTGATTGTGGTTCTACCCTTATCAAAAAGCTGTGAGATTCCTTCTTGCGTAAGCCATACTGATTCATCTTGTACCCGGACTTCTATTCCATCTTCTGTATTCTGTTTTGTAAAAACAAGAAAGTCCACAGTACTATTGCGAATTTGAATTTTCTTTCCATCTTCGTTCATTTTGTTGACCTCCTTATTTAATTATTCCAAAATACTTCGTATGCACATTCAGACCATACTTCTCTTTCACATACTCCTTAACCTTCTGATATGTCACCTTCTCCGTCACATCTTCCCTATCCACATTCATTTCAATATCAATTCTCTCCACACCCTTTTTACGGGTTAAGAGCGCAACCGTCTCAACGTGCGTATCATTGTCCAAACTAATATTCATATTATCTTCAACAATTGGAAGCTTAAAGATAATCGACTTTAGCCACTGTCCATTAGCCTGTTCCTCCTCATACACATGAATTTCTTTAATCAATGCTGTCAGTAATGCCCTTTTATCAGCATCCTCCATTACACCATAAAGCTTATCAAAATAAATGAGGGTTTTATATATATTATCGCCTGTCAGCTTCTCTGCTTCAATAGCCCGCTTCCTGTCCTTGCAATCTTTTAAGCTATGTTCCACATCATCAATATTATCATACATCTTATCCAGCCGATCCTGCAAGTCGGATAGCTTTCTATCATAATGCCTGTCATCATAGTTTAAGCAGTCTATCTGATTTTCGAGACTTCTTTTCGTACCGATATATTGGCTTAACTGCTTCTGGTAATTGGCAATTTCTTTGTCCACTTCGCTCGTGTCTGTTTTGATGTTGATTTTCTTCTTCATCATATCCGCAAATTTAGGATTACTAACCAATTTACCAATGACTTCCGCTACAGCACTGTCTAACTTTTCCTCCTGAAGCTGCTTATTATAAGTACATCTATGCCCTTGCATCATGCTCCGGTGCTTGCATCCATAATAGAAATAGTCCTTATAATGCCTGCCGTTTTTCTTCTTAATTGACTTATTGCCATACATACCCGCACCACACATAGGGCAGCACAGAAGACCAGACAAGAGATGAATCTTTTCATCCTTTCCCTTATTAACGTGCTCATACCTCTTTGCCTGTGATTTGCGTTTTTCCTGCACTTTTCCCCACGTGCCATCATCAATGATTGCTTCATGGATTCCATCACAAACCATATAATCATCTTGTTTCACGATATGGTACTGCCTTGTGCCGGATATCTTCTCAGTCCGTCTCCGCCCAAAAGCTATTTTTCCGTTGTAAACAGGGTTATCCAATATCTCCCTTATTAATTTTGCAGAAAAGAACGGGCTTTTACCATTCTGCCTCTCCTTTTTCATTATCCCCTGCTGCCCCAGATACTTTGCTATGCCATTAGCACCCATATCCGAGTTCGCATACTTATCAAAGATCAGACGGATTGCCTCCGCTTCACTTTCCTCAATTTCCAATTTACCATTATCCAGACGATAGCCATAAGGCGCAAAACCACCGTTCCATTTTCCTTCTCTGGCTTTCTGCCTCCGTCCCTCCATGGTCTGCACAAGAATATTTTCCCGTTCAATCTCGGCTACTGCTGAAAGCACAGATATCATAAGCTTACCTGCATCCTTGGAACTGTCAATTCCGTCTTCAACGCAAATCAGGTTCACATCATAATCCTGCATAAATTGAAGCGTACTTAGCACATCAGCGGCATTCCGGCCAAAACGTGACAGCTTGAACACAAGCACATAGGAAACACCATCTTTATTGGATTCTATGTCTTCAAGCATTTTCTTAAACTCCGCACGGCCTTCAATAGACTTTCCAGACTTGCCTGCATCCACATATTCACCAACGATTTCAAAATCAAAGGCCTCGGCATATTTCGTAATCCGCTCGTCCTGGGCATCAAGAGAATATCCATCTACCTGCATGGAGGTGGACACTCTCTTATATGTGTATACTTTCGTTCTTTTATTCAATATCATCACCTCGTAAAAGTTTGGACTTACACCACACGTCTTATTGTTTTGTTGTGCTAATTATATCAAATACGATAAGATAATACAATGTGATTTTGAAATAACAAAGAAAAAGACCAGCCATTCAATCTGTCGATCCTTGTGGCGGGTCTGGTAAAGGCGGGTCCGGTAAACTTTCCAAGTCAATTTTATCAGAATATTTGGTTATGAGAGTTGCAAGTAATTCAGCAAAAATAGCCATATCAGTATCCATAATTTATATCCCCACTTAATACATATAGAGTGTTCTTTTTACTTAAAAGGCTTTTTATAACATCATCTTCTCCCATCCTTTAAATCCTGGTAGTATAATCCAATGAAATCCACCCATCCCTCTTTTTCTGATAGGATTTCAGCAGCCCCCACCTGGAAGCCCCGGCCCCATCCGCTTCTTCCACAATGGTAAACACCCCAGCTCCCGTATACTTCCCGGTTCTTGCACAGTCCGTCCCCGGACCTTTCCTGATATTCAAATCCGCAATGTCCACCCTCACCAGATAAGAAAACGCCGGAGACTGCTTTTCCATAAACTGTACATACTGCCTGTCCGTTGTGATATACAGCCCTGATTTCAGCTTATACCAAGCCCTATCCTCACTGATGCCCACCACTGTATACACGCCGTCAAACACCACCTGGTCCACGTTATCCCCCATGCATGGGCTGTTCCGCACATTCAGCCCATCCCGGCCTTTATAGAAGACCTTCACAAATCCGGACAGCGGCTTAATTGGCTGCCCAGAGCCATCCGCTGCTGTACTGCCGCTCCCTAAATTTACAATCATATCCTTCAAAATAGCAACAATCTTCGCCCCATATCCGGCTCCGGCTGCCCAGCCCTTCCCCTGCGGATTCTCCTGAATCCCCAGCCACTCCACATAAGGCGCAGAGCCTCTTGCCACATACTTAAAACGTGGGTCAACATTCCCATTCACCAGTTCCTCCGTACAGGCATAGGCTTTCAGATGCTGCACCTGCGCCCGGATGCCAAGCTGCGCCGTTTCAAAGGAATTCCCTTTTGTCCCATTAGATGTCACACCCATCCCGCAGAAATTATTCTGCTTAAACGTCACCGCCGAACCGGAAAACCCAAAGTTCCCCGTCTCCAGACAGGACTGTGCAAAAGCGATATCCCCTCTCACGCCCTCTGCATCGCCCTCAGACAGATAAAGCGGAAGCATGTCCACTACGGACTGTGCCACCGCTCCATTCTTACACCTGATATAGTTCTCCATCTGCTCCACAGTTGCCACCGCTTTCCCCATAACCTTTGTATAGGAAGACACATCCTCCGTCTGCCCGGAACCGTCGCTTTTAATCTGCCGCTTCAATTCCTCCCACATCCCCTTTGCCCGGATCTGTGACGGGCAGTTCTTCGCACACACATCATAATGCTGCACCACCCGGTCAGCCGGAATGCCCGTCTCATCCATCAACTGCCGGACAAATTCCACAGTATTGGCAAATGCCTTATTAAAATCATACCCTGCCTGCACGCACATTTCCACACCGATGCTGTTCTTATTATTGGCGGTCCCAAACAGCCTTCCGCCATAATTCACCCCCACATGCCAGCATCCCCTTCCATGGGATGCCGCCTGATAAACCGTATCCTTGTCATCCGTGTAGTAATGGGCAGACATCCCATCAAAATTCCCATTGCACTGTGCCCTCGCATGGGCACTGGCATCTGCACCGGCCGCAAAATTATCCGTGTTATGCACCACGATATACTGCGGATTGTTGCTCTCATAGGTGTTATTGTTTGATACATACTCCTTATTTACCTTCATCCGGCTTCTCCTCCTTCAGCTGTTCCAAAACGCTTCTCAATTTCTCCGGGATGGGCAGCCCAATCCTGCCTGCATTCTCCAGAATGGAAATTCCTTCATTGGACAGATAAAAGAAAATCACCGCCGTCCGAAGCACGCTTCCATTCCCAATCACATGGGTGTCAATGATATGCCCCACCGCCACCAGGCAGAAGATGACTACCTTCTTAAAAATCCCCCGGAAACCCACGCCGCTGGACAGCTTCTTCTCTAAGCCCGCCGCCATCAGTCCTGTGATATAGTCCACCACCACAAAGGCAACCAGCGCATACAAAAGTCCGTCCATGCCTCCCACGAACCAGCCGAAAAAGCCGCCCACTGCCGCAAACGCACACTGCACCAGATTCACAAATTCCTTCATTTCATTCCCTCTCTTTCGCTTTTTTACTATAGAAAAAGCAGCAGCCCGCAATGGACCGCTGCCAATTCCCAAAAACGTTATTCTTTTTTCTGCCGCCATATTTACGTCACCGCAGCCTCCTCCGTCAGTGTGTAGGTAATCTTCATCGTCTTATCCACCGTCTTCACCACCGCCGAAGACAGGTTGTTGATGGATGCCAGATACGGAGTCAGAAGATACATGGTCCGGTACTCGCTCCCATAGCTGCCTCCCCACCCCAAAAGAAAGTTCTTATACTGGAACAGAGGCGTTGCCGCATCATTCAGCCGGAAACTCCCCTGAGTGTGGATGATGGTGTCCGCCGCTGTAATCTGAAAATCCCCTCCCACAATCAAGTCTCCAATCAGAGTCATATACACCTCGCATGTTCCAGTCTCACAAAGCGGCTTCCACTTGGAAGTAAAACCAAGGTTAATCAGCGTCACATCCGCAGAATTCGCCGTATTGATTTTGTAGATGCCCTTCTTGTTATATGCCATCACATACAGATAGCCGCCCCTCATACAGCACTTCAAAATCCGCTCCGGGAAAGAGCCTGCCTCATCCCGGTTTCCCACGTCCATCAGCTTTGCATTGGACAGCGTCCACTGCCCCTCCGTCATGGAATAATCCTCTTTCTTAATCTTCACCCATAGCATTGTGGCATTACCGGAGGAATTCCCCTCATTGGAAAACCCGTACCAATACCCATCCCCGCCATCCAGGAATTCCCCATACAGTGTATAATCACCAAGGAACCGGAAGGTGGTTGTCTGGATCACCTGGTCATCCAGCACCGTATAGGTGGTGTCATCCAATTTTTCATTCAAACCGATGCTGAATATGGGAACCCGTACCTTCCGTATCCTCGCCCCGGTATCCTGGAAGGTGATGGAATACAGAAGATTATTCTCAAAATCCACTTCCACCCCCTCAAACAGTACCAGCTGTTTTGCCATGGAAAGGCCGTCCAGCTTTACACTCTTCAACTGCAAAAACGTACTGCTGTCATTCACAAGACTGCCATATCCGTTCTCCCCACCCTTTGCGCTGGTCAAAGCCGCAGCCGCAATGGTGCCGTTCCCCTGGCTCGGCGTGAACTCCCACACAAACTTATACCCGTTATCCAGCTTCTTACTCTCTACCTGGTTCAAACTCCCCCTCGCCGTATTCGCCGTGGAGTTCACGTTATTGGAAGCATAAGCAACCGGGAGATTCCCCGACATACTGTAGATGTTCTCCACATCCTCCTCCAATGCCTGGGAAAATAACAGGATGCCCCCAATCATATTCGGGCAGATAGGAAGCAGGCTCCCGTTCCATTCAATCCCGTCAATGCTGTCCCCGGCCTCATAAAATACTCCCATCGGATTTAACCCAAGGATATAGTTCACAGCATTCGTGACCATATTATCCTCCGCCACGGTCTCCACCTCCCCGGTATTCACATCCGTCAGTTCAATCCTCATAGTTCCTGCCAGCCTCATAACACCCTCCTTAACCGGTATCCACCACATACCCAAATGCCCCAATGGAAACCCTTCCCATTCGGTCCGCCATCTGCCTCTGCACAAGCTCCATCGTCTCCAAACCAATGGTTTCCGAAAATCCCCTGACAGCCAGCCCCGTTCCGAACCGGATCCTGCCCACCGTCTCCTCCAGAGTAATCTTCCCATCCCAGGCCGGAGCCGCCGCCATGCCCTGCCCGCTGATAGAGGCGATGCAGCCCCCTGTCTCAATAGAGCCGCTTCCTCCTGACATCCTTAGATACACGTTGAACGTATTCGTAAAGTTTGGAATGAGATTCTCAATAGGATAATACAAGGGCAGCACATGCTTCCCGCTCCCCCATGTCTCCACAGGATAATGTGTCAGGATTTCCTCATCATTAAATTCATATCTCACCGAAGCAGCCGCTTTCCCATCCATAGAAAACGTGACCGGAAGCTCCGCCTCCACACTGACATCCTGCATGGTCTCCGTCCCATCCTCCGTCAGTGCCGGAACAGGAACCACAATGGTTCCTTTAGCAGTGCCAGCCAAATCCACCGCATCTGCAGTCACATCCGCCACCACAATGGCGAAGAACTGCACATGGGTCTCCTCCGCCGCCGCAAACTCAATGCTGATAATCTTTACATCCATCTCATTCACGGTATAGGCAGAAGCATTGGTAAACGTATGGATACCAATTTTCCCCGCTTCAATCTGGTTCAGCAGACCGGAAAGATTCTTATCATTCTTAGACTTCGCCTGCGCCAGCCTTGGATTCTTCCCCACACACTTCAAAGAATGCTTTCCGTTGACCTTTATCTGATAACCAGTCACACAGGCCAGCTGGCTCTCATCCGCATGGCCGCCGGAAAACACCAGCACATCACCCAAATCCAGTGCCGGGTTCCCGATGGTGTCCGAATCAAACGGAACATAGCGGATGACCGATAAATCAGACAGGATATTTTCTAGCAGTACCTTCCTTGTCTCCTCCAAACCAAACTGCAGAAGAGGATTCACACCCAGGTTCATGGTCAGCCCGTCATCTTGTTCCAGCGCATAATACTCCGCTGTCTGTGTCTTGATATTGGTGGAACTGACCGCCGTGTACCGGGTTATAAAATCCGAAAAACTGCCGGAGAACCGCTGCTTATCTGAAACCGTCATCACAGACTGATTCCCATACTTCCGCAGTTCCAGCTTCCCCTCCCGGTTCATGCAGAAAAACCCGCCCAGCACCTGCCCCACATAGAACAGCACATCCCGGTACGTCTCAATGTCATTTTCTGTATACACCGACAGCATCTCCAAACCGTTTGGCATAGCTTCGATTTCTGCCTGGGTATGTGCCAGCTCCACGTTACAGGCTTTGCAGCACAAAACCAGAAACGCATATGCATTCCCCACCGTTTCAAATCCATTGAAACTCCTCTCAAACCGGAGCATATAGTCATACGCCTTGATTTCCAGACAATGCAGTGTCCGGTTCGCCTCGCTCACCTCAAAAATTCCCATAGGAACTTCTTCAAAACTGCCATCCCCAAGCCTCAGATGATAAAACAGTTCCACTTTCGCATCTTCAAGCGTATAGCGGTCAATCTCCGAAAACAAGGTAATCCCCATCTCCGCCGCATACACCGTGCCAATCTCAATCTCCGTGCTTCCACAGCACTGACTTGTGATGTAGCCGGAGCCTTTGACGATATCCTCATTCCCCAACTCATACACCGCCCCGGTTTTCGTGGTAATCCTGCCTGTCCAATAAATACTACGGGTGTTCTCCTGCACCGCCTGCAGGAACGCCTCGCTTACCGGATACAAAAGTAACACCTCCTTCATTTTAAGACACACAAAAAGCACCTATCATTTCTGATGGATGCTTTGAAATGGTTCTGCTCTGTTAAGAAAATTGGGATTTGCAGTCTAAACAACATTTTCTCCCAATATTATTTTAGGCATTGTGGTTAAGCAACGATTCCAACGTTTATAGAATTTCTCTATACCAAGTTTTGAAACTCTTGCATGAGTCTCTTCATTTTCCAACACCCAATATAAGACGTATGTTACCTTACCTACATTTCTTGTAAGACGAACAGGCAAATCACCCTCTTTAACTGCATTAAAATCTTTTTGTCGGTGAGTTCGTTTTATATAATGTACATCAATGACACCGTCTTGCTTTAAATAAAATTCAGCAACTTCTTTCATTAGTTCTTCAATTTCGTCTAACTTGGTTAATTTTGCCTCATATATACATACTTCATTAAACATAAAACACCTCCTCAAATTCAAACTTTTTCAACTCAGTAGACTGGAATTAATCTACATTGGCTTTAGATTTTTTTCCAAACGTTCCATCATCCATTCCAATCGTTTCATGCGGCCATCATCTGTTTTTGCATCAAAGTAAGCCCTTGTGTATGTCTTTTGCACAGATAACGACATATTCTGAAAATTAATACAGGCTAGTTCATTTTCTTTTAATAATATGGTAACCATCTTTATTTGTTCTTCTGATATATCGGAAGACTTTGCCGCATTATCCCACTGTCCATTTCTTTTCGCCTCTTCAATTTTCTTTCGTCCATAATCAGTCATTAGCCCTTTTCTTTCCAGTTCTCCGACTAATGCTTTATTTTTCACAGACCATCTACTGCTTTTCCTTCTCATAGAGAAATACTTTAGATACGAGTTATCATCAATCTTCTTCATCACGCCATCTATCCAGCCAAAGCATAAAGCCTCTTCCAATGCTTCGCTGGCTTTTAGCGTTTTTACTTTATCTGTTTTTCCAAATTGTAACCAAACTCCTTCGCTGGATAGGCAATTACTTAATAACCATTCTCTGAACTCCTTACGAGTTCCAAAGCATAATGCTTCTTTCAATATGCATTCCCTCCCTCGCAACCTCCTGTTTTCTCATCAAATTATATCATGCCTGCTCTCTATCCAGCAACCTATTCTCAAAACTCGCGCAGCGTAAACGACACCTTCCACAGGCCTTTATAGGAGGTGTCTTTTACCAGGCCCGCCTTATACCCCTCCATAAACATCTCCGTCCGCCTCACTTCCAGCGTCTCCGTGTCAAAATACTCCACGGCAATCTTCGGCTTCCTGCGGAACCCCGCCATGGCCTTCACCCACTTTGGGCTTAAGGAAAAAGAAACCGGAATTGTCACCACGCCGCTCCTGACTACATCCCTCTGGGTAGTCCCAGCCTCCGTCTCCCCGCCGGAATCCGCCTCCACATCCTCCATCTCCACCTCGTAGGAATCCGGCATGGGAAGCGGCACCTCATCAAACGCAAGATACTGTATAAAAGCCATGCCTATCTCCCTCCTGACCTCAGGTTCTGCCTGTTCTGCGCATTCACCACCACCTCATCCAGCAGCGTGCCGCCAAGGTACACCGGGATGCAGATAGTCCCCGGATTTGTCATCCCAAATCCATTTACCGCCTCCCGAATTCCGCTTAAAAGCTGCGAAACGTTATTTGCCGAAGCAGCCTGCTGCTCTGCCATACCTGAAACCGCCCCAATCTGCGGATTGACCACCATATCCGAAGCTACGCCCCGGACTGCCTTTTCAATCATCCCCCGACTGCCCTCAATCCCCTTGGCAAGTCCAGACACAAAATCCGGCATCCAGGATTCATACTCTGTAAGCGGTCCCTCATCCGGCACAGAGAAATGCAGGAACGCCGCAATCTTATCCGCAATGCTCTTGACCGCATCCACCACATTGCCAATAGCATTCCGGATACCATTGGCAATCCCGTTCACGATATCCACGCCCCAGTTCCATGCACTGGATGCCAATCCCTTGATATAACCCACCGCCTGTTCAAACCCATTCTTCACCGCATTGTAGACATTGCTCATGGCATTGCTGATTCCGCTGACAATGTTATTGAAAATGTTCGTGACCGCTGTCTTAATAGCATCCAGCACAGTTGTCACCGTATTCTTAACAGAATTCCACACATTGGAGATAATGCTTCCCACCGTATTCATTACTGTGGACACCACATCCCTGATGCCATTCCACACCGTGGATACGATGCTTTGAATGGTATTCAACACCGTGGAAATCACGGTCTGAATCGTATTCCACGCCGCCGTCAGGAAAGCCTGTACCGCCATAACAACTGTAGTCACCACCGTTTTAATGGCATTCCAGACCGTGGTAAAAATAGTCTGGATGACGGTCAGCACCGTGGTAATGATGGTTTTGTAAATATTGAAATAGGTAGTGACAATCGTAGAAATTACTGTCAAAACCGTCTGGAATACGGTTTTAATGCCCTCCCAGAGCATAGAGAAAAATGCGGCAATCCCGTTCCAGATAGTCTGTGCCACTGTGGATATCCCTGTCCAGAGCGTGGTAAAAAACTGCGAAATTGCCGTCCACGCTGCACTGGCCGTCTGCTTGATACCTTCCCACAGCCCGGCAAAGAATTCCTTCACGGCATTCCAGATATTAATACATGCCGCCTTGATTTCATCCCAGTGTGCAACCAGCAGCTTCCCAATGGCAATCACCGCCACAATCACGGCAATAATAGCAAGGATTGGCGCGCCCACGCTGGCAATGACCGGAATCAATGCAGAAATGGCAGGTGCAATCACACCGACCAAACTCATCACCGCACTGATTCCGGTTGCAATCTTCCCGATGATGATTAACACCGGTCCCACTGCTGCCACCACCATGGCAATAATGACAATCATCTTCTTTGTTCCATCCGACAGCCCGGAGAACCAGGTGGTAAATGCCTGTATCTTTTCTGCCAGCGCCATCAGAATAGGAGCCAGCACACTCATAATCGCTGTGCCGAATTCAATGGCTGTATTTTTCAACTGGTTAAACGCCTTTTGAATGGTATAGGAATTGGTGTTCAACTTCCCAAAAGCAGTCTCCGTTGCTCCTGTGGAATTCTGCATCTGTTCCAATGTTCCATTGAAAGTATCCGCACTGTCCCCAAGAAGAATCAAACCTGCTTTCCCCGCTTCGGAGCTGCCCCATAAATCAGTAAAGGCAAGTCCCTGATCCTTTGCACTGTCTGATACAATCTGCAGCACATCGGAAAGACTTGCCCCTCCCTCCATCAGTTCCGTGAAGGATTTCCCCATTTTCTCTTTCAAGGTATCAGACACCTTGGTGCCGGATTTCCCCAGTTCATTCAGCATGGAGTTCATATAAGTGGTGGTTTCTGCTGTAGCAACACCATTTGCAGTCATAATTGCATATCCAGCAGCCACCTGGTCTAAAGCCACGCCGTTTGCCTTGGCCGTGGGGATAATCTTACCCATAGAAGCCGACAGTTCCCCCACCGTAGTCTTGCCAAGGTTCTGTGTCTGGATCAGGATATCCGACACCTTCGTGACTTCCCCGGCTTCCAGTCCATAGGCGTTCATAATGGTAGTCAGCACGTCCAAAGCGCTCCCGGCATCCGCAAACCCGGCTTTTGCCAGCATGGTGGAATTGGAAACGAAGTTCACCGCATCCCCGGTCTTCTGCCCGGCAGAGATGGCATCGTATACATTGCCGGCAATCTCCGTGGAACTGATGCCTGTCTGGTTCGATAAATCCAGGATAGATTTTTCCAGTTCTGCTAACGGAACCTCCGTGGTATCCGCAATGGTATTGACCTTCGCCATGGCATCCTCAAAATCCATCGCCATCTTAGCGGACGCACCGCCCGCCGCCGTAATCCCGGCAGTGACAGGGAGCAGCTTCTTTCCTGCCGAAGTAGCCGCATCCCCGAACTTCCCAATCTTCTCCGCCGCCTGTGTAAATCCGGAAAGGGAGGTATTGGTATCCTCCGCCTGTTTTTCCAGGTCTTTTAAATTCTGCTCTGTCTCAATAATCTCCCGCTGCAGGGCATCGTACTGGTCTTTCGTAATGTCTCCCCGCTCAAACTGTTGCTGAACCTGCTGTTGGGCGGACTTCAAAGCCTCCAGCTTATCCTTCGTCTCCCCAATGGCATCCGTCAAAAGCCGCTGTTTCTGCGCCAGAAGCTCCGAATTATGTGGGTCCAACTTCAAGAGCTTCTCCACATCCTTAAGCTGTGACTGGGTGTTGCGGATTTCCGAATTGACACCTTTCAGTGCTGTGGTCAGTCTGGTGGTATCACCGCCAATTTCAACCGTGATACCCTGTATGCGGTTGGCCATGCGATACCTCCTCTCCTGTTTTTTGACAGAAAAAAAGAGCCTGTGAAGGCTCAAAATGTATGGGAAAGGCACCTGCCGATTTTGACAGATGCCTATGTAGAAATCTTACTTTTATTAAAAATACAACTCACAGAAAAACTAAAATTTGTATTATCGCAAACGACAAAGCATGATATATTCTTCCTCGTTTTCATCTACAATTTCAAATCCTGTTTTTTGATACATTTTTACAGCATAGTTTACCTTTTGTACGGCAAGTGATGCTTGTTTATACCCTCTGTCTTTCAGAATACGGAGCATTTCTTTCATTAAAGAAGTACCTATTCCCAGCCCCCGAAAATCTTTATACAGGGAAATTGCGAAGGAAGGAGTGTCATTGTCTATATGTCCATAATCATTCATAATGCGTACCCAAACAGCACCGACAGCCTTTTTATCAACTTCCACAACCAAACCTATATCGTCTTTTTTCTTCCCGAAACCGGTTATATATATCTGCAATTCCGGTTGATTGATAATTGATTTGGGCGGTGCTGATACTCCCTCTGGCACAAAGATAGCTTCGTACAAAAAATCTTCAAGTAAGCTATCTTCTCCCTCTAATATTGTTCTAATTTTGTAGTCCATAACCGCCTCCTGCAATCCTAATTTTTTTCCAGACGAAATGGAATTTATTGTTCTTAAATTTTCTGTCGTTATAAAGCTGACTTACGCACATTAACCTCTGCACAGACCAAACCAGCTATATGCTCCGCTGTTTCATTTGTCAGCAGGAAAAACATTCCGTCATTACGGCATTTTTTATGTGTATCGCCATTCAACGCATAAATAAAACCTTTCACACAGGTATCGCTACAAGCATTAGGGTCAATCAATCTCTTGCAGTCACGAGAAGTAGTCATTTTCTTTTGCATATCAGCGGGCAGAGAAGCGATTGTATCCTCATACTTACTAGCATTGTCACCATAAATCCGTGCCAAAATACCAGACTTGCGAAACACCCAATTCATCACTGTTTTCTTCTCTAGTTGGTATGAAGCAGCGTAACCGCTTTTTACTTCCTTAATTACAAGACCACATCCCTGTTCAATAAGTTTGGTATTAAGTTTCTCGACAAACGCTTGGTGTTCTGGCGCAACTGCCGATAGAAATTCTTTGAAAGAAGCCTTTTCTTTTGCCATTATCTTTTTCCTCCACAAATTCCAGTTTCCGCTGACTCCGCCAGCCATTTCCTGCTATCACTATACCAAGAAATGGCTTCCTTATCAACGGAAATCAAAACAAATCAAAATCCTCCTGGGTGGCAAGCTGGGCGAACTTGCACTCATCATTCCTGCTCTCCGCATACATATCATTAATCATCCCAATGGACAGCAGTTCCAAATCCTGTATGGAAAGCCCCAACTGTACACACCGAAGGAGGAACAGCGGCGTTGTCATCTCACGCTCTGTCGGGCGAAGTTTTTTTTAGCCTCCACGTCCGTCTTCACATTCAGCCCCCAAAGTTCAATCAGCTTTGGCAGCACCTGATAAATGGAGAAAGTATTAAAATTATCCAGCCATTCCTCCGGCGTGTCGGGTATTGAACCATCCGCATGTTTTGCCATGACAAAAGCGATGTTCTCAAACATTTCCAGGGAAAATAAATCAAGCCCGGACTCCCCTTCCTCCGAACCGCCCACGCTCTGTTCCAAAACCCGCAAATCTTTATAAATATCCCTCTGAAACTTCAAACGGTAAATGCGAGGGATTGCCGCCGATGCCTTGAACAGCACTTCCTGCCCGTCAATCTCTATCTTCCTGATTATGCTCATTTGTCCGCCTTTCCTGCTAATTTTATTTCTGCCGCCTTGCCAGCTTCCTGGTTCAGCACGTAACTGGCAGGGGCTGGCGTTTCTGCCGCTGTGGGCATATACACCGCCTTATACCAGTCATCATAGACCGCCGCTGTAGTAGCGTCCCCCGTCTTCGCTTTCACATAGCCGGAAGCCAGCGGCCTTGCCTTCACTGTCAGCGTCTCCGTCTGCACCTCCCTGGACTCCTCATTGGTCTTGGATTCAATCTTCGGACGTGAGGCAGAGCAGTTATACAGCACATGGCGGATTTTCTTCACGTCCCCGTCAAACTCAAACAGCAGGGCAAAGCTGCCCGTCTCCGCATTGCAGTTCTCCACCAGAACCTTGTTGGTGTCTGCCTCCTCCTTCAAAATATCCGTCCGGAATGCCTCCGGTATCATGGCCAGCTCCAAATCCCCGTCATAACCCATGTTGTTGTTGATAACATAATACTCCACGCCATCCGCATAAAAGGATTCCGGCTCCCCGTTGGGGTCCAGGCTCAAAGACACCGCTCCCGGCATCGTCACCGGAGTCCCAAAAGCATCCGCCCCGTCCTCCCCCACACTCAGCGGGGCATAGTGTACATTACAGATATTAAACTTCACTTTATTTCCCATTCCTCAAACCTCCATTTCATACAGCACCTCATACAGCCGTTCCGATTCAATCCATACCTCACTTTTCCCGTAAAAAATGCCATGCCGCTCCAGCACGGTTTCCATCCGCTCCTCCAGCTCCACAGACTTATAATCCGTGTACAGTTCAAGATGCAGCTTCCACTTTTTATAATAGGCAATCCCATCCGCCGCAAAATTCCGGGATTCCGGGTAAAGGAACACCAGAAACGGAGGCTCCGGGGACTGCCCCTCTGCAAAGTGGTCATAGGCAAAAGGCAGCCCCATCTCCCCCACCATTCCAACTACCTGTTCCTGCGTCACTGCGATAACCCCCGTTCTATTTTAGACACCAGTTCCTCTGCTCCCCGCTGTTCTGCCGGGGCAATATGGGGAATAGCGGCAACCCTGTCTCCATTCCGTCCTGCATGTCCGTGCTCCAGAAGATGTGCAATCTGGTAACGGTCACGGCTGTGTACCACCATGGTCAGGGAATTGGCATCCTCCTGCATCTTCTTAGCCGTCCAGCTTTTCTTATATTTCCCAGTCCGCGCCGGAGCGCCGGACTGGATGTCCTTCTTCACGGACCGGCTGACCTCAGCCACGCTCTGCTTCATCACCTCATTGGACAAATCCGCATATTCCGTCATGGACTGCGCGATGGCCTCCGCCATCCCATCCACGTTCACCCTTCTGTCTGCCATGCCCTCACCTCTTCACCATCTCCGCCCGCAGCTTAATAACCTTATTCTGAAACTGTACAAAATCCACCAGAGTGATATTATAAATGTCACCCCGGAACAGAATCCGGTATTTCGTGCTGTCCAGGTCTTTCAGTTCCGTGCAGTACCGCACCAGAAAAAACAGGGATTCCTCCTGGTTCACCTGCGCCGCCTCCCAGTATTCCTTCCCCGAAAGATTATTTGCATATGCCCAGCAGGTGAAATAGTCCGTCCACTCATTCCGCTGGTTCCCGTCCTTATCCTTTATCATCCGGTTCTGCTGGATGACAATCCTCTTCCGCCACTGTCCAATCTTCATCAGAACACCTCGTCCCTCTGCCCAAACAGAAGATATTTCAGCGTCATCGTCAAATCCTTGAAATCCGCCTGCTCCCGGTTCTCATACAGATAGGAAATTCCATACAGCACCGCCGTTCTGACCGGCTCCGGTGCCTCCATTCCATGTTCAAAACTGCACCGCAGGATATCCCCGCACAAACTCTCCGCCGTCCCGGAAAGGTCAAGGAGAAGCTCATCCTCATCCGCACTGTCAATCCGCACATACTGCTTGATTTCCTCCAAGGTCACAACCATCCAGCTTCTCCCTCCCTTCTCATCTTCCGGAATTAAAAAACAGCCCGGCATCCAAATCCTCCAGACTGTCTTTATGCCCCCGCACTTGTCTTCATCGTCATAGCCTTTACCGCCTCCGGCAAAATCAGCTTCCCGTCCACCCTCTGGCTCGCCAGGAATCCCACCTGCCCGTTTGCCGCAAACAGCTCATTCAGACGCTTGAAGGAACGTCCCTGCCGGTCCGCAATCCAGTAATAAGAAAAATCCCCGAATGCCATGACCTTCGCCCCTGCTGCCACCTCCGGCACATAAGCGGAAGTATGATAAGGACGGTTTAAAATCATATCCGGCTGTCCTTCCTGCACGGAAGGCTGCCAGATATAATTCCCGTTGTTATCTTTCAGCTTCCGCAAAGCCTTTACCGTAGTATCATTCAATACCCACACAGCCTTTTTGCGATACGGGGACTTTACGGCGTAGAACAGATCCATCACATCATTAAAAGTAATATTCGCCGTAGAAGTAGTAGTTCCCTCTGCCGCACCGCCAGAGGCATTGAAGATACCTGTGGGTTTCCCGGCACCGTCTCCGACAAAAAAGGCTTCCTCCTCCTTGGCTCCGATTCTTCTTCCGAACTCCTTGGAGATATAAGCCTCTAAATTAAACGCACTGTCATTCAACAGTTCATCGGACACTTTCAGCATGGTTGCCACCTTATAGGCACTGATGGATACCTGCCCAAAAGCATCATCTGATTCCGGGAATGCTCCCTCTTCGTCAATCCAGGATGCCTCCCCCTTGCTTGCCACCACCGGGATTTTCCGGTCACCGCTGGAAGTATTGATCACCGTTGCGATGGTTCGGAAGAAGTTCTCCCCCTCCAATGCCTCCACCAGAGTACGCTCAAACTCATCCGGCACCAGATAACCTCCCTCGGAATCCGTTCCCACCTGCAGCGCATTATTCACGTCAAAGAAGTTCTTTCTCCTCATGGCGTTCCAGAAGGTCTTCCTGTACAGGTCCGATGCCCTGCCCTTTTTCTCTTCCCCGTCCGGATTGCCGTTTGGCTTATTGGTAAGAGGTGTGCTGGTAGGCTTGTTCAGTTCCGTATCAATGGCCGCCTGACGCTCCAGCCGCTCAATCTCCTTCCCCAAATCTACCACATCCTTCTCCATCTTCTCATACGTGGCCGTATCCTCCGCAGACAGCAGCCCGTTATTGCCCCGCTTCGTATCCAGGAATGCCTTGGCTGCCTCCCACGCCTTTGCTCTCTTCTCTCTTAATTCCAAAATCTTGCTCATAATCAAATCCCTCCATAAATTTAATGTGTTAAAAGATTCAGTCTCTTCTCCAGCTGCTCCACGGGTGTCTTTTCCTCCTCCGGCTTCGGAATCAGCTTAGACAGCAGAGAATTAGCCACCGCCGTCCGGGAGAACATCACACCCTCTAATTCCGCACCCTTCACCGCATCCTCTGTATTTTCCGCTCCGCCGCCCAGGATTCCGTCCGCAAAGCCAAGTTCCACTGCCTTCTTCGCATTGAACCAACTCTCCGCATCCATCAAATGGGAAATCTTTGTCCGGTTCATCCCGGTCTTGATTTCATAGGCGTTCATGATGCTCTCCTTCACTTCGTCCAGCATCTCCCCGGCCTTCTGCATCTCCTTGGAATCTCCGATAGCGATGGTCATAGGATTATGGATCATCATCATACCCACTGGAGACATCAACACCGAAGTCCCCGCCATGGCAATGACAGAGGCCGCCGAAGCCGCCAGCGCATCCACCTTCACCGTCACATCCCCCTTGTACTCCATCAGCATGTTGTAAATCTGCGCAGCAGCAAACACATCCCCTCCCGGAGAATTAATCCAGACCGTGATATTCCCCTTCCCGGCATTTAACTCTTTTTCAAACAGCTTCGGAGTGACTTCATCCCCATACCATGTCTCATCCGAAATCTCTCCATTCAGCACAAGCGTCCGCTCCTCATTTGTTTCATTCCCAATCCAGTTCCAAAACTTCCGCTTCATCCCTGTCCTCGCTTTCCATTTCAGGGCATAGAAAAAGCCAGCAGATGATTTCCACCTGTTGGCTCCTATTCCTGCACCATATTTTATTCTGTATCCTGTCCCGCCTGGTTCCTCCCGGCAAACATCCCGGCATCCTTTAACTTGGTCATGTTCCCGTTAATCAGATACAAGTCTCCTCCTTCATCCACCGGAATCAGGTTCATATCCTCCATCTCCCGGATATCATTGGTGGACAGCCACCCATTCTGCCTGCCGATAGAATACCCGTTCATCCGGCTCCCGTAATCCCCCCGCAATAGACCATCCACATTCAATTTCAGGAAATACTCATTCTTCTCCTGTGGCAGAAGCAACGCCCTCTGCAGAGACTGTTCCCATCGGATTACCCACGGGTCCAACGTATACTTCACAAACTCCAACGACTGCTGCTCAATGTTGGAAAAACTGGATTTCTCCAAATCCCCTACCATATGGGGCGGAATCCGGTACAGCCTGGCAATCTCATTAATCTGGAACTTCCTTGTTTCCAGAAACTGCGCCTCCTCCGGCGGGATGCCAATCTGCTGGTACTTCATCCCCTCCTCCAGCACCGCCACCTTCCCGGCATTCTTACTGCCACCATACACCGAATGCCAGCTTTCCCGCACCTTTGCCGGGTCTTTCAAAACCCCCGGATGCTCCAGCACACCTCCGGGATTCGCCCCGTTCTCAAAAAACGAAGCCCCATACTCCTCACAGGCCAGCGTCATCCCCACCGCATTCTTCGCCATGGCAATGGGGGAATACCCCACCAGACCGTCAAACCCCAGACCGGGAATATGCAAGACATCCTGCTGCCGCAGATACACCCTGCCATACTCCTCAAAGTTCGGGTTCTCGTCACTGTTCCGGGTGTAAATATAATAAAGCTGTCCATTCTCATCCCGGTTCACCTCCATCTTATCAGGAAGTAATGGATATAGAGAAAGCACCCTGCCGTTCCCGTCCCTGATAATCTGCGCATAGGCGTTCCCGAAAACAAGAAGATGACTCATCAGCGTCTCCCGGAACACAAAAGAAGTCATCTCCGGATTCGGCTCATCATGGAGCAGACGGTATAAAGGATGGGCATACACCCGCTCCTTCCCGGTGTCCGTATAACGGTACACATGAATGGGCAGGGATGCCACCGTTTCCGCCAAAATCCGTACACAGGAATATACCGCCGTGGTCTGCATAGCCGTCCGCTCATTCACCGTTTTCCCGCTGGTGCTTCTCCCAAAGAAAAAGGAATAAGCCGCACCTCCGTAGCTGTCCTTTGGCTTATCCCTCGCACTTCTGATTCCTAAGATGGATGATAGTTTCATAGATTCCTCCTAAAAATGGGCAAAAGAAAAACACCTCCGAAGAGATGCTTTTCATGGCAATATAATTATCTGTCTCAAACAAAACATGAATTTTTGATGCTATTTCACGTTTTTCTAAATATATAAATTTCAATTCTTCAATATTACCTATCATTTTCACATCTGTGAGATAAACTCTTCTGCGGACATTATCTCCGCAAACAGACCTGAAAGTCCCGCCATATATACATTATGCACAGAAGATGCGTCCATTTCTTTTCCCTTCCAGCTCAATGGTTTCGTTGTGCATGCATCATCAATAACAGTGACCTGATAACCATAATCCTGGCATGCACGTACCGTGGTATCTACGCACATATGGCTCATCATGCCCAAAACAACTAAATCTGTAATCTCTAAACTTTGCAGATATTCCAACAAATCTGTGTGCCAAAAACAATTTGGATGCTGCTTCATTATTATTTTTTCATTACCAGCCGGAAAAACTGCTGCATGAATCTCATTTAAGTATTCACTATCTTCTTTATAATTCTCCGTATGAAATACATGCTTCACATGAACAACAGGCAGCCCATTTGACCGAAATTCCTCTAATACCTTTTTAGCCTGCTGCCCAGCAAGTTCCGGTTCAAAAAGCAGATACGCTCCCTCTGTAAAATAAATATTCTGAATATCAATTAGAATCAGTGCTGTTTTTTTCATAACCATCTTCCTTTTCTATTTTTAAGATGATTATATTCTTTCTTTTTGATACAGTAAATTACCCACTTTTTTGTAGGTACTCATCCACGAATAATTCCCTTACATTTTAATTCTTCTTCCATTCCATTTTCTATCATATAATCAATCCCAATCTGCTGCATAATTTTAAGTGCGTCTATCATCCGAATTCCCTTATCATCGCTTAGATAATATTCCACATGCAGCGGATAACCAGAATATTTCTTTTTTTCCACTAACCCAAACTGCTGCAATTCACGCAATTGCTCTAACAACATTTTTTGACTGATTCCCTCTATCCCATGTTCTAACCCTGACAAAGATACAGAGCCGTTCTTTAACTGGAAAAGTATAATTGTTTTCCATTTGCCCTTTATGATATCATGGACAATTTCTAATGGGCATGTGTAATCTGTACGAATTTTCATTTCTTCTCCTATAAAAAAATCCAAATTACTCTCTTTTGCTATTGATAAATAATTTCTCATGTACCTTATTTACCAACATCATACCTGTTTTTTCGCTCTCAGTATAGCATGAATCCAGAAAGATTAAAACACCAGAATCCCCCTGTCATCATATACACTTCCTGCACTCCCTCCATTCCTGATTGCCCGGTCAAGCGCCATCACCGCTGCAACAGCCCCATCAATCTTTTCTGTAGACTTCTCCTTATCCGGCTTGATATTCCCAGCCGGATCTGTCCTCACAAAAATGTTATCCATCATCCACCGCAGAACCGGATGTCCGCCATGGGCCAGCTTCCGCTCCAGCGTCAGCTTCATCAGTTCCTTGCTCGGCGGTGACATATCCTTGTACCCCTGCCCAAACGGGACCACCGTGAATCCCAGCCCTTCCAGGTTCTGCACCATCTGTATTGCTTCCCACCGGTCAAAGGCAATCTCCTTAATGTGAAACTTCTTTCCCAGCTCGTCAATGAAATTCTCAATAAACCCATAATGGATCACATTCCCTTCCGTGGTCATCAGGCATTCCTGCTTCTCCCACACATCATAAGGCACATGGTCCCGTCTCACCCGGATGTTCATGTTCTCCTCCGGTATCCAGAAATATGGCAGAATCATATATTTCTCCGCATCATCCCTCGGAGGAAAAACCAGCACAAACGCCGTGATATCAATGGAACTGGATAAATCCAGACCGCCATAACACTCCCTGCCAAGCAGTTCCCTCTCATCCACCGGAAATGCACAGGCATCCCATTTCTCCATTTGCATCCATCTCGTAGACTGCTTTACCCACTGGTTCAGACGTAATTGCCGGAAGATGTTTTCTTCTGCTGGATTATCCCTCGCGCTTAAACACGCATTCCGCACCTTCTCAATGTCAATAGTATATCCCAAAGACGGGTTCGCTTTATACCACACTTCTTCCGAAGTCCAGTCCGCTTCATCGGAAGCACCATAAATCACCGGATAAAAAGTCTGGTCAATCTTCCTCCCGAGAATAATGTCCTCCGCTTTCTGATGCTGTTCAAAACACACGGAATGCCGGTTATTGCCTGCCGTGGTAATCAGGAAGAACAGCGGCTGTGTCCTGGCATCGCCGGAGCCTTTTGTCATCACGTCAAACAGTTCCCGGTTCGGCTGTGCATGAAGCTCATCAAATATAACCGCATGAACATTCAGCCCATGTTTTGTATATGCCTCTGCAGAAAGCACCTGATAAAAGCTGTTGGTAGGCTTATACACCAGACGTTTCACCGACATTACAGGTTTTATCCTCTTTTTCAGCGCCGGACACTGGTCCACCATATCCACCGCCACATCAAAGACAATGGAAGCCTGCTGCCTGTCAGAAGCACAGCCATATACTTCCGCTCCCCACTCCCCGTCCCCGCAGGTCATGTAAAGAGCCACACCCGCCGCCAGTTCCGACTTCCCGTTCTTCTTCGGAATCTCTATATAAGCCGTATTATACTGCCGGTATCCATTTTCCTTCACCGTGCCGAACACATCCCGGATAATCTGTTCCTGCCAGGGAAGCAGCACAAACGGCTGCCCCCGCCATCTGCCTTTGGTGTGTTTTAGGCAGTTAATGAATTCCACCGTCTGCCGGGCCTTTGTTTCATCAAACACTACCCGCTTCCCCCTTTGAGCAGCAGAAGCTCCATGGCATCGTTCTCTTTATCCTCCCCGTTATCTGTCACAATCCGGCTCCTCGCAGACGGGGTCAGCCCGAACTGTTCACAGAAACGGTTCATGATTTTCAGGTAAGTCTGTGCAATGGACACCTGCGGAACCTGCTGGCAGTACCCGGACGGGGCTTTCATGACCGCCCCATTCTCCGAAATATATTCCTCCGCCTCTTTCCATCTGGCATAAGCCTGGCAGTATCCGGCAAAAGCCGCCATATCAATCTCCGTCAGGATTCCAAGCTGCTCCAGCTGTTTTGCCGTCCGCTTCCATTCCTTCTTCGCCTCATCCTCCAGCCATGCCGGGCATCTGGGGGCTTTCCTATCCGGCTTCGGCTCATGGGCATTCAGGTTCCGTTTCCCCGGATTTCCTTCCAGCACCTTGGATACCGTCGGCTTTGGTTTTCTTCCTCTCTGGGCCATCCATCACACCTCCCTCCATTCCCCTGCATATATCATTCTTACCGTTTACTCTTCTTTACAGCTTTGTTCTCTTGATTCCGGCAGCATCATGGCCACCGCAAACGCAGCCGTTACCGTGACTGCATTTCCGGCCTGCCTGTAAAGCTGGGTTTCCGAACTGACAGATGCCGCCCGCTCATAAAGTTCATCCGGAAACCCCTGCAGACGTTCATTTTGTTTAGTTTTCGTGGG
>LDAQ01000056.1 GCA_001028025.1 Faecalicatena fissicatena | reverse complement strand
GAACTCTTTCCCCGGTTGGATACCAGACCGGGCCAGCGGATGGAATAGAATTGGCGTAATTTTCATATCCGCAGTAGGTTAAAAATAGGCTTTTCCAGTAAATTTAAAATAGTGCCCCCGTTCTGATAAGCGGCACTAAATTCGTTCTTGTAGATGTACGATTACGCGCCGTCAGTACCTCCCCGGCATCCCTGTCATGAAGCGTCCCCCATCCGCGCCGAGACTAAAGCTCGTCGCTGATTCCTTAATTAAGTACTTGCCAAAACGTGTCAAATCTTATAAAATGAAATCGACAATTTAATAATGAAGGTTATTTGAAGAAGGAGACAATCATGAAAAGAAGAGTAACAGGGATTCTTTTAGTGCTCACTATGGCTGTAACTGTTGCACTGAGCGGATGTTCAGGTGACAAGGAGAAGCAGAAGTCAACGACGGAGAATAAACTTTCAGGAAACCCAGTCGAGGGCGGGAGTATCAAAGTAGGTATATCCCAGGATTTGGACAGTCTTGACCCACACAAAGCAGTTGCGGCAGGAACAAAAGAGGTTTTATTTAACATTTATGAAGGCTTGGTGAAGCCGGATAAAGATGGTAATTTAATTGAAGCCGTAGCGAGCGATTATGCAATTTCGGATGATGCAAAGGTATACACCTTTACTTTGCGTGATGGGGTGAAGTTCCATAATGGGAATGACGTGACGGCGGAAGATGTAAAATATTCTATAGACAGATGCGCTGATACGTCAAATGGTGATCCATTGGTATCAGCGTATTCTATTATAGAGAGTGTGAATATTCTGGATGAAAAAACAGTGGAGATCCGCCTCACGGAACCGAATACGGAATTTCTTGCCTATATGACGACTGCGATTATCCCGAAAGATTATGATGCGCTGGAGACAGCCCCGGTTGGAACCGGGCCGTTCAAGTATGTATCACGCAGCCCTCAGGAAAATGTAATCCTGGAGAAAAATGAGGATTACTGGGGAGAAAAGGCACATCTGGACGAGGTGGAATTCAGGATCGTGGCCGATGCAGACATGCTGGTAACGAATCTCAAGGGTGGTTCTATTGACATGGCAATGCGGCTGACTTCCAGCCAGGCGGCAGAACTGACGGATGGTTTCCACATTGAAGAGGGAACCATGAACCTGGTGCAGGCGCTGTATTTAAACAACGACACAGAGCCTCTGAACAATGAGAAGGTGAGACAGGCACTTTGCTATGCCATTAACCCGGATGAAATTATGGATATGATGGCCGACGGGAAGGGCGTGCGTATTGGAACAAGTATGTATCCCGGCCTGAAAAAGTATTATGACGATGAATATGCACATTACTATGAGCAGGACTATGAGAAAGCAAAAGAACTGCTCAAAGAGGCAGGATATCCGGACGGATTTGATCTGGAGATTACGGTTAGCTCTGCAGACCAGCCCCATGTGGATACTGCACAGATCATCGCAGAAGAACTGAAGAATATCGGTGTCAATGTGACGATTAAGCCGATTGAGTGGGAAGCATGGCTGGAAGATGTCTATGCGGGGCGTAATTATCAGTCCACAGTCGTGGGTGTTGACGCTTCCAATCTGTCGGCCCGCGCAATGCTGGAAAGATTTACATCCGTAAGCAGCGGCAACTTCATTAATTTTAAAGACGAAGAGTATGACAGCAAGTTTAAAGAAGCAATCTCTTCCACCGATGAAGCAGAACAGACAAAACTGTATAAAGAGATGGAAGGCATTCTTGCAGAGAAGGCGGCCAATGTATATATCCAGGATCTTGCGAATCTGGTGGCGGTCAGCGATAAATATGACGGGTATACATTCTATCCGTTGTATGTGCAGGATATGGCGGCAATTTATATGGTTGAATAGTATACAGTCCCGTAACAGTTCAGACTTGTCTGAACTTGTTATACAGCTTCGGGGCGGTATGGATTACATGCAGTTTCAGGGGATACACATTCCAACGCAGAATGGGGCATAATGAGTATTGATGCATCTGGCCCCGGGGAGGTAAGTATGAAATTTGTTTTAAAGAAAATAGCAGGTCTTATAATCGCATTATTAATTGTCAGTATACTTGCCTTCCTTGCGTTTGAAGTGATTCCAGGGGATCCGGCGAGATCGATTCTCGGCACGGAAGCTACGGAGAGCAAGGTCCAGGCTCTGCGGGAGGAGATGGGGCTGAACCGTCCCCTGCCGCAGCGTTATGGACAGTGGGTGAAAGATTTTGTTACAGGAGACATGGGAACCTCTTATTCTTACCAGGTTCCGGTAAAAGAAATGATCGGGGATAAACTGCCCGTTACAGCAGCGATGACAGTGATGGCATTCCTTTTTATTCTGCTGTTTTCCATACCGGTCAGCCTGCTGAGTGTGAGATATGCGAATAAATTTGTGGATAAGCTGTTTTTGATTTTGAACCAGATCACCATGTCGATCCCGCCTTTTTTTATCGGGATTATTTTCACCGTATTGTTTGGTCTGATTTTTAAACTATTTACACCCGGGGGATACGTATCTTATACAGAGAGTGTGGGAGGATTCCTGGGATATCTGGTCCTGCCGTCCATTGCGATCGCACTTCCCAAGGCGGCGATGACAACGAAGATGTTGAGAAACTCCCTGTTGGACGAGATGCATAAAGACTATATGCGCACTGCCATGAGCCGGGGAAACAGTCCATGGAGAATGCTGGTCAGGCATGCGTTCCGTAACGGAATTCTTCCGGTTATCACATTTCTGGGCATGGCAATTGCGGATGTGATTGCCAACAGTATTGTGATTGAGCAGGTCTTCGGGATACCGGGACTTGGCCGTACATTGATATCCTCCATTTCAAAACGGGATTATCCGGTGGTGGAAGCCGTGATCGTCCTGATTGCGGTTATCATTCTGGTAATTAATGTGATTGTGGATCTGCTGTATCGGAAATTAGACAAACGGATCGAGATATAGAGGTATGAATGTGGAAAAGCAGCGAATAAAAAAGCGGAAAATGGGAAAAACTGGATATAACTTTACATTTGGCCTGGTTCTTACCGTAATCATGATTGGGCTGATCGTGCTTGGGTTTTTCTGGACCCCTTATGATACAGAGGCAATGCAGGGATCAATAAAACTGAATGCACCGTCTCTTGCACACATTTTCGGCACGGACCAGTTTGGACGGGATGTATTCAGCCGTGTACTGGCCGGGGCCGGGAGTACTTTTTTAGTAGCGGCCGGCACGATATTGATTGGCGGCGGGATCGGCATCATTGTAGGTTCGGTGACGGGATATTTCGGGGGCTGGCTGGATGAGACGCTGATGAGGATCAACGATGCAGTGGCCGCTTTTCCGAGCGTACTGCTTGCGCTGGTGATCATTACTGTGTGGGGAACCGGAAAATATAAGGTCATGCTGGCGCTTGGGGTCGCATTTATCCCCAGCTTTGCCAGAATTGTGCGGGGAGAATTCATGCGCTGCCGGGAGGCGGACTATGTGACCAGCGCAAAGTTAATCGGGGTATCCACTCCCAGAATCCTGTTTGTACACATCCTTCCCAATATTCTGCCGGCGCTGCTTTCTGCGCTGACCATCGGGTTTAATAACGCGGTGCTTGCGGAAGCAGGGATGAGTTATCTGGGAATCGGGGTACAGCCGCCGGATGCCAGCCTGGGAAGAATGTTGTCAGAATCCCAGACCTATCTGGCAGGCGGACCATGGTGCGCAGTGTTCCCGGGACTTTTCCTGGTGCTGATTGTGCTGGGGGCCGGGATGCTGGGCGAAGGGATTCTGGATAGATTCGGAGGTGGAAGATCATGATGAAAGTAGAAAATCTGTCCATCCATTTTGAGCAGGACGGTGAACTGCAGGAAGTTGTGCGGGACATCTCTTTTTGCCTCCAGGATGGGGAAATCCTTGGAATCGTCGGAGAGTCCGGCTCCGGAAAAACCATGACGGCACTGACAATTGCAGGGCTTTTGAAAGAACAGGCCGTGCTGGATGGAGGCAGTATATTTCTGGATGATACAGATCTCTTAACGCTGTCAGCCAGAGAGATGCGGGAAATCCAGGGAAGGGATATCAGTATGATATTCCAGGAGCCAATGACAGCGCTTAATCCCACGATGAAGATTGGCAGGCAGGTGGAGGAATCGCTTGTACTGCACACGAAGCTGTCTAAGGAAGAGCGCAGAGAGAAGGCGCTACGGGCGCTTCAGGATGTGGAACTGGTGAATCAGGAGGATCTGTATGGAAGATACCCCCATGAACTGTCCGGGGGGATGCGGCAGCGCGTTATGATAGCCGCTGCAATTGTATGCAGGCCGAAGGTGCTGATCGCAGATGAACCGACAACGGCTCTGGATGTGGGAACACAGGAAAGCATCTTAAAATTGCTGAAAAAGCTGAATCAAAAGTATCACATGGGGATCTTGTTTATTTCACATAATCTCCGGGTCGTAAACGAGCTGTGCAGCCGTGTACTGGTCATGAAAGACGGCGTGATTGTGGAGGAGGGGGATGCGGAGAAAATTTTTAAAAACCCGCAGACACCTTACACAAAAGAGCTGATCCAGGCGATTCCGGGCAGGACAAAGAGCAGCGCTTTTTATAAACTCCTGAGAGCAAAGGCGGGTGAGTGAGATGGCAGAAAAAGTACTGGAGCTTAAGCATGTAAATGCATTTTATAAAGAAGGAAAACAAAAGAAGCAGGTGCTGGAGGATATATCGTTTACACTGTACGAAGGAGAGATTGCCGGCCTGGTCGGTGAAAGCGGCAGCGGCAAGTCCACACTGTGCAAATGTGTCCTGGGTCTGCTTAAAGAATATGAGGGGGAGATTACCCATTACACAAAGCGCCCCCAGATGGTGTTTCAGGATCCATTTGGTTCCCTGAATCCCAAAAAGACCATCGGCTGGATTCTGGAAGAGCCGCTGAAGGTCCAGGGGGGATATTCCAAAGAGGAGCGCAGGAAAAGGGCAGAGAAAATGCTGGTGCAGGTGCATCTTCCCAAAGAATTTTACCGCCGTTATCCGGGGGAACTGAGCGGAGGGCAGCGCCAGAGGGTGAGTATTGCACTGGCCCTGATTACGGGGACGAAGTTTATTCTTGCCGATGAGCCGCTGTCTGCACTGGATGTTACGGTACAGGCACAGATGATAGAACTGTTGAAAGAACTGCAGAAAAAAGAAAAGATATGTTATTTGTTTGTATCTCATGATTTGGATGTGGTCAGCATGCTGTGCAGCAGGGTGCTCTTTTTAAAAGACCGGAAAGTAGAGGAATATGCGGACATATAAATTGACGGTAGTATATGACGGAAGCCGGTATCAGGGCTGGCAGAGACAAAAAAGCACGGAGAAAACCGTTCAGGGAATCCTGGAGAGGGCTGTCACCGAGGTCACCGGGCGCCAGACGGAAATTGACGGCTCCGGCAGAACCGACGGAGGCGTACATGCCAAAGGGCAGACGGCAAGTATGGTACTGCCCGGAAAAGTGGAGGAAACGGGATTTTGTGCCAGCCTGAATAATGCACTGCCCGAGGATATTCGTGTGAAGGAGATGAAGCTCGTAAAAAACGGGTTCCACGCGCGGTACAATGCAAAGGGAAAACGTTATGAGTACTTCATTGACACGAGGGAGAAACCGGATGTTTTTACCAGAAAATACTGTTATCATTATCCTTATGAACTGAATATCCCCGCTATGGAAGAAGCGGCAGAATATTTGATTGGTACCCATGATTTTGCGGGATTTACAGATAAAAAAGATGAAATGTCCACAATTCGGACGATTTATGATATAATCATTGAGAAACAGGACAGCAAGATACGGATGGAATTTTACGGGACAGGCTTTCTGTACCACATGGTCCGCATTTTGACGGGGACACTGCTGGAGATTGGCACGGGCGAAAAAAGACCCCATGAGGCCGCTGCGGCGCTGGAAGCGGGAGACCGGGAGTATGCGGGATTTCTGGCTCCGGCCAGGGGACTGTTTTTAAAAGAAGTTTACTATAATGAAGGCAGATAAAATGAGCATAAGACGCGGCAGGCGTAAGACACCGTCAGGACATGGATACAGGCTGTTCTGTGGGGATTCCTGAAGCGCGGCTGCAGCAAGAGGACGGGGAGTCGGATTACGGGGAAGGAGAAAGAGTCCTTTGTTCCGGTGATCCGGCTCCCGCATGTTTTTGCCTTAAGGAGTACTGGTACATCGAATAATATGTACAGGGAAAAAGATAAGGAGGTTTGTATGAAGTTTATATCGTGGAATGTAAATGGAATCCGTGCATGCGTGCAGAAAGGGTTTCTGGAATTCTTCAGCCAGGCGGATGCAGATATCTTCTGTATACAGGAGACAAAGATGCAGGAGGGGCAGCTTTCGCTGGAGCTGGAAGGATATCATCAGTACTGGAACTATGCAGTTAAGAAGGGCTACTCCGGGACGGCTGTATTTTCGAAGATTGAGCCGCTCTCTGTGGTGTATGGTATTGGAATCGAAGAGCATGACCAGGAGGGACGTGTTATCACACTGGAATATGAAGACTTTTACTTTGTTACGGTCTATACGCCGAATGCCCAGAATGAGCTTGCGCGCCTGGATTACCGCATGAAGTGGGAGGATGACTTCCGCGCATGGCTGAAAAAGCTGGAAGAAAACAAGCCGGTTGTGGTCACCGGTGATATGAATGTGGCACACAAAGAAATCGATCTGAAGAATCCAAAGACGAACCGCAAGAGTGCCGGTTTTTCGGATGAGGAGCGCCAGAAGTTCACGGAACTGCTGGATGCTGGATTTATTGATACATTCCGGTATTTTTATCCGGACCAGGAAGGGATTTATTCCTGGTGGTCCTACCGTTTCCGTGCCCGTGAGAAGAATGCGGGGTGGCGTATTGACTATTTCTGCGTGTCAGAGTGCCTGAAGGACAGGCTGGTTGATGCGGGGATACTGACGGACATTATGGGTTCCGACCATTGTCCTGTCGTGCTGGAAATGAATTGAGAATTAGGAGGCAGTTATCGTGACGAAGATTGATATTATATCCGGCTTTCTGGGAGCCGGAAAGACAACATTTATTAAGAAAATGCTGAAAGAGGCATTCTGCGGCGAACAGGTTGTGCTGATTGAAAATGAATTCGGAGAGATCGGGATAGACGGCGGATTCCTGAAGGAATCCGGGATTGAGATCCGCGAGATGAATTCCGGGTGCATCTGCTGTTCACTGGTCGGGGATTTTGGAAAATCACTGAAGGAAGTCGTGGAGAAGTACCATCCGGACAGAATTCTGATTGAGCCATCCGGTGTGGGGAAACTTTCGGATGTCATCAAAGCGGTGCAGGATGTGCAGAGCGAGATAGATACGGAGTTAAACAGCTTTACAACCGTGGTAGATGCGATGAAATGCCGGCTTTACAGAAATAATTTCGGGGAATTTTTCAGCAATCAGGTGGAATATGCCGGAGCCATTATTCTGAGCCGTACGGACAAAGCAAAACCGGAAAAAGTGGAGGAAAGTTATCGGCTTCTCCGGGAACTGAATGAAAAAGCCCCGATTATTACAACGCCGATTGCGGAGCTGCCGGGGGATAAGCTGCTGGAGACTATGGAACACAGCAAAACGCTGGAGGAGGAACTGCTGGCGGAGATTATATGTCCTGAGTGCGGCGGGCACCATGAGTATGGGGAGAGCTGCGGCTGCGGTCATGATCATGAAGAACACGGGCACCATCATGGGGAACATAAGTGTTGTCATGAAGAGGGCGGGCACCATCATGAGGGGCATGGGGAGTGTCAGGCTGAAGATTGCTGCCGTCATGAGGAATATGAGCATTGCCATGAAGGACATGACCATGAGGAAGACGGGCACCATCATGAAGGACATGGCCATGAGGAACACGGCCACCATCATGAGCACGGGGAATCCTGTGGGTGCGGCCATGACCATCATCACCATGACCACGGACATCACCATGCTGATGAAGTGTTCTCAAGCTGGGGCAGGGAGACGATAAAGACCTATACAAAAGAAGAAATTGAAAATATTTTGAAAACCCTGGAAGCCGATGAATCACTGGGTGTGATTCTCAGAGCAAAGGGTATGGTTGCAGGTGAAGGCGGTTGGATCTATTTTGACATGGTCCCCGAGGAACATGAAGTGCGCAGCGGCGCTGCCGAATATACGGGGAGACTCTGTGTGATTGGTTCAAATCTGAATGAAGAAAAACTGGCGGAACTGTTTGGAATAAAATAAGCAGGAGCCTGACGGCTTCCTGTGACTATGCAGGCAGCCGTAAAGATAGGAGAGATTAGAAATGACAGAACCTGATGTAATGGTATATCTGATGACCGGATTTCTGGACAGCGGTAAGACAGAATTTTTAAAGTTTACTCTGTCCCAGGAGTATTTCCAGGTTGAGGGAAACACTCTTTTGATTCTCTGCGAGGAGGGGGAAGAGGAGTATGATCCGCAGGAAATGCTGGAGTACAATGTGAAAATTGAACGTGTCCGGGAGCAGAAAGATCTGACCGAAGCGTGGCTGGAGGAGATGGACTGCAAGTATCATCCTGAGCGTGTTGTCGTCGAGTATAACGGCATGTGGAAGGTCAGTGAATTTGAACAGATGAAACTGCCAGAAGGCTGGGGAATAGAGCAGAAGCTGACAACAGTGGATGCCAGTACATTCCAGATGTATCTGACGAACCTGAAGCCGCTGTTTGTGGAGATGGTGCGGGATTCCGAGATAGTGGTGTTCAATCGCTGTGCGGACAGAAAGCCGCTGGCAGGGTACCGCCGCAGCGTGAAGGTAGTGAGTCCCCGGGCGGAAGTGATTTTTGAGGATGAGAATGGGGAAGTGGAAAATATTTTTGAGGATGATGTCCCTTACGATCTGGACGCCCCTGTTATTGAGGTGCGACGGGAGGACTATGGCATCTGGTATGTGGATGTGATGGATCATCCGGACCGCTATAAGGGGAAAACCGTGGAATTCACGGCTCGTGTACTCAAACCCAAGGGCTTTCCGTCAAAGGTGTTTATGCCGGGACGTATGGCAATGACCTGCTGTGCAGATGATACTACATTTCTGGGATATGTATGTAAAAGCGCCTATGCTCCGAAACTGAAAAAAGGGCAGTGGGTAAAGATACGGGCTAAAATCGGGTTCGCTAGAGTCTCTGTATACGGGGGTGTAGGGCCGGTTCTGGAAGCAGAGTATATAGAGGATGATGAGGCGATAGAGGAACTGGTTTATTTTAATTAGAGTTTTATAAAAGAATTGCATAAAGTTTTGTTTTGCGTTAAACTTATAACAAATACAGGAATAAGGAGACAGGTCTATGGAAAAGCAATTTGATGTAATCGCAATGGGAGAGCTGCTGATTGATTTTACAATGAATGGTGAGAGTGAACAGGGAAACAATATGTTCGAGGCATGCCCTGGCGGCGCTCCCTGCAACGTGCTTGCCATGCTGAATAAGCTGGGGAAGAAGACGGCATTTCTTGGAAAAGTGGGGCAGGACCAGTTTGGGGTTCTGCTGAAAAATACGCTGGATGAAGCGGGAATTGATACCTCGAACTTAAAAATGGATGCGGATGTGAATACAACGCTTGCTTTTGTACATACCTTCCCTGACGGGGACCGGGAGTTTTCTTTCTACCGCAATCCGGGCGCGGATATGAAGCTGACAGCCGGCGAGGTTGATGCAGAATTTTTGAAGAAGGCAAGATTGTTCCATTTTGGAACCCTGTCCATGACACACGACGGCGTCCGTGAGGCTACGAAAAAAGCGCTGGATATAGCAAAAGAGAACGGGCTTCTGATTTCTTTTGACCCGAACCTGCGCCCGCCGCTCTGGAGTTCACTGGAACTGGCGAAGGAACAGATGGAATATGGTTTCCAGTTCTGCGATATTCTGAAGATTTCCGACAATGAGATCCAGTTCGTGTCCGGGAAAGAGGATTATGATGAGGGAATCCAGTATCTGCAGGAGAAATACCATATTCCGCTGATTCTGCTGACGCTCGGCAAAGACGGAAGCCGCGCGTATTATAAAGGCATGCGTGTGGAGCGGGGCGGCTTCACAATGAATACAATCGAGACAACAGGCGCCGGAGATACTTTCTGCGGAAGCTCACTGAACTATGTGCTGGAGCATGGAATTGAGGATCTGACGGAAGAGCAGTTAGGGGAGATGATGACCTTTGCAAATGCGGCGGCAGCACTGATTACTACCCGTAAAGGCGCGATCCGTTCAATGCCGGAGAAAGAGGACGTTCTGGAAGTTATCGGGAAGTAAAGAGATAAGCAGAAAATTTATGCACCGTTATTTTGCGTACTTCAGAATATGGGACAATCCTAAGTGATTATAATATATATAAGAAGCTTATACAGCGGTGCAGTATGGCAGAGAAACGCAGACACAGCAGTTATAGAAGGCCGTGGGGCAGAATTATACTGATTGGCGGTATTGCGGCTGCCAGTATTTTGTATACAAAAGCAGGGCAGAGAAATATGACTGCTACAGGAAATGAAGAAACGGCAATAGCAGAGAGCCGGGTGGAGGACAGCGATAAGCAGAATCCGCCCGGCTCTTTCAAAAAGCAGACAGAAAAGAAGATTCTGTCGGTTCCATTCCTGAGCCAGAGCGATTATCCTACAGGCTGCGAGAGCGTAACCACTGTTATGGCGCTGCAGTATGCAGGATATGATATTTCTGTGGATGACTTTATTGACAATTATCTGAGGATTGGGACTTATTATGAGAAGGACGGAGAGTATTACGGCAACAGTCCCTACGATTATTTTATCGGAGATCCCAGGACGGGCAGTGGGTTCGGCTGTTTTGCACCGGTGATCCATGATGCGCTCGTTTCGGCGGCAGGCGCGGAGCAGGTGAAAGACCTGACTGGCACGCGGCTGGAACAGATTACGGAGGAATATATTGATCAGGGAGTTCCGGTGATTATCTGGGCGACGATTGACATGCAGCCGACCTATGAGGGAAAAGGCTGGACCATACTGGAAACGGGAAACTATTATACATGGCCTGCGGAGGAACATTGTCTGCTGCTGGTGGGGTGGGATGAAGAGTATTATTATTTTAATGATCCCAATCAGGACGAGTGCGTTACCGGATACAGAAAGGAAGTGGCTGAACAGCGCTATCTGGAGATGGGGAGCCAGGCACTGGCAGTGCTGCCTGCGGACAGCGCCGGCTGATTCTATAACATAATAACCCTCCGGGGGATGCACACGCCGCGATAAGGTATATAGCCGCAGAGCGGCATCGTGGCGGTGCCAAAGTGTGCAAGCCCCTCATGAGTGAGGGGCTTGCACACTTTGTTATTTACCGGAATGTTTTGTAATCTGCCGTATCATATCGGTTACGGTCTGGCGCAGCGGCCTGGGACGATAGCCAAGTTCCCGGCTTGCTTTTTCATGTGAGAAGTTTCCGTTGGAAGTCAGGGTGTACAAAGCATAGGGGGTAAACACGGGGGTTTTCTTCCAGCATTTATAGTGAAGCTGTGCGAAGGGTGCCGCACATTTAGCGGTCCAGGCCGGCAGGAAGAAACGGGGTTTCTTCTGGCCTGCAGCGGCTGACAGTTCGGTAAATAATTCTTTTAATGAAACAAAGCGGTTGGAAAGAATATAGCATTCCCCGCTTTTTCCTTTTTGTGCGGCTTTGATGGCCCCTGATGCAACATCTCTCACGTCCACAAAGTCGTATCCGCCCTGTACGGCTAACGGCATGCCTTTTTTCGTGTAATTGGCTATCATGTGCAGGAGGCTGCCTGCAGGGCGTTCTGCCGGGCCTATGATGCCGGATGGATGTACGACAACCGCATCAAGTCCCCGGGCAGTGCTGTCCAGAACATACTGAGTGGCCTCTGCTTTCGTTTTGGCATAATAACCTGTGACATGCTCCGGGGAAAACGTGCGGATCTCGGAGATGACGGCATGCTGAGGTGCTTCAGGGATCGCATGTACGCTGCTGACATAAACCAGGCGTTTGATGCCATGGCGGATGCAGGCGTCCACGACGTTTTTTGTCCCATCCACGTTAACGGCTCGAACCCCGGGTGTCTTTCCACCGTAGATAGAGATCAGGCCGGCACAGTGGATCATGATGATATCCTTTGGCGGATTGGAGTTTTCTATGGAAAAAAGGGGCTCCAGCGTATCCGGGCAGCAGATATCTCCGGTGATATAGGTCAGAACCGGGGAAGCAGGACAGACCAGCGTGGCTTCCGAGGGCAGAATAAAGGCCCGTACAGTATTTCCCTGCTTCACCAGTTCAGAAACAATGTGGCTGCCAAGATGACCGGCAGCTCCGGTTACGAGATATATCGTATTTTTCATAATAAGCACCTCCAGATGAGAATAAAACAGCACCGACGTGAACATACGTGACAAATGCCGCCAGGTGTGTGGATAAAAATAAATTTGGTGTAAGATATACAACACAGTGTTGCTTTCTGTTCTTACTTTAAATATAATAAAGGTATCAGAAGATGGCAACCGCCAGATTCAGTGTATCTGTCAGTAAGGCAACAAAAAAGAAAGAAGTGTTGATTGTTTATGAAAAATTTAAATTTAGACCGCAGGATCAAGTACACCAGAAAAATGATAAGACAAAGTTTTCTCCAGCTGCTGGAAGAAAAGCCGCTTGGGAAGATCACGGTTAAGGAAATCTGCGAAAAAGCCGATATCAACAGGGCTACTTTCTACGTCCATTACGAGGATGTGTACGATCTCCTGAATAAGATTGAGGAGGAATTCTATCAGGAAGTACTTTTGTCGGTGAGTAATATGGAACAGGGAAACTATACAGGCATTCTGCCTCTGGAGATATTGAAAAAAATAAGAGAGAACGAAGAACTGTGCAAAGCCATGTTCAGCAAATACGGGGACAAAGAATTCCTTGCCAGGATGATGTATTTTGCAAGGGCGGATTCCCTGAATGCCTGGAGAAAACTGTATCCGGATATGGAGGAGAAAAGACTGGAATGGCTGTATGAATTCATTGTCAATGGCTGCGAAGGCATCATCCGCAGCTGGGCAGTGAACGGGTTTTTGGCAGAGCCGGAAGCGATCGCAGAGTTCATGGCGCAGATGTTCCGAAGCTGCGTGCAGGGGATGGAAATGGGAGCAAAGGGGTCAGACCCCTCTGTAAGAGGGGTCTGACCCCTTTGCGGAAGAAACTATTCTATTTCTTATCCCCGGCTGCATATACTAAGAATAAGTAAAGATACTCTGGAGTTTTTTATGAGACAAAGACTATTCAAGGTCAGTTTTGGAGCATTTCTTGCCATTATGATTTTGGGATGTTCGATGAAGTATATGGCGGGTCATGTTAAGGTGGCAAACAATGTGAGCGGGCGGGATCTTCCTGTTTATTCCGTGGACACAGAAGAGAAAAGGGCGGCGCTTACGTTTGATGCTGCATGGGGGAATGAGTCTACTCAGAAGCTTTTGGACATTCTGGCCAAACACAATGTCCATGCGACATTCTTTATGACGGGCGGATGGGTGGAAAAGTATCCGGATGATGTCAAAAAGATCCTGGCGGCGGGACATGATCTGGGAAATCACAGTGAGAATCACCGGAATATGAGTCAGCTCTCTGAAACAGAGCAGGAGGCTGAAATCATGAACGTGCATGACAAAGTGAAGAAACTTACAGGTTATGATATGCAGCTGTTTCGTGCGCCGTACGGAGATTACAATAATACGGTGATCCAGACCGTGGAGAAATGCGGTTATCATGCGATTCAGTGGGATGTGGACAGTCTGGACTGGAAGGACTACGGGGAGCAGAATATCATTGATACAATTCTGGAAAATAAATCCCTGCGGAACGGTTCTATCATACTCTGCCACAATGGGGCCAAATATACGGCAGATGCCCTGGAAAAGATCATCACGGGACTACAGGAAAAAGGATATGAGCTGGTACCGGTTTCCCGGCTGATTTATCAGGAGGACTACCATATGGATGCATCCGGAAGACAGATAAAAAATTAAGAATAGGACTTCCTTTTTTGTACAAGATAGTGTACAATATTGAATCGGTGATGAAAATAGGCCACGTAACACGCAATTCCATCTAATGTGAACAGATGGGTACTCTAAAGCTATCAGGAGGTAAGAACTATGGCGGGAGAAATATTAGCGGCAAATGAAGTAAGTGTGGAATTTACAAATGTTAACGAGATTCAGGAATTTGTACAGATGATCAAGGAGTTTAAGGGAGATCTGGATATGAAGCAGGGAAGAATGACTGTGGATGCCAAGTCAATTTTAGGAATCTGCAGCCTTAACATGCAGGATAAAATGGAGCTCCAGGTGCACAGTGGGGAGTTTGAAAAACTCATAGATAAAATCCGGAAATTCATAAGATAAATTAAAAATAAATTAAAAATTGAAAAAAGTCGGATAAGAAAGTTTGACATTTTTTCAGCACATAGTTATAATAATACGAAACAAGGGCGTTTTCTTCAGGGGAGAGAACGCCCATTTTTAAATTTCAGATAAACTCTTTCCGGGGACTCCGAAGATGGTGAAAGGATATATCAGAAGCCGTTTTGGCGGGAAACCAGTATAGGAGAAGTATAAAACATATAAAACTGTCAGATAACAGTCAGGAGGATATCTTATGAATGATTACACGAGAGAAGATATTTTAGAAATGGTAGAGGAAGAGGATGTAGGATTTATCAGGCTCCAGTTTACGGATATCTACGGAACCATGAAAAATATGGCTGTCACAGTGAGCCAGCTGGAGAAGGTGCTGAATAACGAGTGCATGTTCGACGGATCTTCCATAGAAGGATTTTCAAGGACAGAAGAATCGGATATGTATTTATATCCGGACTTAAGCACCTTTGAGATCTTTCCATGGAGGCCGCAGCAGGGCAAGGTGGCGCGGTTCATCTGTGATGTGTACCGCCCGGACGGCACACCCTATGAAAGCGATCCCCGGCATGTGCTGAAGCAAGTAATACGTGAAGCAGGAAAAATGGGATATACTATGAATGCCGGACCGGAATGTGAATTCTTTTTATTCCACACAGACGACGATGGTTTACCGACCACGATTACACATGAAAGAGGAAGTTATTTTGACGTAGGACCTCTGGATTACGGAGAAAATGCGCGGCGTGATATGGTTCTTACACTGGAGGATATGGGGTTTGAGATCGAGGCATCCCATCACGAAATAGCACCTGCACAGCATGAGATTGATTTCCGCTATGACGAGGCGCTTGCCACGGCGGATAATATTATGACCTTTAAGCTGGTCGTTAAGACGATCGCAAAACGCCATGGCCTGCATGCTACATTTATGCCGAAACCTAAGATTGAAACTTACGGTTCCGGAATGCATCTGAATCTGTCACTGTCAAAAGACGGCACTAATATTTTCCAGGACAGCAGCGATAAAAACGGTTTGAGCAGGGAAGGGTACTATTTTATGGGAGGCCTGCTGAAACACATGAAGGCCATTACCTGTATCACCAATCCGACTGTAAATTCCTACAAACGCTTTGTACCCGGGTATGAAGCGCCTGTCTTCATGTCCTGGTCCGCGAAAACGAGAGGGCCGCTGATCCGTATTCCGTCTGTCCGCGGGGAAAAGACGCGGATCGAGCTCAGAAGCCCGGATCCTTCTGCGAATCCGTACCTTGCGCTGGCGGTACTGCTTGCAGCGGGGCTGGACGGCATTAAGAACCAGATTCTGCCGCCTGACAGCGTGGATGAAGACATACAGGCAATGACAGAAGAACAGCGCAGTGAGCTGCATATTGAGGCTCTTCCGTGGAACCTTATGGAGGCGGTATGCGAGCTGGAGAAAGATGCATTGATCCGGGAGGTACTGGGAGCAGATCTGACAGCCAAAACGATTGCCTCACATAAGAAAGAATATCACGACTATTGTATGCAGGTTACAGAATGGGAGCTGGCGAATTATCTTCATAAAATGTAAAACGTCCTGTACGGGTAAGGGAAAACGATGGAGCTTGTAATGGAAAGAGCAGGAGGTGTAAGCGGGTGTGGGCAGTATTGTGGTTGTATTTCCCAAAAAAGAAACTGCGGTAAATATTCGCAACCTGTTAGTACGGGGCGGCATTGACATTTCCGGCATCTGTACCACCGGTGCCCAGGCGCTTCAATATGCGGATAATTTTGATGAGGGAATCATTATCTGTGGATATAAAATGCAGGATATGTTATATTCGGAATTGAGGGAATGCCTGCCGGAAACCTATGAGATGCTTCTGATCGCTTCACCTGATAAGTGGTGTCATGAACTGGTGAGGGGCGTGGTAGGACTTCCGATGCCAATTAAGGTTTATGATCTGCTGAATACATTGGAAATGATGATGCAGACCATGCAGAGAAGGCGCAGGAAAAGAAAAGAGGCTGCCAAAAACAGGGATCACGGGCAGCGGGCGCTCATCGGGCAGGCCAAGGCGCTGCTGATGGAACGCAATAATATGACAGAAGAAGAGGCGCACCGCTATCTGCAAAAGAGCAGTATGGACAGCGGAACCAGTATGCTGGAGACTGCACAGATGGTGCTGACGATTATGTCAGAATAAAAGCTGCGAAAAGGAGAGACAATCATGAAGTTTACAAAGATGCAGGGACTGGGTAACGATTATGTTTATGTTAATGGTTTTACGGAGAGGATAGAGAATCCGTCTGAAGTGGCGGTGAAGGTCAGTGACAGACATTTCGGAATAGGATCTGACGGTTTGATTCTGATCAATCCGTCCAAAGTGGCTGATTTTGAGATGGAAATGTACAATGCGGACGGCTCCCGGGGGGAAATGTGCGGAAACGGAATGCGCTGCGTGGGAAAATATGTTTACGATTACGGCCTGACAGACAAGACTGAGATTGCGGTAGAGACGCTGGGCGGCATCAAATACCTGGAACTTTCCGTGGAAAACGGCAAAGTGGTACAGGTGAAGGTAGATATGGGTAAGCCGGAACTCAAGTCCGCGCTGATCCCAATCGTTTCAGATGAAGAAATGGTGATCAATGAGCCTATTATAGTAGATGGGAAAGAATATAAGATGACAGGCGTGTCTATGGGCAATCCGCATACAGTCGTCTATATGGATGACATTGAGCATCTGGACATAGAAAAGACAGGGCCCAAATTCGAGTATCATGAACGTTTTCCAAAACGAATCAACACAGAGTTTGCAACGGTCCTTGACAGGCAGACAGTCAGCATGCGTGTGTGGGAGAGGGGTTCAGGGGAAACACTGGCCTGCGGCACAGGTGCATGTGCAGTGGCCGTCTCCAGTATCTTAAATGGCCTTACAGAAGACGAGGTGACGGTCAGGCTGCTGGGCGGTGATCTGCTGATCAAATGGGACAGAGAAAAAGATACCGTATATATGACAGGCCCCGCTGAGGTCGTATTCGACGGGGAATGGAACCAATCATCAAAGGAGAATTAGAATGTTCAAAATAAACGACAACTATTTGAAATTACCGGGAAGCTATCTGTTTTCTACAATTGCGAAAAAGGTGAATGCCTATACCGCCGAACATCCGGACAAAGCGATTATACGCCTGGGTATCGGGGATGTTACGCAGCCGCTGGCACCGGCCATCATCGAATCCCTGCACAGTGCAGTGGACGAGATGGGCGAAGCAGAGACATTTCACGGATATGCCCCTGATCTGGGTTACGAATTTCTACGCAGCGCTATGGCTGAAAATGACTATCAGGCCCGCGGCTGTGATATTTCTGCGGATGAAGTATTCATCTCAGACGGAGCCAAATGCGATTCCGGAAATATCCAGGAGATTTTCAGCACAGACAACAAGATCGCTGTATGCGACCCGGTATATCCGGTCTACGTGGACACTAATGTCATGGCCGGCCGGACCGGGACCTATGACGTGAAGACAGAGACATGGAGCGATGTGATCTACATGCCGTGCACCGCCGAAACAAACTTTGCGCCGGAACTTCCGAAAGAGACACCTGACATCATCTATCTGTGTTTCCCGAACAATCCCACCGGCTCAACTATTACCCGGGCACAGCTCCAGGAATGGGTGGATTATGCAAACAAAGTGGGCGCGGTCATTATATATGATGCGGCCTATGAGGCCTATATTTCCGAAAAGGACGTACCGCATACCATCTATGAATGTGAAGGGGCAAGAACCTGTGCCATTGAGCTGAGAAGCTTTTCAAAAAATGCCGGATTCACCGGAGTGCGTCTTGGGGCGGCAATCATACCGAAAGACATAAAATGCGGTGAAGTAACTCTGCATTCCCTGTGGGCAAGACGCCACGGCACAAAATACAACGGAGCCCCATATATCGTACAGCGTGCCGGGGAAGCCGTATATACTGAAGCAGGCAAAGAACAGCTGAAAAGACAGGTGGCATACTATATGAATAATGCTAAAGTTATATATGAAGGCCTGAAGGATGCCGGTTATACCGTGTCCGGAGGCGTGAACGCACCATATATCTGGCTGCAGACCCCGAAGGGAATGACCTCCTGGGACTTCTTCGATCATCTGCTCGAGAACGCGAATGTAGTCGGAACACCAGGATCAGGATTTGGCCCAAGCGGGGAAGGGTATTTCCGACTTACTGCATTTGGCAGCTATGAAAAAACACTGGAGGCTATAGAAAGAATCAAAGTAATGTAGTATATTTATAGGGGGCATGCTCATAGGGGTCAGACCCTTCTGCAAAGGGGTCTGCCCCCTATGAGCTCCATATTCAGAATATTCAGAAAAATATGCTTTAAATCTTTTTTTGATGGAAATTAAAAAAAGGGCTTGATTTTTTCCGCGAGTCTGATATAATAACCATGTTGCGTCTGACAAGGACAAGACATGATGATGCGGATTGGTGTAATGGCAGCACAACAGACTCTGACTCTGTTTGTGAAGGTTCGAGTCCTTCATCCGTAGTTGAGAATCTGCGAAAGCAGATTCTTAATTTTCTCTTTAAGAGAAGCACAAGTTTATACATATCGGAGTGTGGCTCAGCTTGGTAGAGCGCTACGTTCGGGACGTAGAGGTCGCGTGTTCGAATCACGTCACTCCGATTGGTTGAGTAAGATACCGGAATTCCATGTAAGACAGGAATTCCGGTATTTTCTTTTTGGATTTATACCCCAGCTTTATCCGGAGGATTACTCGCTTTTGGGGGATATTCTAACACTCCATTGGTAGACTGTGTTTTATGTGGCATCGTAACTATTATCAGGATATTGTGCTAAACGGGTTATATAAAACATTGAAATTAATTAAATAAAAGCAGATCAATTGATGAATTGAAGGCTAAGAGTAAAGAAATGAAGAAGAATCCTCAAAACAAACATCTGGCGGATATGATAAACTATGTCAGCGACATTATGGCTGTTGTGATGGCCTGTATGATAGCAAGTTCTAATTATCACTAATAGAAAATTTAACGCTGATAACCTGACACAAGAGGTTGTGCCCCAATAAATACGGCACTGTATATTAAAATATAAATATACAGTGCCTTATTTTTACATATTTTTAACTGAAATATGCTGGCAGTATTTTTGCCAGTATGCTAAGCTGGCTCTAACCCAGATTTAATGTGAATGGCAGTGTCTGTATGCACAGTAAAAGCATTTACAGAAAGGCAGGGAGTGATGCATAGCTGGACGAAAATTGATATAGCAATTATTATTACCCAAATGTTATTAGCGGATTTTTATAAAGTTTTTGTAGAATCTTCTAAAAAATTAAAATTTAAAACCCGCTGTACATTAAACAGATTGTTCGTTACAGGAGCTGTATGTACTTTTATACTGGAGCGTTTTGGAATCTTTGGGCGGGGACGATACTCTATTATAATATTTGCTAATTGCATTTTCTGGATCACACTCCTGTTAATAAGCATGTTATTTTCAGAAGGATGGTGCTGCGTCAAATGTGGAAAGCGTATAGGGCTTAAGCTCCTGGTTGTTAGTAAATGTCCATACTGCCATGAATCGTAAGAGGAAAGTGGATAGCTGCCAGTTTTTAAAGTCCCTGATCGTATGTTTCTATCCGTTTTATATATCCGCGGAAACATACACTGACACCGAGTGCGGTGGAAGATACGGCAAAGCAAACCATCGATGGTATTGCAACCGGTACCGTCCCATACTTATCTGCCATTCTGCCGATAAATTGCCGGGAGATAAGCATCGTTAATGCATATACGGTAAAAACAGGCATGATGTGTGCCTCTACATTTCTCATCGCGGCGTATAAGACGAGAAAGGAATTCATCACCGAATAAGATAAACACAAAAGCAGCAGAATGACTGCGGGTATTACGAAATTTTACTTATTTACCAGCCATCTGTCTTTCCTGCTGTTCGATCATTTTCTAATTACGGCAATATTAAAGAGAGAAAGATAACGTAAGATTAAAAAGTAACCACACCTTTACCGACTGGTTACTTTTTTGTTTGTATAACACATATCTGCCCATATAATTAACTGCCTGTCCTGTCAGGCATATTCCCTGTCAGGAGTTTCTTGACTCTGCTCAGATGCTGGTACATTGCCTCATAAGCCCGTTCGGGGTTCTGCGTCAGTATTGCCTCGAATATGGCTGTATGATAGGAAACGACCTCATCCATGGGGGTTGTATTTTTCAGGCTCCAGTACTGATGGTTTGATATAATCTGTGGCATAGAAGAGAGGCAGCCGGTAAAAAAAGCGGAATGCGATGCGTTCGAAACCGCAAGGTGGAACTCGGTATCCGCCTGGAAAAAATGATTATCCTGTCCGGCTTTCAGCTTGCGGATCTCATCAATAGAACGAAACAGGCTTTCCTGTATCTGGATGATATCTTCGGCATTCGCGTGAATTGCTGCCTGCCTGCTGCCCTCAGATTCGATTAAACGCCTGAGCTGTACGGATTCCTGTAAAATAACTTCATTCTTTAAATAAGGCGTGTCTTGTTCGGAAGCAATAAAGGAGGGCGGGATATTGGTTACAAATATACCGGAACTTCTTTTGACGGAGACAATGTCCTCCCTGGTTAGTATGGAAATTGCTTCCCGGACCGGGACACGGCTGACTTTATAATATTCTGCAAGCTCACGCTCTGTGGGAAGCTTGTCCCCGGCCTTATATTTGCCGGATAGAATCTCTTTTTTTATATCTTCTGAAATAACTTCTCCCAATGATTTCTTTTTCATATCTATGCCTCCGTAATAATATCATGTGATAGAATTATACCAAAAATCAGAGCGTAAAGCAATGGCATAAAAATATTGGTATTTATATATACCAATAAAGAGCTATAAATAAACCTATTAGATAAAAATGAATGTCAAAAATAGTGCAATATACATGAAAATAAAAAACAAACGAAAGTAATATTGACTAAAATCTATAAAAGTTATAATATTTTAATAGAAACAGGGCCTGTTAAAAACATGATAAATTGGTATTAAAAAATACCAAAATACAAGAAAGGAAAATCTATGTATCTTAATTTTATAGAAAAGAAAAATGATTTCCTGCGTGCAGCCGGCCGGACATATGACAGCGGCATACAGACCGGAACCGGCGGGAACCTGAGTGTCAGGCTTGATGATCATTTGATGATAGTAAAGCCAAGCGGTTTTTCTTATGGAGCATGTTCGGAAGAAAACTTAACAGTAACAGATTTTAGTGGGACGCTTGTACAGGGAAATTACCAGCCAACGAGAGAATCAGTTCTTCATGGGAATCTGTATAAAAAATTTACCGAAATTGGAGGGATTGTCCATGTCCATTCTCCATATGCAATTCTGGCATCCCTTCATTTTGATCAGGTTGAGCTTGTCACGATGCATTCTGCATTGAAGCTGAAGGCGCCCATACCTGTGATAGATGTGAAGACGCAGGCGGTAGAAGAGCAGGAGCTATATAAGGTCTTTGATGCTTTTGAAAAAAATCCTTCCCTTACAGCGTTCATACTCAGGGGCCATGGTATCGTGGCAGTCGGGAAGACCGCGGAGAAAGCAGGGCAGACAGCAGAACTCATCGAAGAGACCGCCATGATATTCTGGGAAGATGAGAAAATGAAACGCCTAAATAACAATCAGAAATAGTTGAATTTAAAATCAGGAGGATACATATGCAGAACTATACGATTACCCCCATTATTACAGGATATACACATACAAACAAGGCAACTTACCTTTACCATCACAGCATACATAAGTACTATGATACAGAGGGATTCCTGGATTTACCGGTTACCATTTTTCTTGTGCAGGGAAACGGGCACAAGATCCTGATTGATACGGGAATGTCTGATACAGAAACAGCCGGAAAATATCATCATCCGGGTTCTGTGCAGCCAAAAGGCCATGCAGTCTATGAGCAGCTGGAAAAACTGGGGATCGGGTGCGAAGAAATCGATACCGTTATTTTTACACATTTACACTGGGATCATGTCTATTATATGGGCAGGTTTACAAACGCTAAAATGTATGCACAGCAAAAAGAATATGAGTTTGCGAAGAACCCGATCCCTCTTTACTATAAGTCATATGAATATCCTGTATTGGGGATAGAGCCTCAGTTTAAAGATATGGAAATCACCCTCCTGGATGGGGAATGTGAGGTGCTGGACGGGATCAGCGTGTATCCCAGCGCAGGACATTCCGTAGGTCATCAGACAGTCGTGGTTAATACAAAGGACGGGGAATATCACTGCTGTGGTGATTTGATTTTTACCTATGATAATATAAAAGAAGTTCCTGAGGCCCATTATGACATTACACCTCCGGGGCGGTTTCTGGATATCGTTGATTCATGGAACAGCATTGTTGAATTAAAGCGCAGGGCAAAATCACCGGAGTTCATTCTTCCGACTCATGCACCGGAGATGATTGATCTGGTAGAGTCGGGAAGAATACTGGGTGTATAGGCAGGGACAAAATATGAAGACAATCGCATTGATATCTTCTCTGGATACAAAAGAAGAGGAAATTCTGTATGCAAAACAACTGATAGAAAAGAAGGGCCTGTTCACATTTTTAATTGATTTGAGTACGCGCAGACTGGAAAATATCCATGCTGATTTGAGCGCAAAGGAGATACTGGAGGCCGCAGGGATTTGGGAGAACCAGATCCTGAAGATGGAAAAAGCAGACTGCATCAGCGTGATGGAGAAAGCGGCAGAGTCAGCCGTTCAAAAAGCATACGCGGACGGACGGTTTCAGGGGATTCTCTGCATTGGCGGAGGGCAGAATGCCAGGATGGCGGCAGAGGCTATGAAACAGCTGCCTTTTGGATTGCCAAAGATGATTGTCTCTCCGCTGATCTCTGGAAAAAGAACGATAGAACAGTTTGTGGGAGCAAAAGATATTATTCTGAAGCATTCTATGGTAGATTTCTCGGGACTGAATTCCATCAGCAGAGAGGTGATTTACCAATGTGTGCAGGCGATGGCGGGAATGGTAATACATCCGTATCGCAGAGTGGATACGAATAAAACAAAAATAGGCATGACAATGCTTGGTGTTACCACCAGATTTGCCGATGGAATTGTGAAGGGTATGGAGGAAGAAGTTGTCTGTTTTCATGCTAACGGCACTGGCGGGAGATGTTATGAGGAGATGATAAGACAGGGCGTATTTGATATTTCTCTGGATGCGAATCTCCATGAGGTGACCTGTGAGATGCTGGGAGGTTTTTGTGAAGGGGCGCCAGGGAGGCTTGAAGCAGCGGGCCAGGCAGGCATTCCGATCCTCTGCGTCCCCGGTGCGGTTGATGTTCTTGACTATTATTTTGAAGAGGGCGAGACTGCTCGTCCTGACAGGTTTGAAGAACGGAAGCATGTATTTCATAATGCAAATATATGCCATACGAAAGCATTTCCGGAAGAAATGCACATGCTGGGGGCAGAAGTGGCGAAACGGCTGAACCGTGCCAAAGGGCCGGTCACGGTAGTTCTTCCGGATGATGGTTTCTGTGAGGCTGGAAGAAAAGGACAGGAACTCTGCGACCCTGAAGCAGACCAGGCATTTGCGGAGGCGCTGAAGTCGGAACTGGATAAAGGAGTCCGTGTGTTAGAGGTGGAGGGAAATATAAATGATAAGGCCTGCATTGACCTTTGCATACAGGAAGTACAAAAATGGATAGAAAAGAGGTAGGTTTATGACAATTTCAGCAGTTGTAGGATTGATAGCAGTACTGATATTTCTGATTTATTTCTCTTATAAAGGCGCACCTATCGTAATCGTGGCCCCTGTAGGCGCAATTATACTGGTATTGTTTGCATGCGGGCTGGATGCTAAGGTGATGGCAACCTATACAGAAGTGTATATGAAGGGGTTCGGAAATTTTGCGAAAAATTTCTTCCCGCTGTTTGTCACTGGCGCTTTATTTGCGAAAATGATGGATAGTGTAGGTTATACGAAGTCGATTGCAAGATTTGTTGCGCTGCGGCTGGGAAAAGGCAAGGCAATTATGTCGGTGGTTCTGGCAGGCGCGATTCTGACTTATGGTGGAGTATCACTGTTTGTGGTGGCATTTGTAGTTTATCCGATTGCGATTTCTCTGTTCCGGGAGGCAGATATCCCGAAACGGCTGATTCCGGGGGCCATAGCGCTGGGGGCGTTTACATTTACGATGACAGCACTGCCGGGCACCCCGCAGGTACAGAATACCATTCCCATGTCCGTATTCGGGACCGATTCTTTTGCGGCGCCGGGGCTGGGGATAATCGCCAGTATCCTGTTGTTCGGGCTGGGCTATCTCTGGCTGTCGGGAAGAGCGAAAAAGGCGAAGGCACAGGGAGAAGGATACGGGGAACACCAGGATGAAACGGCGGCGGTTGATATGGCCGACGGTGCAGATGTCCCGCCGATCTATTTGGCGATACTCCCCATAGTCCTTATGTTTGGGTTAAACCTGTTTTTATCAAAGGTATATTTTCCGGGAGTGAGCGGCGGATACCTGGAAGATTACGGGACCACCCTTGCGTCAGTTGCCGGTAACTGGAGTGTTATTATTGCAATTGTAATCTCTATCGTTGTTATTTTGCTGATGAATATAAAGAAATTAAAAAATATAGGGATTAATACGGTACTAAAAGATGGCGTGTCAACGACTTTCGGACCAATCGTCAATGCCTGTGCCATTGTCGGATTTGGAACGGTAATCACTTCTCTGCCGCTTTACACCGGGCTGCAGCAGCTTCTGGTAGGAAGTTCTCAGAATCCGTTGATATCGGAGGCGCTTTCGGTTAATATACTCTGCGGTATTACCGGATCGGCTTCAGGAGGGCTTGGGGCTGCAATCAGTGGATTCGCAGATACTTATATGCAGATGGCTGCATCTGCCGGAATATCACCGGAAGTACTGCACAGAATTGCTTCACTTGCATCAGGCGGGCTGGATACACTCCCATTTAATGGAGCGGTACTTACGACTCTAGCATTATGCGGGATGACGCATAAGCAGTCTTATAAGGATATTTGTGTGGTATCCGTTATTATCCCGATGTGTGTAACTGTCATCATGGTGATTCTGGCCAGTTTAGGACTTCAGTTTTAGGAGGTATCAAAATGTTGTCAAGAGAAAGAATGGAAAAGGTACTCGAAGGAAAACAGCCGGACTATATTCCGATTTTTCCGAAGATCAGCCATGCAACGTGCCGTGCGGTTGAGGGGATGACCATGCGGGATTATATGACAGATCCAGGAAATATGGCTAAAGCGATTATTGCAGCGGCTGAGAAGTATCAGTGGGATGCGGTAGGAATCACTACAGATATTGCAAATGAAGGCATGGCGATAGGCAGCAAATACATCAGGCCGGAGGAAGAAACCTCGAAACTGACCGAATATTATTTAGAGGAACTGGATGAGTACGAGCGGGTGAAGGTCACCAACCCGTGGGAGACAGAGCCTACAAAAACCATCCTGCGTGCATCAGAAATTGTAAAAAAAGAGATTGGGGACAGAATTTACGTGACAGCATGGTGTAATGCTCCGTTGAATGTAGCCAGTCAGCTGATCCCTATGGAAGAACTGCTGGTGGGGATGCTGACAGACCCCGAGACGCTGCATGAACTGCTGGAACGCTGCCTGGCTTATACGGTGAACTATGTCAAATACCTGGCGGAGACGGGGGTAGATGCTATTTCCTTCGGACACGCCATGGCATCCAATACTGTAATATCTGCACAGAATTATGAAGAATTTGCACTGCCTTATGAGACAAGGCTTGTTTCTGCAATTCACGATAATGGAGTGAAGGCGATTACTCACATTTGCGAGGATATACACGGGATTGCAGACCGCATTGCGAGGAATGGCAGCGATATCATTGATTTTGACCATCTGTGCGATGTGACGGAACTGAAGAAGCAGACAGGGAAAGTACTGAGGGGCAACATAGATCCGTCTTTACTGGCAAATGGAACGGCGCAGGAGGTTTATGACCAGACTGCAAAAGTCGTACAGGAAGGGAAAAAGGGCGGGAACTTTATTCTAGGAAGCGGATGTGAGGTAACCGCGACTACCCCACCGGAGAATCTGAAGGCCTTTGTGCAGGCTGGACGGGATTTTGGTAACTGCAAAGGGGTCTGACCCCTTTGCAGTAACTTTTATGTTTCTTCCAAAAGTATCTGAAAAAATTTATTGGTTACAACCCGCGTAAACTCTGCGTTAGGAGTGCACTGGGAAATTTTAGGACAAAACATAAATTGCTTAATGTGTCGTTTTATAGTATAATGTCTGAACAGATTATTTTCCAGGAAGGAATTATGATTATGAAATTGTACTTAAGACGAAGGTTACATAAGGGACTTGCGATTGTCTGCACTCTTGCAGTGGTATGTCCCCTGATCCCTGTCCGGGCAGAAGATTCTGCATCTTTATCTCAGAAAATTGCCGAACAACAGACAGAGCTGGAAGGGATCAACCAGGAGATGCTGTCGATCAGCGATGAGATTCAGTCCATTGAGATGCAGTCGGATATCATGTCTGGCGAAGTCCTGCGTACGGAAGAAGCGCTGGCAGTTGCAACGGCGAATGAAGAACAGCAGTACGAGGAAATGAAAGCACGCATTAAGTATTTATATGAGACAGGCAATTCCTCTCTTCTGGAGCTGCTTTTCACTGCAGAAAGCATGGCCGATTTCCTGAACAAAGCAGAATTTATTCAGAACATCAGCGACTATGATAGGGACATGCTGGATGAATTAAGAGAAGCAAAGGAAGATATTGCTACAAAGCAGGAGACGCTGCAGAATCAGCAGAAAGCGCTGAGCGATCTGCAGGGCAGGCTTTCATCACAGAAGGACGAGCTTCAGAAAAAAGCGGAGTCTACATCCACAGATCTGGAAGCATACAATGCGCTGCTTGAGCAGGTACGTGCGCAGGAGACAGCAGCATTAGGTTACCCCAGCGGTACGGATGGATCAACCGTGCAGGCAGAGGCAATGCAGGTTTCTGAGAGCGAGGAGAAGCTGCTGGCTGCAATCCTGGAGTGTGAAGCTTATCAGGATTACAATTCATTGCTGGCAGTTGCGACTGTTATCCTGAATCGGGTGAACGATCCGCATTTTCCGAATAGTATTACTGAGGTGGTTTATGCATCCAACCAGTTTGAACCGGTGACGAAGGGCAGTTTGGACGCAGCTCTGACCAGAGGGCCAAGGCCGCTGTCTTGTCAGGTAGCCAAAGAAGCTCTGAGCGGGAAAAGACTGGCTGCAGTGGCGGACTGCTACTACTTTCTTTATGCAGGATCTACGGACAGGCCGGGGGTGAATGTCGGCAACAACTTATTCTTCCGAAGCTGGTAAGATTAATATGTTATGGGAAAGTTTCAGAATAAATTATTCATTCTGAAACAAGAGATACCCTAAAGTCTTAAAATAGACTTTAGGGTATTTTAGGTCTGATGTATCATAGTCGATAAATGGCAGGAACACCCGCAGGGCATGGGGGAGAGATGTCCGGAGAGAATAAACATGTCCGGATTTGTCAAGACAGATTCCTTATAGACACAGTATGATGTTTAAGTAAAGGAAAAAGCATAGTATGAATGAGATTGAGGCAGTGCTGAGAATGCAGGCGTATATAAAGGCGCATTTTCAGGAAGAGGACTTCAGTACAGAAAAAATATGCAGGGCGGTCGGATATTCCAGGCGCCATGCAGATCGGATTTTCAAGCAGCAGCTGGGAAAGACACTCCAGGATTATGTGAATGCAGTATGCCTGACCGAGAGTGCTAATGAACTGGCAGGCACAAAAAACAGCGTGCTTCAGGTTGCGCTGAACAGCCATTTCACTTCCCATGAAGGTTTTACGCGCTCTTTTTGCAGACGTTTTCATGTGACACCTTCGGAATACAGGGAAAAATTGATTCCGATCCCTATGTTTGTCCAATATCCGATCAATCACTACTATGCATTGCTGAAATATAAGGAGGAAACAAATATGAGCAAAGATTTGAGTCTGTGTATGATAACCGCAAAGGAAAGGCCTGCCAGGAAACTGATTTATCTGCCCTCCCGAAGTGCAGAGGATTATTTTTCATACTGTGAAGAGATTGGCTGTGAATGGGAAGGCCTGTTGAACAGCATTGGAGAGAAATTCGATACAGCCGCCCTCATGGAACTGCCTGAATTCCTGGTAGAAGAAGGCTTTTCAAAAATGGCGGCAGGAATAGAAGTTCCATTAGAGTTTGACAAACCGCTTCCGAATGAATACAGAACCGCAGAGCTGGAGCCGTGTGTCATGCTGTATTTTCAGACGGAACCATATGAGGATGAGGAAGACTTCTGCAAAGCGATCGAGAGCGCTTATGCAGCGATAGAAAGATACAATCCTGAGGCATACGGGTATAAAATGGGGGATGACATAGCGCCGAGTTTTAACTTTGGGGCTGATGCAGGTACTGGAGCTAAACTTTCAGTACCAGCTGTGAAAATCAGCGAGTAAGCGTGAGCGGATGCGTCCGCCTGCCTGTGATGCTGGCGGGGAGATGATGCAGATGGACACTTATCAAGTGTTGTCGCTGCTGTTTTTGGACGGCGGATTTCTGATTGCATTACTTACCTCCATAGACAGGCATAATAAGCGGAAATAAAAAATGCCTACCCTGTCACCAATACGGGGTAGGCGCGTCCCTGTGAGGACGTAAAACACACCTGAGACTTCACCATGTGGGCGGCGGCTCTCTTTCTGAATTCAATATAGCATATTCGCAGAAAAAATTAAAGTGTAGTAGAAGTTACAATAGTTGAGGAAAATGTCATCTTGCTACTGTTCAGAACCTGTTGTGCATACACTGCATATCATTAGAGCCATACCATAAAACAACCGATAGCGTGCCTTTCATCTATCCGTGAATAGATCCTTTTTGACTGTAAAAATAAACTTGACTAATTTAGTCTAGTATGTTAGTATCATTTATAGAAAGAGAGGTGCTGCGATGCTTTTGACAAGGGAAAATGATTATGCCATCCGTATTCTGCGTTCGCTGAAGGACAAGGAGAAGCATACGGTTAAGGATATCTGCCAGGCGGAGGAAGTACCGGAAGCATTTGCTTACAAGATTATCCGCAAGCTGCAGAAGGCCGGATTCGTAGCAGTGGAGCGGGGAGCGGCCGGAGGCTGCCGGTTAGGTACGGATCTAAAATCGCTGACACTCTACGATGTGGTGACGGCGGTGGATGCGGAACCTTTGATTATGCCGTGCATGAGACAGACCTGCAGCAGGAACGCAGGGGATGCCTGTAAAGTACATGCAGAACTGATGAAGATACAGAAAGTATTGATTGAAGAACTCAAATCGCGCAGGTTATTCGATTTGTTCTGATATATTAGGACTCTGAGAAGCACTGTTAGATTTAAAAAAATATTCCTTTCAGCAGGAAAGGGATTTTTTTATAAAACGAAACTAGACTAAAAAAGTCAAGTATTAAGGAGGAAAGATTATGAATCAATGTTATGGATGCAATACCTGCAAAAGCGCAGACAAGCCGCTGGAGGATTATATTGCAAAACTGCCTATGGAGACATCCCATCACAGAGTGGAGGGACAGAGTACGAAGTGTGGATTCGGGCTGCAGGGGGTATGCTGCCGTCTGTGTGCAAACGGCCCCTGCCGTATCACGCCAAAAGCACCGAGAGGGATCTGTGGAGCGAACGCAGATACGATCGTGACCAGGAATCTTCTAAGAGCTGTAGCTTCCGGATCAGGCTGTTATATCCATGTGGTTGAAAATACCGCCCTGAACGTGAAGAATGTGGCAAAGACCAAGGGGGAGATCAAAGGGCTTGAGACATTGGACCGCCTGGCTTCCATTTTGGGAATTGAAGAAGCGGACGTACATAAAAAAGCAGAAGCCGTTGCGGATGCGGTTCTGAAAGATTTATACCTGCCGGAATATGAGAAGATGCAGCTGACAGAGAAAATGTCATATAAACCACGCTATGACAAATGGAAAGAGTTGGGGATTCTTCCGGGCGGGGCCAAATCAGAAGTATTCCACGGTGTTGTAAAATGTTCAACCAACCTGAATTCTGATCCCGTTAATATGTTGCTGGACTGCCTTAAACTGGGAATTTCCACAGGTATCTACGGGCTTGTGCTGACGAACCTGCTTAACGATGTTGTACTTGGGGAACCGGAGATACGTTTCGCGCCTGTTGGGCTCAGAGTCATTGATCCGGATTATATTAATATCATGATCACCGGACATCAGCATTCTATGTTTACCTTCCTGCAAAATAGGCTGACGGATGAGGATGTCATTGAAAAAGCCAGAAAAGCCGGGGCGAAAGGGTTTAAACTGGTAGGCTGTACCTGCGTGGGGCAGGATCTGCAGCTGAGAGGCGCACACTATACAGAGATTTTTGACGGACACGCGGGCAATAATTATACAAGCGAAGCGATCCTTGCAACCGGCGGGATTGATGCCGTGATCTCAGAGTTTAACTGTACTTTGCCCGGAATCGAGCCGATCTGTGATGAACTGCAGATTAAGCAGATCTGTATTGATAATGTAGCCAAAAAAGCCAATGCGGAATTAAAAGAATTCGATTTTGAAAACCGCCCGGCTGTAACCGAAGAGATGATTGACGAAGTAATTGAGTCTTACAGTGCACGCAGGGGAAGCGTTCCTATGAATCTGATGGAAGACCACGGTTATGAAAACACACTGACCGGAGTCAGTGAGGTATCCCTGAAGAAATTCCTTGGCGGAAACTGGAAGCCTCTGATTGATCTGATCGTATCAGGCGATATCAAGGGAGTTGCAGGTGTAGTCGGATGTTCTAACCTGACTGCAGGAGGCCATGACGTACTCACCGTTGATCTGGTGAAAGAACTGATTTCCAGAGATATCATCGTACTGACTGCAGGATGTTCTTCAGGCGGAATCGAGAACTGCGGACTGATGACCCCGGAAGCCTCCAAATACGCTGGACCGAAGCTGCGTGCAGTCTGTGAATCACTGGGAATCCCGCCGGTTCTGAACTTTGGCCCATGTCTGGCAATTGGGCGTCTGGAAATCGTGGCAACCGAACTTGCAGAGGAACTGGGAGTTGACCTTCCTCAGCTTCCGCTGGTACTTTCTGCGGCACAGTGGCTGGAAGAGCAGGCTCTGGCTGACGGTTGTTACGGCCTGGCTCTGGGGCTGCCTCTCCACCTGGGACTGCCGCCGTTTGTAACCGGAAGCCCGGTAGCCGTTCAGGTACTGACAGAAGATATGAAGAATCTGACCGGAGGACAGGTCATTATTAACGGAGATGCGAAAGAATCTGCAGATATTCTGGAGCAGATCGTGATGGAGAAACGCCAGGGACTGAATATTTAAGAGAGGATCGATAATTTATGAGACGAATCATGATTGAGTATGATAAATGTGATGGCTGTAAGAGCTGCTCCGTTGCCTGTATGCAGGCCCACAGAGAAGACGAGGGAACTGTATATGATCTGGACATGACTGATCCGAAAAACGAGTCCCGGAATTTTATACTGAAGGATTCTAAAGGGAGATATAAGCCGCTGTTCTGCCGTCACTGTGACGATCCGGAATGCGTGAAGTCCTGTATGAGCGGCGCGCTTAAAAGAGATCCGGAAAGCGGCCATGTGTTCTATGACGAGGAACGCTGCGGCTCCTGCTTTATGTGCGTGATGAACTGTCCTTTCGGAGTTCTGAAGCCGGACAGCGTTACGAACAGCAAAGTCATCAAGTGTGATTTTTGTGTAAATGCAGGCGGAGAGCCATCCTGTGTAGCTGCCTGTCCGACGAAGGCAATATTTGTGGAGGAGGTGTAGCGGATGAAGTATGTAATTATCGGAGCCGGAGTTGCAGGAATAGAAGCAGCGAAGGTCATAAGAGCGCAGGAGGAATCTGCCAAGATCGTTATGGTATCCGCGGACACACAGATTCATTCCCGCTGTATGCTGCATAAATATATTGCAGGAGAAAGAGACGAAAAGGGCCTTGATTTTACGGAGGAAGATTTTTTCGGAAAATATAATGTTCAGTGGCTGAGTGGTGTCAGACTATCCAAGGTCTGCCCGGAGCAAAAGAAGGCCATGCTGGATAACGGTGAAACCATCTGTTATGACAAACTGCTGCTTGCGACAGGGGCGAACAGCTGTATTCCTCCGGTGGGAGAACTCAGAAAAGCATCTAACGTATTTGGACTCAGGGATCTGCCGGATGCGCAGGCAATTGTAAAAGAAGCAGAGCATGCACAGGAGATTCTGATCATCGGTTCCGGCCTTGTGGGGCTGGATGCAGCATACGGACTTCTGGAGCGCGGCAAGAAAGTGACTATTGTAGAAATGGCGCCTCAGATACTGCCGGTTCAGCTGGATGAGCACGGTGCAGTAGCTTACCAGAAATTATTCGAAGAAGCCGGTGTGCGTTTTCTTCTTGGAAGAAAGGCAGATCAGGCAGTATGCGAAGCCGATGGAAAAATCCATAAGGTACTTCTGGATAATGGAGAGGAAATTCCCTGTGATATGATCATTGCTGCGGCGGGGGTACGCCCTTGTACCGCATATCTTGATGGCAGCGGCATTGCCTGTGAGCGGGGAATCAAGGTAGACAGCTATATGCAGACGAATGCTGCGGATGTCTACGCTGCAGGCGATATGACCGGACTCTCCGGGATCTGGCCCAATGCGGCAGACCAGGGACGTATAGCCGGTAAAAATATGTGTGGTATTGAGACGGAATATACGGATACATACGCGGCTAAAAACACAATCAATTTCTTTGGACTTGTCACACTCTGCGTTGGAAAAATCCGGGCAGAAGAGGGCGACGAGGTTCAGGTCAGGGAAGACAGCAGACATTATAACAGAGCCATTCTGCGGGATGGCAGAGTGGAGGGGATTCTCCTTCAGGGGGATATCTCCAATGCGGGAATCTGGCAGTACCTGATTAAGAATAAAGTGGACATCAGCGGGATAGAAAAAGATGTATTCCATATTAACTACGGGGATTTCTATCAGGTTGGTGAACGTGGTAAGTATCTCTGGGAGGGAATTTAGGAGATAGGACTGCGGCGGGGGAAGGTCCGCCTGAGGAAAGTGTGCCTTATGGCGGTACCGGACAGCGGGCAGCAAAATCGTGGCAGGGCGCTTCGGGATACGGTATCGGGGAATAACTGTCACTAATCAAAATGGAAGCCAACATGATGAATACCGACGACAAGCGCGAGAATGCCGGATGCATTCTCGCTGAGTCGTCTTTTCCCCAGGACTGGAAGTCCTGGGGAAAATTCATATGTTGGCTTCCATTTTGATGAAGTGACAGTAATTCCCCGATAACGCATCCCGAAGCGCCCTGTCACGATTTTGCTGCCCGCTGTCCGGTACCGCCATAAGGCACACTTTCCTCAGGCTGGGTGCATCCGGGCGGGAAACTTATCTGCTGGAAGGGATTCCGGGCGGGGGAGACGGATGGGAATGGTGTTGTTTTTGCTTTTTTAGGGAGACGGTCTTGACAAATTTTGGTATCCGTGTATAATATAAAAAATAGCAGTGCTATCTTTTGGGGAGGTGAATGTATGAGTAAAGGGGAAGTGACTAAGCAGCGGATTCTGGATTTGGCGAAGGAGGAGTTTCTTGAGAAGGGGTACGGGGAGGCGTCGGTTCGCAGTATTGCTAAGACGGCGGGGCTTACTACGGGGGCGGTATTTCGGTATTTTCCGGATAAGGAGAGTATTTTTGCGGCGCTGGTTGCTCCTGTGGCGGAGGATGTGCTGTCTATGTACCGGAAGGGGAATGAGAGAGGGGTGGAGTATCTGGAGGAAGGACGTCCGCAGGATATGTGGGGGATTTCCGATGAAGTCGTTTTGGGTATGATTGAGTACATATTTGCTAATAAGGATGTTTTTGTGCTTTTAATTAACTGTGCTGCGGGGAGCCTCTATGAAAATTTTGTGGATGAGCTGATTGCGGAGGAAGAACGGCAGTCGATGGCGTATCTTAGGGCCATGCGGGAAAAGGGTTTTTCATGTGCGGATATTTCTGAACAGGATCTGCATGTGCTGCTTAGTGCACAGTATTATGCTTTTTTTGAGATTGTAAGGCACAATATGCCAAAGGATGAAGCGCTTAATCGGGTTCGTCTCATTGCGGACTTTTTTCGCCCTGGGTGGAAAAATATATATGGGGGATAGAGCCATATATTGTTCTGCGGTTATGCAGCAGAGCCACCCGGGGGTATATTTTTTTAAACATGAGTTAGTTGTATCTAACCTGATGCGTTTTGAAATTGAAAGGAGAACTACCATGAATAATCAAGATCAAACCAAAAAGAAAATTACTGTCCGTGATATTATGACAATCGCGGCCATGATGGTCCTGACGTTAGTTGTAAGCGGGGTAACGGGGCCGCTGACGCTGCCGTTTCCGTTCCTGTATCTGTATGTCTGCGCCGGACTTCAGATGTTTCTGTGCGCAACCTTTTATCTTGTCACAGCAAACCGGCTGAATAAACATGGAATATTCCTTGTGTGGGGTGTTGTCTACGGAGCGCTTCTTGCACTCAGCGGATATATATTTCTGCTTCCTTACTTTGTTGGTGTGGCAGTTATTTGTGAGCTTACCATGACAGGTAAAAATACTTACCGCAGTCCGCTCCGCAATACCATAAGCTGGTCTGTTTGGGGACTGGGTATGATGATCGGCAATGCCGTTCCCATTTGGGCGGCATGGGACTCTTATGTGGAGCAGGCCTCTGCAAGTGGATTCTCTCAGGAAGTCTTTGACATGCAGATTGATATGCTCTCCAGCCCCTGGCATATGATTGGGGCCTGCGCAATCACCGTGGTTTTGTCCGTCCTTGGCTGTGTGTTCGGCAACCGTATTCTCCGCCGCCACTTCCAAAAAGCCGGGGTGCTTCAGTGAGCGGGGAAAAAGCGAAGGAAAAACGAATCAGGCGGGTTAACGTACTGGCGCTGCTGTTCATCACTGTATGCGCATGTGCGGTATCTTATCTTGCCGGGCACATGTGGTTCCAAATTATTTTTACCTGTCTGCTGTTCGGGCTGATGGCAGTGCTCGGTTTTGCAAAAACAGGTCTGGGGTTTATGGCTGTTTACCTGATCTGCCACCTGTGGCTGCAGATCAATCTGAATCTTGGCCTTCGCTTTCCATCTCCGATGACATTTTCTTTTATCATTGAGCTTGTTCCAATCCTCATGCCGGTGTATCTGCTGGTGCAGGCACCCTCGGGGAAACTGACTGCAGGACTGCGGCAGCTGCCCCTGCCGACCAGGGTGACGCTTACGGTCATCGTCATTTTGCGCTTTATGCCATCGGTTATGGCAGAGTTTGCGGATGTAAAGGATGCCATGCGGATAAGAGGATTTTTGCGCTCTCCGTTTCAGGTGCTCCGGCACCCGCTTAACACAATGGAATATGTCATTGTCCCCATGGTTTTTCGGTCCTTAATAATTGCGGACGAACTGGCCTCTTCCTGCATAGTCAGAGGGATCGAAAATCCCTGTAAGAAACAGGGTTACTACCTGAATCAGATGCATCCTGGTGATGGAGTGCTCATGGCCGGTGCACTCATAATTACCGTATTGTTTGCTGTATTGTGAGGTGAAGCGATGCAGACAGTAATTGAAATAAAAAATCTTAGTTTTGCTTACGAGGGAGTGAAGGAGCAGCTCAAAAACATTAACCTGACCGTCCTAAAGGGCGAAGTGGTGGTGCTGACCGGCCCTTCCGGCGGGGGCAAGAGCACACTGACTCGGGTAATTAACGGACTGGTTCCCTATTTCTATGAAGGGATGCTGACGGGAGATGTCCTGCTGATGGGGAAAAAGCTGTCCGATATTCCTTCATGGGAACGGGGCCGTTATGTCGGCAATGTATTCCAGGACCCGCGAAGCCAGTTCTTTGCCAATGAAGTTGCAGGAGAGATAGCCTTTGGCTGTGAGAACTACGGAATGAACCATAAGGAAATTATGGAAAGCGTTGAGCATACGGCCAGGGAGCTGAAAATTGCAGATATACTGGATGAAAAGGTGCGGTTTTTATCCTACGGTATGCGTCAGCGTGTGGCGATCGCATCAGCCAGGGCCATGGATCCGCTGATTTATGTTATGGATGAACCATCGGCAAATCTGGATATGAAGGCAGCCCAGAATCTTGCCGAGATCCTGCTGGGGCTAAAACGGGAAGGTAAAACGATATTCATCGCCGAACACAGGCTGCATTACCTTCAGGACATTGCGGATCGTATTATCTACCTTCGCGATGGAGAAATCGCTGCTGAATTTCTGCCCCGTGAGGCTGCCGCATTAGCGGCCGGGCACCGCGGACAGCTGGGACTCAGGAGCATGACTCTTGAAAATCTTCCCGTCTTGCCAGACACTGCTGATTCAGAGCAGGACGCTCTCCTGGAAGTTCGTGGACTGAACAAAGCTTTTGGACGGCATTGTGTTGCCGATGATCTGACATTTTCCTGCAGACCCGGTGAAGTGATTGCGGTTGTGGGACCAAATGCAGCAGGGAAAAGCACGCTTGGGAAAATGCTCGCAGGCCTGATGAAAGAGGACTCCGGCGAGGTTAGTTTTGCAAAGAGAAAATTGAAGGCGTCCGGACGGCGGGGACTGATCTGGTACATCATGCAGGATCTGGACAGTCAGCTTTTTGGAGAAGATTTGATGAATGAGCTGCTGACCGGGCAGAAGAGAACGCCGGAGCGGGAAGAGAGGGCAAAAGCCATACTTGCGTCACTCAATCTCGTGGAATTCATGGAGCAGCATCCAATGACCCTGTCGGGCGGGCAGAAGCAGAGGCTGGCCCTTGGTGTTGCGCTGATGAACGAGTCCCCGGTTATTATTCTGGATGAGCCTACCAGCGGACTCGATGGAAAGAACATGCAGAATGTAAGCAGACAAATCAGGTTGCTTGCAAAACAGGGGCATATTATTTTAATGATTACGCATGACATTGAATGCGCACTGTCCACATGCAGCCGTGCGCTGCATCTTCAGGATGGAAGACTGGCAGATGATTTCAAAATTGAAAGTGCCGGGCAGCTGTTGGCGGTGATGCGATAAAGGAGGAATATCAATGGATGTAAAGAAAAAATCAGGGATATCATACCTGCTGGAGCTGGCGGGAAAGTACAGGCTGCATCTGGCGCTGTCTGCGGTATTCGGGGTGCTGTCCGCTTTGTGTTCATTTGTGCCATATATCATGGTATATCAAACGCTTCTGTTTTTGTTTGAGGGAAATGCGGATACTGGCCTGGCACTGCGGTACGGTATAATTGCGGCATCCGCTATTGTCGGAAAGTTTGTATTTTCCATTATTTCAGGTACATTTTCACATTTGGGGGCATTTAATACGCTCTATAATGTACGCACCCGGATCAGCAGGCATATTGCAAAGGTGAATCTTGGCTTTTTTACAAATCACACCTCAGGGGAGATTAAAAAGGTGATCATCGAGGATGTGGAACGCATAGAAAAATTTCTGGCGCATCAAATCCCGGATATTACATCTGCGCTTTGTGTACCTGTTATCGTATTTATTTACCTGCTGACGGTCAATGTGCCGATGGCCTTCTGCCTGCTGGCCCCGGTTATAATCGGGCTTGTCATTCAGGGGATCGCAATGGCTGTTACCGGAAAACAGATGTCGGCATATCACCGGCTGCTTGGAAAGCTGAATTCGGCCATCATGCAGTTTATCAATGGCATGCCGGTCATGAAGACCTATAACATGACGGCAGAGAGCTACAGTGAATACTCTGATACGGTCACAGAATACAACACCTTCTGGAAGCAATCCACCCGGGACCAGGGATATACATATGGCGTCTTTGTAGCACTGGTGGAAAGCGGCATCCTGTTTGCCCTGCCGGTGGGAGGGTTTCTCTACTTTAGCAGCAGCCTTCTGGTACAGGAGTATCTCTTTTTTATGGTGATGAGCATGGTTTTTCTGTCCAGTCTGCTGAACCTGATGAATCTTGCTATGATGTTCAACCAGATCATGAGCGGTATGAGCCGCATACAGACCATTATGGATCTGCCCTGTACAACAGAAGGGAAGGCAACATTCGAAAAAGGGCAGGAACACAGCGTATCCTTTGAACATGTCACTTTCCGGTATGATAAAACAGACGTACTGCATGATGTAAATCTGACGCTGCCGGCTGGAAGCCTCACAGCCTTTGTGGGGGCGTCCGGCGCGGGAAAAACAACGGCGGCCCAGTTGATACCAAAGTTTTGGGAGGCCGCGGAAGGCGCCGTCAAAATCGACGGTATCAATATTACACAGATCAAAACGGAAAATCTGATGGAACTGGTGTCTTTTGTTTTTCAGGAAACCTTTATGCTCAGCGACAGCATCTATCAGAACATAGCTATCGGAGATGAGAATGCAGTCCGTGAGCAGGTAGAAGCCGCGGCAAAAGCGGCGCAGATCCATGAGTTTATTATGAGCCTTCCGAACGGCTATGACACAAAACTGGGTGAGGACGGCGTTAAGCTCTCCGGCGGAGAAAAGCAGCGCGTCTGCATTGCCAGAGCCATATTAAAGGATGCGCCTGTCATTGTCTTCGACGAGGCTACAAGCTATACGGATATCGAGAACGAACATAAAATCCAGCTGGCCCTTGCGAATTTACTCAAAGGAAAAACAACGGTCATGATCGCCCACCGGCTTCACACGATTGTTGAGGCAGACCAGATCTGCGTCTTTCATCGGGGACGGATCGAAGAGACTGGTACACATAAACAGCTGCTTGCGGCAGACGGGCGATACTCAAAAATGTGGGACGCTTATACAAGGGAGGTGGTATCTTGAACACATTTATGAAAACAATTCGCGAAGCAGCCGGAGAACGCATGAAAACCTTATATATGTCCATTGTCCTTTCCTGTGTCGATTCAGTTCTGCACATGGCCATGTTCAGCATGATGATGATTACGATTATCGAGCTGGTAAAGGGCGTATTTACGCCGCAGAAACTCACGCTGTACAGTGGCGTTCTGATAGGGTTGTTCATTGTGCGTGCAATTTTGTATTCTTTGAACTACACCCGCACACAATTTTGCGGCGCTGATATTGCTGCCGATTTAAGGCTGTCTCTCGGCGACCACATCCGCAGCCTGAATCTGGGCTATTTCAATAAAAACAGCATCGGCAGGCTCATGTCCACGCTGACAACAGACATCGCTGACTTTGAACAGATTCTGACACATTCTCTGGCCAGCATTTTCAAAGTGATCTTCTTCAGCGCTCTGGCACTGGCTTTTGCCTTTATGGTATCGTGGCAGTACGCACTGACTGCGGGGGTCCTGATTCTTATTGCGCTGCCGCTTATGAATGCTGGCGGTAAAATGTCACGCAAGTATGGGGCAAGGCAGAAAAACAGCATCAACCGCGTGATTTCCCGTATTGTGGAATACATAAACGGCATCCGGACTTTCAAATTGTATAACCTCACAGGAGAACGCTTCAGACGTCTGGATGACAGTTTTGTGGAGCTGAAAAAGGACTCCGTCAGGCTGGAGCTTTCCATTATGCCTTTTTCCATTCTGTTTTCAATCATTACTTCACTCATGCTGCCTGTTTCTCTGATCATCGGGACGGTCATGCTGCAGGGCGGCAGAATAGATACACAGAGGTTCATAGCGATTATTATGATTGCAGTGTCGCTCTCCAGTATGATGGCGACGCTTGGCAGTTTATATCCGGAGATGACATATCTTGGAAAAGCAGCGGAGAACATTTTGCAGGTCCGGGAAGAAAAACCCCTGGCCTATCAAAAAGATGTGAGTGACTTAAGCGCATATAGTGTGCAGTTCAACCACGTTCATTTCTCTTATGAAAACGACTTGGAAATACTTCACGATATTTGTTTTCAGGCAAAGCCCGGGACCACCACTGCTCTGGTTGGGCCTTCGGGGAGTGGAAAAACCACGATTATCAGCCTGATTTCCAGGTTCTGGGATGTGCAGGGGGGCAGCATTGAGGTGGGCGGTACAAATGTAAAAGAGTTGTCACCGGACAGCCTGACCAGCCACATGGCGGTTGTATTTCAGGATGTTTACCTGCTTCATGATACAATTGCAAATAATATCCGCACAGGACGGCCGGGAGCACCATTAGAGGAAGTGCAGGAGGCGGCAAAAGCGGCACAGTGCCATGAGTTTATTATGGCTCTGCCGGATGGATATGATACCGTTGTAGGCGAGGCCGGCAGTACATTGTCGGGCGGTGAAAGGCAGCGCATCTCCATTGCCCGCGCCTTTATTAAGAACGCGCCTGTTGTACTGCTGGATGAAACCACATCGAGCCTGGATGCAGATAATGAGAGGGAAATCAATAAGGCGTTGGATATGCTTATGAAAGATAAGACGGTTATCGTAATTGCGCATCGCCTTGGTACAGTTGTGAATGCAGATCAAATACTCGTTTTAGAGCATGGAAGGATAAAGGAACGAGGAACCCATACAGAGCTGCTTGCACAAAAAGGATGGTATGCCCAGATGATTGCAGAACAGGAGAAGGCAAAGAAATGGGCGGTATAACCAAACAAGAACAGGGAAGGAGCCCTGTCTGAATACGTACACAAATTGGGGTTGCATGGCGGAAATCCTTTATAGTAAAATATATAGAATAGAGAAAGTAACTATTTTTATTAACAGGAGCATATGCCATGAAGAAAAAAGTGAAGACCGTACCGGATTATCAGCGGCCATTGATGTTAAGAGGAGTACAGATCAGTATTATATCTGCTGTTGTTGTCCTTACATTACTTGTTTCCATATGGAATGCGGCGGATTTGAAGCGCGTCTTAAACCGAAGCACACAGCAGTATCTTTATGATGTGGCTACGCAGACGGCAAGAGAAATCAGCGAAACCATGCAGCATAAGATGGAGGATCTGGAAGTGGTGGCAGATTCCGTTGCTAAGGGGCTGGCGGGTGTAAGCGATGAGGAACTGGCAGAATTTTTAGCACGGAAAGCAGATATTATGGAATTTTCCCCGCTTCTTGTTATTGACAGGGATGGAGGAATGGTATCTTCTGGTCTGCATGATGATTTGGAGAGGGAGGAGATGCAGGATATCCTTAATCTTTCCGTTGTAAAGGATGCTTTTGAAGGTAAAGTGGGTGCAAGCTACCTTGAAGGTCAGGAGATTATCTATTCGGTTCCGGTTCCTTCCGGGGGAGAGATACAGGAGGCAGCAGTCGGAATCCGGGAGAAAGAAAAGATGCAGGCGATGATTGCGTCTAAAAGTTTTAGTGGAAATAGTCTGAGCTGTATCATAAACATCCGCGGGGAGGTAATTCTGTCTCCGACCGACCTGAAGCCATTCATGCAGCTGGAAGATATTTTTAAAAATGATTCGGATTCACGGGTGGTTAATGAAATATACGGGATGAAGGAAAACTTGAAAAGTGGCAGAAACGGGATGCTAAAGTTCACGTCTGCCGCACAGGAGGAGCTGTATCTGTCGTACAATTCACTGAACATTAACGACTGGGTTCTGCTTACACTGATACCGGCTGATATCATATCAGAAGGGCTGGATCGCTATGTTCTACGATCTTTTCTGGTTCTGGGATTTTCCGCGGTTGCTTTCTTGTTACTTTTGATGATTGTTTACCGGCTGTTTCATGACAGCAGAAAGAAGCTGGAAAGATTTGCCTTTATTGATGAAGTGACCGGCGGTATGAATCAGGCGGCTTTCCATATGAAGTATCTGGAGCTGGCTCCGGATATGGAGCCGACCGCCTACTGCATTGTCCAGCTGAATGTAAAGAAATTCAAACTGATCAACGAACGTTATGGAATCCAGGAAGCAAACGGAATTCTCCGATACATCTATCAGGTTCTGGAACGGAATATTGACAGAAAAAAGAATGAGTTTGCAGCCAGGAGCCAGTCGGATCAATTTTTCCTTTGCCTCAGAGAGGCCAGCCGTGAAGGCATACAGGCGAGGTTGGATAAAATATTTGCAGATATCAAGGCCTTTGAGGATACAGATGTCCCTCACTGTGAATTGTCATTTCAACAGGGGGCCTGCATGATTGATGACCCGTCCCGGGACATAACCATTCTGCAGGACCGTGCCCGGCTGGCATATCAATACGGCGAGATGGGGACGGAGAATTTATGCATGTTCTACAATGACAATATTGTGGAACAGATGAAAAAAGAACAGGAGCTGAATGATCTGTTTGAAAAGTCTATAGCAAACCGCGATTTTCAGGTTTATCTGCAGCCCAAGGTGGGGCTTGAAAGCGGACGGATTGAGGGGGCTGAAGCTTTGGTGCGCTGGAATCATCCCGAGAAAGGGTTTATATTTCCATCGGATTTTATTCCGTTGTTTGAAAAGAACGGGAAGATCTGCCAGTTGGATCTGTTTATGTTTGAAGAAGTATGTGCATTGCTGAAACGATGGTCTGCGGAGGGAAAGAACCCGGTGCCTGTATCAGTGAATCTTTCCAGGCAGCATTTCCAGAGCAGCCGCTGCCTGGAGCCGTTTATCGAAACCGCGGACAAATATGGCGTTGCTCATGAGATGATTGAATTCGAGCTGACAGAATCTATTTTCTTTGACTATGGACAGATCAACAGGGTAAAAGACGTCATCCGTCAGATGCATGAGCAGAGATTCAGGTGTTCTCTGGATGATTTCGGCTCCGGTTTTTCATCACTGGGCCTGCTCAAAGAATTCGATGTAGACGTTCTCAAGCTGGACCGCCTGTTTTTCCTGGATATGTACAGCGAAAAAGCGAAGGATGTGATCGCCTGCCTGATTGACCTTGCCAAAAGGCTTCACGTGAAGACGGTTGCGGAGGGGATTGAAGATTCAAGACAGCTGGAATACCTGCGTTCTCTTCACTGCGATATGGTGCAGGGATATGTATTTTCCAGGCCGCTGCCGGTGCAGGAATACGAGGGGTGGATATCCTGAGGGAAGCGGCAGAGTGCTTCGCTAAAAATAAAACCCAAAACATAAAAATAGACCATCAGATTCAGAAGGGAGAATAAAGAAAAAGCTAAAAAAGTACACATTCAATGGCGCTGCATAAAAATAAACATCACAATCCAAAATTTCTATGACTGGGACTTTTTCCGCAGACAGGTAAAATAAAATCATCAAGAAGATGAGGAATCAACGGAGAAAGGCGGGAAATTGAAACTATGGTTAAAGAATTAGCGGTAGACACTAAAGTGATGGAAAAAATGCCTGCTGGCAGACTCTCGTGGAGCACACGGATCTCTTATGCCAGCGGCGATGTAGCCTGTAATGTAGTATTTGGAATGATCGGGACTCTATTAACTCTGTTTTACACAGATTATGTGGGAATCAACCCGGCGACGGTAGGTCTGATGATGCTTCTGTCGCGTCTGTTTGACGGGGTATCCGACCTGATTATGGGGGTAATTGTAGAGCGCACCAATTCAAAATGGGGGAAATCCAGACCCTGGATTCTCTGGATGAGCGTGCCTTTTTCGCTGTCTGCGGTTCTGCTTTTTACCGTGCCGCATTCTACGGGACTGCTCCAGTTCTTATATTTATTCGTTACTTATAACTTCTGCACCACAATCTGTTACACTGCGATCAACCTTCCCTATGGAAGCCTCTCCGCGATGATGACGCGTGTATCCGAAGAGCGGGATATGCTGAGTGTGGTCAGAATGGGAATGTCGCCCATAGGCAAAATCATTGCGGTTACATGTACGCTTCCTCTGGTCAAGGCATTTGGCGACAACCAGTCGGCGTGGATCAAAACGATGTCGATCTGGGCGGTTATAGCGCTGGTTTTGCTTTTTGTCTGCTTTTTCAAATGCGAGGAAACCGTAAAAATTGAGGCGAAACAGGCGGCCGAAAAGGTATCCCTGAAAAAATCCTTCGGCGTGCTCGTCAAAAACCAGTATTTCTGGGCAGTGCTTGTTTTATGGATGGTGCAGAGCGTATCGTTCGGAATCTCAGGGACGATTCTTCCGTATTACTGTAAATACATATTCGGGAATGACACCTGGATGTACAGCGCCCTCTTCCTGACAGAGACGCTGACGCTGGTGGCCGGTATATTTGCCTGTGCACCGCTGATTAAGAAATTTGGGAAACGAAATGTGGCTCTCGCCGGTACCTTTATTGCACTAGCCGGACAGATTCTGTTCTGCCTGAATCCGCAAAGCTTCGGCTTTATGGTGATGAGCTGCCTGGCGCGTGCCGTGGGCCTGGCTCCCCTGAATGCGGTTGTGTTCGGCATGGTAGGGGATGTAGTGGAATTTGGCCAGTGGAAGACACACATCAGACAGGAAAGCCTGATTTTTGCGGGCGGTTCCATCGGAACAAAGGTAGGGGCAGGGCTTGCCTCGGCCGCCATGACAGGGCTTCTCTCAGTGGCAGGCTATGTCAGCTCCTCAGTGGGAACAGCTGTTCAGCCCGGATCTGCACTGAATATGATTATCAGCATTTACAAATTCGGACCTGCACTTATCGCAGTGGTTGCGATGGTAACGCTCTCACTTTACAAGCTGGATAAAAAATATCCGTCAATTATGGAAGAACTTCTGGCACGTGAGGCCAGAGGAGAGCTTTAGGCAGTGAAACCCTGAAAAGAATATATTTGCGGAAACATCCTGTGCGGTTATAGAATCAGCACAGGATGTTTCCATGTCCGCTGAAAGAAATTGGTCTTTTGGTAAATGCCGGACTGTGGGATATTAGATATAAAAAGCCCCCTCTGTCAGTCAATGTGCAGAGGGGGTTCTGATGTGATCCGTCTTATAGTTCAGGAAGCTTTCCCAATATCATTTCATAATATGCCTTCTGCACCTCTTCCCCTTCACCGTCAGGGCGCAGAAGCGTATCAAGAATCACTCCGTCCTTCAGCAGGACCGCTTTTTTGCTGTAACTGGCAATCCAGGGATCGTGGGTGACCAGGATCACGGTCTTTTTCATGTCCCGGTTGATTGTTTCCAGTGCCTGTATGACCAGCTCCCCGGATTGGCTGTCCAGATTGCCGGTGGGCTCATCTGCCAGGATCAGCTCCGGATTATTGATCAGCGCCCGGCACAGGGCCGCCCGCTGTTTTTCCCCGCCGGACAGTTCGGTCGGATACTTATCCACAAGATCGGCGATCCCAAAACGGCGGGTCTGTTCCTCCATGCTCTCCTGCATGGTTTTAGAATCCTTTTTATCCAGGATCATAGGAAGCTTGATGTTCTGTTCCACGGTCAGACAGTCCAGAAGGCGCGCATCCTGATGTACAAAACCGATTTCTCTCCGCCGGATATCTGCCAGCTGCGAATCCCACAGATCCTTTGAGTTCTCATCCCTGAAAAACACTTCCCCTTCGGTCGGCTGATCCATCAGCCCAAGTACCCTCAGTAAGGTGCTCTTGCCTCCTCCCGAGCGGCCCATGATGGCAACGAATTCTTCTTCAAAGGCACAAAAATCGATTCCTTTCAGAACCTGGATATTTCCTGTGCCGTATTCTCTAGTCAGGTTTTTTACCTCTATAATCGTATTCATATTACCTCCCATAGTACCTGGTATCCGGTTAGTTTAAGATCTCTCTGATAAAGTGCCGTTCCAGGAAATACATAACCAGCGCGTGAAGAAGGAGATAGAGCGCGGTCTGCAGCAGGAAAACAAGGCTGTAGGACAAAATCTGTGCTCCTGAAAAATGCCGGATTACGGGTGTCAGCACAAAGAAGAACGCAGAGAGAAGAAGTCCCGCGATCAGGGAGCCTGAAGCGTGCAAGGACATTTCCGTGCGGATCAGGCGGATTCTGTCCTTTTCCCGCATCCCGGTGCATTCCAGAAATTGATTCCTGTCCCGCAGTTCTTCGGTATCCAGGCTGTACTTCAGATAGAAGATAAACAGGCCTGCAGCCAGCAGAATCAGTATCACAACGGTAAAAGCCGCTTCCTTCAGAAAAAATTCCGCGGTGATATCGGGAAGGAGCGTATTCTTGTCATAGACGGGCAGGATTTTCGGATCCAGGTAAGAATCCGTCTCGTGTTTTGACGAAAACTCCTTTAGACGATCCTCCACCTGCTGATAATGACTGCTGTCCGTCTGTATCGTAACAAGATGTGTAGGCGTGTCCGCCTCGGCCAGCTCCTGCCCAACTTCCCGGCGGAGTGTGTCAAAGTATTCATCGGAAAAGACGACAATATCTTCCTGGTCACCGCCCAGGAACATTCCTGTGAGAATATACTTTTCCTGGCTTTTTATCTCATAAGCGGGGAACAGGTCATCCATGCTGCCATAGCTGTAGGATGTAAATGCTCCGGCTTTCAGGCGCGGCATCTCACTGTTTTGATACCAGTCCAGCGGATGGGCCTGCTGGGAAGTATCCTGCTGATAAACAATGTGGATCTCCTGATTCGCAAGTCCAAGCGGCTTTACATCCTTTACGCCCAGTGCCTTTTTCATCCGGATATATACGGATTCGGAGATACCAATATGCTGTCCCGGCGGGGATACCATGCCGGTCATACTGGGGGTGAAAAACTGTCTCCAGGAATAGGGCTCTCCCAGGATGGTATTCAGACGCACCATATCGTAATCGTTCAGCTGTACCGAATACTTTGAATCAAGTTCCCTGAAAAAAGATTCATCGTCTTCGTGGGCCAGACAGACAAAATCATAGGGGAGCAGTTCCTTCTCCGGTTCTGTGATGATACTGGCACTTAACCTTGGGATAAATACAGCAAAAGCAAATATGTGGACAGCCAGTAAAAGCACAAAATACTTTGCGTTTGTGCGGAACCGGTATCTCAGAGGAAGAATCTCAAGCAGTTTCTTCAGATAGCGGGCCGGTTTTTTCAAGTACCACTGCATCAGTCTGGAACCGCCGCAGTATACCAGCAGCAGGCATCCCAGCAGCATCCAGAGGATGAGCGAAGTCTGTTCGCCCCACCTGCCGGTCTGGAAACGGCCAACAGACCGTATGATCAGGGCTGCGCCCAGCAGGATACCGGGAATAAGCAGGTGCCTGGGAAAAGGTTCTTTTTCCACAGATTTCACAATGGACGCAGAGATATCCACATGCTCGAACAGGTGATAGTTAATCAGTGTGGATAACCCGACGAGCAGAAGGTACACAATGAAGGTAACCAGAGCCACCCTACCGTAATCTACGGTTACAACAGCAGATAGATCCGCCGTGTGTATAAAGAGTGCCTTCAGTGCAGGCAGCCCGATCAGTCCAACAATCAGTCCTGTGGCGGCGGAAACCAGAATACAGGCGGCATATTCTAAAGCGATAATCAGCCACAGCGTCTTCTTGCGTATGCCCAGGCTGATAAAGGTTCCGTAATTCTCCATCCGGGTCTTAATATAATTGGATATAATGAGTACAAAAAGCATGACAGAGACAAAAATAACAATGGGAATAAATTCCTTCATAATCGCCAGGAACCTGTCGCCCATTAAAAAGTCTACTTTTTTGTGCAGTGAACCCAGAAATGTCTGCATACCGAATAGAATGAACAAAAGGGCAGCTGACATGGTTCCGGAGATGATAAAGAGTGTGTAACTCTTAAAATTACTGCGGAAGTTGGCCCAGATGACGTCATAGAATTCTCTGGAATACCTTCCGGGGAAATGCATGCGCCTCTTTTTGTCTGCTTTTTCTGCCGCTTCCTTCTGCTTCAGTTCCCGCGCTCTTTTGTGTATTTCCGATCGTTCCACAATATAGCGGCCGCCCAGGGCATCCAGAAGTACGAGGAAGGCGGCCAGCCAATATCCTGCGGTCGGCATATAGAAGAAAAACACCAGGCTGGAAGCCAGATAAATAAATCCGAGCCAGCAGATAATTACCCCCAGCTTCCAGGTCTTCTTATGGAAAAGGAGGAGACAGGAGCGCAGCAGCGAAAGGACGCCTGCGACAAGCGGCAGGAACAGAAAAGCATAGGTGGGATAGGCGTTGGCTGTCAGTGCAGATGTCGCCGCCTCCTCTATGGTAATATTGTTGGCCGCCGCGGCAAAGGTCATAATACCCCCGGCCTTTTTCAGTGCGTAAAAGTACCCGAGTATCGTGTAAGAGATTCCGTCATAATAAAGCCACTTTGAAAGAAAGATGAGACCGGCTATGAGAAATCCCGTTACCATAGAAAATCTTTCCGCGTATTTTTTCATGTTTTGTACCCCCAAGTATAATGATCATATGATCTCATAGGAATACTATAGCACTTTTGCCAGGGGAGGTACAATTATATTTGAGCATTCTGAGAAAGAATGTGATGTGAAAAAAGAGAACTCAGTGAGAAAGAATATCTGCAGTAATAAAAAATAAAACTTTGTGAAATGTTGATAAAAACATACAAGTAAAATTAGTGAAAACTTATAAAATCGGTCATATTGCCTAAAAACAATTGACAATAGAAAATGGGATGAGTATAATACAGTTACAACTTGAGAACGTTCTCAAGTTTTTAAAATAAGATAATTGAGATCGTTCTCAAAAAGATGAGAGGGCGGAGGTGGAAGGATGGAACAGAACATTACGATTACAGATGTGGCGAAACTGGCGGGAGTGTCAAGGGCAACAGCAGGGCGCGTGGTCGGCGGATACGGCAACGTATCAGAGAAGAGCCGGGAAAAGGTAATGCAGGCTGTGGAAGCCTTGAATTACAGGCCGAACCTGGTGGCGCAGGGACTGAGGGGCCAGAGCACAAAAACCATTGCCGTGATACTGGGCAGTATCAAGAATAATTACTGCAACAAACTTATATATGCGGTCGAAAAAGAAGCACAGAAACAGGGCTACAATGTCATCGTTTGCAATACACATGAAAATGTGGCGCAGGAAGTCGGGCATCTCCAGAATATGTACGGCAGGCAGGTGGACGGCGTGATTCTTATGTCAACGGTGAAAAAGGAAGACGAGATCAGTGAGCAGTACAGAGAGCTGTATCAGGGCAGTGTCCCGATTGTATTTGTGGACAGAAGAATCAGGGGACTGAATTCCCGGGTAATACAGAGCAATAATGCGGAGGCCTCCTACCAGGCGGCAAAGTATCTCCTGGAACTTGGGCACAGAAAGATCGGTGTGCTTGCGACCGACGATTATTCCACTGTAAATGAAAGAATCAAAGGCTATAAAAAGGCGCTGGAGGAGTATGGCGTAGAATACCGGGACAATCTGGTGATGTTTGCGGCGCACAATGATAAGGAACAGATCCGGAAAAAGACGGCCCAGCTGCTGGACGGGGAATGTCCTACCGCCGTTTATGTCCTGAATAACAGCCTGTGTATCGGCGTACTCATGGAACTGAAAAAGAGACAGATGGACATCCCTGAGGACCTTTCGCTTCTCGTGTGGGATGATGAAGAATTAAACGAGCTGCTGGATATAACGACAGTGGTTCAGCCGATCGAGGAGATTGGTAAGGCTGCGGTGCAGGAACTGATGAAGCAGAAAGAAAAAGTCCCCCAGGAGCAGGGGGAGAAACGAGAGGTGCTGGAGGCATCCATTGTATTTCGGAAATCCTGCAGAGAAGCCGGTCAGTAAGATAGCAGCACCGAATGGTGTTCTATAAATATTATTTCAAGGAGGAAACAAAATGGATTTAATAATGGGTATGAACAGTGGCTCATCCTTTGACGGAATCGACGTGATCCTGGCAGAGATTGAGATGGACAGCGACGGCTTTCCCAAGGCGCCGCGCTATATCTGCGGAGGTTCCTACGATTGGCCGGGAGAAGTAACGCCAATTGTGAGAGATGCCTTTGAAAACCGCGTGGATATGGTGGGAATCAACAGGCTGAATTACATCTGCGGCGCAGTATTTGCCGAAAAAGCAGTGCAGTTTATGAAAGAAAACAATATCAATCCGCTGGATATCAAAGTGCTGGGGCTGGATACACAGACCATTTACCAGGAGCAGCCAGATCATGCAAAGATCGCTTCCATGTCAGAAGAGGACAAAGGAGACTGGCTCCACAGATGGCTGAACGGACCATATCCGGCGGGCCTGCAGATGGGAGAGAGCTCAGTAATCGCGAACCTGACCAATATCGATACCGTGACGCACTTCCGTCCCGCAGATCATGTATGGGGAGGCGCAGCGGCACCGCTGATGCCATATCTGGATTACATCTTATTCCGCAATGAGGAGAAGCCGGTTATGACACTGAATATCGGCGGAATTGCCAACCTCCATGTGGCAAGTAAGGACAGAAGGGACATGTTCGGATTTGACACCGGCCCGGGAAATGCGGTATCCAACTACCTGTGCAAGAAGCTGACAGGCAAAGAATACGATAAAGACGGTGAACTTGCTTCAAAGGGGAATATCAACGAAGAGATGCTTGATTTCTTTATGCACCATCCGTTCTGGGACAGACCGGTACCAAGGTCAGGCTGGGTAGGAGATTACAATGAGGAATACATAGACAGCGTGATCGCCGGATTCGGACACCTTCCGGTGGAAGATATTCTTGCAACAGCGTGTGCATTTACAGGAGCAGCGGTGGCAAAGAGCATGATTGACAACATCCCTGCGGAAATCATCGAGAAGACAGACAAGCTGTATGCCAGCGGCGGCGGAGTAAGAAACCCTCAGATCATGAAAGAAATCCAGGAAAGAATTCCGGGAAATATCAAAGTGACGACCTCTGCTGAAATCGGCATACCGCCGGAATATAAAGAAGCGATTAAGTTTGCGACCATCGCTTATTCAACCATCCACTGTACACCGGGAAATATTCCAGCAGCAGGTCATGCATCACAGTACTCAATCCTTGGCAAAATAGCTCTGGCTCCCCGCCACATAGCAGGAGGCTCGCAACTTTAATTGAATACGTTCTAAATATACCATGAAACCTTACAAATTGCCAGTAATTTAGTGGTTACTACTCACGGCCGTAAACCGCGCATAGTAACACTTAGCGGGCTATGCGACCAGCCCGCAGATTCGGAAATGGAGAGAATAGATTATGAAAAAAAGAATAGCAGCACTGCTTTGCGCAGCAATGATGGCAGTCTCACTGGCTGCATGCACAAGTGAAGGACCAGGAAAAGATACTTCTGAGTCGGCATCAGATTCCGGGCAGACAAAAACAGAGGAAGGAAAGTCAGCGGAAGAAATCACGCTTGGAGTTTCCTTCGGACAGAATGTACATCCATTCTTCGTGGCCATGCAGAAGGGGATTGAGAAGGCATGTGAAGACTATAATGTGAAAAAATGCAATATCCTATCCGCGGACAGCTCTCTGGAGACACAGAATTCTCAGCTTGAAAACCTGGTGACTATGGGATGCGATGCAATCCTGCTGAATCCCTATGATTCAGAAGGCGTAGTCAATGCGGTAAGCGATGCCATGAACGGCGGCGTAGGAGTATTTACAATGGATGTAGACTGTGAAGGTTCCCTTGCATTTGTTGCTTCCGATAATAAAGAGATCGGAAAAATGCTTGCGGAATATGTAATCGAAAAACTGGACGGCAAAGGGAAAATCGCCATTATCGATGGAATTACGGTCAGCTCACTGAAAGACAGGACAGAGGGGTTCATGGAAGTAATCAAGGAGAGCGGGATAGAAATCGTGGCAGAGCAGCAGACCGCACACGCAAGAGATACGGCTCTGGCTTCTGCAGAGAATATTCTGCAGGCAAACCCGGATATCGACGCTTTTGTAGGAATCAATGAAAATTCAGGAATGGCAATTTTAAGCGCGGCGACTTCAGCGAATCTGAAAGACCTGCTGATCACGACCGTGGACGCGACATCAGAGAACATGGCTGCAATCCGCGACGGAAAAGTGGCAGTAGGCGTATCACAGGATCCCTATCAGATGGGCTACAAAGCGGTAGAGCAGGCACTGACCTGGTGTGAAGGCAAAGACGTTGAGGAATTTATCGAAGTTCCTGTTGAGTACATGGACAAGGATAACATCCAGGAATTTATTGACAGAGAAAAAGGATACGGCGTTGAAGTAGATTAGATTGAACTTTTACGGATTTAATTGGAACCATCTGCTTATGTGGATGGTTCCTATCATAAATGAAGAGGTGAAGATATGTCCGATGTAATAGTTAGAATGGAAGGAATATCGAAGGCATTTGCGGGAATCAAGGCGCTGGATAATGTCAGGATTGAACTGCACAAAGGCGAGGTCCACGCACTCATGGGCGAAAACGGGGCAGGGAAATCTACGTTGATGAAGATCATGACAGGAGTGTACTCAAAAGACGAAGGCAGCATGCACCTTTTGAACGAAGAAACCGGACAGATGGAAGAAGTCGAGATGAAATCTCCCCTTATGGCGCAAAAAGCCGGCTTGAGCATGGTGTTTCAGGAACTGAATCTTCTGGAAAATATGAATATAGCAGAGAACATTTTCATCGGCAGAGAGCCGGTTGGCAGGAGCAGGCTGCTGGACAGAGATACTTTAAACAAAAAGGCCAAGGCAGAGCTTTTGAAGGTCAATCTGGATGTAGATCCGGGGACACCGGTCTCCCAGCTGAGCTGCGGTCAGATGCAGTGCGTAGAGATCGCAAAGGCGCTGTCATTTCAGGCCAGAGTCGTAGTGTTTGACGAGCCGACAGCCAGCCTGTCGGAAAAGGAATCCCAGGTGCTTTTCCAGATCATAGAAGATCTGAAAAAACAGGGCGTGTGCATTGTATACATTTCCCACAGAATGGAAGAGGTATTCGAATTATCTGATCGTATAACGGTCTTTCGGAATGGTACATATATAGATACGGTAGAAACAGAGCAGGTGACAGAACCCGATCTGATCAAAATGATGATCGGGCATGAGATTGACGGGCGCAAAGAGTGCGGAAGCGAATTTGTGAATCAGGAGCATGTGATCATGGAAGTGAAGAACGTGCAGGTGTACCCAACAAGCGGTCCGGTCAGCTTTAAGCTCTATGAAAAAGAGATTCTGGGATTCTTCGGCCTTGTTGGTGCGGGAAGAACAGAACTGATGAGGAAGCTGTTTGGCATCGACCCGATCGGGGAAGGTGAAATATATATAAAGGGGAATCAGGTGAGTGTCTCTTCACCGAAAGACGCAATAGGCGCAGGAATCGGACTTGTCCCCGAGGACAGAAAGGGCCTGGGGCTGATACTCGGAATGAGTATCCGGGATAACATGCTCATCTCGAAGCTTGGACAGCTGAAAAGCTTCTGGCTGAACCGGCGTGTGCTGAAAAAGATTACCGGAAACTACATCAGCGATCTGGGGATATCCCTGAGAAATGAAGAGCAGGCGGTTAAAGAACTGAGTGGAGGCAACCAGCAGAAAGTCGTCATTGCAAAATGGCTGGCCATGACGCCGGACATCCTGATTATGGATGAGCCAACAAGAGGAATTGACATCGGCGCAAAGAGCGAGATATATGCATTGATGCGTAAACTGACCGAATCAGGAAAAAGCATCATCATGATTTCATCAGAGATTGCAGAGGTCATGCAGGTAAGCGACAGTATCATAGTAATGCATGAGGGCGGCATTTCCGGTGAAATCGCTGCGGAAGAAGTTTCAAAGAATAGCATAATGCAGGCTGCATTTGGCGGAGGTATGGAAAATGAATAAAACAAAAAAGATAAATCTGAGATCTTTCAGGGAACTGCTTTTGGTTGGCGTTGTAATCATATTATGTATCATCTGGACGATTATGAATTCACAGTTTTTGTCGGCCAACAATATATCCAATATTCTGAGGCAGGCTTCCTACACAGCGATCGCGGCAGTCGGAATGACCATGGTCATCATCATTGGTGAGATCGACCTCTCGGCAGGTTCCCTGGTATGTGCCGCAGGCCTGGTAGGCGCTGTTGTCTGCAAGAATACGGATAATGTATTCTTTTCTGTGATTGCGGCGATTGCAGTAGGCGCAGTGATCGGTACTGTAAACGGTGTTCTCTGTGCAATAGGCAAACTGCCCGGCTTCATCGCATCCCTCGCCAGCATGACCGTGCTGAGGGGGCTGGCCTATATCGTTACGGGAGGTAATTCCGTAGTATGGAGCAATGAAAGCTTCACCATGATAGGAACCGGATACATCGTCGGAATTCCTGTACCCGTTATTATCATGGTAATTATCATCATATTCGGCGTCATTCTGACCTCAAAGACCCGTTTCGGCCGCTACATCTATTCTGTTGGCGGAAACATGGAGGCCAGCCGCTGGTCAGGCATTGCAGTAGAAAAGGTAAAGATCCTGGTATACATGATTATGGGAGTCCTGACAGCGATAGCCGGCTTGATCATCACCACCCGTCTCGGCTCGGGGCAGCCCTCAGCCGGCCTGAACTTCGAGATGGACTGTATCACGGCTGCCGTAGTCGGAGGGACAAGCATGTCCGGCGGGCGCGGTAAAGTCATGGGGACAATCGTCGGGGTACTGCTGCTCACTGTGCTAACCAATGGAATGACACTGGTGGGAATGAATACATATTGGCAGCAGGTGTTTAAAGGAGTAATTATTGTAATATCCGTACTAGCAGATACCCACAGCAAAAAGTAGGAAGTTGGGAGGCAGTGGGGGTGTGGCTGAGGGGGCGCCTGCTGTGCGGAATTGGAACAGGCATCTTCAGGATGCGTCTTTTAGGGCATTAGCGCCGCTTCATCAAAATCGGAGCCGGCATGTGAACTTCCTTCAGGCCCACAAGGCCTGAAGGAAAGCAGACCCGCAGCGAGAATTCATCAGAATTCTCGTGAGTGTCTGCGGTGTTCAACATGCCGGCTCCGATTTTGATTAGCGGCGCTTATGCCCTAATACCGTATCCAGGAGATGCCTGTTCCAATTCCGCACAGCGCCCCTCCTGCCAAAACACCCCCTCTCTAATCAACACTGATAACGTTGACGGGGCAGTTTTCTGCTGCTTCTTCTGCGGTATCTTCTAATTCCGGGGTTATTTCGCTGTAGACCTCTGCCAGGCCGTCATCTGCCATACGGAATACTTCCGGGCAGGTAGCGGCGCAGAGTCCGCATGATATACATCCTTCTCTGTCAATTGCTGCATTCATGTAAATAAGTCTCCTTTCGTAGTGAATCTGCACGGTATCGGCTGGAAGACATGGGTGATTGTTCCAGCGGCCTTGCATGACTATAGTATTGCCCTGTAATCCGAAGAAATACAGTAATTGCAGGAAATTTATTACAGAAAACGGCAGGAACAGTGATATATGAAAGCTGGTATCTGGTTTTTAACTGGTGTATAATACAAGAAAAAGTAAAATGATGGAAGGAGGAGCAAGATGATAGAGATGAATCGTGATTTGTGTATCGGATGCGGGAAATGTGCGGCGGACTGTCCTGTGGGAGCCTTACATATTATAGAAGGAAAAGCTGAATTTTCGGGGCCGTGTTTTCAGTGCGGACACTGTGTGGCAGTCTGTCCGGTACGGGCTGTCGCTATACCGGAATATGAGATGGATGAGGTGGAGGAATATGTACCGGAGACATTTGATATCAGTCCTGAAAATATGCTGCATGCCGTCAAATTCAGGAGAAGTATCCGCAATTACAGACCCGAAAAGATCGAAGGGGAAAAGGTGACAGACATACTGAATGCGGGACGCTATACTGCCACGGCCAGAAACCGGCAGGCATGTACGTTTATTTTTATACAGGATCAGCTGGAAGAATTTAAAGCGCTGGTATGGGAGAACATGCCCGATATCCTTCGGTCACTGCGAAAAGATGCTCCAAGGTATGCTAAGACATTTGAACGGTTTTATGAGAAGTGGAAAGCGGATCCAAAGGACGATAATTTCTTTTATAATTGCCCTGCTTTTCTAGTCATATCAGCGGACAATCATCCTCTGGATGGAGGGCTGGCGGCTGCGAATATCGAAAACATGGCTGTTGCACATGGTCTTGGTGCTTTGTACAGCGGGTATATGATGCGCGTAATCAGCACAAGCCCGGCCCTGAAAAAGTGGCTGGAAATCGAAGGAAAAGGCGTTGCCTGCTGTATGCTGCTGGGATATCCGGCGGTCACATATAAAAGGACAGTGCCAAGACACGGTGGACACATCATAAGAAAATAATCTAATAATAACCCATACAGGCAGGTCAATTCCATCTTAGGAAATGTCCTGCCGTATTTTTTGCCAGACTAACACACTTCCGCATACCCATACCAATCTGCTACTTCCCCGTTCCAACACCATCCGCGATCCGCGTGCCCTGCCGCCTGAGTAAAAGGGGCCGCCTTTGTCTCCCTTGCTGCGGCTCAGCTCCCTCTTTGGGCAGGCGCCCCCTATACAAAAAGTTACTTACTTGGAAAGAAAAAGTTACTTCCTCTATGCTAGGATATTCTTACAAAAGGTTACTGCAGATACTAAGGAAATACAAAATGCGAACTAAATTTCAGAGAGGAAGGGGTTACAAGAGGTGAAAAGGAAAACGAACAGAACATTATACTATTTTCTCATACCGGCACTTTTATTGTATTTAATATTCTGGGTACTGCCGGTTCTGATGTCATTTTTTTACGGCCTGACAGACTGGTCCGGCGTGGGCGATTACAATTTCGTGGGGCTGAAGAATTTTAAGTACTTATTACAAGACGGCACGCTGATTAACACACTGAAAAATACGGGGGTTTATACGATCTTTACTGTTGTATTCGGCAATGTCCTGGCACTGACGCTGGCATTTATCCTGAATATGAAGATGCGCATGAAGGGGGCCTTCCGGACGGTGTTCTACATACCGGCGCTGTTTAGTACGGTTGTTGTGGCTTTTATATGGAGCTATGTCTACGCACCTTACTATGGAATGATTTACAATGTTTTCGATATCTTCGGGGCAGCGGAAGCCGCGCCGAATCTGCTGGGAAGTACGAAGACTGCACTAATTGCCTGTGCTTTCGTGGAGCAGTGGAAGACCTCCGGAACGATGACCCTGATTTATCTGGCCGGGCTTCAGAACCTTCCGGGTGAAGTGATTGAATCCTGCAAAATCGATGGATGTAAATGGCATCAGGAACTGTTCCGTGTGAAAATCCCGATGCTGGCAAATACCATTGCGATTAATGTAATGCTGGGGCTGATCAATGGATTCAAATCCTTTGACTATGTATTTACACTGACAGGCGGCGGACCGGGTTCCTCCACAAGTACACTGATGTACAGCGTCTACAAGCTGGCGTTTGTGGAATATCAGTACGGCCTGGCGGAGGCGCTGGCGGCATCGGCCTTTGTCCTGATTCTTGTAATATCGTGCGTTGTTCTGTTTTTCTTTAAAAAGAGGGAGGTGGAAGCATAATGAAGAAGTCTGTAAAAAAAGAAATTATATTCAGTATTGTCATCGTCCTGTTTTTTGCTATCATGCTTTCTCCGCTATTGATCGCACTGTCGGGGTCTTTTCGTTCACCAGACAATGGCGCATCCTTTTTACAGCTGTTCAATGAATTTTCACTGGAAAGCTATAAAGAGGCGTTCGAGAAGATGCATTATTTCCGTTCCCTGAAGAACAGTGTGATTACCACCTTCAGCAGTGTGGCGATTCTACTTGTAGTTGCAGCACTGGCGGGCTACGCGCTGGCACGCCTGAAGACAAGGCTGGGCGGATTTCTTCAGATCTTCTTCCTTGCAGGGATGATGATCTCGGCTCAGATGTCAATTATTCCGATTTATAATATCATGCGGTATTTTAAGATCAATAACAGCTATATTGCTCCGATTGTAATGTACGTGACGATATCGATTCCGTTTTCTATCTTCGTGTACACAAATTTTGTGAAGTCGGGTGTGCCGCTTGCCCTGGAGGAGGCTGCCCGGATTGACGGGGCAGGCCGGCTGAAGACATTTTTTCAAGTAGTAGTCCCGCTGACCAAACCGGTGCTGGCTTCTATTATAATTACCCAGGGCGTGCCGATATGGAATGACTTTTTCCTGTCCATGCTGTTTTTATCCTCGTCCACGAAAAAGACGCTGCCTCTGGTTATGCTGTCATTCCTCGGGGATATGCAGAAGCCGACCCAGTGGACCATGCTGTTTGCTGCATGCTTTTTAAGTGCGCTTCCGATGCTGATTGCCTATGCTTTCCTGCAGAAGCAGTTTGTAGGCGGTCTTACAGTAGGTGCGGTGAAGGGATAATGATGCCCTAAACAGTGCAGGATATAGCAGGCGAAAAAGTATGGCACTGCCGGGGCGCGGGCAGATGTAAAGCAGGAAAGATGTGGAAATAAATATCAGGAGTGTAATGTTTTCTGCCGTGTGCGCGCATGTTACAATAGAAGCATGGTGAATTCTCGGAGGTACGGAAAATGAAGAAAAGTTTAAGAACAAAGTTTACACTGGGACTACTGTGCGTTTCTATTATACCGGTCCTGATCCTGTTTTATCTGCACATCAAAAGTTTCTATCAGTTCTATGATGAGAGGACAAGTATTATTGCCAACAGTGAAATGGAAAAGGCGGTTTATCAGATTGATTCCGCCTTTCAGGAGGTGGACGAGCTGGTGGCATCCCTGATACACAGCAGATATGATAACAAATATTGTATACAGTCTATTGCAGATATGGAGTATAACGATACGGATATTACCGCCATGCAGAGACTTACGAACTACAGAGAGTATATTTATATCTGCAGCAACCTGATCTGTAATAATAAATATGTGGAAGGGGTATATCTGTTCACCGAGAGCGGATATACCTATTCTTATACAAAAACAAAAGAGTTTTATCTGGAGCAGAATTTTCAGGATAGCGACTGGTACAGGAAGATGCGGGATGAAAATCTGTATCAGCTTGTGACATTCTGGGATTCTCCGAGCAGGAGAGTGAACGGCAAAAATATACTGGAGGTCCGTCCGGTTGCGGATGAAAAGGGCCAGAGGACGGGATATATTGCCGTTGTCTGCAACAACAATATTATGGAAGAAATGGACAGCGATTCCGCGCTGGATAACGAGGCCATGATTCTCGACAGCGAGGGCAGGCCCTTATATACAATTATGGGGGATATGGAACTGTCTGAGAAGGAGACCGCCCGAATCAGGGAGAAGGGCAGCGGGATTATAGGTATTAAAGACGGCGGTATCATTTTCCGTACTCTGAGCGTAAATGACTGGAAAATTGTCTCACGTTACGGTGTGGATGAACTGAGTGAGTTATACCAGAAAAATATAATGAATCTGGTCATTTTACTGCTGGTCTGTGTGGGGTTCATTATTATATCTGTTTTTGTGATCGGAAGGCATTTTATAGAGCCAATCGTGAAATTATCCGCCATGATGCTGAAAGTACCGGATGAGGAACCCGTACTGACCCCGGCCTTGCAGAAAAGGGACGATGAAATCGGAATCCTATACAACAAATTCCAGCTGATGGTGATTAAGATTAATGAGCTGATCCAGGAGCAGTATGTCAGCGAGATCAATCTGCTCAAGGAAAAGCTGAACGGCCTGATGTCCCAGATTAATTCGCATTTTTTGTTTAATACGCTGGAAAATATCAACTGCCTTGCGGATCTGGATGGAAACCGGAAGATTGCCATGATGTCCAAGTCTCTTGGGGACATGCTGCACTACAGTATGGAATTTGAACGTACAGAGGAAACGCTGGAGGCGGAGATGGAAAATATCCGCAAGTATGTTAAGATCCAGGAAATCCGTTTTGATAATGAGATCCATATTATAGAGGAAATACCAAAGGAACTGAAAACATGCTGGGTCCTGAAGTTTATTCTCCAGCCGCTTGTAGAAAACTCTATTGAGCACGGTCTGATTGGTGAGGAGGATGCGTGGTGGATTAAAGTTGAGGCATGGACCGAGGGTCGTGAACTGTGTATCCGCGTGGAAAATGCCGGTATGTTTATTACGCCTGGGGAACTGGAAGAAATCCGCAGCAATATTACCAGGGAGAAAATCAGGGAGGCTGCGGAATCGGAAGGACTGGAACGCCGGAGAAACAGTATTGGCCTTGTAAATATTCAGCGGAGGATCAAGCTGGTATATTCGGACAAGTACGGCCTGGGAATTTATAACAGAGAAAGCGGCGGACTTGAAGTTGTGATCCGGCTGCCGTTTAAAACCAGATAAGGTGGTGAGCTGATGTATTCTTATATTGTAATAGATGATGAAGTGATTATCCGCAAAGGGCTGATTAAGAAAATCAGTGATATAGAGGGCAGCCGGTATGAATGTGTGGGGGAGGCTGAGAACGGGCTGAAGGGGCTTGAACTTGTGAAAGAGAAAAACCCTGACATAATTATTACCGATATGAAGATGAATAAGATGGATGGAGTACAGTTTTTAGAGACGCTCAGGGACAGCAGGCTGGAGCAGCCGGTAATCGTAATCAGCAGTTTCAAGGATTTTGAATATATGCACAAGGCAATCGAATCCAGGGTGATCGGATATGTGCTCAAGCCATTTTCTTCGGAGGAGATTGGCAGGCAGCTGCAGAAGGCGGTGGAAGAGATCGAGAGCCGAAGCCAGATCGAGACGATTGAAGCCAAAATGCATCTGCTGGATCTGGAGGACAAAAACCGGGGGCTGCAGGATCTGATTATGGGAATCCCGGACGGGCAGGCGTTAAATGAAGGTGACTACCCGGAACAGCTTTACGCACGGCTGATATCCGTGAACCATAAAATAAGGGGGGCGTATGAGACCTGTTTTTCGATCTGTCAGGAGTCTGCCCAGAGCATGAGATGGGCGGTGATAAAAAATACGGTGCAGAAATCCCAGTTTTTTATATTGTTGTACACCGAGAAAGAGCGGGAAAGCTATCTCAAGTTGAAAACGGAACAGATTGCGAAAACTCTTGTGGATAACTTCCGGGAAGAACCGATTGTCTGTGTCATCAGCAGGACGACCAGAAGCATTCACAGATTAAATTCGCTCAGAAAAGATAATGACAGAGCACTTGGCGCCCTGTTTCTGGGGACAAAGAGGGAGATCCTGTATTTTGAAGAGCCGGGGGAAAGCAGGATGATTTATTCCGCGGAGTGCATGGACAGCTGGTTTGGCAGAATGAAGTACGATCCCGGCGAGGTGACGACCGTGATGGACAGTTTCTTTGATAATATCGACATTTCGCAGTTTACGCTGGGGGATGTGCGCAAGACGTGTGAATACATGGTGAAAAAGGTGAACGAATATGCAGAGGAACAGAACATAGAAAAAGATGATATCATGAGATATTTTGACACGAGATATCTGTTTGATGAGAATCTGGACAGAATGAAACGGGAGACTGCCGGTTATATCGCATTGATTTTCCAGTCGGTGGGCGGGCAGGAAGAAAGCGGGCAGGATTTATTCGCTCTGATTGACAGCTATATCCATAAAAACTATAACAGAAAGATTACGCTTTCCATGATTGCGGGAAGCATCTATGTCAATCCCGCCATTTGCCGGAACGTGTTAAAGGAGAAGGGCATCAGCTTTAATGAATATCTGACGGAGATCAGGATCGAACATGCGAAACAGCTGCTGACGAGTTCGGAAGTCAGTATTGAGTATATTTCCAGTGAAATCGGATATACGAATCCAAAGTATTTTTTCAAAGTATTTAAAAAGGCTGTCGGGGAGACTCCGCAGGAGTACCGAAAAAACAGGAGGTAAAGAGCATGATACTGGATGCACACTCTCATCTGGGGGATGATGTAATATTTGACTGCGCACACACGGAGGAAGACCTGCTTGTCAATAACCGGAAATATGGGATCACAGGCGGCATTGTGCAGCCGTTTATTGGCAGGCCTTATATGGAAATTACAAGACAGTACCATGACAGGATATACGAATTCTGCCGGAATAACAGGAATTACTGGGGCATGGCTTCGATTAATCCACATTTCAGGCATGAGGAATATGCAGAAGAAGCCGGGCGCTGTATACGGGAGCTGGGATTTATCGGTCTGAAGCTTACGCCCGTCAGCCATGCGGTGAATCCGGAGTCTGAAGATGGGCTGTTTGTGTTTGAGACGGCCAGGAAGCTTGGGGTTCCTGTCATGGTGCATACCGGGTACGGGATTCCATTTGCCGACCCGGAAAAACTCAGAAAAGCCGCGGCCTTGTACCCGGATGTAAAGATGGTGATTGCACATCTGGGCAGTGGTTTTTATGCAGCCCAGGCCATACATCTGGCGCAGGAATATGAGCAGGTGTATCTGGAACCAAGCGGCTGCGGAATCGGGGAAACCTACGAGGCGCTTCGCGCGCTGGACGGGAAGAAAGTGATGTTTTCATCGGATTCTCCTCTGCAGATACCGACAGAGCTTGCCAAGTACTGGACCATTGTGGAGAGGCACCCTGGCTGGGAGGAGGACATATTCTGCGGGACTGCCTGCGAAGTATTTGGCATATTGCCGGATGGGGAGTAAAAAGTTACTCAGATTCATCAAAAAAGTTACCGGCCCCGTGCTAGGATAAACTTAACAAAAGTTACTGCAGATAACTGAATATTAGATGAAAGGGAGAAATAGAATGAGGAAAAAGTTAGTCAGTTGTTTATTAGTACTGAGTATGGTAGGAACGGCTCTTTTAACAGGTTGTTCTGGAAATGAAAAGAAAGACGATGCGGGGGATAAAAAAGAGACCGAAAAGACAGAACAGACATCCTCCGGCACGGATCCGGCGTTTACATATGACGGGGATGACGTGACCCTGAACTTTATGTTCATCACAGGCGGAGAAAATGAGTTTTATAATGAGATACTGCCGGAGCTGATCAATGAGCAGTTCCCGAACATTGAAATTGAAGTGGAGGAGCTTCCGAGCGATAACTACAAATCTACAATCCAGATGAAGTTTGCAAGCGGCGAGGGCCCGGATATGTTTGAATGGTGGCCGGACAAGCAGGCGGAACCTCTGGTGGAGGCGGGGTACTGCCTGGATCTGAGCGATCTGGAGTGTATCGGCGATTTCCGGGAAGATATGGTCGAATCCTTTACATTTGACGACAAGAATTATGCGGTTCCTCTGGGGTCCAGTTTCCTAACAACCTGGTATAATCAGGAGCTTTTTAAGGAAGCAGGGATATCAGAAGTTCCGATGAACTGGGATGAATTCATAGCATGTTGTGACGCTTTAAAAGAGAAAGGCATTACCCCGATTGTTATGGGGGATAAGGATGCTTATGTGATCCAGTTCGGCACATACATGATGGGCGCATCCTGCATTTACAATGACAATCCTGATTTTGATGACCAGCTTTATACGGGTGAGACGAAGTTTACGGATGATGGATGGAAAGAAACAATCGAGAAATATCAGTATCTGTATGACAACGGATATGTAATGGAAGATACACTGGGATTATCCCACGATCAGGCAAGACAGGCATTCATTGACGGCAAGGCAGCAATGACATTTGACGGAAGCTTTGGCTGGGAGGCACTGATGGCAGACGGCGCTACCGAGTTTGAAAGAGGAATTTTCATGCTTCCGTCTAATGAGAAGGACGAAGAGCTTGTATACAACCTGACTCCGGCGGAAGGAATCTTTGCGGGTGCAAATGAGGGGCATGAGGATGCAATAAAGGCAGTTATGAGCTACTGGTTTACAGAAGGCACCCCGCTGTTTGAGGCATGGTCAGAATCCAATGACAACATTCCGGTACACAAGAGCCTTTCAGATGAGCGCGAGATGATTCAGGAATATATGGCCAGATACGATGGACTGTCTACAATTTACAATCTGAACAACGCATGGCCAAGTGGTGTCAGCGATGAACTGACTGCCAAATTCCAGGAAGTAATTGCAGGAGATACAGATGCGCAGGCGGTTACAAAGGCAATGCAGTCGAAGTTTGAGCAGGTGAAATAAAGGGCCGGAACAGGCGCAGTATGAGACAAACATAATGAAACGGGAACAGCGCCCGGCCAAATACTTATTTTACGATGAAGCAGGAGGATGTCCCAGAAGTTTTTGAGACATCCTCCTTTCTAAAATTAACGAGGTATAGAGATGCTTTATAAGAAATCAGAGGAAGATATATTAGATCCGGAATTATTTCAAAATCCGTCCGCAGAGTACCGGGGGGCCCCTTTCTGGGCATGGAACTGCAGGCTGGACAAGGAATTTCTCATTTCCCAGATCAGCCAGTTTGAGGAAATGGGTATGGGAGGGGCACATATTCACTGCAGAGTGGGGCTGGATACACCCTACCTGGGGGAAGAATTTTTTGATGCCGTATCTGCCTGTAAAGACAGGATGAAACAGGAAGGGCTGCTGTGCTGGCTGTATGATGAGGACCGCTGGCCCTCCGGGACGGCAGGAGGAATCGTTACAAAGGACGAAAAGTGCCGTATGCGTTTTCTGGTTTTTGAGCCATATCAACTGCAGGAAGAGCAGCAGGAAGGATATATGGCGGCAGCGAAGGCGGTCAGGAGTGGAAGCCGGACGCTGCTTGGATACTATCGGATCACGCTGGATTCCGAAGGAAAACTGGAATCTTATGAATGTGCGGCGGCTCCGGATGTCCTGCTCGATGACGGTGCAAAGATCTGGTGTGCCTGGCTGGAGATCTCCGGAAATACGCCCTGGTTTAATAATCAGTCCTACGTAAATACGCTGGATAAGTCAGCCATCGACCGATTTATAGAGGTCACCCATGAAGAATACTACCGGCGGTTCAAGGAGGATTTCGGAACGGTGATACCGGCAATTTTTACGGATGAGCCGCAGATAGCACATAAAGAAAGGCTTGAGGAGCCATTTCAGAAGAAGGCGGTTATCCTGCCTTTTACGGATGATTTCGAGGAGTCCTTTACAGAAACATATGGAATCTCTGTATTGGAGGGGCTGCCGGAATTGATCTGGGAGAAAAAAGGAAATTGTTACTCCCAGGTCAGGTATCTCTACCACCGACATTTGTGTGAACGGTTTTCGGAAGCTTTCGGAGATCATGTGGGCGCATGGTGCAGAGAACATGGAATTGCACTGACCGGCCATATGATGAATGAATGGACCCTGCATTCACAGACAATGGCAGTAGGGGAGGCCATGCGCCCCATGATGAATTTCGGTATACCGGGGATCGATATGCTTTGCGACAGAAGAGAGCTGTCCACGGCCAAGCAGGCTCAGAGCGTTGCCCGCCAGATGGGGCGGGAGGGTGTGATGAGCGAGATCTACGGGGTGACCGGATGGACCTTTGATTTTCGGAACCATAAGCTGGCCGGAGACTGGCAGGCCGCGCTGGGAGTGACGGTGAGGGTTCCCCATCTGACCTGGGTCTCCATGGAGGGGGAGGCAAAGCGGGATTACCCGGCGAGTATCGGTTATCAGTCGCCATGGTACAGAGAATACCATGCGGTGGAGGTTCATTTTGCAAGAGTAAACACCGCACTGACCAGGGGGAAGGCAAAGGTAAGAGTCGGGGTGATACACCCGATCGAATCCTACTGGATGTACTGGGGCTGCCAGGCTCACAATGCGGATATCCGGGAGACACTGGATACAGAATTTGAAGAACTTATAGCCTGGCTGCTTTACGGGCTGATCGATTTTGATTTTATATCGGAGTCCATGCTGGAAGATCTGGACAGGCCTGATTCTGATTCCGCAGATGAATCCACAGATCTGTATGGACAAACACCTGATATGGAAGGACATGGAGAAAAGTTGCAGGGCGGGGAGCTGCATACGGCACAATTCCTGATCGGTGAGGGGGCATACGAAGTGATCGTTGTACCCGGCTGTATAACACTCCGTGAGCATACGTATAAAAGACTGCAGGAATATCAGTCTCAGGGCGGAAGAATCTTATTTCTGGGCAAAACCCCCTCCTGCCTGGACGGCAGAGAAAACCGTGATGTTCAAAAACTGGCAGAGAACTGCGGGGTGATTCCTTTCGAGAGGGAAAGCCTTTTGAATGCTCTGGAGCCCTGCCGCGACATTAATTTGTTTACAGAATGCTCAGAGGGGTCTGACCCCTCCAGAATGAAGCACCGGGAAAACCAGCTGCGGACGAAAAATATGTTTTACCAGCTGCGTATGGATAACGGTGCAGAATGGCTGTTTTTGTGCCATGTGAATAAACCCGCGAATGAGGATATCACTTATACTGAGAAACTGACAATTGAGATAAAAGGAGAGTATTGTCCCAGCTTGTATGATACTTTAACCGGGAAGATCACAGCAGAAGCAGCCAGATATGAAAACGGAAAAACCATTATAACGGCATATGTTTCCGCTCATGACAGTCTTCTCTACAGGCTGGTGCCGGGCAGAAGTACTGTGGCGGAGCGCGAAGCGTCACCTATAGTCCTGAGAGAGAAATGCGGTATCTGTCCGGAGGAGAAGAAAAAACTGCTTCCGGAACCGGATCGCTTTATTCTGGAAGAAGAAAACTGCTGTCTTCTTGATCTGGCAGAGTATGCTTTTGACGATGGGGAATGGCAGCCGGAGGAGGAACTGCTCCGGGTGGATAACCGTTTCCGGGAGGTGTTAGGCTATCCGCTTCGAATGGAGGCTCTGGCACAGCCATGGGTGAATCAGGAAAAATCAAAGGAAGGGCACAGACTAAAACTGCGGTTCCATATAGACGCAGAGATACAGGTTGAAGATGTTTATCTGGCACTGGAGCGGCCGGAGAAAATACAGATCTATTTAAATGGTCGGCTGTCCGGCAAGGAAGACAGGGGCTGGTACGTGGATCAGAGTATCCGTAAAATTTATCTGGGATGTATAAAACAGGGGGAAAATCTTCTGGAACTGCATATTCCTTTTGGTGAGAAAACGAATGTGGAATGGTGCTGGCTGCTCGGAAGGTTTGGCGTACAGGTGCGCGGAAGAAAAAAACTTCTGACAGCATATCCAAAAGAAATATATTATGGGAATTATGCGGCACAGGGATTGCCTTTTTATGCAGGAAATCTTGTATATGAGACGTCCGTTGTTACAGAAGAGGGGCAGCTTTGGACAGAGATTTCCAGATACCGCGGTGCACTTCTGCAGATTGAAGTAGATGAAGAGAAAAAAGGAAACCTGATATACGCACCTTACCGGATGAACCTGGGAAGAGTCAGTGCGGGCAGACATAAGATCCGCATTCGGATCTTCGGAAACCGCGCCAATGCATTTGGCCCGGTGCACAATGCGGACCGGACTGAAACATGGTATGGCCCGAACCTGTGGCGGACCCGTGGAAATAAATGGACATATGAATACCGGCTGGAAGAGATGGGGATTTTGACGGCTCCGCTGTACTGGCTGGAAAAAGAAGAGGAGGAATAAAAGATGAACAAGAAATTTCCTGATGGAGTGTATCCGGTGATGCTGACTCCATTTACAGACGAGAACGAGGTAGATTATGAATCACTGGGAAAACTGGTGGAATGGTATATTACAAGCGGAGCGGCAGGCCTTTTCGCTGACTGCCAGTCCAGCGAGATGTTTTTCCTGTCACTGGAGGAGCGCGTGGAGATTGCGCGGTTTGTCAAGGAAAAGGCAGCCGGCAGGGTACCCGTGGTAGCATCCGGCCATATATCAGATACCATAGAGGAGCAGGCAGCAGAGCTCAACCAAATTGCAGGAACCGGAGTGGATGCGGTGATTCTGCTGACAAACCGTCTGGCGGCAGAGGGGGAGAGTGATGAGGTTTGGCTTGAAAATCTGAAAAAGCTGCTGGCAGAATTACCGGAAGATACAGCGCTTGGATTCTACGAATGCCCGTATCCATATAAGCGGATTATCTCACCCGAATTGCTGAAGTGGTGTGCCGACAGCGGCAGATTCTATTTTATCAAAGACACAAGCTGTGATGAGGAAATCATCAGAGAGAAACTGGAAGCCGTGAAGGGCAGCAGCCTAAAACTTTTCAATGCCAACTCTTCTACACTGCTGGAAACGCTGCAGATGGGGGCGAGCGGTTTCAGCGGTGTAATGGCCAATTTCCATATGGATTTGTACGCATGGCTCTGCAGCAATTATGAAAACAGCCCTGAGAAAGCCAGAAAAACCGCTGATTTTCTTACAATCGCCTCACTGATTGAACGTCAGGTCTATCCGGTAAATGCAAAGTACTGCCAGAAACTGCTTGGAAACTTTCATTCAATACATACAAGAACAAAAGATGCGTCACTTCTGAATGCAACGGCAAAATCTGAGATAGAACAGTTAATGCGCCTGACGGACGATATCAGACAGAACATAATGGGAGGAGAACAGAGATGAAAGTACTGGTAACGGCGACCAACTATTCAAAATACTGTCAGCCTGGAAAAAGAATCCTGGAAGAAGCAGGCTGTGAAATTATAGAAAATCCCCATGGCAGACCGTATACTCCTGAGGAGCTGAAAGAGATTGTTGGGGATATAGATGGAGTTATTGCGGGAATTGACACATGGGATGAAGAAATATTTCAGCTTGCGCCGCGTATGAAGGTATTAGCCAGATTTGGAGTCGGCGTGGATAATTTTGATCTGGAAGCAGCAAAAAGGCATGGAATAGTGGTATGCAATTGTCCGGGGATTAATTCCACTGCAGTAGCAGAGCAGACTGTGGCCCTGATGCTGGCGCTTCTCAGACGGGTGCCCGAACTGAATAAGTCCGTTCGAAAAGGAGAATGGACCCGCCCCATGTTCCACGAAATGAAGAGCCGGACAGTGGGGTTCCTGGGATTCGGAGCAATCGCCAGGAATACCGCGGAAAAACTTACCGGTTTTCATCCCAAAATGATAGCTTTCGACAAGTACCCGAACGAAGATGCAGCCAGAAAACTCGGAGTAGAAATTACGACTCTGGACAGAGTACTGGCGGAATCAGATATTCTGTCCCTTCACCTGCCTGCCACAGATGAGACATACCATTTGATATGTGAAGACAGCATTAATAAAATGAAAGACGGCGTGCTCATAGTAAATACAGCAAGGGGCAGCATAGTGGATGAAAAAGCCGCTGCAGAAGCATTAAAAAACGGTAAAATCGGAGGCCTTGGAACCGATGTATTCGAAAGCGAACCGGTGGATCTGCAGAATCCTCTCTTTGGATTCGATAATTATATTGCAGGACCGCATATAGCGGCTGAGACATATGACAACTGTGAGGAAACATCGGTTATGACAGCAGAGTCAGTCCTGAGAGTGTTCAGGGGCGAAGCGCCTCATAATCCGATTGTGTGAAACCACTGGCCGGTTTTAGAGAATCAGGATTGATGAACGCAGTAAATGGTTTATTGATAATTAAAAAGTGATGCTCTTGATATGAAGCAAGGCATCACTTTTTTGTTATCGGATAGCCAGGCCTCATTAAAGACCCTGGAAATCCCGTTATTCATCCCTGACAGGCAACATTCCTCTCGAAAAACATACGCATCTCAAACTGCCTTAGTTTGCGGCTTAGTGCAATTTGTTTTGTTGTTTGTTTTTAAAGAAAACTTTTTACCTTTGTATAAATCCCATCCGCGTCAAGCCCGTACTTAGCAAGCAGTTTTACAGCAGGTCCGGATTCCCCAAACACATCGTTTGTGCCGATCTTCAGTACTTTAGCCGGATAGTTTTCGCTCAGGCAGTCACATACGGCACTTCCAAGTCCTCCGATAACAGAATGTTCTTCTACAGTTACAATCTTTCCGGTCTCTTTTGCAGCTTTGATAACCAGTTCCTTATCCAGCGGCTTGATGGTGTGGATATTGATGACTCTGGCCTGAACACCTTCAGCTGCCAGTCTCTCTGCGGCTTCGAGGGCTGCAGATACACACAGTCCGGTAGCAATGATGGTGATATCTTTTCCGTCTTTCAGTGTGATTCCTTTTCCAAGTTCAAATTTGTAGTCAGGCGTATCATTGATTACAGGCACTGCCAGACGTCCAAAGCGGAGATACACGGGGCCATCGTATTCATAAGCTGCTTTTACTGCGGCACGTGCTTCCACATCATCTGCCGGATTGATGACAACCATGCCCGGGATCGCGCGCATAAGCGCAATATCTTCATTACACTGATGTGTAGCACCATCTTCACCTACGGAAATACCCGCATGTGTCGCACCGATTTTTACATTCAGGTGCGGGTATCCAACGGAGTTTCTTACCTGTTCAAAAGCACGTCCTGCCGCGAACATTGCAAAGGAGCTTGCAAATGGTACTTTCCCTGCGGCAGCCAGACCTGCGGCCACGCCGATCATATTACCCTCCGCAATGCCGCAGTCGATAAATCTTTCAGGGAATGCTTTCTTAAAAACGCCGGTTTTGGTTGCAGCGGCAAGGTCGGCATCCAGCACTACGAGTTCTTCATGTTCTTTGCCCAGTTCAACAAGAGCGTTTCCATAACTTTCACGGGTAGCAATTCTCTTTACTTCTGACATAATGCTTCACCTGCCTTTTCTAATTCTTCCATAGCAACTGCGTACTGCTCGTCGTTTGGTGCGGTTCCATGCCAGGAAGCCTGATTTTCCATAAAGGAAACTCCTTTTCCTTTTACCGTCTTCATTACGATTGCAGTGGGCATGCCCTTTGTATTCTTTGCCTCGTCGAAAGCGGCTTTCAGCTGGTCAAAGTCATTGCCGTCGGCTACGTTGATGACATGGAAATTAAATGCCTCGAACTTCTTATCGATCGGATAAGGAGAGCATACATCGTCGATTGCGCCGTCGATCTGAAGTCCGTTATTGTCTACGATGACAACAAGATTATCCAGTTTGTGATGTCCGGCAAGCATGGCAGCTTCCCATACCTGGCCTTCCTGAATCTCACCGTCCCCCAGGAGTGCATAAGTACGGTAGGAATCCCTGCTTAATTTTGCAGCAAGTGCCATCCCCACGGCTGCGGATACCCCCTGTCCCAGAGAACCGCTGGACATATCAACGCCGGGGATGTGTTTCATATCCGGATGTCCCTGCAGTATGGAGCCGATCTGGCGGAGTGTAGTGAGTGTGCTTACCGGAAAATATCCTCTGTGCGCAAGTGCAGCGTACAGGCCCGGAGCTGTGTGCCCCTTGGAGAGGACAAAACGGTCACGGTTCGGATCCTTTGGATTTTCGGGATCGATGTTCATTTCCTCAAAATATAAATAGGTAAACAGGTCTGCGGCAGAAAGGGATCCGCCCGGATGGCCTGCTTTTGCACTGTGAACGGAAGTGACGATTCCCTTGCGCACTTCGTTCGCTATTTGCTGCAGTTTTTGTTTATTCATTAGTTGCCTCCTCAAATTTTTTATAGAAATTCTCAATATTCACAGATGTATCCTCGCTGAATACTGAGGAGCCTGCCACAATTACGTTTGCGCCGGCTTTGATGACATCTTTGACATTCTCCAGTTTGATCCCCCCGTCGACTTCAATATCCACGGTAAGCTCCATCTCGTCAATCATCTCACGGAGCCGTGTGATCTTCGGAAGTACATTTGGAATAAATGATGCTCCGCCGAATCCTGGATTTACAGTCATAAGAAGCACCATATCCACATCTTCCAGTACATATTCTATAGAAGAGAGCGGTGTGGCGGGATTCAGAACGACCCCGGCTTTTATCCCCTGGTTCTTAATCGCCTGGATGGTGCGGTTAAGATGGCGGCAGGCCTCTGCATGTACTGTGATGATGTCTGCGCCGGCCCTTACAAAGTCGTTTATATAACGGTAAGGCTCCTCAATCATCAAATGTACATCAAACGGTTTGTCGGTATATCTGCGTATGGACTGGATGACGGGCAGGCCGATTGAAATGTTGGGGACAAACATGCCATCCATGACGTCGATATGTATATAATCGGCGGGAGAGAGATGCAAAATGGTGATCTCTTTCCTGAGTTCTGCAAAATCAGCGGAAAGAATTGAAGGTGCTAATTTTATCATGAGTTACCTCCCGGTTTTCGTTTTTTAGTTAGAAAATGCTGCAAAATTGCGGAAGGTACAATCTTGCAATTTCGCAGCATATTTCAGTCAAATACAGGGCAGCAGTCTGCCTGATATTTGTTTCCCGCGGCAGCTGCCGGATGGGGATGCAAACCCATCCGGCCTGCTGCGGGAATTATAAAGTGAAGGAGTCAATAGGCTTATTTACCAGCGATATAGTCTTCCAGCATAGCGCGGCACTGATCGTCAGGATGCTGTACCGGTGGGTGTTTCATGAAGTAGGAGCTTGGTTCTTCGATTGCGCCTGCAAGTCCTCTGTCTTTTGCGAGCATGCAGCATCTTACAGCGTCAACGCTGATTCCGCCTGAGTTCGGGCTGTCGATAACATCCAGCTTCAGGTTCAGGTTTACAGGAGCACCGCCGAATTTCTGGCCTTCGATGCAGATGATTGCGGTCTTCTGGTCACCCTGGTTGTCAACAAAAGCAAATCCAGGAGCGATCGGCACGTCATGTTTCAGGATACTTGCGATGGCGTCATGCTTTGTAACATGCTTTGTCTCACCGCGCATAACCAGGTTGATAAAGTCTGTATTTCCAGCATAGTTAAGCTGATAAGATTTTGTGATCTTGATTCCCCTGTCTTCGAACAGTTTTGCAAGTGCTCTGTGGACGATGGTTGCACCTAACTGGCTCTTCCAGTCATCTCCGATTACCGGGATGCCTGCTTTTTTGCATTTGTCAGCGATTGCCGGTGTGCTGGCGATCAGCTCAGGAATTCCGTTA